>NZ_JAQQBT010000019.1:0-51264 GCF_028570825.1 Vibrio sp. CCUG 15886 | reverse complement strand
TGTTTTACCGTGGTCAACGTGGCCGATAGTACCAACGTTTACGTGCGGTTTTACACGTTCAAATTTTTCTTTAGACACGTTCGTGTTCCTTCCTAGTTATGATTCGCCACGATCAGAATTGATCGAGACGCGCCAGAAATTGTTATTTTATGCGCCAACGCTCGTCAGCGCAATATTTGGACGTATTGATCTGCAAAAAAGAACCTTTTTCACGATCAATACTCCCGATTAGTAGCCACGTTCTGCGACAATTGCTTCCGCAATGTTCTTAGGCACTTCTGCATACTCGAAGAATTCCATCGAGTAAGAGGCACGACCTTGAGTCGCAGAGCGCAGGTCGGTAGCGTAACCAAACATCTCAGAGAGTGGCACTTGAGCGCGAATGATCTTCAGACCAGCCACGCCTTCATCCATACCTTCAATGATGCCGCGGCGACGGTTCAAGTCACCCACCACGTCACCCATCCAGTCTTCTGGAGTGGTTACTTCAACCTTCATCATAGGCTCAAGAATAACAGGTTGCGCTTCTAGTGCGCCCTTCTTGAATGCCATCGAACCAGCGATCTTAAACGCCATTTCGCTCGAGTCGACATCGTGGTAAGAACCGTCAAATAGTGTTGCTTTAATATCGAGTACTGGGTAACCCGCTAGCACACCACTATTCATTTGTTCTTCGATACCTTTCGCTACCGAGCTGATGTATTCCTTAGGAATAACACCACCAACCACTTCATCAACAAAGACAAAACCTGCACCAGGTTCCGAAGGTTCAAGTTTGATCCACACGTGACCATATTGACCACGACCGCCTGATTGACGAACAAACTTGCCTTCAACTTCCGATTTACCACGAATAGTTTCACGGTAAGCAACCTGAGGTTTACCTACGTTACAATCCACGCTGAATTCGCGCTTCATGCGATCAACGATGATATCTAGGTGTAGTTCACCCATACCAGAGATCAGCGTCTGACCAGTTTCCGCATCCGTTTCTACGCGGAATGATGGATCTTCTGCAGCCAGTTTACCTAGTGCAATACCCATTTTCTCCTGGTCAGCTTTCGAACGCGGTTCAACCGCAATTTGAATTACTGGCTCAGGGAATTCCATTCGTTCAAGGATCACTTTATGATCTGAGTTACAGAGAGTATCACCCGTTGTAACGTCTTTCAGACCAATCGCTGCTGCGATGTCACCTGCGCGAACTTCTTTAATTTCTTCACGTTTATTCGCGTGCATCTGAACGATACGTCCAAAACGCTCTTTCTTTTGCTTCACGGAGTTGTAAACAGCATCACCTGTATTTACCACACCAGAGTAGACACGAATAAAGGTTAGCGTTCCTACAAATGGGTCAGTTGCAATCTTGAATGCCAACGCAGAAAACGGCTCGTTGTCGTCAGCATGACGCTCAACTTCGTTGTCATTTTCGTCGATACCCTTGATAGCAGGAACATCAATTGGCGATGGTAAGTATTCGATCACTGCATCCAATACCGCTTGAACACCTTTGTTTTTGAACGCACTACCACAAGTAGCAAGTACGATTTCGTTGTTTAGTGTACGAGCACGTAAGGCTTGTTTGATCTCAGCTTCAGTCAGCTCACCTTCTTCAAGGTACTTATCCATTAGCTCTTCGCTTGCTTCCGCTGCCGCTTCAACAAGGTTGTTGCGCCATTCTTCAGCAAGTTCGATCATGTCCGCTGGAATCTCTTCATAGGTGAAGGTCATGCCTTGATCGGCTTCATTCCAGTTGATCATTTTCATCTTGATTAGGTCGATGACACCTTTAAAGTCCTCTTCCGCACCAACGTTTAGTTGAATCGGAACAGGATTTGCACCAAGACGATTTTTAATTTGGTCCACAACGCGTAGGAAGTCTGCGCCTGCACGGTCCATCTTGTTAACGAATACCATACGTGGAACGTGGTATTTGTCTGCTTGACGCCATACAGTTTCAGACTGAGGTTCAACACCAGATGAGCCACAGAACACAACCACAGCACCATCTAGTACACGAAGAGAACGCTCTACTTCGATAGTAAAGTCAACGTGTCCAGGGGTATCAATGATGTTTACGCGATGATCTTGGAATTGTGCTTCCATACCACGCCAGAAGGTCGTAGTCGCAGCAGATGTGATAGTAATACCACGCTCCTGCTCCTGCTCCATCCAGTCCATGGTTGCAGCACCATCGTGAACTTCGCCGATTTTGTGAGAAAGGCCAGTGTAGAACAGAATACGCTCAGTTGTGGTTGTTTTACCTGCATCTACGTGAGCACAGATACCGATGTTACGGTAGCGCTCAATAGGAGTTTTACGAGCCACGATTGTATCCTCTTACTAAGGGATTCCTTAGAGTGTAGAAAAGTGCTGCGAGAGGACCTCGCAGCACAGAAGGTATTACCAGCGGTAATGAGCGAATGCTTTGTTCGCTTCTGCCATACGGTGAACGTCTTCACGTTTCTTAACAGCAGTACCTTTGTTGTCTGACGCGTCTAGCATTTCAGCAGCTAGGCGAGCAGCCATAGATTTTTCACCACGCTTACGCGCAGCTTCAACCAACCAACGCATAGCAAGTGCGTTACGGCGAACCGGACGTACTTCTACTGGAACTTGGTAAGTTGAACCACCAACACGGCGAGATTTAACCTCTACCGCTGGGCGAACGTTTTCAAGAGCTTCTTCAAATACAGCTAAGTGATCTTTACCAGATTTCTCAGCCATAGTGTCTAGTGCAGTGTAAACAATTTTCTCTGCAACAGATTTTTTACCGTCAACCATAAGGATGTTAACGAATTTTGCCAGCAGTTCAGATTTGAACTTTGGATCTGGAAGGATCTTACGCTGACCAATAACGCGACGACGTGGCATGGATATTCTCCGTTGTCTTATTCTTCAGGTTATCCAAAACTTTTCAGTTTCTTCAAAATTAAAATTTAATTTTAGTGTTTGGCCTTACTTAACGCTTCTCTTGTAACAAGAAGGGCATTAAGACTTAGGACGTTTCACACCGTACTTAGAACGACCTTGTTTACGGTTGTTCACGCCTGCACAGTCAAGTGCACCACGTACTGTGTGGTAGCGAACACCTGGAAGGTCTTTAACACGGCCACCACGGATAAGAACAACCGAGTGCTCCTGAAGGTTGTGACCTTCACCGCCGATGTACGATGTTACTTCGAAGCCGTTTGTCAAACGTACACGACAAACTTTACGAAGTGCTGAGTTAGGTTTTTTAGGTGTAGTTGTGTAAACACGAGTACATACACCACGTTTTTGTGGGCACGCTTCAAGTGCTGGCACGTTGCTTTTAACAACTTGCTTCGCACGTGGCTTGCGTACCAACTGGTTAATAGTTGCCATTAACTAGCTCCTGATTTACTTAAAGTAAGCTTTGTGAAAAATCTAATCCCCAACCACGCAAGCGAGTTAGGGACGCAAAATTCTATGCAGCAGTGAGAAGTGTGTCAAGAAATATACGGATCTTTTTTGTCCAACTGGTTTTCCTCTCCTCTACAAGCACAAAAGAATGGGTTACGACCACGTTAGGGAAGGTGAATGTTCCACCGTTAAATCAACCAATTGGTGGTAGTCCACGATGGCGATATTGGTGCTTAGTCGCGATTCAAGGCCTCTTGCCAGCACATCACCGAGCAACACATAGACGCCCTGTTTAGGTAAGAGTGACTGCAATGGGTGCACAGATGTGGCGGCATAAACCGCTTCTTCCAATAAGACGATGACGTCAGAAGCCGTACAGAGGAGTAGAGCCTCTTCCAAGGCGTGAGAGCTCTTAATCAAATGAAGCATGATATTCCTTAGAATGAAAGCAGTTGCGCCGAGTTATGAAGAACACCTTGTAGCTGCGCAGTGTCAACCACCTCGACCTCAATGAGCAAATCTTCACTCGTTAAGCCACGTTGCTGCAGCGATTGCTGGCAAACGTACACGTGCTCAATATCGTACAAATCAAATAACTTGAACATTGGCGCATAATCTTTACACAGAATGGATGCCGTTTGCTGACCTGCCAGCAACTGATAGACACCATCACCGATGAAGACCACGCTGATCGCTTCGCAATACGCTGAGGCCGCTAGCAACGCATCAACGCCTTCTCTACCAGAAGAACTGCTGTGTGGCGCGGTGCGAAAGAGATACGTTAACTGACTCAAAATTGCACCACTCTATCTTGGGTTAACATCGCTTCTGCCAAACTGCCCAAACCTGCTTGTTCGAACCCGTCCGCCAGATTATGTTGCAACAGGCCATGCTGCGCGGCCTCAGATTGGCTCACAACACCGCGACGCAGTGCGGCAGCGACACAGGTCTCCAGCCTTACATTGTGTTGCTTTGCCAACTGTTGCCATGCTTTGGTCAAATGAAATTCATCATTGGCGGGCACGGTGAGCTCAGTGCCATTGGTGACGCCATCTTGATAGAAAAAGACACTTACTAAGGTATGCCCTTTCTCTATCAAAGCGGTAGCAAATTGATACGCCGTTCGCGCCGATTGGCTACCATACACTGAGCCATTCACCACCAAAGTGTAGCGTAACGTGCTCACTTCTCGTCTTCCTCAGTTTTACGCTGACGGATGTAGAGGTAAACCGTGTGTTTGGAAATATTCAGTCGGTCAGCCACTCGGTTGATGGCATCTTTAATATCAAAAATGCCTTTATCAAACAGTTCCATGACGATTTGACGGTTCTTAGTGTTATTGGAGACGGATTTGTCAGCATTGATTTCTTCAATGGTGCGCTCAACCGTTTGATCGACCAACTCTTCCACATCGCTTGCGAAGTTAACAGAGGAAGCCGCTTGCTTCGCTTCTTCCGTTGGCATGAAAGATTGCAACACTTGCGAGAATGGTGCATCCAAATTGACGTTGATACACAACAAGCCAATGACACGATTGTCTCCGTTACGGATTGCGACGGTGATCGATTTCATCAATACCCCGCCCTTGGCTCGAGTAAAGTACGAACGTGAGAAGTTACGCTCAGACCCTTCGATATCACGCAACATTTTGAGCGCCAAATCGGTAATTGGGGAGCCGACCTGACGGCCTGTGTTCTCACCGTTCGCGATTTTGATCGCAGAGGTATTTAAATCTTCCAGCGAGTGTAAAACAATCTCACAAAATGGCCCAATCAGGCTGGCAATCCCGTCAACCACGGCTTCATAAGAACGAAGAATGATTTTGTCGTGCTCAGTAAATGGCTTCACATGAACGGACTCCATTTCGAGCAACATATCTGCAGTTAGTGTTTCTGTCGTTGTCACTTTTTCTTAGCCTTAGAGCGAATAATCAACAAATTGCTGTAAGTTTATCAGAAATTTTGAGCAGAACACCTAGCTAAGTGACGAACTAGTGACTTAGAACAAAAAAGGGCTCGAATGATTCGAGCCCTTTTGATTGCGAAACTATTGCAAATTACTGCGCGTTGTCGCCGTTTTCAATCTTCAATAGTTCGACTTCGAACACCAATGTTGAGTTCGCTGGAATGCTTGGCGTGTCTTGCGCGCCGTACGCTAGCTCAGGTGGAATAACGAACTTGAACTTAGAACCTACTGGCATCAATTGAACACCTTCCGTCCAACCTGGGATAACTCGGTTCAGTGGGAAAGTTGCTGGCTCACCACGATCGTAAGAGCTATCGAACTGAGTACCATCTGTTAATGTACCTTTGTAGTGAACTTGAACTGTGTCGGTGTCTTTTGGTTTCTCACCTTCAGCAGGCGTGATCACTTGGTATAGAAGACCAGTGTCCGTCTTCACTACACCTTCTTGTTTTTCAAACTCAGCGCGGAATTCATCACCGGCTTTCTTTGCAGCTTCTGCTTTTTCTGCCGCTTTCTTCTGCATAGTTTCAGCTACGCGCTTATCTAGCGCTTCTAGCGCCGCGCGTGTTTCTTCTTCATTCAGCTCAGGGTTACCAGCAAAAACATGCTCGATACCTTTAAGCACCAAATCTTTATTTAGGTTGATACCAATTTCACTTGGCTTGTCTAGGCTTGCACTTAGGTAGTTAGCAAACGACACGCCAATCGCGTAAGCCGCTTTGTCATCTTCTGATTTAAAGTGAACCGCTTTACCGGTTTCTGCCTGTACCTGCTCTGCTTGTGGTGCGGCTGCTGGTTTTGCTTCTTCTTTCTGACAGCCGACTGCCAGCATTACAGTAGCTGCAAGCAGTGACACTTTTAAAACTGATTTCATTAAACTCTCCAATTAATGGATAAACCATTGGTTATTGTCCACAAATCTCATAACAGATTGGTGAAGTCGATTGTTATACCAATATACTAGCTATATGTCTTGGGACACAAACCGGATTATTAGATGTGATGCAAAGAATTCTTCATTCCTTACTCTTGCTAATTGTCATTCCTCTGTTAAATGGCTGTTTTTTTTCTACGCAGGATGAACAACGTTGGGAAATCGAACCACAAGGTTCCACCAGTTTCGCCTTAAGTCGTGATGGCCGCTTTGCGTTACTCTACTCGACCCAACGCCATTTGGTGTTGTGGGATTTGGTCGAGAGCAAAGAACTTGCCCAACTCGGCGAGCAAGATCCTGAAGCCAACGTCGTGTCCAACATCCGAATCTCTGATAACGGCCGCTTCGCGGTGACCGCCACGCAAATGAACTTTGCGGTGTGGGATCTTGGCTTAAGCCAGTCTGAAGGTCTTTGGTCGATCTCAGACGGATTGATCCGTGATGTTGATATCAGTAGCAACGGCGAACAAGTCCTCCTTGGTTTATCCAACGGGAAAGCCATTTACGTCAACTTAGTCACCGGACGGCGAATGGAGTTCCTTGCTCACCGAGAAAAAGTGAATTCTGTCGCCATCTCCGCCAATGGCCGTTTCGCACTGACTGGCGGAAATGATTACAAAGCCTACCTTTGGGATACTGAAACAGGATTAGTCATGCGCACCTTTGAGCACGAAGAGCGCGTCAATCGTGTTGCTTTACAACGTGACGGCCAATTAGCCTTCACCTCGGATGGCGGCAACCAAGCGATTGTGTGGGATTTAAAAACGGGTCAACAAATTAGCCAATTAAAAAGTTGGTCACGCCAGTTAATCTTCTCTACGGCACGTTTTTCTGATGATGGTCGTTTATTGGTGACAGGAACCCCTTCAGGTCGAGTCGCGGTTTGGAATACCACCAGCGGTAAACAAATTGAAAGTTATGAGGTGGAACCGTTAAAAGATGCTCGCCCTCCTCGCGCGGTAGTGTATGATGCCGCTTTTGATGCTCAGCGCCGAGTGATTACGGCAACCTCTGCAGGCATCGCCCAAGCATGGCCATTGGAGAATTAAGCATGACAGAAAAAACCATCGCATTGCTTGAAAACCGCATCAATGACTTGGAGTGTCAGGTGGCGTTTCAAGAACAGACGATTGAAGAACTGAACGACGCTCTGACGCAGCAGCAACTGCTGATTGCCAAGATGCAAGATCAGATGAAGTATGTGGTCGGCAAAATGAAGAATATGGACAGCTCAAACATGGTGGACCCAGCGAAAGAGCCACCACCACCGCATTACTAAACTCAAAAGTTAAGTTCAAAATCAACTAAGCCCAGCACATCTGCTGGGCTTAGTGTTTTGTTACGGATAGTAGGATGGCGGCTTGCTGCGTTGTTTATTCGTCCGCGTAGATTTTCACGCAAAGCTCGCCTTGGGTATTGATGGCCGCTCGATACATACCGGAACTGTTCATAGCAAAATGAATATCCCCCTGCGCATCAACCGCAATTAAACCACCCTCTCCGCCCATGCTCTTCAACTCTCCGTGAATAATGTGCTCGCACGCCGTATGCACATCTTCGTTGAGATAGCGCATTCGCGCCGCAACATCTTCAGCCACACGCTTACGAATAAAGAACTCGCCCACCCCAGTGGTCGAAACGGCCACCACACCATTTTCTGCGACAGTGCCACAGCCAATCAGCGCAGAATCGCCAACGCGGCCATATTTTTTATTGGTGACACCGCCCGTACTGGTAGCGGCCGCAAGATTGCCTTGCTGATCCAGCGCCACCGCCCCCACCGTGCCATGTTTTTTGTCGTCGGGATATTTGGCTTCCGACAACGCAAACAAGCCTTTTTCACGCATCGAGAGCAGTTGCTCATAGCGTCGGTCAGTAAAGAAATAATCCTGTTCGGTGTACTGGTGACCTTGCTCAAAAGCAAATTTCTCCGCCCCTTCCCCGATGAGCAGGACATGAGCACTGTTTTGCATCACATCACGCGCCAGTTCTATGGGGTTTTTGATATGGCGAACCCCAGCAACGGCCCCCGCTTTGAGCTCTCGTCCATGCATCACAGAGGCATCCATCTCCACCATTTCATTGTGAGTCAGCACCGAACCTTTTCCTGCATTGAAATTCGGCGAGTCTTCCAACACTTTGACCGCAGCCACCACCGCATCCAATGCATCGGCTCCTTGCTCAAGTAATTGATACCCCGCTCTGACCGCGTGTTGTAAATCGGACAAAATGGCCTCTTTGAGCTCATCGCTCATCTGGCTGCGTAAAATGGTGCCGGCACCACCGTGAATGGCAATGGAAAAAGGCTTGTTCATCGTGGCTCTACTCGTTAAGAATCCTTGGCCAATATCTGAGCGTAGAATAGAAAAAAGCGCAAGCAGATTTCTCCGCTTGCGCTTGTTTACCTTAACTTTCCCGACTTATTCGAGAGATGGGTTCAATTAGTGTGAACCGCAGCTACCGCCACCGCAGCAGCCGTCTTTTTCGCCGTGGCTGTGGCCGTGACCTTCGCCGCCACAACAGCCGCCTTCATGGTCGTGATCGTGGTCATGGTCATGATCGTGACCACCACAGCAACCGCCACCTTGGTGGATGTGACCGTGCTCAATCTCTTCCGCTGTTGCTTCACGAACAGCAACCACTTCTACGTCAAATGTCAGTGTTTGGCCAGCCAGCATGTGGTTACCATCCACCACCACTTCATCGCCATCAACTTCTGTCACTTCAACAGGAATTGGACCTTGGTCTGTATCAGCAAGGAAACGCATGCCCACTTCGATTTGGTCAACACCTTGGAATACTTCCGCTGGTACACGTTGAACCAATGCATCGTTGTGCTCGCCGTACGCATCTTCCGGAGCAACTGTCACTGTGAATTTATCACCAGCCACTTTGCCTTCAAGCTCGTTTTCTAGGCCAGTGATTAGGTTGTTGTGACCGTGCAGGTAATCCAGTGGTGCATCGGTTGTTGAAGAGTCAACCACAATGCCATCTTCCAGTTTTACCTGATACGCAAGGCTAACAACCACGTTCTTTTCAATTTTCATAACTACTCCAGAGAGGGTTAATTTGCCTGACTAATACAAATCAGCCAGAACCAAATATCAATGCCGATATTATGGGGATCAATCTGAGAAACTCAATTATTCCGGCTTAAAAATACCGATCATTTCCTGATCTGCGTGTTTATTTTTATCTACAGATTTCGGTTTTCGCTGTTCTTTGAAGTCACACTCGACACACTCCACCAGCTCAATATTGTTTTCCGACCACCAAAGCAAAGTATCTTGCTGTTGGCAGGAAGGGCAACTTGCCCCGGCAATAAAACGTTTTTTGCTTTTCACTGACTCAACTACCTTTCATCCCAGAAATTTCGCGACTGATGATCGTTTTCCATCTCATGCGCAAAGATTTCTTCTAGTTCCTTTCTCGCTTCTTTAGCACGCTGTGCCAATTTTTTATCTTGATTGTGCTGCGGCAATAACTCTTTAAGCATAGCATTATCCAACTTGCGAAAATGCGCTTCTGCCCGCTTTGCTTGATAGGGGTGCATGCCAATTTCCACTAAGGTTTGACGCCCAAGATCAAGCGCACCTAAAAAGGTCTCACGCGAATAGGTGCTCACACCATGACTGAGCAATTGATAAGCTTCCACGCGACTACGTGCTCGCGCCAACACTTTCAAATTCGGGAAATGCTGCTGACACAACTCAACAATACTCATCACTTGATCCGGTGAATCAGTACAAATCACTAACGCTTCGGCTTTGGCCGCGCCTGCAGCTCGTAGCAAATCTAACTGAGTGGCATCACCATAAAAAACCTTGTAGCCATATTTCCGTAACAGTTGGATCTGGCTAGCATCGCTCTCCAAGACCGTTACTTTGATCTTGTTGGCATACAGTAAGCGGCCGACAATCTGACCAAAACGGCCAAAACCCGCAATGATCACTCGCGGCTCCGTATCCACAACATCCGGTGCCAGCACGTCACTCTCTTGATTTAACGTTCGGGCATACCACCATTTTTGAATATTGAGCAATAGTGGGGTGGTGACCATCGACAAACTCACCACCACCAGTAAGAACGAGACTTCACTGGGATTAAGCAGCCCCTCTTTGCTCGCCGCAGTAAAAATAACAAAGGCAAACTCTCCCCCTTGGCTAAGAATCGCCGCCATACGGCTGCGCGCTTTCGCACGCATACGACTCACGCGCCCCAGCAAGTAAAGTACTGCCCCTTTAAGCGCCACCAATCCCAACACCGCAGAAATCACTTCTATCGGATGGACCACCAGTAACCCTAAGTTGACCGCCATGCCGACGGCAATGAAAAACAAACCAAGTAGTAACCCTTTAAAAGGCTCAATCGCAATCTCTAGCTCGTGGCGATATTCACTTTCCGCCAACAACACCCCAGCTAAGAAAGTGCCAAGTGCCATCGACAAACCCAACTGCTGCATCAGCATCGCAATACCAAGCACCACCAGTAAAGCGGTGACGGTAAACAGCTCTCTGACCCCAGTGAGCACCACATAGCGAAACAGCGGTCGCAATAAAAAGTGTCCGCCAACCAAAAGCCCAACCACCGCAGAGAAGGTCAGTAAGGAACTCAGCCAATCGCCACTCATGCCGCTTCCCGCCAACAGCGGCAACAACGCGAGCATAGGAATAACGGCAATATCTTGGAACAGCAACACGGCAAAGCCAGACTGACCCGTTTCCGTTCTTGCAAGCCCTTGCTCTTCAAGTACTTTAAGCGCAATCGCGGTGGACGAGAGCGCAAGCCCCATTCCAATCACCAGCGCAGTATTCCAACTCACGCCAAACCATTGAATGATGCAGGCAATCAATAAGGTGGTAATCACCACTTGAGCGCCACCCAAGCCTAAAATAGGACCGCGCATTTGCCATAATTTTTTCGGATTCAACTCCAAACCAATCAAAAACAGCAGCAGCACCACGCCAAGCTCGGCAAAGTGTAAGATGGCGTCAACATCGCTAATGAGCCCCAATCCCCATGGGCCAATGGCCACGCCTGCCAGCAGATAACCTAGGACCGAACCCAATCCAGAGCGCTGCGCCAATGGCACCGCGACTACCGCAGCAGAGAGAAAGACCACACTGGTTTGTAAAAAATCACTGGTGAGAGCCATCAAAACCTCCTAACGGATCGTTGAGCCACTGCCGATACTGCTCGGCATGTTGATAGCGTTCTACATCAGAGACGTTTCTCGCCCAATAGAGCACTAAGGGTTCAATCCAGTGCATTTGACACAGTGCCGCGGTTAATTCAAATGGCTGCAGAATCTCTTCGAGTGGGTATTTATTGTAGCCTTTGGCGCTAAATGCTTCTTTTTTGCCACCGGTGGTGATAACGCTGCGCCAATACTTCCCCGCCAACGCTTGGCCTTACCCAAACGCAAAGCCCTTGCCCAACACACGGTCAATCCACTCTTTGAGTAACGCGGGGCAGGAATACATAAACATCGGGTGATGAAGAACAATAACATCGTGCTCACGCAACAATTTATGCTCGGCTTTCACATCAATAAAGAAATCTGGGTAGATGGCGTAAAGGTCACGAATGGTCACGTGCGACAATGAGGAGATTTTCTTAATCATGACCTGATTGGCCACGGACGTGTGTGACTCCGGGTGGGCATAAATCACCAAAACTTTGGGCTGTTTTTTTGTTATCGCGCTATTGATCATCATGGCGTCTTCCGTTCGTCCCATTTTTCGTCTTTGTGATCGGCTCCCCTTGAACTTGCGTGGAAGCGAATAAAACAAAGTGTTACTCACTTGTTACTCATCATACTCATATTTGCATAATGATCGACATTTATCCTCTTTCCTCCTACTATGCGCAGCAAGAAAGTGCACGAATAAACAGCATTGATAAACTAAGCAGAACGACATGATTACCTTTTCAGATATCCAGCTGCTGCGCGGCGGCTCTCCTCTCCTTGACCAAGCATCCGCAACGATTCATCCGGGTGATAAAATCGGCCTTGTCGGCAAAAATGGCTGTGGTAAATCCACCCTGTTTGCCTTAATTAAAGACGAACTTTCGATTGATGCGGGCTCATTTAGCTCTCCACAACATTGGGAGTTAGCTTGGGTCGCACAGGAAACGCCCGCTTTAGAACGCAGCGCCATTGAATATGTGATTGATGGCGACCGTGAATATCGTCAGCTTGAACGCCAGTTGGCGGAAGCCGAAGCACAAGAGCAAGGGACTCGCATTGCTGAATTGCACGGTAAAATTGAAACCATTGGCGGCTACAGCATTCGTGCACGCGCTTCGGAGCTTTTAGATGGTTTAGGTTTTAGCCAAGAGCAGATGCATTGGAACCTGACCCAGTTTTCGGGTGGCTGGCGCATGCGTCTCAACCTTGCTCAAGCCCTGCTGTGTCGTTCTGATCTGTTGCTGCTTGACGAACCAACCAACCACTTAGACCTTGATGCTGTCATGTGGCTAGAACGTTGGCTACAAAGCTACCCAGGTACTTTGATGCTGATCTCGCACGACCGTGATTTTCTCGACCCAATCGTGAACCGCATCGTTCACATTGAAAACCAGAAACTCAATGAGTACACCGGTAACTACTCATCATTTGAAAACCAGCGCGCTCAGAAACTGATCCTGCAACAATCGATGTTTGAGAAGCAGCAGAAGCAGATGGCGCACATGCAAAGCTACATCGATCGTTTCCGCTACAAGGCGTCCAAAGCACGCCAAGCGCAAAGCCGCATCAAAGCGCTGGAGAAGTTAGAAAAAGTGCTCCCCGCACAGTTTGATAACCCATTTAGCTTTGAATTTCGTGAACCTGCCGTGCTGCCAAATCCGATCATGATGATGGATGACGTTTCTGCTGGTTACGGTGACAACCTCATCCTCGATAAAATTCGTCTTAATCTGGTGCCAGGCAGCCGCATCGGTTTGCTCGGCCGTAACGGCGCCGGTAAATCAACGCTGATCAAGCTCCTCTCCGGAGAGTTGAAAGCCCAAGGTGGCGATTTGACTTACTCGCAAGGCGTCAAAATTGGTTACTTTGCTCAGCACCAATTGGAAACCTTGCATCCCGAAGAAACGCCACTGCAACACATGATGCAGATCGCGCCAGATAAAACCGAACAAGAACTGCGTAATTATCTGGGTAGTTTTGGTTTTCACGGTGACAAAGCGCTGGAGAAAGTGGCGCCATTTTCAGGCGGAGAAAAAGCGCGCTTGGTGTTAGCGTTGATCGTCTGGCAAAAACCAAACTTACTGCTGCTCGACGAACCGACCAACCACCTAGACTTAGATATGCGCCAAGCACTGACACTGGCACTGCAAACCTTTGAAGGCGCGATGGTGATCGTCTCACACGATCGCTATTTGATCCGCGCGACCACCGATGATCTTTACCTAGTGCACGATCGCCAAGTGGCTCCGTTTGATGGTGATCTCAACGACTACTACAAATGGCTCACTGAACAGCAAAAAGCGGAGCGTCGCGAAGCGGCCGCAGAAATGCCAGCCAAAGACAGCAGCAACAGTGCCGCAGCGAAAAAAGAGCAAAAGCGTCGTGAAGCCGATTTTCGTAAGTTAACCGCACCAATTCGCAAAAAACTGACACAGTTGGAAGCGAAAATGGATAAGTTGGGCGAAGCGTTGGCAGAAGCAGAGCAGCAATTGTCTGATAACTCACTGTATGATGCCGAAAATAAAGCTAAACTTACTCAAGTACTGGCGCTGCAAGCACAAAGTAAATCCGCTCTCGAAGAGATTGAAATGGAGTGGATGGCAGAACAGGAAGTACTGGAACAGATGGAACAGGAGTTCAATAGCCAATGAGTTCAGAGCACGTCCAACCTTCACTTACCCTCGAAAGGCTGTGGCAATTCAGCCTACAATATTATTCGATTCGAGAAGTGAAAGAGGCGTGCCTTGCTTTGCAGAACAACTTTAACGGCAACGTCAACTTACTGTTGCTGTTCAAATGGCTCGATGAACAACAACTGACGTTTCAAGAGCAAGAGTGGCACCAAGTACAAGCCTGCTTGGGCCGCTCTGAAACCCTACTGCATACCTATCGCGATCTCCGCCGCCAGTTTAAACAGCATCTGCCGGATACCCTCTATCGCGAAGCACTGCAATTTGAACTGCAATTGGAAAAGCAGCAACAATCCGATCTCGTTGATTGCATCAACACCCTAACGCTGTCACCCAACCAGCAACAGCCGCTCACACAGCGCTACTGCCAACATCTCGGTGCCGCGCATCTCTACAACGCCTTCGCCGTTGCCTCACCGTCGCAGAAACTCGGTTGAAGTGTGATCCTGAGCCCGTCTCACAAAGAACATCACTCTCAATGATTGACGAAAAGTTGAGCAGAAGGACTAAATTAACTCGTATCACGCATACAAAGATCAGTGAAATGCCTCGCTGATCCAAATAACTCAAAGAGCAACACACATGACTCTGTTTACCGCCGCAGCTGGGATAAAAAATCCACACCTACAAACCTTATTGCCGCGCTTAATTCGCAAAAAAGCCTTGTTTGAACCTTTATGGCAAACGCTGGATACGCCTGACGGTGATTTTTTGGATCTCGCTTGGAGCGAATCTCCACACAATGATCAAGCCAAAAACAAACCCTTGTTTGTGTTATTTCACGGCCTTGAAGGCTGCTTCTATAGCCCTTACGCCAATGGTCTAATGAAAGCGTTTGCTGACGCTGGTTGGTTGGCGGTGATGATGCATTTTCGTGGTTGCAGCGGTAAGCCCAATCGCCTCGCGCGCGCGTACCACTCCGGCGAAGTTGAGGATGCAAGACTGTTTCTTACGCATTTGCACGACGCGTTTCCTCACACGGTCAAAGTCGCCGTGGGCATCTCCTTAGGGGGCAATATGCTGGCCAACTACCTTGCCAAGTATCAGGGAGACGAACGGCTGGATGCAGCGACCATCGTCTCTGCGCCTCTGGATTTGTCCGCTTGTTCGCAACGTATTGAGCAAGGGTTTTCGCGCGTCTATCGTCGCTACTTACTCTCCTCGCTCAAACGCAATGCACTGCGTAAGCACCATTTGCTGGCTGGCGAACTCGATCTTTCCTATCAAGCGATTAAACGAGTAACAAGACTGTACGACTTTGATGACTTGATCACCGCCCCGCTGCACGGCTTTCAAGATGCCGCCGATTATTATCAGCAGTGTTCTGGGCTCAACAAACTTCGTGATATTCGCATTCCGACTCAAATCATTCACGCGAAAGACGATCCCTTTATGACCGACGCAGTGATCCCTAAGTTTGTGCTCCCAGACAACATCGATTATCGACTGTTTGATCACGGTGGTCATGTCGGCTTTCTCAGTGGAACCGCCCTGCAACCGCGATTTTGGCTAGAAGAAGCGCTGCCCGCCTACTATGAAAGTATGGCGGTTTCTGGATAATAGCGCCCCTGTCGGCCGACAAATCCACTCACGAGCATAGAATAAAGAGGTATTTATGATCGTTCCATGGCAACAAATCAGTCCTGAGGCACTGAGCAATTTGATTCGCGAGTTTGTCCTGCGTGAAGGCACCGATTACGGTGAAAGTGAATACTCACTAGAAGAAAAAATCGCACAAGTACAGCAGCAACTGGAATGCGGTGAAGCGGTGGTGGTTTTCTCTGAGTTACACGAAACCGTGGATATTCAGTTAAAACAAAAATTCTAGCTGCGCCACACTTTACCGAATCCTATCCCATGACAAGCAAAGTGAACGTGCTATAGTGGGACAAACGATTGCTCCGCGGGAGGCCGATTCCCGCTCAACAGGTAAGTTTGAATACGACAAGGTCTGTCATGTCTGCAAAACACCCAATAATAGCCGTCACAGGTTCATCCGGTGCCGGCACCACCACCACCTCCGAAGCTTTCCGCAAGATGTTCAATATGATGAGCATCAAGCCCGCATGGGTCGAAGGGGATAGCTTCCACCGTTTTACGCGCCCAGAGATGGACGTCGAAATTCGCAAGGCAAAAGAACAAGGCCGTCATATCAGCTATTTTGGCCCTCAAGCCAACGATTTCCCAGCTCTAGGCGAATTTTTCCGCCAATACGGTAAATCTGGCACTGGTGAAGTGCGCCGCTATCTGCACACGTTTGACGAAGCGGTACCCTATAACCAAATGCCCGGCACTTTTACCCCATGGCAAAAGCTACCGGAAAATACCGATGTGCTGTTTTATGAAGGACTGCACGGTGGCGTGGTGGATGGCGAAGTGAATGTCGCGCAACACGTCGATTTCTTGATAGGCATGGTGCCGATCGTCAACTTAGAGTGGATACAGAAATACGTGCGAGATACCCGAGATCGCGGCCATTCACGCGAGGCAGTGATGGATTCGATTGTGCGCTCAATGGATGACTATCTGAATTACATCACACCGCAATTTTCTCGTACTCACATCAACTTTCAGCGAGTTCCAACGGTCGACACCTCCAATCCGCTCAACGCCAAAGGCATCCCAAGCCTTGATGAAAGCTTTGTGGTGATTCGTCTTAGAGGAATCAAGAACGTTGATTTTCCATACCTACTGGCGATGATCGATGGCTCGTTCATGTCACGCCACAACACCCTTGTGGTGCCGGGAGGAAAAATGAGTTTTGCTATGGAATTAATTGTGCAACCTATCCTGCAACAATTGATTGAAACGGGCAAAATTGGATAAAAACTCAGCACGGAGAGCGATTACTTTTCATACCGTGATCATGTGCACAGTTTTGCTTAAAAAATCCGATACTCGGCACGATTAAAATCAAGAAATCGTTTTCGAAAAAGGATACTATTTCAAACCGAAACACAAGATAGCTTGCAGCCTTAGTTAACAGCTCTTATTCTAGGAAGCCAAGATTAAGGCTTCGCTAAAATATGGATAGCGGCAAGCGTACCCTGCAGAGGAAGTGAGATATTATGGTTCTAGGTAAACCTCAAACCGATCCAACACTAGAGTGGTTTCTTTCACACTGTCATATTCATAAGTACCCATCAAAAAGCACGCTCATTCATGCGGGCGAAAAAGCAGAAACGCTTTACTACATCGTAAAAGGTTCTGTTGCGGTACTGATTAAGGATGAAGAAGGTAAAGAAATGATCCTTTCTTACCTAAATCAAGGTGACTTTATTGGTGAACTAGGCCTGTTCGAAGAAGGTCAAGAGCGTACCGCATGGGTTCGTGCAAAATCACCTTGTGAAGTCGCAGAAATCTCATTCAAGAAATTCCGTCAGCTCATTCAGGTAAACCCTGACATCCTGATGCGTCTATCTGCTCAGATGGCAAGCCGTCTGCAAGTGACCAGCCAAAAAGTGGGTGACTTAGCATTCCTAGACGTAACTGGTCGTATCGCTCAGACGCTATTGAATCTGGCGAAACAACCAGATGCGATGACGCACCCAGATGGCATGCAGATCAAGATCACTCGTCAAGAAATCGGTCAAATCGTTGGCTGTTCTCGTGAGACAGTAGGTCGTATCTTGAAGATGCTCGAAGAGCAGAACCTGATTTCTGCACACGGCAAGACTATCGTTGTTTACGGTACTCGTTAATTTCCATTAACGATGAACAATTTCAAAAGCCACTCATGGCAACATGAGTGGCTTTTTTGTTTCACAGAGACAGGTATTGGAAGTCAAGAGCACTACGCTTCAGCAGCAAACTTCCTCCTTCGAGACTAAACCCTCTCAGATTCCGAGTGTTAAAATCTCTCGCAGCAAAGCATTCTCGAACCTTCAGGGCGCAGCCCGTTCTCGATTCTGTTAACCATTGGTGCTTTCGAAAATCTTATCGGCAGACGCTTCCACAAACCCTGGGTAAAGCTCACCATTGTCCATCGGGTAACGCTTAGCGAACTCGTAAAAACCACCAGGTACGATCTCACTGCCCTCGCTAAAGTGCACCGCCACTTTGTCGGCCATGGTCGAGGATTGCTCGAGCAACACCTCAGGTGAGCCTTTGACTTCACCACCCACTTCGTTAATGACAAAACCTGCGTTGCGTAAGTGATCATTCACGCCTTTGACCGAGTCCAACGCCTTGAGCTGATTGACACTGACGGTAAAGTGATTGGCACCATAGCCATGAGCCGCCAGCCAAGACGCATATTCACTTTCTTTTGCTAGGGTTTGGTAATCAGCAAACGACAGATCCCATAAGCGACCACCGTGTAAAAATGCACTGTCTTCTAGACGTGAAGCGTCGACTTGCGCCACCAATTTTTCGACGATGGCTTGTAACTCCGCCGAGCATTCATCCACTTTTAGCGCGCTGATAAACACTTTAGGTTGGGTCGGGTCGGGATGCTCAAAGTGCTTGGCAATCAACTTTTTGCTCTTAAACAGGTAATCACCACACGCCACATAGCCGAGCTCTAGAAATGGCTTGGCTAGCGTCTCGATACCCAGCGGAGCAACATTAAATGTGCGCAAAGCGATGTGGTCGTTGATCAATGGCTCATCTTCTTCTAGCAGTTGATGAACTTTTGCAGCGGAAGGACACAAACGTTGAATATAGTCATTCCATAGCGATTGAAAGAGAACAGCTGGCGTCATAACGCCTCCTTGTTGTTGTAGATTCACGTTGTCGGTTATAGCGTAAATGGAAAAATGGCGATGGCGGTTGCTGTCCAGAGTGCAACCGACATCGCCATCAACCTGTGACGGCGATGACCGAGGTGTAAAAAACCTCACTTATAGTTGGGCCACAGTGACTCAGGCTCGATCCCACTGCGCCCTTGGGCGACTAACACGCCCTTATTATTATTTTACAGTTCGACGCCTGGGCTTAACGTTGCAGGGAGTAATGTCTCCTCCCCTTCCATCGAAGCCATTGGATAGGCACAGTAATCCGCGGCGTAGTACGCACTTGGGCGCAAGTTGCCCGACGCACCGGGGCCACCAAACGGTGCATCACCACTCGCGCCCGTTAGCTGACGGTTACGATTGACGATGCCAGCACGAATATGGTCAACGAAATATTGCCACTCACCATCATCGGTTGACACCAAACCAGCCGATAAACCAAAGCGGGTATCATTGGCGAGCTCAACCGCTTGCTCTAGTGTTTGATAACGCACCACTTGCAGCAATGGGCCAAAGTATTCTTCGTCGGGCAACTCAGCAATGTTGGTAACATCGATAATACCCGGCGTGACAAATGCCGCCTCACCCGCTTTGGCTTCAATCAAGCTCTCTCCACCAAGCGATTGCAGGTTGGCTTGCGCCGCCAAAATGAAGTTTGCAGCAGCCACCGAAATCTGTGGTCCCATGAAGGGAGCAGGTTCTGCAAATGGCTGATCAACACGCAACTTCTTGGTCGCTTCGACCAAGCGGGTGATCAGTGCATCGCCTTTCTCACCCAATGGGATGTAGAGACGACGCGCACAGGTACAACGCTGCCCGGCACTGATAAAAGCCGATTGGATAATGGTGTAGACGGTAGCATCAAGATCGCCATAGTGATCGGTGATCACCATAGGGTTGTTGCCGCCCATCTCAAGTGCCAGCATCTTGCCCGGCTGACCAGCAAACTGGCGATGCAATAAATGACCTGTGTTGGCACTTCCCGTAAACAGCAAACCATCGATGCCTTTCGATTCCGCCAAAGCAATGCCCGTTTCCTTGCCACCTTGTACCAGGTTGATCACCCCTTGAGGCAGGCCTGCAGCTTGCCACAGCTTCATGGCAAGCTCGCCCGTCCACGGGGTTTGCTCAGAAGGTTTAAACACCACAGTGTTACCGGCTAGTAGCGCAGGCACAATGTGACCATTGGGTAAATGACCCGGGAAGTTATACGGGCCAAAGACCGCCATCACACCAAGCGGGCGGTGACGCAAAACAATCTGGTTGCCT
Source organism: Vibrio sp. CCUG 15886 (assembly GCF_028570825.1). NCBI lineage: Bacteria > Pseudomonadati > Pseudomonadota > Gammaproteobacteria > Vibrionales > Vibrionaceae > Vibrio > Vibrio sp. CCUG 15886. The sequence goes on along the minus strand of NZ_JAQQBT010000019.1, from coordinate 31,098 downwards.
GCGGCTTCTTTTTGCGACTCGCCGGTACGCTCATGGTACGCACGAATCGAAATGGCGATTTTACCCGCCATGGCCGCCGCTTCAGTGCGCGTTTCCCAAAGCGGCTTGCCGGTTTCTTTGGCGATCACTTGGGCGATCTCTTCACTGTTCTCTTTCACTTGCTCAGCAAAGGCCAACACCACCGCCTCTCGCTCGGCAACGGACAATGTTTTCCAGCCAACAAACGCTTGGCGCGCTGCTTTCACCGCCATCTCCACTTGTTCCGCCGTGGCTCCCTTGCCACGCCAAACAACCTGATTGTCATACGGGGAGAGAGAGGTAAACTCTTCACCTAAACCTTCGACCCATTCACCTGCAATCCACTGTGTCATCATCTCTTCCTTTCTGTTTACTGCGGCAACATGCGTACGTAGTGACCATCTTCAACGTTCAACGCTTCGGCGACGGCTGGAGATAAAATCACGCTTGATGTTGCTGGGTCATACGCTGCTTTGGCGGCAGTCGCACGAAAATCCTCAAATGAAGTATTGGCAATTAAGAACGCTTTTGAGCTCGAATGCTCACTGATCCGCACTTTCGCACGCACGGAATGGCGCACCGATTCAATATTGCGCAAATCGCATTCCACCGTTGGGCCACCATCGAAAATGTCGACATAACCGCGGTTGGTAAACCCTTCTCTTTCCAACAACTTCAACGCAGGTCTTGTGTTGTCATGCACTTGACCAATGACTGCTTGCGCCTCTGGGCTGAGCAGGTTGATGTAGATCGGCAGCTTTGGCATTAAATCGGCAATAAAACCTTTCTTACCGATACCCGTGAGGTAATCCGCCATGGTGAAATCGATTGAGAAAAAGTGCTCTTGCAACCACTGCCAAAATGGCGAATTGCCTTGCGCATCAGAAACACCGCGCATTTCGGCAAAAATGGTTTGAGAGAAACGGTGTGGATGCTCTGCCATCATCAGAAAACGGCACTTAGACATCAGGCGACCATTCAAACCTTGACGAAACTTCTCGCGCAAAAATAGGGTACAAATTTCGCTACAACCGGTGTAGTTATTGCCAAAGGTCAGCAGTTTCACCACATTGTTAACGCCTAATTTCGGCGATGAGTGAACAATCTTGCTGATGTGATACGAGTAAAACGGCACATCCCAGCCAATTGAGGCTTCGATACCCGTGGTTCCTGCAACCTCGCCAGTTTCACTGTCAAAACCGACCATCAGATAGCCTTCGTCACCGGGTTCGGTCACATTGGCTTTGGCAAAACTGTATTCAGAATGTTTGATTCGATTGGTTAACAGCTCTTCGTTAACCGGTAGAGAAGTGAATCCATGCCCTGACTCAACAGCGCAGGTGTGCAAAGATTCATAGTCCGACATTGCAATAGGGCGAACAACTAGCATCAATACTCCCTCCAGATGCACATACCCAAACGAATTGGCATTGCAGGTAGGCGGTAAGTGAGTTCATCCCCATCAGCATAGATAGACTATGTGATTAGGGGAACGAGCATAGCCAACGCACCTGCAACTTCAAATAGTAAGGGGATAGAAGGCCCTAGGTTCTATGCGTTAGCTCCTAGGAAAGGCATCGAACATTCACCCGCTTCCATGGGTGAATGTTCGGCATAAGCAGCGCTTAGACTAGAGAAGCGATCGCTTTGTCTAGCTTCGCGAAACCTTCTTCGATTTCTTGTTTAGTAATGACCAGTGAAGGTGTGAAACGCACCACGTTTGCGCCCGCCACCAACACTAATAAACCTTCTTTGCCAGCTGCAACCAACACATCACGAGCACGGCCTTGCCATTGTTCATTCAGTGCGGCACCAAGCAATAATCCCTTACCACGGATTTCAGCGAAGATTTGGTATTTCTCATTCAGTTTAGCTAATCCTTCACGGAACCACTGTTCACGTTCTTTCACGCCTTGTAGCGTTTCAGGTTTAGACACTTCTGTGACCACAGCCTCTGCCACGGCACAAGCCAATGGGTTACCGCCATAGGTTGAACCATGCGTGCCCACTTTTAGGTGTTCAGCCAGTTTCGCCGTGGTGAGCATAGCCCCGATCGGGAAACCGCCACCAAGCGATTTGGCCGTGCTGAGAATATCGGGCGTGACACCCAGACCTTGGTAAGCATAGAACTCGCCCGTACGGCCATTGCCCGTTTGCACTTCATCAAATACCAATAGCGCATTGTGTTTGTCACACAGTTCACGCACGGCTTGAATGAATTCCGCTGTTGGTGGAATGATGCCGCCTTCGCCTTGTAACGGTTCCATCATGACCGCACAGGTACGGTCTGAAATGTGTGCTTGCAGTGCTTCAATATCGTTGTAAGGAAGGTGAGTAACGTCGCCCGGTTTCGGACCAAAACCATCCGAGTACGCCGCCTGACCACCCACCGTCACGGTGAAGAAAGTACGTCCGTGGAAACCCTGTTTAAACGCGATGATTTCTGATTTTTCTGGGCCATAAACGTCTGCGGCATAACGGCGCGCCAGTTTCAGTGCCGCTTCATTGGCTTCCGCGCCTGAGTTGGCAAAGAACACACGTTCAGCAAAGCTCACTTCGGTCAGTTTTTTTGCCAAACGCAACGCTGGCTCATTGGTCATAACGTTGCTCAAATGCCAAAGCTTACCCGCTTGCTCTGTCAGTGCGTTCACCATCACTGGGTGACAATGGCCTAAACAGCTCACCGCAATACCACCAGCAAAGTCGATATACTCGTTACCGTTTTGGTCCCAAATTCGAGAACCCTGCCCTTTAACTGGAATCATCTCCATTGGGTTGTAACAAGGCACCATCACCTCATCGAACAATCCACGCTCTACTTTCATTTCCACTGTCATTACACATTCCCTCTCGATACCGCAGCAGATAGCGAATTACACCGACTTTCACTGTTCGGCAAATATTGTCTTGCATTTACGCTGATGCGGCATTGTATTTACAATTAATTAACGATTTCAATAGTGATTTATTCTTTTTGGTTCGGGGTGTAAATCCTGATAGTCACTATTAATGACTATTTATGCATCAAGTTGGTAAATTATTGAAGCACTTTTTTAAAAAGTGCAGAAGCTTGCTGATGTGGTAAGAAAAATGAAAACAGAATGCAGAACGGCGCGAATAGTTTTTCACTCATCGCAAAAGCAAAAAAAGATGAAGAAAATGTTAAGAAAGGTGATCGCGATCAGGATTAGCGCGCTAGAAAGTTCGCCAGTAACTGATGTCCTTGCTCAGTTTTGATCGACTCTGGGTGGAATTGAACCGCATCAATCGCCAGTGTTTTGTGCTGATAGCCCATGATTTCGTCCATGCTGCCATCGACATGGGTTGTCCATGCGGTGAGCTCAAAACACTCTGGTAGCGAGCCATTTTCCACCACCAGTGAGTGGTAACGCGTCACGGTCAGTGGATTGTTCAACCCTTTGAAGACGCTTCGGCCATTGTGCGTAATAGGCGAGGTTTTGCCGTGCATCACTTGTCTGGCTCGCACCACTTTCGCACCAAATACTTGCGCGATCGCTTGATGGCCTAAACACACCCCCAATATCGGCAGTTTACCGGCAAAGTGCTCAATCGCAGCCAGCGAAATCCCCGCTTCGTTTGGCGTACAAGGCCCAGGAGAGATCACCAGGTGTGTGGGGTTCAGTTGTGCGATACCCGCCAGATCAATCTCATCATTACGTACCACTTGCACCTGTGCGCCCAGTTCACAAAAGTACTGGTAAAGGTTGTAAGTAAACGAATCGTAATTATCGATGATCAATAGCATTGGAAAACAACAACTCACTCAAAGATGAACGGATAGATAAGGGCGGTATTTTGCAGCACCAGTCGCGAAAGGCAAGCCTTTTGACCGATAGAACAAAAATAAGGCCAGCAAATTGCTGGCCTTAAGGGTTTACACTTTATGCTTATAGCGAACGGCGGCGACGTAAGAAGCCAAAACCGAACAGTGATAGCAGCGCACCGAAGCCGAATGCACCACCAGAACCATCATAGGCAGGTACAACTGGTTTGACGTTGCTTGAATCACGCTTCGCAACAGTAACCGTCATCGATTTGCTTTCTACCACCGTTTCATCTGCCGCTGCGCGAGTTGCTGCTGAGCGAAGCACACGCATAGTCATGGTGTATTCGCCTTTTGGCAAACCAGCCACATCGAAGCGTAGTGTCTGAGCACCATCTTTACCGACGGTTTCACGCAGAGGAACCACACCTTGTGGCGCTGGCGAAATGGTGAGCTCAGCCACATCGCCTTGCTTCACGCTTTCTGATACAGGGAAGTAAACGTCAGCGCGATCACTCTTAGTACCAATCACCACTTGGCTTTCACCCGCTTCACCGTACTTATAACCAATGGTCACAAGCGCTGAATCGTGGTCTGAAGAGCGGAACGCATCATCTTTGTAGAATGGGTTCGCTTCATTCGAATCACCGCCTTTGTACTTGTTCGAATAGTCAAACAGCGTTGATTCTGGCGCATTGATGTGCCAATCGACGGCGTCCACAAGACGTGATTTCAACGAGGAGGTGATCAACAGGTGATCGAGTGAGCCCACTTCGTCATTGTAAGAGTAGCTCCAAGAGGTCTCACCTTCTGGGGTTTTGTAGTCCACTGCATTGATATAACCAAATGTCTTGCTGATTACAGGGCCTTGCTCGGCGTTGAATAGCCACTTGTTACCCACTTTGATGTAATCCGCCGCTTTTAGTGCTTTTTTCGTCGGGTTACTCGTTAGCACCAGCATTGGATCTTCATGTGCATAAGAGTTCATGTCGCCGAGAACGATTTGGTCACCACCAATCTTCGCCATTTCCTGACCTAGATGGTAAGTCGAAGCCACACGGAAGTTTTCACACGAGCCTTGCGCATCATCATCGACCGCTTTGGTACCAACGTAATCATCCCAACAGGTTGAGCCTTTTGATTTCAAGTGGTTCACTGAAACGGTTAGCTGTTTACCTGTATTGAGCACGCGGAAGGTCGCAGCAACGGTGTTACGCTGATAGTTTTTACCGCTTTCAGCCAACTCACCTTTACCATCTACTACTGGTTTTCCGTCTGCATCGACGATCATTGGCGCGTCCTGCCAAGGCATTGGGATCACTTTACCGGCGATCACTGACACTTTCGATGGGCGGTAAATGATGCCTGTGGTGATCGCATCCGATCCGATCGTATCAAACTGATCCAGCACTTGGTCGCCGTTTTTATCAAACCCGACAAAGACGTAACGGTTGTGGATCGACTCACGCGCAAAACGATCTTTGTAGTTTTCTTTGTAGTACTTCGCGTTGATCGCTTCTAGCAGTTCACGAATCGCCGAGAAATCACCAAAACCGTTGTTTTCCACTTCCATCAAGCCAACGATGTCCGCATCCAAGCCGTAGATCGCTTCGACGATTTTCGCTTGTTGGCGCTCAAACTCTTGCTGAGACTCTGCACCTCGGTTGTCACCAAACTGGTTGTCATGACCACCGTATGGCGAGTTGAAGTAGTTCAACACGTTTTGCGTCGCGACTTTGATGGTAAAGCCATCATCCCCGTACGACTCTTTAATCACTGGCGACGATGTGCGTGGTGTGTTGTGAACAAAATTCGCTTTCGTCACATTCGCTGTTGGGATCAAACGGAACTCATTGTAAGAGTAGTGAAGTACCCCAGTCATGCCTACAACGGAATCGTTAATACGGATGTAGTTGTTGTGTGGGTCGCTTGCAAACTCTGGGTAGTAAGGGATTTTACCATTGGCTGGTTTTTCATCCGATTCCACCACAATGCGGTAATCTTTGTTTTGCGCGGTTTGCGCCTTCGCGGCATCGCTGCCCGCGACATGGTCTTGGTTTGGTTGCGGGTTTGGACGCTTATAAGCGATGACCATATTGTTGCGCTTCGCGCTGTAGTCAAAGCTGAACGTACGTGATACACGCATATCCTGGTTGCCTTCAGCAGCGTCCATATCTTCCACCAGCACAACAGGCATCGCTTCAAGACGCTCTAGCGTTGAACGGAATGTGTCATCATCGCTATCGATACGCTCCAGTTTCACCGGTGTTACTTCAACAGGAGTGCTGTTTTTCACTTCCCAGATATTGCCCGTTGGCAGCAACGTGGTCATACCGTAGTCTTCATTGACCTTAGCGCGCACACAAATCTGCTGGCCTATCATATCTTTACTCACCGCGCCCGATGTTTTCACAAAAACACCGTCCGATGTTTTCACATTGCCATCGGCGTTGTCATCGTACAGATAAAAACCTTTAACCAACGAAGTGGCCACAGCACTGACCACACCCGTGACAAGATATTCGTCTTTTGAGGTATAGCCCGATTCAATCAAAGGAGAGGAGTAAGCTTCGCCTTGCACTTCACCGATGGTTTTGTGGCTAACTGTGCCCTCTGCATCAGTACAAGGAAGATTTGCTGGAGGAGGAGGAAGTGGCTCATCGTTCACATCCGTTGGATGCCCTAAACCACCAAAGGCATTGATGCTCAGTTTCTCCCACTCCGCCTCTTGGTAAGTCGTAGATGGTTTAGATCCTGACTTACGGCGCATGGTTTGATCAGCCCAGATCTTGTCGCCACTATGTCCATAGTTACCAAAAATATCTTTAACGCCAGAAGCATCAGAGCCAACACCTAGCCAAACCGCGTCATCACCATTAAAATTCATTGCTGAATGCTGAACTTGATCGTAAGTGCCAGCGACAACAAGAGCATCCTTACCACCGAGGCGCTCTACGTACTGGCGAAGTTCTGTACTTGAATCACCATTCACAACCACGATACTTTTTCCTGGTGCTAAAGTGATGCCTTCAAGTACATTCTGACCTTTTGAATTCTTGATAACATTTTTATAAGACGAATAATACAATGATAGCGTGCCATCAAAAGTGTAATTGCTTGTACCAATATTACTGATTTCTACCGCTTTGTTGCTCGCTGAACCTTCAACATACTCAGTGATGATGATGTCATTAATATCTGCCAGCGCTGCGCCACTTAACACGCTACTAATCGCACCAGCAAGCAAAGTCATTTTTTTGTTCATTTCCCTAAATCCTCTCTGACCGATTAGAAGTACACACGTGCGTATGCGTACGCATCTTGTGCCGCTTCACCCGTGTTCATTTCCAATGCAATCACGGTTGACTTGGTTGGTTTGTAGTTCACACCCAAGGTGCCCCAAACTCGCTCTTTACCCCAGCTGTTGTCTTTACCATCCCAAACATCGCTGGTGTTATCCCACTTCTCGTACTGCTCGAAGTTGTACGATGCGGTGAACTCCCACTGAGGGGTAAAGATGTACTTAGCCGACACAAGCGCACCTTTGTTTTCTTCCGTTTGGAAATTGTTGTAAACGTAGCTTTTCTCACCTGTTGTCGGATCGGTTGAAACCAAGGTTTTATCTTGAGCAATGTCTTCTTTCTCAAGGAAGGCGTTAAAGCCTAAATGGATCGCCTCTGTTACCGCAAAGCGAGCACCAAAACCAAGCAGCTGCTGTTCACCGTATTTCGACTTACCATCAGAGCCACCACGGCCTTCTAGACCAACAACCGCAGAGAAGCGCTCACCAAAGTAACCCAAGTAACCATTGACGATATCGCCTAGCTCAGAGCCCGATGACGATTTACCACCGTAGGTGTATGACGCACCCACTTTGATGTCCGAGAAGAATCGACCTTCGTATTTGATGGTCATATCTTGGTCACCCGCTTCACCAGTTTCTACCGTGGTATCAAACGTGAAGTCACCCCATTTGTCGTAGTCGTCAAAGGCGGTATCGGTTAAGCCCACTTCGATGTATTGGTTGAAATCATTGCTTTCCAGCAAGTCATAGCCGAGGAACAATTTATCGATGCTCAGGACTAAATCACCCGATCCGTATTGCCAGTTTTCGCGCTCATAATCCAACTCTAAGCGGTAGTGCATTCGGCCATTCTTGCCACGCACACCCATGGTTGCGAACGAGTCATCAATGTAGCTTTTCTCGTCGGTGTAAAACTCACCATACTCAAAGTTCGCACCAATGTGGCCACCCACGCCGACTTCACCATACAGCTTGAGATAGTCTCCGTTCTCATTTTCGTAGATGGTGGCGGCTTGCGCTGCGGACGCCATCAATAGCGAGGAGATCGCCATTGCCACTGCATTTCGTTTCAACATTGCTATTTCCTTGTATCTCGATATCCAATTTGGGAATTTGTTTGTATCGGTTAAACAGGGCTCTGTTATTTCAGTGATTGGCCAACGAAATAGATATCGGTCAAATTTTGGGCGCACAAAGCCAGTCACCTTATCTGAAGGCAACAACGGTTAGGGTTTAACCAGCACATTAATAAACTAGAGTAATGTCTCTATTTGGTGAAAAAAGAAAAGTGGGATGCAGTCTAAATGCGAAATGTTTCACAATTATAAAACTATTAATATGGGCTGATTTATATTTTCAACAGATAAAAGAATCAATATAAATAATATGAAATGAATTTAAATAAATTAGAGCTACAACTCAGTTGTAATTATTGAGATGTGATATGAAATTTAGCTTATATTAGCAATGTTTAAATTAGTGGATTTATAATAATAAAAAAGGTCGCCTAACGGCGACCTCAAAATAGTCAAAAAATATGTCCGAATTAAGGGCGACCAACAAAGCCAACCACTTCGTATACTTTCTTTAGCGTTTCCGCTGCGCGTGCTGATGCTTTGTCTGCCCCTTGGCGCATCACCTCATTCATGTAGCCACGATCTTCACGAATACGGTGATATTCCGCTTGAATCGGCTCAAGCATCGACACCAATGCTTCACCGACATCCTTCTTGAATGGACCATACATTTCTACGCCTTGGTACTTGGCTTCAATCTCTTCAAAGCTCATACCAGTGGCCGCAGAGTACAGTCCCATCAGGTTGGAAATGCCCGCTTTATTGTCCCAATCATGGGCAATGCGTGGCGGCGTTTCGGTATCGGTTTGCGCTTTGTTGATCTTTTTGATGATCGATTTCGGGTCTTCAAGCAGAGTGATCACGTTCTTACGGTTATCATCCGATTTCGACATCTTCTTCGTCGCATCCTGTAGGCTCATAACGCGCGCGTTCACCGTTGGAATGTACGGCTCAGGAATGGTGAAAATTGGGTTTTCTGGTGAATAGATGTTGTTGAAACGTGTCGCGATATCGCGTGCCAACTCCAGGTGCTGCTTCTGATCGCTGCCCACGGGTACTTGATGTGCACCGTAAAGGAGGATGTCTGCCGCCATCAACACTGGGTAACCAAACAAACCAACGTTAACATCGTTGGCGTAACGGGCTGATTTGTCTTTGAACTGAGTCATACGGCTCAATTCACCCATTTGGGTATAACAGTTAAGAAGCCAACCAAGTTGAGCATGTTCTGGTACATGTGACTGAACAAATAGCGTGCTCTTCTTCGGATCAACACCAACTGCGAGACAAATGGCCAATGCGTCGAGGGTCGCTTCATGCAGCGCTTTCGGATCTTGACGAACCGTAATCGCATGAAGGTCTACCACACAGTATTGGCAATCATAGTCGTCTTGCATCTGCTGCCATTGACGTAGAGCACCCAAGTAGTTACCGATACTTAGTTCACCTGACGGTTGAACACCACTCAATACGATGGGTTTGCTCATGGGGATGATTCCTTTGACTTCTTAATCTAAATAAATGAAAAACCGTGCAGACTCAGCGCACGGTTTTCTCAGTGTACTCATTAGCGAGTATTTTTCTAGTGGTTTTCACCGTATGGAACGGAGACGAATCGCACTTCAAGCAGAAACGAGCACCACATCAAGCAATTGCGCCAAGCTATCGGCAACGAAATCCGGCTCAGAGGCGGCAATAGGTTCGCCATGGTTGTAACCATAGGTCAAACCAAACGAGGCACAACCAGCATTTTTTGCTGCCAGAATATCGTTCTTAGAGTCGCCCACCATCAACATCTCGGTTGGCTGAATCTGATGTTTTTCCATGAGCCAATTGAGTGCGATTGGGTTGGGTTTCTTCTCTGGGAATGAATCACCACCAAGCACATCGACAAAGTAATCAGCGATGCCGTGCTGCTGCAACACATCCGGAACAAACTTGCTGGGTTTGTTGGTCACCAACGCCAAGGTGAAGCCCGCTTGGTGCAGCTCTTTCAGCGTTTCTTTCACCGTTGGGTAGAGGTGGCTAAGCTTATGACCAGTCTGCTGATAGAAATCATCAAACAGCTCACGCGCCTGAGCTCTCAATTCATCACTCAACTCTGGGTTGATGGTTAAGCTTTGGCTCAAGGCACGACCAATCAGAATGTCTGCGCCATTACCGACGTAATCGCGAACTTGCAGCTCGGTTACTCCCGGAAAACCGACTGCACGTGTCGCTTGATCCGCCGCAACGGCCAAATCTGGCACGCTGTCTAGCAAGGTGCCATCAAGGTCGAAGGCGATTAATTTTATCTCTTGTTGAGTCATCACTACTTGGCTCACTAAACTTGGCTCACTAAAAACAAAGGATGGTCATTGCCATCCTTGTGTTCAATTTCATCCGCTCACTATACCGAAGTGGTTATTGTGATGCCAGTCTCTGACGCACCGCTTCAAACAAACAGATGCCGGAGGCCACGGAAACATTGAGGCTAGAAACCGCCCCTGCCATTGGGATTTTGATCAAGTCATCGCAGGTTTCACGGGTTAAACGGCGCATGCCATCCCCTTCTGCACCCATCACAATGGCCAAAGAGCCCGTCAGCTTCGCTTGATAGATATCGTGCGTTGCTTCACCCGCCGTACCCACAATCCAAATACCTTGCTCTTGCAGATGACGCATGGTGCGCGCCAAGTTGGTCACGCGCACCAAAGGCACCGTTTCGGCCGCGCCACACGCCACTTTACTAACGGTCGCTGTCATCGGTGCTGACTTGTCTTTCGGTACGATGACCGCCGCCACACCCGCGGCATCGGCATTACGCAAACATGCGCCAAGGTTGTGTGGGTCGGTCACCCCATCCAAAATCAACAACAGTGGCGAAGCGTGCTTGGCCAAAATGTCATCCAGATCGTTCTCATTCAGCTGCTTGGCCGGTTTTACCCGTGCAATGATGCCCTGATGGTTTGCGCCATGCGCTTTGTCATCCAAGGTTTTACGTGTCATCTGTTGTAGTGACACGCCCACCATTTGCAGCTCATTGAGGATCGGCATCAGTCTGTCATCCTGACGCCCTTTTAGCACATAGGCTTCAATAAAACGCTCTGGCTCTTTGTCCAGAACGGCTCTTACAGCATGGATGCCGTAAATAAATTCATTACTCATGGGTTAACCTGTTTACTCGTAGAAGATACCGGACCGATTACTCCGCTGCGTTTTTACTGCGCTTGGCTTTCTTCGGTTTACTGTGTGGTTTTTTCTTCTGCGCTTTTTTCACTTTCTTTTTCTTGCCGTCTTTTTCTTCCGGACGCTTGGTCGGTTCGACGACAGGTTCGTGACGCATTGGCGCTTTCGATGCTCGAGCGACACCTTTTTTCTTCGCTTTGGCTTTCTCTTTCGCTTCCGCGACGCGCTTCTTCGCGGTTTTGCCTTCGCCGCGTAGCTTACGGCTTGTTCCCACCAATTCAAAGTCAATTTGCTTATCATTTAAGTTCACCGCCAGCACTTTCACTTTGACGGCGTCGCCTAAACGGTAAATGTGACCAAAGCTTTCACCGATAAGTCGTTGACCAATCGGATCAAATTGATAGTAGTCATTGGCCAGCGTCGAAATGTGCACCAAACCATCGATGTGCAATTCCGTCAGACGAACAAAGAAACCAAAACTGGTGACATTGGCAATCACCCCATCAAGTTCGTCACCCACATGATCTTGCATGTATTCACATTTGAGCCAATCAGCCACATCACGTGTGGCGTCATCGGCGCGGCGCTCGGTCATTGAACACTGCTCGCCATAGAAATCCATGTCATCAAATGAATAGTGGAAGCCACCCGTTGGGGTCCAGCGATCTTGATTTTGGCCTTTCTCTTTAGCGATCAGATATTTGATCGCTCGATGCAACAACAGATCCGGATAACGACGAATCGGCGAGGTGAAATGCGCGTAGCGCTGCAAGGCCAAACCAAAGTGACCAGCATTATCTGCGTTGTACACCGCTTGCTTCATTGAGCGCAGCAACATGGTCTGGATCAGCTCTTTATCGGCACGTTCGCCAATTTGCTTCACCAAATCCGCATAATCTGTCGGTGATGGCTCCAAGCCCCCTTTCAGATCTAAGCCTAACTCGCCCAAGAAATCGCGGAAGCCTTGCAGACGAAGTTCTCCTGGCGATTCGTGAATACGATAGAGCGCAGGCTCTTTGGCTTTTTCCACCAGCGAGGCAGACGCAATGTTGGCCATGATCATACATTCTTCGATGATCTTGTGTGCATCATTACGAATCACAGGCTCAATACGGTCGATCTTACGTTCGGCGTTAAAGATGAACTTGGTTTCCACGGTTTCAAATTCAATCGCCCCACGCTGATCACGCGCTTCTTTGAGCACCTTGTACATCGCATGCAACTCTTCAAGGTGTGGCACCAATGGCGCATAACGCTCACGCAGCTCTTCATCCCCTTCCAGGATTTGGCTGACTTTGGTGTAAGTCAAGCGGGCGTGGGAATTCATCACCGCTTCATAGTGCTTGTAACCTGACAGCTTACCGCTATCTGAAATGGTCATTTCGCACACCATACACAAGCGATCTACTTGAGGATTCAACGAACAGAGGCCATTGGACAGCACTTCTGGCAACATAGGAACGACTTGTGATGGGAAATAAACCGAGTTACCGCGGTTGATCGCTTCTTTGTCGAGCGCCGAGTCAGGGCGAACGTAGTAGCTCACATCCGCAATCGCCACCCATAAGCGCCAGCCGCCGCTTTTTTTCTTCTCACAGTAAACCGCGTCATCAAAGTCACGAGCGTCCTCGCCATCGATGGTGACCAACGGCAGTTGACGCAAGTCCACGCGACCAACCTTCGCTTCTTCAGGCACTTCTTCGCCTAAGTTTGCGATCTGCTTATCGACTTCTTCCGGCCACTCATGAGGGATTTGGTGTGTACGAATGGCAATTTGCGTTTCCATGCCCGGCGCCATGTTTTCGCCCAACACTTCCACCACTTTGCCCATCATGCCACGTGAGCGAGCACCACGATCGGTGATTTCAATCACCACCACGTTGCCCATGCGAGCGCCCGCTTTGTGCTCATTTGGGATGAGAATGTCATGACTAATGCGTGAGTCGTCCGGCACCACATAGGAATAGCCATACTCAAGGAAAAAACGCCCAACGATTTGCGCTTTGCGCTCGTCCAACACACGCACTAAACGCCCTTCCCTGCGGCCGCGCTTGCTGTTGTCCGTTGGTTGCACTAAAACGAAATCGCCATGAATCAAGGTTTTCATCTGATGATGAGGCAACAGAATGTCATCGTCTTTGTTCACACTGCCTTCTGGTCTTACCCAACCGTGGCCGTCTTTGTGACCAATCACGTACCCTTTAATCATTTCCAATTTTTCAGGTAAGGCATAGCATTGACGACGAGTAAAGACGAGCTGCCCATCGCGCTCCATTGCACGCAAACGGCGTCTTAGCCCTTCATATTGATCTTCGTCTTTTAACTGCAGTGCTTCGAACAAATCATTGCGATTCATCGGTACGCCAGCTTGTTCGAGAAACTCTAAAATAAACTCACGACTTGGAATGGGATTTTCGTAATTTTCTGATTCACGATCAGCAAAAGGATCGTTTTGAATAACGTCTGACATAGGCACGCCTATTTAGCAAGGAAGGTATGGTTGTAGTATATCTGACTCTGCTCATAAGCTACAGCCACGCGTCGCAGTTTCAGCAAATTAACACTTATTTTTCATAGTTTTTCATCATTCTTCTGATTCGTTTACATCTCCGTGCCAAGATCACAGAAGTATGCAAACCGAGGGGCAAACGTTTGCAATTCATCATGAATCTCTTACTATCGCGGCAAACTATACCGATGCCTGTTCCAAGGAAAATAGAATGCTGAAACGTAACGTAATTGCTGCTGCCATCGCAGGCATGAGCCTGTTTTCGTCCATGAGTTATGCCGCACAACCCGCGGATCTCATGATCACCGATGCCATGATCCTCACCATGAACAAAGACAAAGTGGTGTATCAAAACGGCACTGTAGTGGTAAAAGAGAACAAAATCATCGCGGTGGGTGATGCGGATGTGGCAAAGCAGTATCAAGCAAAACAAGTGCTTGATGTCGACGGCGATATCGTGATGCCGGGTTTAATTAACACGCACACGCATGTGTCGATGACGGTATTTCGCTCATTAGGTGACGATGTGCCTGACCGCCTGCATCGCTACATTTTCCCATTGGAAGCCAAACTGGTGTCACGCGATATGGTGCGCATTGGCGCAAACTTGGGTAACGTTGAAATGCTCAAAGGTGGCGTAACGACCTACGCAGACATGTATTACTTCGAAGATGAAGTGGCGAAAACGGTCGACCAAATTGGTATGCGTGCCGTGCTTGGCCAGAGTGTGATTCAGTTTCCTGTCGCCGATGCAAAAAACGCAGATGAAGGCATTCAATACGCTCTGAACTTTATCGACCAATACCAAGATCACCCAAGAATTACCCCAGCGTTTGCACCGCACGCGCCCTACACTAACACCACAGAAACGCTACAGAAAATTGCGAAGCTCTCGCTAGAAAAGAACGTACCTGTTTTGATTCACTTAGCCGAATCCACCCGTGAGCAAGAAAAGATTGCTGAACGATCAAACGGTTTATCACCGGTGCAGTACATGCATCAAATCGGCGCATTGAATGCCAACCTCGTCGGCGCTCACATGATTTTGGTCGACGACAAAGACATTGAGTTAGTGAAGCAGGCCGATATGGGCGTGGCTCATAACATGAGTGCCAACATTAAGTCCGCCAAAGGTGTCGCCCCAGCCCTCAAGATGTACAACGAAAACGTGCGTATTGGTTTGGGTACCGATGGTCCAATGTCGGGCAACACGCTGAGCACCATTGATGAATTCAACCAAGTGGCGAAAGTCCACAAACTGGTCAATCACGATCGTGCAGCCATGCCACCACTCAAAGTGATCGATATGGCGACCATGGGCGCAGCAAAAGCACTGCATATGGAAGATAAAATCGGTTCTCTTGAAGTCGGCAAACTGGCGGACATCATCGTTATCGATACCAAAGCGCCAAATATGGTCCCCGTTTACAACCCATACTCTGCTTTGGTTTACTCAGCCAACAGCGGCAATGTGCGCCATGCCATTGTTGATGGCAAGCTGATCATGCAAGAGCGCCAAATCAACACGGTGAATGAGGAACAAATTCGCCAAGAAGCACTGGCCTTTACTGACATCGTCCGTAAAACCGTGCTCGACTCGGGCGAAGAGATTCGCTAACTCCACGACGTTCTGCAGCAACAGTGTGCTCTATCTTTGGTTAGGGCATACTGGCAACGCCAGTTAGGCTTTTTGCAGCAAGATCAGGAGCTCTGCGTTGTCATCCAACAGCTCAGCGATCGAGCAGTCATCCAACTCCGCCAAAAAGGCCAGCTTCGCGCGATATAAGCGCTCCTTCAAACGGCATGCGGGCGTAATATGGCAAAACTCCACCGAGCAATTGACAAGATCCAACGGCTCCAAATCTCGCACAACCTCTCCAACTAAAATCGTCTTCGCCGGACGATTCAAGCGGATCCCACCATTTTTTCCTCTTACGGTTTGAATGTAGTTTAACTGCCCCAAACGGTTGATCACCTTGACCATATGGTTGCGTGAAACACCAAATAGCTCAGTCACATCGGTGATATTGGTCTGTTCATTATCCGGCAACGACGCGAGATAAATCAGGGTGCGCAAGGCGTAATCAGTAAAGCTCGTCAGTTGCATGGTGGGCTCCTCTCTGGTGAAGAAAGTCTAAAACTTTTCTTGATTGAAAGATACATTTGAGATACAACTTTAAACATGCATTACAGATGCAACTTAAAATTAAACAAATAATCCTAATAGGAAGCCCGCTATGCTCAGCGAAAACACCATTAACATTGTAAAATCGACCGCCCCCCTGTTGGCCGAAACAGGACCAAAACTGACCGCCCATTTCTACCAACGTATGTTTGAGCACAATCCTGAACTCAAAGATATCTTTAACATGAGCAACCAACGCAATGGTGACCAACGAGAAGCGTTGTTCAACGCCATCTGCGCCTACGCCAGCAACATTGACAATCTGCCTGCACTCTTAGGCGCGGTAGAAAAAATCGCTCACAAGCACTCCAGCTTTCTGATCACTGCCGATCAATATCAAATTGTCGGCGGTCACTTGCTGGCAACCATTGATGAACTTTTCTCTCCGGGGCAAGCTGTGCTCGATGCCTGGGCTGAAGCTTATGGTGTGCTGGCGAATGTCTTCATTCAGCGAGAAGAGCAAATTTATCAAGACAACCAATCGCAAACCGGCGGCTGGCGTGGCTTGCGAGAGTTTGAACTGGTCGAAAAACAATACGAGAGTACACACATCTGTAGCTTTGTCTTTAAGCCCGTCGATGGTGGCTCTGTCGTTAGCTTCAAACCAGGGCAATATTTAGGGATTTACATCAACGATGAGCAGTTTGAAAATCAAGAAATTCGCCAATACAGCTTGTCATCCTCTGTACGTCCTGATTGCTATCGCATTTCAGTGAAACGTGAAGAAAGCGGCCGAGTCTCTAACTATCTGCACGATCATCTCGACGTTGGCAGCAAAGTCAAACTCGCAGCGCCTGCCGGTGACTTTTTCCTTGATGCCGCGCCAACGGCACCAGTCGTGCTTATCTCTGCGGGTGTCGGCCTCACGCCAACACTTTCTATGCTTGAAAGCCTAACCGAGCATCAAGCGCCGGTGACTTGGATTCATGCAACTGAAAATGGCCAACAACACGCATTTAAACAACACGTCAAGCAATTGGTTGAAACGCATCCGCATTTCAATTCGTTAGTTTGGTACAACCAACCAAACTCAGACGATAAAATCGGTGACGATTTCCAGTTCAGTGGATGGGTGAACCTGCATGAGATTGAAACCGTCCTCAAACAGGCTGATGTACAAGTGTACTTCTGTGGCCCTGTTGGCTTTATGCAGTTTATCGCCAAACAATTGCTTGAGATGGGAGTGCCTGAACAACAGTTCCATTACGAATGTTTTGGCCCACACAAAGTGGTTTAGTACTAGAGTGCGACAAGGTTCGTTGAACTCAACCACACAAGACACAAAAGCCCACCGAGTTGGTGGGCTTTGGCATTCAAAGAGAGAAGAGTGATGACAAGGTATTACCAGAACGTATCTCGCCTTTTCGCTCGGGCGATAATATTCTCTGGCATGCGCTGCTCTAAACCTTGGCGCAGCATTGAAATTCGTTGGTGCTGACGTTGGTCAGCAGTGACTGAGTTGTAGAGCCAGCGATAGGCATCTTCGTAATCCAAAGGGCTGCCATAATCACGCAGCAGCAGTTCAGCAAGATGGATACGCGCATTGAGGTTACCCATGGCCGCCGCTTCGCGAAGGTAGGGAATCGCTCTTTCTTTGTCTTGCTGCACTAAGGTACCACGTGAATAGTAGCGCCCCAGTTGCTCTAACGCTGCCGGTAGCCCTTGGTGGGCTGCGTTTTCCATGTAGTAGAGCCCGAGTTCAACATCTTGCTCGACACACACACCCCACGCCAGCATATCACCATAAAGGAACTCGTACGCAGGTAGGTTAATTCTCGTTGCCCGCGCCACGATATCTTCCACCAGCTGGCAATTATCCGCGCGCACACGCTCAAGGTGCTTATTTTGCTCAATCAGCTTAATAAGCTCTGCTTCGGTATAAATCGGTACGGGCGCTCCGACTTCTGCGACATTCGCTTTAGAAAAAGGAGCACTCAACACCAACAGTAGCGAAGCAGCTACTGTTCGTAATCTCATATTCATCACTCTTTAATGTTTATCCTCAGCCAACGCGTCTCTTTGAAATCACAGGCTTGATAACATTATCGGCAAAAGACCGCTTAGCTTTAGACAAAAATTGCCGCTTATCGGCAATAGCTTGCCATAGCTAGTATAGTTTTTCACCAGCTTGAGTGCAGTGGAAAATGACTCCCATTAGAGAATACAAAAAACCGGCCAAGAGGCCGGTTTCGTTGTCATCTGAGTTCGCGATTAAGATTCGAATGGATGAACCTTAATGATCGTTTCGTTACGATCTGGGCCTGTAGAGATGATATCTACTGGCACGCCAGTCAACTCTTCAATACGCTTGATGTAGTTGATCGCCGCTTGTGGTAGATCTTCTAGAGATTTGGCACCGAAGGTGTTCTCAGACCAACCAGGCATGGTTTCGTAGATTGGCGTCACTTTCTCAAACGCTTCTGCCGCCATTGGAGAAACTTCTAGAACAGAACCGTCTTCCATCTGGTAACCAGTACAGATTTTCAGTTCTTTCAAACCATCTAGAACATCAAGTTTGGTTAGACAGAAACCAGAAACAGAGTTGATTTGGATTGCGCGGCGCATTGCCACAGCGTCAAACCAACCAGTACGACGTAGACGACCCGTTGTTGCACCAAACTCGTGGCCAACAGTACCTAGGTGTTTACCCACTGGATCTTGCTTTTCTTGACCATCGTAAAGCTCAGTCGGGAATGGACCAGCACCTACGCGAGTACAGTAAGCTTTTGCGATACCAAGGATATAGCCAAGGTAACGAGGACCAAAACCAGAACCTGCTGCAACACCACCAGCGGTTGTGTTAGAAGAGGTTACGTATGGGTAAGTACCGTGGTCGATATCTAGCAGAGTACCTTGAGCACCTTCGAACATGATCTTATCGCCACGCTTGCGTGCTGCATCTAGTTCGTCAGTAACATCAATCACCATTGAAGTCAGTAGCTCAGCATAGCCTTTCGCTTGCTCAAGCACTTCTTCGTAGCTTACTGCTTCTGCTTTGTAGAAGTTCACTAGCTGGAAGTTATGGAATTCCATTACTTCTTTTAGTTTTTCTGCAAACGCTTCCATATCGAATAGGTCGCCAACACGTAGACCGCGGCGAGCCACTTTATCTTCGTATGCAGGACCAATACCACGACCTGTTGTACCGATAGCTTTTTTACCGCGAGCAATTTCGCGAGCTTGGTCCATAGCAACATGGTAAGGAAGAATGAGAGGACAAGCTTCAGAAATGAATAGGCGTTCGCGAACTGGAATACCGCGCTCCTCAAGAGGTTTCATTTCTTTAATTAGCGCTTCAGGTGAAAGTACTACACCGTTACCGATAACACATTTTACGTTATCGCGTAGGATACCTGATGGAATTAAGTGAAGAACGGTTTTAACACCGTCGATTACTAGTGTATGACCAGCATTGTGACCGCCTTGGTAGCGAACCACATACTTTGCATCTTCAGTCAAAAGGTCAACGATTTTACCTTTACCTTCGTCACCCCATTGGGTGCCCAGAACGACTACGTTATTTGCCATCTTTCCAAGTCTGATTGATAGTTAAAAAAGGATTCTAGCACCGAATTACGCATCTTGCAGTCATTTTTTGTGCACAGCGATCCCTTCCGTTCAGTCATTCCTCAGCACGGCCACTTTTGCCACCATCATATCACTGATAATATTTCACTTTATTTTCACTGCGGATTTATGCAATGTCGAACTCACTTTGGGTGGCGCTTGGGCTGGTATTGATTGTGGAAGGATTGGGGCCATTGCTGGCTCCGAGAGGGTGGCGAAATATGGTAGCACAGTTAAGTGAGCAACCCGATAATCAGTTACGCCGCATTGGAGGCTGCCTTGTCGTGGCTGGTGCGGTTATCGCTTACATGATGAGTTAAATTTACCCCTTAATACGCCAGTTTTAGACAAGAAAAAAGGCTCCAACGGAGCCTTTTCATCAAAACACAAGGTCACCGTGTTAGTTTGCTGCGGCGCCTTTTGCGTTGTTCATATACTGGAAGAACTCACTCTTTGGATCCAACACAAGAATATCGCTCTTAGTGCCAAATGACTTCTCATACGCTTTCAATGAGCGCATGAAGCTAAAGAACTCAGGATCTTTGTTGTAAGAATCAGAGTAAATCTTCGCTGCTTTAGCATCCGCTTCACCACGTGTGACACGCGCTGTTTTGTCCGCTTCAGCTAGAATAGTCGCCACTTCTAGCTCAGCTTGAGCACGGATAACTTCCGCTTTCTCACGACCTTGAGAACGGTGCTTACGCGCAACTGACTCACGCTCTGCACGCATACGACGGTAGATAGATTCACTGATTTCATCCGGAAGATTGATTTTCTTCATACGGAAGTCCACCACGCGAACACCCAAGTCTTTCATGGCACTTTCACGCGTATCCTTCAATACATTCGACATGATCAGGTCACGTTCACCATCGATCTCCAGAGCTTGACGCGCCGCTTCAGTGCTCACTTCCGCGCTGGTCACGCTTTCTGGCAACACATCGCCGTTACGCGGACCAGACACAATCTGTTTGATCTCACGAGCACCGATTTCTGCACGTAAAATATCGGTCACTTTACGCTCAAGTAACGCTTCTGCGGTTAGCGTATTGCCACCGCCCGTTGCAAGATAGTAGCGGCCGAAATCTTCAATACGCCATTTCACATACGAATCGATGATGACGTCTTTTTTCTCTGACGTCACAAAACGGTCTGAACGTCCGTCCATTGTCTGAATACGTGCATCTAACGTTCTCACGCGATCAAACAACGGCATTTTGAAATGCAAACCAGGTTCGTAAACTCGGGTAACGTCATTGGTATCTTTGAGTACTCGACCAAAACGAACCACGATACCACGCTCACCTTCTGGGATGACAAACAACGACATTAATAGGGTTGCAAGTACAAGAACCAGTACAGGGATCATTAACTTACGCATTCTTAGTATCTCCCTTGACGTGAACCTGTTGAACGAGATTGCGTGTTCTGAGTATTGTCAGCCGAGCTCTCTGATTCCAATTGGATCTGATCGTAAGTCGAAGATGATTTCGTTTTACGCTTGGTATCCGTTTGAGAGTCTTGACCCGCCAACTTATCAATCGGCAAGTAAAGTAAGTTGCCACTTGATTCAGAATCAATCAGCACTTTCGATGTGCTTGAATACACTTCTTCCATCGTATCTAGGTAGAGGCGATCACGCGTAACCTTCGGTGCAGCTTGGTATTCAGGTAACAGCTTTTCAAACTGAGCCACTTGACCCAACGCTTCGTTGATGGTGCGTTCACTGTAACCTTGAGCCTCTTTCTTCAGACGCTCTGCGCGACCTGTTGCTTTTGGCAAGATTTCATTTTTGTACGCTTCGGCTTCACGAATGAAACGCTCTTCATCCTCACGCGCCGCAATCGCATCATCGAATGCATCTTTTACTTGTTCAGGCGGACGAGCCGACTGGAAGTTCACATCCACAATCACTAAGCCCATGTCATAGCTATCGATGATTTGGTTTAGCGTCTGTTGAGTGCTTTGACGAATTTGCTGACGACCACTGGTCAAAATGCTGTCCATCAATGAGTCGCCGATCACGGCACGCAGTGCCGAGTCTGTCGCTTGACGCAAGCTGTCATCAGCGTTAGTCACTCGGAACAGGTATTTGTAAGGATCCGCAACACGGTACTGAACATCCATCGAAACCGTCACGACGTTTTCGTCTTTAGTCAGCATCGTACCGGATGAACGCAGCGAGCGAATGGCTTGCACGTTCACAGGTGTGACTTCGTCAATAAAACGTGGGCGCCAGTTTAGACCAGGATCAACGATACGATCGTATTTGCCTAGACGTAACACCACGCCACGCTCCGCTTCACCAATGGTGTAGAAGCCTGCGAAAACCCAGACAAGTACGGCAATAACGGCAATGACACCAAAGCCAATTGCACCGCCACCACCAATTGAAGGCCCACGCCCTCCCTTGTTGCCAAACTTACCACCCAGCTTTTGACTCAGTTTGTTAAACACTTCATCCAAATCCGGCGGCCCTTGGTCTCGTCCTCCCGGACGCTGACCACCACGATTATTGTTACCCCAAGGGTCATTATCGCGGCCATTGTTGCCGTTGTTATTTCCAGGCTCATTCCACGCCATTAGAAAGCTCCATCATTTGATATGACGTTATACTGTAGCAGTCCTTTAAGTAACGATAAAGTCACTCAAAACTGCCCCTTCTCTTTTTTCAAGTCTAGACCAATCTACTTGCTGCATTCGAATATCGATCAACAAGTTACCATCCTGATCATATTCTTCCTGTTGAATACATTTCATCTGGAAGAATGTACTACGAAACCGTCCTTGATGTTGTGGAGGGATTCGCAACTGGCACTCCACCATGCTTGAGGCCAAACGTTCCGTCAGCGCTTCAAACAGGAGATCGATACCTTGACCATCCATTGCAGAAAGCCAGACGACTTGGGGTACCCCTTCATCATCGCGCTCAATACGTGGACGTTGGTCTTCCATATTGTCTATCTTGTTCATCACCACGAGCGTTGGTATCTCGTGAGCATTGATTTCTTCTAGTACTACGTGAACAGCTTGAATATTCTCACGAAAACGCTCATCACTGGCATCAACAACATGTAACAAAATGTCAGCTTCTTGCGTTTCTTGCAAGGTTGCTTTAAATGCTGCGACCAGATCATGTGGTAGATGTCGAATAAATCCGACCGTATCCGCCAAAATGGCTGGCCCTACATCCGCCAGTTCAATCTTACGCAGAGTCGGATCCAACGTCGCAAACAATTGGTCGGCAGCATAAACCCCAGCTTCAGTGATACGGTTAAACAGGGTGGATTTCCCTGCGTTGGTATACCCGACCAAAGAAATGGTTGGAATTTCTGCACGATTTCGGGCACGGCGCCCTTGCTCACGTTGTTTCGCTACTTTTTCTAGACGACGCAAAATCGCTTTAATACGCTCACGCAGTAAACGGCGGTCTGTTTCAAGCTGAGTTTCCCCAGGTCCACGCAAGCCAATACCACCTTTTTGCCTCTCAAGGTGCGTCCAACCGCGAATTAAGCGAGTAGAGATATGTCGAAGCTGAGCCAACTCCACTTGAAGTTTACCTTCGTGGGTACGAGCTCGTTGGGCGAAAATATCCAGAATCAGACCGGTACGGTCGATGACTCGACACTGACACAATCTTTCGAGGTTGCGCTCTTGGGCAGGAGAGAGGGCGTGATTAAATATCACGATTTCAGCTCCGGTCAATTGCACAGCTTGAGCAATTTCCTGAGCCTTTCCCTCTCCGACGTAGTATTTGGCGTGTGGTGATTGACGACTTGCAGTAATGACCTGTAACGTTTCTACCCCTGAGGAAGAAACCAACATTTCACATTCTGCAAGGTCTTCCCACTCGCCTTGTTGCGTGAAGTTGACATGAACAAGTACGGCTCGCTCACCGGATTCATAACGGTCAAACAAGCAATCAACTCCTTAAAGTGTTTAAATGATCGATAACGAAATTAATCTTCCGATTTCTCGCTTGGACGATCTGAGCCACGCTCGCCGCTGTGGTGACTCACTGGACGAGCAGGAACCACAGTAGAAATTGCGTGCTTATAAACCATCTGGTTTACTGTATTCTTCAGCAGGATCACAAATTGATCGAACGACTCGATCTGACCTTGCAACTTGATACCGTTTACTAGGTAAATCGATACAGGGATACGCTCACGACGGAGTGCGTTTAGAAATGGGTCTTGTAGAGATTGCCCCTTAGCCATTTTATTTTCCTTATTTAATTTGTAGTTGTAATTATTTAGCTAGTGGTGCACTGCAAAAGAAAATGCCTTTGCATCTGAGCTAAACGAACAAAAAACACCCTTAGTTACTAGCAGCCTAAACAGCAAGTTACCAGAAACTGATCCTTATTAGAGTGTATTCACGCAAAAACGATCACATTATACACAGCTATCTCTATCAGATGCTATGGCTTCTGAGAGAGTTTCTAGTGACTGTTCAATGTTTTCGCTATCCAACCAAGTTAAATTATCCCAGCTGCGCAACCAGGTAATTTGTCGCTTGGCCAATTGACGAGTTGCACAGATACCACGATAGATCGCTTCATCTAAAGTGCAATTCCCGTCTAAATAGTCCCACATCTGTCGGTAACCGACGCATCGAATGGAAGGAAGATCCGGATGAAGATCCTTGCGTGTATACAAGGCTCTCATTTCTTGTTCAAATCCGGCTTCCATCATTTTATCGAAACGCAGTTCAATACGACGATGGAGCTCTGCCCTTTCCTTGGGAGCTATTGCGAACTGCTTGACACGAAACGGTAAACTTTCCCCTTTCGTTTCCGTCAGCTCAGTAAGAGTTTTACCTGAAATTCGATAAACTTCCAATGCACGCGACAATCTTTGCGGATCATTCGGGTGTATTCTCGCTGCCGATACAGGATCAATCTCTTGAAGCTCATCGTGCAATACTGACCAACCTTTCGTCAATGCTTCTTGTTCAATTTGCTGACGTATTTCAGCATTTGCAGCAGGAAGTGGTGACAGACCTTCGAGTAACGCCTTGAAATACAGCATAGTTCCACCAACAAGCAGCGGAATTTTGCCTTGTGCAACGATCTCGTTCATTGCTGCGAGAGCATCACGACGAAAATCAGCCGCAGAATAGGCTTCGGTCGGATCTAAAATATCGATCAAACGATGCGGTGCCAGTTGTTGCTCGCGTTCATCAGGTTTGGCAGTGCCAATATCCATGCCCTTGTAAATTAGAGCAGAGTCGACACTGATAAGTTCAACTGGATATCGTTGACGCAATCGGATTGCTAATTCCGTTTTTCCCGATGCTGTCGGCCCCATTAAAAACAGAGCTAAAGGTAATTGTTCAGTCATGGTGTCATGTCAGTTGTGCAATCGTTGCCGAGAAATCGACACTCGTGACCAGTTGAGAATCCTGTAGCGGGAGCTTCTCTTGCCAGAGTTGTTCGAGTTCCGAAATAATTTGTATCGCCTCAGAAAGTGTATAGTGGCTTTTCACTTTTGCCACACGCAACGCCAACCACTGCGCCATCGCCGTGTCATTTTTTGCCTGCTCTTCCTTCTGGGCTTGCGAAGCGGCGTAAGATAACAGATCTGGAATAAGAAGTTGTAAATTTTGTTGCCTTAATGGCGCAGGCACCCCCATCACCATCAGGGCTTTCTCATTACGCATTTTGAAGAGGATCCCCATGCGAGCAAAACGATCTTGATGCTCTTGCGCGGCATGAACCAACCCTTTTTCCAGTTTTAGCGAAAGCGGCACCAACAAAGGCTGAGACTTCAATGGCGCTTTATCGCCATTCAGTTGCCCAAGGGTTCGATAGAACTCTGCACGAGCAAGAGAAATCAGTTGGCAACCCGCCTTCGTTGTCGTCAAAAGATAACGTTGCGCCACCACAGATACCGCCTTCCCTAACTCTTGGACAGGAGAGGCGATAGAGGGCGACGGATGACATTCCACATTCTGGGACGGAAAATCCGGGGTATGAAGTAACTCAGCATAGGCTTTGACTTGCTGTTTGCTGGGTGCTGGCTCGCCATAGCGTTCACTCTGATTTGAAGATGTTGTATGGCGCGCAGGGGATCGTGACTCCATCCAAGCCTTGCGCTCATTGTGTGGCGCAGGTGAAACTTCACGGCCTTGTTCACTAGAAAACGAGCTTTCCAAAGGTGCTACTGGCTGTAACTGTTGCTCTTGTCCTGCTTTTCGTGGATAGGCTGGCGCTTTTTCAATCGCATGATAAACCGCTTGTGGAACCTCATTACTTTCGGCAGGAAAGCTGCCTTGTGGAGCAACTTCTGGCTCGGCTTGATAATGAAAAGCTGACTCATTGATTTGCGGTTGCTCGATACTGTCACTTTGCGCCAACGCACTTGCAAGCGCTTGATAAATAAAATCATGCACCAAGCGGGCTTGATGGAATCGCACTTCATGTTTGGCCGGATGAACGTTGACGTCAACTTGATGTGGGTCCAACTCAATGAATAGAACATAAGCGGCAAATTGCTCAGGCTTTAAGCTCGTCTCATAGCTTTGGCGAATGGCATGATTGATGAGCTTGTCGCGCATCATCCGGCCATTAACATAACAATATTGCAGATCACTTTGCTGGCGAGCCCCTTCTGGCGTGGTGATCCAACCGTGAAGTTTGAGGCCTTGATGTTCTAGCTCTATTTTCAGCATGCAACGTACAAACGCTTGACCACAAACGGTGGCTAAGCGTTTTTCTGCCTGAAGATCATTGTGTGCAGCACGGTATTGGCGGATCACTTTGCCGTTGTGGCGTAAGGTTATCGACACATCAAAGCGGCTGAGTGCAATCCGTTTTAGCAGCTCATCAATATGAGCAAATTCGGTTTTCTCAGTACGAAGAAATTTGCGTCTGGCGGGGGTGTTAAAAAACAGGTCGACCACTTCAACGGTGGTACCAATCGGGTGAGCGGTAGGCTGCAGTTTTACCTGCATATCCCGCCCTTCCGTATAAGCACTCCACGCTTGCTCTTGCGTTGCAGGGCGAGAGGTAAGGGTCAAACGCGATACTGAACTGATACTGGCTAACGCTTCTCCACGAAACCCAAGACTCATGATCGCTTCCAGATCGTCCAAGGTGTGGATTTTTGACGTTGCGTGTCGACTTAGCGCAAGGCCCAGCTCATCTTTCACAATACCAGAGCCGTTATCACGGATACGAATCAGCTTTGCGCCGCCTTTCTCGATATCGATGTCAATCTTAGTTGCCCCTGAGTCAAGGCTATTTTCCACTAACTCTTTGACCACAGAAGCGGGGCGTTCAACCACTTCACCAGCCGCTATCTGGTTCGCCAAACGCGCTGGTAGTATCCGGATCGTCATCTCTCTGCCTATTTATTTGGAATAATCAATACCTGCCCAATTGCCAGCTCATCGGAACGCAAATTGTTCGCTTGGCGGATGCTCGAAACACTCACACCATACTTGGCTGCAATTTTACTCAGAAACTCTCCACGAGCTACCGTGTGTTTGCGGATCGGTTGATCTTTCAAGTTCACGGTGATGCTCAATTTCTGCCCTACCCATAAGGTGTCAGACTTGAGCTTATTCTCTCGACGAATATCAGCGACCGATACCTTGTAACGATCGGCAATCATGCCCAAAAATTCACCTTTGCTGACCTTGTGGGTAATGGTCTTGGTTTCCACGGTATTCGGTTGAGCCGCAATCACCTTAGGTCCGGGCACACCACGGTGAATTTTCAACGTTTGACCAATCGACAGAGTTGAAGATTTTAACTGATTGTCTTTCATGATCGTTTGCGTTGAAGTGCCATAACGCTCAGCGATCACACTTAACGACTCACCCCGTTTAACGGTGTGAACAATCGGCTTCGCACTGGAGGCAAACACCGTTCCTTCCGGTGGATTATCTTTCAGGTATTTCAGCACTGCCTTTGAGATCGCTTTAGCCAGCTTATCTTGGTGTGCGCGCTGAAACAGCAGTTTTTCCTCGGTTGGGTTGGAGATAAATCCTGTTTCTACCAGTACTGAAGGGATTTGTGGGGAGCGCAAAACCGCCAAACTGGTGTTGATTGGCTGGCTGTTATGCAACTGCGCAACTTTTCCCATTTCCGACAAAATCTCTGTGGCGAGTTTGTAGCCCTCTTTCTGCGAGTGGCTAAACTGTAAATCCAGTAAGGTTTGGTTGACGTTCTTATCATTGATGTTCGTAAACGCCGCGCCTGAACCACCCAAGATTTCAGATTGCTTTTCGTGATTCTCAACCCAACGTGCAATTTCCGTGTTCGCGCGACGGGTATTCAACACAAACACCGATCCACCACGTGGTTGCGGTGAAGTAAAAGCATCCGCATGCACAGAGATCAACAGGTGTGCGTCGTTTTCACGAGCAATCGCCACGCGGCGGTTGAGGTTGACAAAGTAATCCCCAGAACGCGTCAGCTTGGTTTTGATACCAGGAACCGCGTCAAGCTCTGCGGCAATTTTGTGTGAAATGCTCAATGTGGCATTTTTTTCATAGCGACGCGTCGGACCAATCGAACCTGGGTCTTCACCCCCATGGCCGGGATCAATCACGATCAAAATTTCTTCCGCTCGTTGAACAGATTGAATGTCCTTATTCACCGTTTGCGGTTTCGCATTATTGTTGCTCGATGTCGTTGTACTGCGAGCTTTGTGCGGTAAGTCGATCACCAAGCGGTGCCCGTAGTCACCTCCAGGGGTTGGCGCCAACTTGAACAATTCAGCCGGGGCGCTTTTCTTCAACTCAAACACCAAACGATAGGTGCCTTGCTCTGGCGGTGAGCTTTGACGGATGCGAGACAGCACCGGGCTATCACTGACGGTAATCGGCAGCTTAGTTTTGAGTGATGTACTTTTCAGATCCACCACTAAACGATCAGGCTTGGTCAATGAGAAATAGCTGAAGTTTGCTTCGTCCGCTAAATCTACCACCACTCGAGTTTCATCCGGTGAAGGCCATACCCTCACGCCTTGTAAAACATTGGCCCAAACTAAAGAAGGGATCAAAAAGTAAAGAGCAGACAGCCAAACTGCTGCTTTTTGAATGCGCTTTAAACTCAACATAACTCCAATTTACTGAGCAGCTTTAGGCCATAGTCATTATTTGCTTTTACCTGAGCAATACGTTGTTCACCTTGATAGCGAATATCAATATCCAGATCCGGTTTAGGGAGGAGACCTTCCCCTTTCTCCGGCCACTCCACTAAGCAGATCGCATCCGCGGTAAAATAGTCGCGAATGCCCATGAATTCGAGCTCTTCAGGATCGGCCAAACGGTAAAGATCAAAATGATACACTTGCCAATCGGCTAACTGATAAGGCTCGACTAAGGTATAGGTTGGGCTTTTTACGTTACCAGCATGACCAAGCGCTCTTACAAAACCACGGCTAAAAGTGGTTTTTCCAGCCCCAAGATCACCGTGTAAGTAAATCGTGGTCTGTTGAGAACAAAGATGGGCGAGTTGTGTTCCAAGCAGTATGGTCGCCTGCTCATCTTTCAGTTCGAACTGTTTTGCGTTCATGATCATGTATCTCTGAATATCGAAGTTGACTATATAAAAATCAAAAGAACACGAATAGTAAACCGTGTCCATTTTGAGAGACAAGCACCCAATTGTCATTTCAACGAAAAATCGCTCTCGATTGAGGGTTGTGCTAGAACCTAACGTGAAGATCCAGTAAGATCCGCGTCCGTTTTGAACAGGCAGTCACCATGGATTACCAGCAACTTGCACAGCAAATAAAACAATGGGGAAAAGAACTCGGCTTTGAAAAAGTCGGGATCTGCGACATTGATTTAACGGAGCACGAAGCACAGTTGCAAAAATGGCTCGACGCAGGTTATCACGGCAGCATGGATTGGATGGCAAGACATGGCATGATGCGCGCACGTCCAGCCGAACTCTTACCAGGAACCGTAAGAGTGATCAGTGTTCGTATGAACTACCTGCCTCCTCAAGCGCAATTCGCAGCCGATCTCGCGGATCCGACACAAGGTTATATTAGCCGCTACGCTCTCGGCCGTGACTATCATAAATTAGTGCGCAAGCAGCTTTCTGCCCTCGCAAAAAAAATTGAAGCCGAAGTGGGTCAATTTGGCTATCGCCCTTTCGTTGATTCAGCACCGATCCTAGAGCGCCCCTTAGCTCAAAAAGCTGGGCTTGGCTGGACAGGAAAACATTCGCTCATTCTCGATAAAGACGCAGGTTCATGGTTCTTCCTAGGCGAGCTGCTGATTGATTTACCATTACCAGTAGACCAAGCCAGTGAAGAGGCGTGCGGAAAATGCCAAGCCTGTATCACCTCTTGCCCCACCCAAGCTATTGTCGATAACAAAGTTGTCGACGCTCGTCGCTGCATTTCTTATCTCACCATCGAACACGACGGAATCATCGCGCCAGAGTTTCGTAAAGCAATTGGCAATCGAATTTATGGCTGTGATGACTGCCAATTAGTGTGTCCTTGGAACCGTTACGCAGACTTGACACAACAAGGTGACTTCCACCGGAGATCGCCCTTGAACAACGCCTCGCTCATTGCATTGTTTCAGTGGGACGAACCGACTTTCCTAAAAAACATGGAAGGCTCCGCGATTCGCCGCATTGGCCATCTGCAATGGCTCAGAAATATTGCCGTCGCGATGGGCAACGCACCTTTCTCTCCACAAATCGTCACGGCTCTTGAGTCTCGCAAGGGAATGAGTGAATTACTGGATGAACACATCAACTGGGCATTGGAAGAACAAGCAGCCCAAGCTGGCCACTTCTCCCTTGATGTAAAAAAGCAAAGACTGATACGCATCGTCGATAAAGGGCTACCAAGAGATGCAAGATAACAACCACACATTTTTGCGTTGCAATATTTGATTCCCATCTCAAATTTCAAAATGTGGAAAAAATTAGCAAAGTTACTTACAAACTCGAAGACAAAAAAAGTTAAACACATATCCAATCAATGACTAGGATCAATAAAGCAGAGCTTAATGATCAAAAAGCAACGTCATTAAAATCAAGAAAAAACACAAAAACCCTTTAAAAACAAATGAATACAAATTTACGCATTTAAACATTAATTGTAAAAACGAAAAAAGATCCTTTCTTGACAAGAGGAATATGTTGTCTACTCATTGTTATCAACCAAGTTATCCACATTTCATTTTCTGTGGATAAGTCTGTTAATGAACAAGGGAAACACCCTATCTTTCTATGCTAAGAGAGACAGTGGTTTTTAAGGTAGAAAAGTGAAACGACAAAAACATCCGAACATCTGTATCGGACATGGGTTTCATTTTAGGGATTCATGCTTCGCAGCATTATTGAAAGAGCAGTACAGAAGGTGATGATCACCGCCTCATTGCATGACGGGATAGCATCTTTCGCACAAAACAAGGAATTGTCATCGTCCGAAAATTGGTTGCGGGGGCCGGATTTGAACCGACGACCTTCGGGTTATGAGCCCGACGAGCTACCAAGCTGCTCCA
>NZ_JAQQBT010000018.1:0-64705 GCF_028570825.1 Vibrio sp. CCUG 15886 | reverse complement strand
GCCCACACAGATTGATAGGTTTAAATTGTTAAAGAGCTTTCTTCTTTTGTGAATCGCATCACTTCGGAAGAGGCGGCCATTCTAGCGAGATAATTTTCAGTGTCAAACACTTTTTCAAAATTATTTCATTTTTCTTTCTGGCCTATCGAACAAGCTTGAAACCCTTGTGAGCCCTTGCCCTGTCGATGAGGTGGCATTATAGAGATCCCGCTCACATTGGCAAGTGTTATTTTGAAAAAATTACAAAAATAAAGCCTAAGCGAACAAAATCCATTCAAAGCGCCATTTACCCAACTTTACCCAAAACAAACCAACAAAATACCCACAAGGTTATCCACAATGTCCGTTTTGTAGCTAAATAAAAAGGCCGCATCTACGGCCTTTGAGCTTCTCTATTATTAAATACCAGAACCATCTTGTTCATTATCTTCTTCGTGAAGTCCACACTCACGCTTCAAGCCAAAGAAACGAGTTTCTTCTTCACTCATCCCTGGCTCCCATTTTTGAGTTGTATGCGCATCTCCTACAGAAAGATAGCCCTGCTCCCAAAGGGGATGATATGAAAGACCGTGTTCTTTTAAATAGTAGTGTACGTCTTTGTTACTCCAATCAACTACAGGCAAGAATTTAAACACACCATTTTGTATCGAAAGAATAGGTAGGCCTGCTCGGGATTGAGATTGCTCTCGGCGTAATCCGGAAAACCAGGTTTTAACATTAAGCTCATTCAGTGCACGACGCATAGGTTCGACTTTATTAAGCTTGTTGTACTTTTCTATTCCTTCTATACCTTGCTCCCACAGTTTGCCGTATCGAGCTTCCTGCCAGTTTGCACTCTCATTCGCTCGGTATACTTTGAGGTTTAGGTTTAGAGATTTAGTTAACTCATCAATAAATTGATACGTTTCAGGAAATAGGTAGCCCGTATCGGTCAAAATGACGGGAATATCGGCTTGCTGCTTCGATACCAAATGCAGCATGACAGCCGCTTGAATCCCAAAACTCGACGAAACAGCGTGTGCCCCTTCCAAATTTTGCAGAGCCCAAGCGACCCTCTCTTGAGCTGACAGCATCTCTAACTCAACGTTGATTTCGGCAAGGCGGATACTTTGCTCCGCCTTGGTTAACGAGAGTAATTCTGATAGCTGCAGCGTTGAAGCAACAGAATCAAGCATAGAAATCCCTTTTAGAAATGATGACTTCTTCAATAATGCCAACACGAACAGTGAAATCGCCAAAGCATTCGTTAGGAAGGCGTTCGTTTGCCCAGCGACCAACAAGCTGATCAATCTCTTCTAAGATCTGTTTCTCAGTGATGTTCTCTTTATACATTTTTGGAACTCGCGTACCACCGCGGTTGCCACCTAGGTGTAAGTTATAGCGTCCTGGCGCTTTGCCCACCAAACCGATTTCCGCCAACATTGCACGGCCACAACCATTAGGACAGCCCGTGACTCGCAAAATGATGTTGTCTTCTTTATCTAAACCATGCTTGTCCAGAATCCCTTCAACATCCGTCACAAACTGAGGTAGGAAACGCTCCGCTTCTGCCATTGCCAGCGGACAGGTTGGAAACGCCACACACGCCATAGAGTTTTTGCGTTGCTCGCTAACACCCTCATCCATCAAACCATGTTCTCGTGCCAACTTCTCAATTTTGGCTTTGTTGCTCTTGGAGACTCCTGCAACAATTAAGTTTTGGTTGGCCGTCATACGGAAATCACCTTTATGGATTTTAGCGATTTCTGCCACACCTGTTTTCAGTGGTTTACCGGGATAATCGAGTAAACGCCCATTCTCAATAAACAGGGTGAGATGGTGCTTACCATCAATCCCTTCAACCCAGCCAATGCGATCGCCGCGCTCGGTGAACTCATAAGGGCGGCTAACCTCAAACTTAATCCCAGCACGCTTTTCGACTTCCGCTTTAAAGACATCCGTACCTACGCGATCTAAGGTGTACTTGGTTTTAGCATTTTTACGATTCGAGCGATTTCCCCAATCACGTTGCGTCGTGACGACTGCAGCAGCGACATCCAGCGTTTTCTCTAGAGGGATGTAGCCGAAATCATCGGCACGACGAGGGTAAGTTGAAGTGTCACCATGCGTCATAGCAAGGCCACCACCCACCAGCACGTTAAAACCAATCAATTTGCCATTTTCAGCAATCGCGACAAAGTTCAGATCATTGGCGTGCACATCCACATCATTTTGTGGCGGGATCACGACGGTCGTTTTAAACTTACGCGGTAAGTAGGTTTTCCCCAGGATCGGCTCATCATCTTCCGTGGTTTCCACTTTTTCACCATCTAACCAAATCTCTGCATACGCTTTGGTTTTAGGCAGTAAATGCTCACTGATTTTTTTCGCCCATTCGTAGGCTTCTTGATGCAGCTCAGATTCAACCGGGTTGGTGGTACACAAGACATTACGGTTAACATCACCCGCCGTCGCAATCGAATCAATACCAATACTATTTAGTGTCTGGTGCATTAGCTTGATATTTGGCTTAAGTACACCGTGAAACTGGAAAGTTTGGCGCGTGGTCAGACGAATGCTGCCATAAAGTGAATGCTCGGTAGCAAACTTGTCAATCGCTAACCATTGTTTGGGTGTAATGATACCACCAGGCATACGTGCACGTAGCATAACGTTATGTAGAGGCTCTAGTTTCTGTTTTGCGCGCTCGTTACGAATATCACGGTCATCCTGCTGATACATACCGTGGAAACGAATCAACTGGAAGTTATCCGCGGTAAATCCGCCCGTGATTCGGTCTTGTAGATCTTGCTCTATCGTGCCACGTAGGAAGTTACTCTGCGTTTTAAGGCGTTCGTTATCAGACA
This sequence comes from Vibrio sp. CCUG 15886, assembly GCF_028570825.1. NCBI lineage: Bacteria > Pseudomonadati > Pseudomonadota > Gammaproteobacteria > Vibrionales > Vibrionaceae > Vibrio > Vibrio sp. CCUG 15886. The sequence goes on along the minus strand of NZ_JAQQBT010000018.1, from coordinate 61,859 downwards.
ACTTTCCTAATTCTTCGCCTAATACAACCTGCTTATTATTTTCAATAGAAAAAGTCATTAGTACACATCCCTTTGATAACGTTTTGCTTTACGTAAGTCGTTAATAAATTCTTCTGCGTCATCGCGTGACATCTTGCCCTCTTGCTCTGCGACTGCGACAAAGGCTTGATGAACATCTTTTGCCATTCGGTTCGCATCACCACAGACGTAGAGATAAGCGCCTTCTTGAATCCACTGCCATACTTGCGCTGCATTTTCTAAGATGCGTTGCTGCACATAGACTTTCTCTGCTTGGTCACGACTAAAAGCGACATCGAGTTTCGTCAGCAGGCCGGATTTCAGATACTTCTGCCATTCAACCTGGTAGAGGAAATCTTGCGTAAAGGTACGATCACCAAAGAACAACCAGTTTTTGCCTTCTGCACCGCGGTTATCACGCTCTTGGATGAAACTGCGGAAAGGTGCAATACCCGTACCAGGCCCAACCATGATGACTGGGACGTTATCGTCTGCTGGCAACTTGAAGTTATTGTTGTTCTCTACAAATACTTTTACTTGCTCACCTTCTTCTAGACGTTGCGCTAAATAACCAGAAGCGCCTCCAAAACGTTTCTCACCTTTAACATCGTATTCAACCAAACCAACGGTGAGATGAACTTCTTCATCCACTTCCGTTTGGCTCGAGGCAATGGAGTAAAGCCTTGGAGTAAGGCGACGCAGTAGCCCCACCAACTCCTCTGCCGTAAGTTTGGTTTGCTTTTCCGCTAACAGGTCCACAAGCTGAGTATTACCTGCGTACTCACGCAGCTTGTCTTTCTCTTCCACCAGTTTTAGCAGCTTTTTGCTACCGGAAAGCTGGGCAAACTTTTCGACTTGTTGAGGATTAGAAGAAGTAATTTCAAACTTACTCACCAAAGCACTGTGAATAGAGAGGCTTTCACCGTCCACATCAACGCTTTCCACCCCAGACAATCCCACTTTGGCTAGCACTTGATTGGCTAACTCACCACTATTCTCAAACCACACCCCTAAGGCATCTCCCGGCTGATAAGTGATTCCGGAGCCTGCTAGGTCAATTTCAACGTGACGAACGTCTTTACCTGAATCTCGGCCTGTGATTTTTTGGCTGGTCAGCAGCGTCGCAGCATAAGGTTTTTGCTTAGTATAGAGAGCATGCCCCGCAGCCAATTGCGCGACTGGCAATTGAACCACGTCAGCTTCAACTCCCGCAGACAAAGCATCTTTTACTTTTTCTAGCGCCTGTTTTCGCCACTGCGCTGCGGATGCATCATAGTCGACATCGCAATCGACACGTTCGATGAATGGCGTCGCACCAAGCTTGGCAAGATACGAATCGAAATCTTTGCCCGTCTGACAGAAGAATTCATAGCTTGAATCCCCTAAACCAATCACACCGTATTGCAGATTTGGTAATTTGGGGGCTTTCTTTGACTGGAGAAACTCGTGCAGCTCGATAGCGTTATCTGGCGCTTCACCTTCACCATTGGTGGACGCGACAATAATGACATGAGTTTCATTGGCTAAGTTTTTACCTTTGTAATCGCTCGCATCAAATAGCTGAACAGCAATACCTTCTGCTTTTGCCTCTTGCTCTAGCGCTTCAGCAACCCCTTTGGCGTTGCCTGTTTGAGAAGCAAAGATAATCGTCAGTTTTCCTGCGGGTTTAGCGGCCACAGCCGAAACCGCTTGAGCGATAGGCGTGACAGCGGATGGCGCGGCACTTTGCGACAATCCCCAAAAGTAGCCACTCACCCAAGCCAATTGCTGCGGTGATAAATCTGAAATCTGCTGTAATAGATTAATTTGTTGATCGTTGAGTGGGCTAGCTAAGCCAGCCAATCCTGATGGAGTAGTGTTTCCTGATGACACTTTCTTTTGAGAAGACATAGTCACGACATCCCTATTCATTGCGTGACGATAGATTAACCACTCTTTTTAATAACAAGAAAGAATAGAAGTGAATGTTTTATAACTTTTTGGAAGTAAGCAAAGCCTGAGAGATCAGCGGGTTTCCACTCTGACTTGTTGAAAGCCGACCGCCATTGCGGATTTGGACGCTTCATCAAGATCTTGATACTGGCACTCTTCGCCATGGCTGTCTGTCAGCAAAACAAAGCCACCTCTCGCATGGCGGAACTCCACCACCCATGCCCCCTCTTGTATGGAAGGTTCAATGATCGCCTCAACCAACTGCTTCTCTCGATATAAGTTTCTTAACTCGGTAATGGTCATACACTGTCCCTGTCTGACTTTTGATGATGACATCAATAAGCATGGACGAATTTGCCACCAATGCGAATTATTTGCCGTATTTTATAGATAAGAGATATAAAAAAAGGCCGCTTATAACATAGCGGCCTTTCTAAATTCTCATTAGTGATTAAAAGCGGTATTGCGCTCCTAAAAACCAGCCATGGGCGAAGATAAATGATTTACCTAAAGAGGAAGCGAAAGCATCGGCTTCCAAGTCAATCACGCGGTAACCCGCACGTAAAGCCACTTCCGAACCCTCAAAAGGCAATCGATACTGCATACCTGCCATCAAATCTGTACTCTTGATGCCTTTGTTGTTACCAAAGTTCATCTCACCAATCACATCAAAATTGGTTTTTGGTACGTTAATTTCACCGTAGCCATACCAAGCCCAAATCATCTCATCAAACGAAGACTCGCCTGCGGCTAAGTCCGCAACATTGAGATACTTGGTGTTGCTCAAATCGCTAAAGGTAATACCCGCATCAAAGTGCATCAAATCGTGCTCAAGCAGATTAAAGTAAAGCGTCAGATCCAACTTATCGAATGCCATGTAATCGGCATCAATCGAAGAGTAACGCACACGCATGTCTGGCAAATATTTCACTTCATGCTCAATAGATGCGTAATAACTCCCAGTAGCAGCACGATCACGGTCAACTTCGTTGACTTTCGTTTTCACATTCCAAAATTCGGCGCCTACCGTGGTTTCTACACTGGCTTGGCAGGTCGCAGAAAACAGGCCTAATGGCGCCAATAGTGCACAAATGGTGGCGATTTTATTACGCATGAGAGTAATACTCCGATTTTACTGAGTTAACCTTGGATGAGCTGAGCGGGGATCCTATCACAATCTCAGCTCACACACTCAACAAAATCCGCTCCAATTACGATTTGTATCTGGGCTGCGCGACCACATGCTTAAAAAACCAGATAGCCACGGCGATAACAATTAACCAAGGCAATAACTTCAAAGCAAACCCGAGCATGCCGAGCAAAATCATCACCACCAGCGCAATACCTGTAGCAGCAAACACTGTCATCATTGTAATCCCCGTCACCAACAAGGTTGCTGCGAAAACCAAAATAAAAATCAGCTCTAACATCATCTATCTCCTTTGTTTTCTTGTAAGGAGCAGAATCTGTACCAACTTTTCAAATTCAAATAACCATTTAAAAAATAAAGAAAAAGCCCTTAAACACAAAAGCTAAGGGCTTCAAGACAAAGCGTAACTTGGTGATTTTTACCACCTAATGGTGAAATTTACACATCCAATTCTTGCGGTATTTTGGCTAAAGCCTGCTGCAACACTTCAATACCAGAGCCTGGTTTGTGGGCATTCTCACTGATATGGCGACGCCATTGACGTGCACCTGGCATATTTTGGAATAGCCCTAGCATGTGACGAGTCATATGGCCAAGGTAAGCACCATTGGCAAGCTGCTGCTCGATGTAAGGATACATTTCTTCCACGATCTGACGTCGCTTCTTAATTGGCGATTGGCTGCCAAACAACTCTTGGTCCACTGACGCGAGTAAGTAAGGACTTTGATATGCTTCGCGACCGATCATCACGCCATCTAGATGTTGTAGGTGTTCTTTCGCTTCTTCTAAGGATTTCACGCCACCGTTAATTGCAATCGTCAAATGAGAGAAGTCTTTCTTCAGTTGGTAAGCTCGTGGGTAATCCAGTGGTGGGATCTCACGGTTTTCTTTCGGGCTTAGGCCACTCAGCCATGCTTTACGCGCATGGATAGTAAACTGTTCGCAGCCACCTTTTTCAGAAACAATGGAGACAAAGTCAGTAAGAAACTCGTAAGAGTCTTGATCATCGATACCAATACGGGTTTTCACCGTCACCGGAATATCCACGACCTCTTTCATTGCAGCGACACAATCCGCAACCAATTGAGGCTCAGCCATAAGACAAGCACCAAAACGTCCATTCTGGACGCGATCTGACGGGCAACCGACATTCAGGTTTACTTCGTCATAGCCTCGCTCTGCTGCTAACTTGGCACAAGTGGCAAGATCTTGAGGGTTTGAACCGCCCAACTGCAACGCGACAGGATGCTCTTCTTGGTTATAAGCAAGGAAGTCCCCTTTCCCATGAATAATTGCTCCAGTCGTAATCATTTCGGTATAGAGCAAGGTTTCTTTCGTCATCAAGCGATGAAAGTAACGACAATGGCGATCGGTCCAATCGAGCATAGGAGCGACAGAAAGACGACAAGAGTGAGTCATAAGTATTTACCTTAACAACAAAGGAGCCGAAGCAATCCGCATAAGTAACGGCGCAAAGTGCTGATATTTTGCACGGTTAATTATTCGGGTTGGCTTCATATCAAAATTTTGGTCCGATATTGTAATGGTTCATGTCGGGATGCGCTACACTCGCTTTACCTGAGTCAGGTTTCGTTTTATTGTTGGGCGAACACTGACCGTTTGTGACAAAGATAAAAGCTTATTTGGATTTTTATCGGTTTCTCAACGATCTTCGTATAGAAATAGTTTATTATTAAGAAAGTCCAATCATTATGGTGAAAGCTTTGGACCAGACACTAGTTGAGCAAATAGAAGGCATATGTTCGGCACGAGGAGTCCGACTGACTCCGCAACGTAAGCGAGTTTTTGAACTGATTTGTTCAAACTCAAGAGCCTCCAGCGCTTATGAATTACTGGAGCAGCTCAAGGAGAGCGAACCTCAAGCCAAACCTCCTACCGTCTATCGCGCTTTGGAATTTTTAATGGAGCAGGGCTTTATTCATCGGGTTGAATCGACCAACAGTTTTATCTCCTGCTGCTCTTGCAACGCAAACCAACATTTTTTCCAATTACTTATTTGTGATAAATGTGGGGATGTCGTTGAACTTCAGGATGATACACTGATATCCTTGTTGGCCAATAATGCTGAGAAATACGGCTTTAAATTGACCAATCAAGTGATCGAAACTCACGGTACCTGTAAAACTTGTCTCTCAGAGTGAAAGAATAAAGATATAGAAGAACGTTATGCGCGCTGAATTTGTAAACCCGTTTTTAGCATCTCTAATGAATGTTCTAAAAACGATGGCTTCACTGGAATTGAAGCCTCAGAAACCACGAATCAAAAAAGATGAGATTGCCCGTGGTGATGTTTCTGGCCTTATTGGTATGGTCGGGGCGCAAACACGCGGCTCGATGTCAATTACCTTTGATGAAGGGCTTGCGCTCGAAATCATGCAGAACATGCTGGGTGAGCGACCAAATGGATTGAATGAAGAAGTAACCGATATGGTGGGTGAAATCACCAATATGGTTACTGGTGGAGCAAAACGTATTCTCGCTGAAAGTGGCTTTGATTTTGATATGGCGACACCTGTTGTGGTCTCAGGCAAAGGTCACACGATTCGCCACAAGTGCGAAGGCTCGATCATCATCATGCCATTTTCCTCTCAATGGGGTAACGCGTTCATCGAAATCTGTTTCGAATAATCAATAAATGAAAGGTTGGCTTTGGCCAACCTTTTTTGTTTCGCTATTACGAACATAAAAAAGGTCAGCAAATGCTGACCTTTGTTTTTCTATTCGCACATTACGCTTTGAAAGCTTTAAATGCGTTAATGAGACCATTGGTCGAGCTGTCGTGTGAACTGATTTCAGAACCATCAGCTAGCTCAGGTAGGATTTGGTTTGCTAGTTGTTTACCTAGCTCCACACCCCATTGGTCAAAGCTGAAGATGTTCCAAATCACGCCTTGAACAAAAATTTTGTGCTCGTACATGGCGATCAGGTTACCCAGTGTGCGAGGGGTGATTTGCTTAACCAAGATAGAGTTGGTTGGACGGTTACCTTCAAATACCTTGAATGGGGCAATCGCCGCCACTTCTTCTGCATTTTTACCGGCTTTAACCAATTCCGCTTTGACGGTTTCTTCATCTTTACCAAATGCCAATGCTTCTGTTTGTGCAAAGAAGTTCGACATCAGTTTCTGGTGGTGGTCACCTGCTGGGTTGTGACTCACAGCCGGTGCAATGAAGTCACAAGGGATTAACTTGGTGCCTTGGTGGATCAGTTGGTAGAACGCGTGCTGACCATTAGTACCAGGCTCACCCCAGATAATTGGACCAGTTTGGTAAGTCACTGGGTTACCATTGCGGTCAACGTATTTGCCGTTCGACTCCATGTTACCTTGCTGGAAGTACGCCGCAAAGCGGTGCATGTACTGATCGTAAGGTAGAATAGCTTCTGACTCAGCGCCATGGAAGTTGTTGTACCAAATACCAATCAGGGCAAGAATAACAGGAATGTTGCTTTCTAACTCTGTAGAGACGAAATGGTTGTCCATCTCGTGAGCACCCTCTAGAAGCTCAACAAAGTTGTCGTAACCGACAGCAAGTGCAATAGAAAGACCGATGGCTGACCATAGAGAGTAACGACCACCAACCCAGTCCCAGAACTCAAACATGTTATCTGTGTCGATACCGAACTCAGATACCGCTGGAGCATTAGTAGAAAGTGCCGCAAAGTGCTTAGCAACGTGTGCTTGATCGCCAGCCGTAGCTAGGAACCAATCACGTGCAGTGTGAGCGTTTGTCATGGTTTCTTGAGTCGTGAACGTCTTAGACGCGATCAAGAAGAGTGTTGTCTCAGGATCGACTTTCTTCAGTGTTTCAACGATGTGAGTACCATCAACGTTAGATACGAAGTGTAAGTTTAGGTGGTTTTTGTATGGTGCAAGCGCTTCCGTCACCATGTAAGGGCCGAGGTCTGAACCGCCAATGCCGATGTTGACGATATCTGTGATCGCTTTACCTGTATAACCTTTCCATTCACCGCCAATAACACGCTCAGTAAATGATTTCATTTTCTCTAGCACTGCGTTTACCGCTGGCATCACGTCTTCACCATCAACCAGGACTGGCTGGTTTGAGCGATTACGTAGCGCCGTATGCAGCACCGCGCGACCTTCCGTTTGGTTGATCGCTTCACCACTGAACATTGCTTTAATAGCAGCACTTAGTTCCGTTTCTTTCGCTAGTGCGAATAGGTGTTTTAACGTTTCTTCGTTGATAAGGTTCTTTGAGTAATCGACAAGAATATCACTGCCAAAACGTGCTGAGAGCTTATCAAAACGCGCTGCGTCTTGAGCAAAAAGATCTTTCAGATCCATATCTTGTGCAGATTCAAAATGCGCTGTCAGCGCGTTCCAAGCTTGTGTTTGCGTTGGATTAATAGTTTTCAACATGGTATTTATCCCGATGTTACAGTAGGTTCTATTCCATACAGTCTAGCGAAAACTGGTGGAATCCCCGATTTAGCAAAAAATAATGGTGATTGTCGACTGCACTCTCGTGCAAGACAACCTTAAGTTTGTAATTTTTTTTCAGAGTGCAATTATGACGCACTCGTGCTGCGCGCTCTTTGAGTTAAGTCACGTAAACCGTTTCTGTTTTGAGCAAGCCACTTAGCATTATGGCTCACTATAGTGTGTTGTCTCTCTAATACGCTGCAACCAAAGATAGCGTTGAATTATCCATTTGCCAAATAGATTATAAGGAATGAGATATGTGGTATCAGAAGTGTTTAACCCTACCCGCCCGAAAGCGTGGCTTTCATCTGATCACTGATGAAATTGAACAACAATTACCAGAATTATCAAAATTATCCGTTGGTTTGTTACATCTTTTTATCCAACATACCTCAGCCAGTTTGACTATCAATGAGAACGCCGACCCCACCGTTCGACATGATATGGAGCAACACTTTAATCGCTTTGTTCCTGAAAGGGCCCCTTACTATCAGCATGATTATGAAGGCGATGATGATATGCCCGCCCACATAAAAGCCTCAACATTAGGATGCCATCTCACTATTCCAATCTCTCAGGGGCGTTTAGCGTTAGGTACTTGGCAAGGGATCTACTTAGGCGAACATCGAGATCATGGTGGACAACGGCGTATAATGGCCACGCTCTATGGGGAATAAAAAACAAGCCGAGCAAATAGCTCGGCTTGAGTGATGATAAGGTGTGGCAAACGTTAAAACGGCTGATTGACCATGACACGAAAAAGGCTCTCTTCACTTCCCCATGCCATTTCGGCTCGCACCACAATGCCTTCCACTTGAAAACGCACGGCACCACCTGCGCTCCACTGCATATCGCTGTGCAGTTCAGAGAAACTGCTTTCGTCGCTCACTCGTCCCATATCGACAAAAGCGACCCATTGCCACCAAGGGATATCGTAGATATTCAGCACTGGAATATCATCCAAAGGTTGCCATTTGGGTAAAACACGGTACTCAGCGCTGTAGTTGATGGCCGATTTGCCATGAAAACGCCCAGAGGAAAAACTTCTCAATCGGTATAAACCACCTAGACTCACCTGATCAAACTCTGGCGGTCTTTGACATGTTTGAGTATTACAATTATTCCAAGTAGGCGTATCGGCAATATAGAAGTTAAACGCAAACACTTGTTGGTCGAGAAGATCATCGACACCACCGAGATTCCAAAAGCCACTACTGGAATACTCATACTTCAACCAATCGCTGTTATTGCCCCAGTTTTCATCTGCGTAGGTGATGTCCAGTCGAGTGCGAAAGCCTTGAGTAGGGTTGCGAACATCATTTCGGTTATCCCAATCCAACTTCAAACTGAGCCCGCTAGAGTCGCTATCTTGGCCAGCAATCGCGTTAATCTCTCGAGAGGTATGAAACGGCTGAAACTCAATGGTGGTGATGCCACTGCGATCTGGCGAGAAGCCTTTAATTTGCCGAGTGGGTTCTAATGCCGCACGCGCTCCACGAAACGCCGCATGCCCCCAAGGCACAATATAGCGGAAGGAGAAACGCGTGATTGATTCTTTACCTGTCGCTATCGTTCGATCGGCCGCTGTTGAATCATTACTGGCGTTAGCTCCAAGGTAATAGTCGTAATCAACAAACTTCCCCTGATAGCTTTCCGCACCGAGCAACCAGAAATCACCCACTTGGTAATTTGTTGCCGAAAGATAAGTGACATAGCTTCCTTTGTCAGAATAAAGCACGGTACCTAACACAGAAGCATTAGCTTGCCCTACGTGCTTTGCAAGTCCAGCGACACCCAGAGTATTACCCATGCTATCACTGACAAAATAGTAAGGAACCACGGCCGTTTCTGGAGACCAACTTGGCCAACCATCAGCCCAAGTTGGCAGAGCGCACAAGCCAGTTGCTGCAACCACAAAGCGAAAAACAGGTTTTGATTTCATTATTGATTTATTCGCTATAAGACATTTCAACGCGTGAAGTAAGTTTAGTCACTAACTCATAAGCGATGGTGCCGATATGCTGCGCCACGTCTTCCGCAGGCAAATCTGCGCCCCAAAGAATCGCCTCATCCCCGACATGATCGGTTGCGTCGGGTCCGAGATCCACCGTGAGCATATCCATAGAGACTCGACCAGCAATCGGCACCTTGCGGCCATTGACCAACACGGGAGTTCCGTTGGGTGCGGTTCGTGGGTAGCCATCACCATAACCAATAGCAATTACCCCTACTTTGGTATCGCGTTCGCTGCTCCAGGTTGCACCATATCCCACTGACTCGCCCGCTTTGACATCTCGAACCGCAATTAAATGAGACTTTAAGGTCATCACTGGTTTGTAGCCTAACTCGGAGGCGGTCTTGTCACCAAATGGAGAAACACCATACATAATGATGCCCGGGCGCACCCACTCCAATTGACTTTCTTGCCAAGCCAATAATCCTGCAGAAGCTGCAAGCGAGCGCTCACCTTTGCAACCTCGAGTCAGCGACAAAAACAGCTCGATTTGTTTCGGCGTCATCTCGTTGTTCATCTCATCAGCACAACCAAAGTGGCTCATATAGCGCAAAGGCTTGGCCACATTCGGACACTGATGCAAACGCTCAACAAACGCTTGATATTGCTCAGGACGAACCCCTAAACGATGCATACCGCTGTCGATTTTCAGCCAAACCACTACGGGCGTTTCCAACTCAGCATTTTCCAAATCGCGCAGTTGCTCTTCACAGTGCACCACCGTTTGAATGTTATTGGTCACCAAGACAGGCAAATCACCCGACGAGTAAAATCCTTCTAAAAGCAAGATGGGTTTAACAACACCACACGCTCGCAGTTGTAGCGCTTCTTCAATTCGCGCAACCCCAAAGGCATCAGCACCAACCGCATGCTTAGCGACGTGACGCAAACCATGACCATAACCATTTGCCTTAACCACCGCCATCAACTTACTGTGCGGGGCTTGCTGTTTGATCAACTGCAAATTGTGTTGCAAAGCCACAAGGTCAATACAAGCCGTGGCGGCTTTCATGTAATTCATCGTGTTACTCATCATCAAACGCCGGGCCTGCATAATTGTCAAAGCGAGACCACTGTCCTTGGAATGTCAGCCGCACCGAACCGATAGGACCGTTACGCTGCTTACCAATAATGATCTCCGCCGTACCTTTCAGCGCGCTGTCAGGGTTATATACTTCGTCTCGATAGATGAACATGATTAAGTCGGCGTCCTGCTCGATAGAGCCAGATTCACGCAGATCCGAGTTCACAGGACGTTTGTCTGCCCGTTGCTCTAGCGAGCGGTTCAACTGCGACAGGGCCACCACGGGTACATTCAGCTCTTTCGCCAATGCTTTCAGTGAGCGAGAAATCTCCGCAATTTCCAAAGTACGGTTATCCGAGAGAGCTGGCACGCGCATCAATTGAAGGTAGTCGACCATGATCATCGATAAACCACCATGCTCACGCGCCACACGACGCGCACGTGAACGCACTTCCGTTGGCGTTAGACCAGAGCTGTCATCGATGTACATGTTCTTCTTCTCCATCAAAATACCCATGGTCGAAGAAATACGCGCCCAATCCTCATCGTCCAGCTGACCGGTACGGATCTTGGTTTGGTCAACACGAGACAAAGAGGCCAACATACGCATCATGATTTGTTCCGCGGGCATCTCCAGTGAGAAAATAAGCACAGGCTTGTCTTGATCCATCGCGGCGTTTTCACACAAGTTCATTGCAAAGGTGGTTTTACCCATCGATGGACGTGCGGCGACAATGATAAGGTCAGAGCCTTGCAAGCCTGCGGTTTTCTTATTCAGATCCGTAAAGCCAGTATCCACCCCGGTGACACCATCTTGCGGGCTCTTGTACAGTAGCTCGATACGTTCTAAGGTTTTCTCTAGAATGGAATCGACATTTTGTGGGCCTTCGTTTTCGCTGGTGCGTTCTTCCGCGATGGCGAATACTTTACTCTCAGCGAGATCGAGCAGATCTTCCGAACTACGGCCTTGAGGATCATAACCCGCGTCCGCAATTTCATTGGCCACACTGATCAGATTACGTACTAAAGCTCGCTCAGCAACGATATCAGCATAGGCATTAATGTTGGCAGCACTTGGCGTGTTCTTCGCCAAATCGGCAAGGTACGCAAAACCACCGACATCTTCCAACTGCTCACGGCGTTCTAAATGCTCGGACAGGGTAATCAGATCCAGCGGCTTGTTCTCTTCCAAAATGCTTTTAATGGCATCGAAAATCAAACGGTGGGGACGACTATAAAAATCCTTGCTGACCACACGCTCAGCAACCGTATCCCAACGTTCATTATCCAATAACAAACCACCAAGCACCGATTGCTCAGCTTCTAAGGAATGAGGAGGAACTTTTATTGCATCTACTTGGCTATCCGGAATTTTGCGTTTTCGATTATCCGCCATGACTACACTCTGTAACTTATATTTAGCGTCATTATACTCAAAATGGTTTAAGATGCGCGCCTCCGCATGCAGAGTTTGTTGCCCATCTGACAAGTTTTAACTTTAGGCTGACGCACCTATTCTCGTATGTTCGTACTATCCTGAGCCATAAGCTCACATTATAAGAGGTGTTCGTGTCCAATCGCTGGTTTCTGTCGTTAGGTCTATATGCCGTTAGCCTAACTGCTTATGCTGAAGATAATTTGGATAAGGACATCGCCCTTCCATCTCCTTGGAAAAGTGAAGTGGAGTTTGGCTATCAAGCTCACTCAGGCAACTCGGATTCTCAAGCGCTCAACGCACGCCTCAGTGGGGAATACACGGAAGGTCGCCACCGCTCAAATGGAGAGTGGAAATTCTACAATTTATACAAAGATGGCGAAGAAGATAAGCGCACGTCAACTTACAGCCTGCAATCTGACTACAAGTTATCCCCTAAGACCTACCTTTACGGCAGCTTTAAAGGCATTGATTCACGCTACAGTGCGTACTTCAAAGACTACACAATTTCAGCGGGTTTGGGTTATCAGTTTGCCAGCACGGATACCTTTGTGCTTGAGTTCGAATTCGGTCCTGGCTTTCGTTATCAAGAGCCCAATCTGGATGAAATTGATGACGATGACATTATTTTCCCTGAAATCGTCGAAGAAGGGATTTTCCGTGGCAATTTAAAAACCAGTTGGCAAGCGTTAGAGAATTTGCGTCTCTCGGCCGATATTACGGTCGTCAGTGGTCACAGCAATACGCGAACCGACAGTGATTTAAGTTTGACCAATAACATTACCGAAGACATTGCCCTTAAGATCGCCCACTCTCGCCAATACCACGACCGAGTGCCCGATGGTCTAAGCAAAGCTGACAGCGTATTCTCCGTGAATCTGCTGTTTGCTTTCTAATCTCAATCCTCTGATACGATAAACTCAAGCAATAAAAAAAGCACCTCAGAGAGGTGCTTTAAAATTTCGTCTTGATACTGAATATTACTCAGCAACAACTTGTAGTTTAACTGTCGCGAATACTTCAGAGTGAAGTTGAACGCTGATTTCGAACTCACCAGTTGTACGTAGAGCACCTTCAGGAAGGCGAACTTCGCTCTTAACAACTTCAACGCCAGCTGCAGTGATTGCATCAGCGATGTCACGAGTACCGATAGAACCGAACAGTTTACCTTCGTCACCAGCTTTAGAAGCGATAACTACTGCTTCTAGAGCGTTTACTTTCTCAGCGCGAGCTTCTGCAGAAGCTAGTTGCTCAGCAACTTTTGCTTCAAGTTCAGCACGACGAGCTTCAAACATTTCAACGTTGCCTTTAGTTGCCATAACTGCTTTACCCTGAGGGATAAGGAAGTTACGAGCGTAACCAGACTTAACGTTTACTGTGTCACCAAGGCTACCTAGGTTACCGATTTTATCAAGTAGAATAACTTGCATTGTTTAATCCTCTTTCTTAATAAACGGTACCGATTACTGATGCTTATCAGTGTACGGTAGTAGAGCTAGGTAACGAGAACGCTTGATCGCGCGAGCTAGTTGACGCTGATACTTAGCGCTAGTACCAGTGATACGGCTAGGTACGATTTTACCAGCTTCAGTGATGTAGTTTTTAAGAGTTGCTACGTCTTTGTAATCAATCTCTTGTACGCCTTCTGCAGTGAAACGGCAGAATTTACGACGACGGAAGAAACGAGCCATGGGCTATCTCCTGATCTTAAATATGAATTATGTCATCGGCATGTAACACCAATTTACCTACGCCATTTCGGCCGGTCTGATAAGCAACAAAGCCACTTACCTTAATGTTACTGCCCAAAACTATTTGTTGAGTTATGTCTTGTGACCCTTTACCGCTGACAACCACTGGCATTCGACAGAAAACTTGTCTTGGTAAATCCGCCTCAACCACTACCGAGCGATGCTCGAGCCAAAATCGACAATGTGAGATTCCAGCAGGGCTTTGGCTTCGAATCGGATCTTTCACGACAGTGCCGCTCAGCTCCATTCGATTGGTCATAAAATCAATTACTCAGCAGCGAATTCTTTCGCTTCAGCTTCACGACGAGGAGCGCGTTCTTCTTTCTGCTTAAGCATGATTGAAGGCTCAGTGATAGCTGCTTTAGTACGCATGATCATGTTGCGTAGAACTGCATCGTTGTAACGGAAAGCAGTTTCTAGCTCATCGATTACAGCTTGGTCCGCTTCAACGTTCATTAGAACGTAGTGAGCTTTGTGAAGCTTGTTGATTGGGTAAGCCAGTTGACGACGACCCCAGTCTTCTAGACGGTGGATTTTACCGCCAGCTTCAGTGATAGAACCTGTGTAACGCTCGATCATGCCAGCAACTTGCTCGCTTTGATCAGGGTGCACCATGAATACGATTTCGTAATGACGCATTGTTTGCTCCTTACGGATTATTAGCTTCCACATTTGGCTCAGTCATCCAGAGGAAGCAAGGAACTAAGGGTTATTGACCGAGTTTAAGGACGGCAAATAGTACAGAAAGGGCTCAGTTTAAGCAAGGAGTATTTTTAAACAACCGAGAGCGAGGAAGATAGGGACTAGGGAGCTAGGAAGATAGGGACTAGGGAGCTAGAAAACTAGAAAACTAGAAAACTAGAAAACTAGAAAACTAGAAAACTAGAAAACTAGAATGCGAGGAAGCGACTCTTCTAGCAACCTCGCTTCTGGAATTTACGCTTTAGCCAACTCTGCACGCATTTCGTCAATCACGGCTTTATAATCTGGTTGGCCAAAAATGGCTGAACCTGCAACAAACATATCCGCACCCGCTTCGGCGATTTCACGAATGTTATCCACTTTCACACCACCATCGATCTCCAAGCGGATATCACGCCCAGTCGCATCAATCATCTTACGTACTGCACGCAGCTTATCCAAAGTGTGAGGAATGAATGACTGCCCACCAAAGCCAGGGTTCACCGACATTAATAAAATGAGATCCACTTTATCCATGATGAATTCTAGGTGCGCCAACGGCGTCGCAGGGTTAAGTACAACACCCGCTTTACAGCCGTGCTCTTTGATCAATTGCAAGGTTCGATCGACATGCTCAGACGCTTCGATATGGAAGGTGATCATCGACGCACCCGCTTTGGCAAAATCGGGAATGATGCGATCGACCGGTTTGACCATCAAATGCACATCAATCGGCGCGGTAATGCCATAATCACGTAGCGCTTTACACACCGGCGCGCCGAAAGTGAGGTTCGGAACATAGTGGTTATCCATCACATCGAAATGGACAACATCCGCCCCAGCCGCCAAGACTTTTTCAACATCTTCACCTAGACGAGCAAAATCTGCAGACAAAATGGATGGAGCAATAAGAAAATCTTTCATACCTGACCTCAGTAATCACGAGCAAAACAGCAAACCAATGTGCGCGCAATTTTACCGAAGCCAGTGTGGAGATCCACCATTTCGGTGAAATAGTGTGAATGTAGAGAATGAATCGATGGGGTTAACTGATGTCTGGCTTGTGGAAAAGCGCCATTAGTTCATCCACTTTGTTACGCCCACCGCCGTTACGGCTGATAGTGCGCTTGACCTTAACGACATTCAGCTCCGCACCATGATACAAACGGCGTGTCAGTTTGGTGTCGTGGTTTGAAATAAGTACTGGAATGCCTCTTTCGCTCGCGGTTTTTTCCGCAATATCCGCTAAGGCAGCTTGATCATCCAATGTGAAACCATTCCCTGCGTATGACGTAAAATTGGCTGTATTTGAAAGTGGCGCATACGGTGGATCGCAATACACCACACACCCTTTGCGTGCACGACGAAATGTCTCTTGATAACCTTCGCATACAAACGTCGCTTTCTGCGCTTTCTCCGCAAAAAACTCTAATTCCGCTTCAGGGAAATACGGTTTTTTGTACGAACCAAAAGGCACATTGAAACCGCCTTTTTTGTTGTAACGGCATAAGCCATTGAAACCAAAACGGTTCATGTAGAGAAACGCTAATGAGCGAAACATCACGTCATCGGTTTTGTTGAACTCACTACGGATGCTCAAGTAAGCGTCTTTACGATTGTTCTCTTGCGTAAACCAGCGTTTTGCTTCACTGATGTAGAGCTCAGGTTGCTCTTTGAGCAAATTGTATAAGTTGATCAAATCGGGATTGATATCGGCCAAAAGATAATGCTCATAATCCGTATTGAGGAATACGGAACCCGCTCCGACAAAAGGTTCTACGAGTTTACGAGCCGGCGGTAGGTGCTTTTGGATGTCCTCCACAAGGCCATATTTTCCGCCTGCCCATTTTAGAAAGGCTCGCTGCTTTTTCATCGAATGCTCTTTACTGCTCTATCTATCAACCCAATTTCAAGGGTGCGGAATGTAACATATTTTCCCACGAAACTCAGGTTTATTTCACTCGGTCTATCTCTCGGTGTACCTGACTGAGCGATTTTGCCCATGGGCCAAGCGACTGGAGAGATTTCGGCAGTTCATTCACCGCATCTCGAGCCATTTGAATAGTGGGATAATCGCGGTAGGTCACGATGTACCACTCCGTGTCGTTTCTCAGCGTCGGATAAATACGGACTTGATTCTGCAACTGGTGTTTATCTAAAAAGGCTTGAACATCTTGCAACGACGTCATCGCCGCCAGTTGCAATGTGTAACCTCTTGGTGACAACGCTTTCAACTCTTCACGAGCAAAGGAAAAACGCACAACAGCAGGCGCTTGATCCTGTTCTGGCGTTTGGTTGATTTTTTCTGGCGCATCCGCTTCGATTACAGGGGTCGTTTGCGTGTTCGCGGCCACCAAGGCATCCATCTTACTGGTATCAGCCTGCTGAGGCTTATTTTCCAACAATGCGTCCACGACATCTGACTCAATCACAACACGTTGCTGATCTTGATCGCTAATGCCAACGCTAGTGGTCATCTCTTTCACCGCTGGGGGGAGTGCGTCGGTATCATCTTGTGCACCTTGTAAAGACAATGCCTCGGCTTGCTGTCGAGCCAGCTCTGTTTTTTGCTCGGCATCTATCACCTGGGTTTCGGCAGTGGGCTCTAAAGTGGGAATCACTGTTTGTTCCAGCGTTCGTGAAATCTCTTGCGCTTTCTCATCGGCAGTTGGTTGGCTGAACATCCACCAATAGCCTGCCGCGGCGAGCAGCAATAATATCAGTACGGTGAGCACGATATTTACCGGTGATGCCACTATCGAGCGGATAATGATCCTTTTTTCCACCTTGAGATCTCCTAAAGCCATAATTGCCCCTGGAATCGGGTCTACTTTCTTAAATGCGGCACGCACTTTTTTCTCATTGGCTTCGTCGATGTAACGAACCACCAGGTTTTCAAAAAAGCGCATCGCTTCCGTTTCACTCAGCCTTTCAATGTCAAGGTCGACTGGTTTATGCTCCTGCCCGTAGCCTAAGCGCGTCAACAGTGACTCTAATTGACCTGATTCGCTAAACATCAAGACGTTGACGGTCCATTGAGGGTTAGCCTGAGCTTCCAGCACCCACATCCATAGCTCTGAGACAAGCGCCTCACTTAACAGATGAGCATCATCAATAACAATGGCAAAGTCACAAGCTTGATCAGCAAAAAGGCGCTCCGCACTTTCAATCAAAGCATCGTGCGGATTAAACAACGGCTCACTGACAAGCTGGCTAAGAATAAGCGTGCGATGCTGGCTTTCATCTTGACTAGGATGGCACAGAACTAAACATTGATTTTTTTCCTGCGCATACTGCTCAAGATAACGTTGCGCTAACCAAGACTTACCAAATCCTTTAGCACCATTAATAGTGATAAGGTTGGAGCCAAAATTAGTCAATAACTCAAGACGTTCTAAAAGCTCGGTTTGAGAATCCAGTTCAAGTACATTAGGCAAAGCACGGCTCATCAGCGATTCCTTGTGAAAATAGCCCCTGATGGAGCTATTTTAAGGTTTGATTAATTGATTGTGCGACAATCTTCAATGGCTTGACGAATGACCTCTTGAGGAACATCAGCCACGACCTCAGCGGTACCAATACTGCTTGGTAAGACTAATCTCAGTTTCCCTGATAGCACTTTCTTATCGCGCATCATATGAGTCATGAAATCGTCAAACGTCATACTTTCTGGTGTATGTACTGGCAGCTTAGCTCTGCTAAGTATAGAGAAAATCTTATCAAATTGCTGCTGATCGATCATACCCTGTAACTGTGCGGTGCGTGCCGCCATGACAGTACCCGCAGCAACGGCTTCACCGTGTAACCAGTTGCCGTAGCCGAGCTCAGCTTCGATCGCGTGTCCAAACGTATGGCCCAAGTTCAATAAAGCGCGAATGCCTGACTCTTTTTCATCTTGCGCCACCACTTCTGCTTTAATTTCGCAACAGCGTGCGATGGCGTAAGTTAATGCTTGTTCATCTAATGAATACAGCGCATCAAGATGCTCATCGAGCCAAGTGAAAAACTCAGCGTCATAAATGATGCCGTATTTAATCACTTCAGCAATACCCGCAGCAAACTCTCGTTCAGGAAGAGTTTTCAAACAGTTGGTATCAATAATCACCGATTTCGGCTGATAGAATGCACCAATCATGTTTTTGCCTAGTGGATGGTTAACTGCCGTTTTTCCACCAACAGAAGAGTCCACTTGGGATAACAGCGTGGTTGGAATTTGAATAAAATCCACACCACGTTGATAACAAGCGGCAGAAAAACCGACTAAATCACCAATTACACCACCACCTAGTGCGATAACCACGACATCACGGGCAAAGCTTCCCTCGAGAAGAAAGCTCATTACTTGGTTAAAGGTATCTAAACTCTTGTATTGCTCTCCATCAGGCAGTTCAAGCAACGAGGCCTGACAACCTAAAGATTGCAATAAAGAAAGAATTTTATCCGCATAGAGAGGGGCTACCGTGACATTGGTGATCACGACCACTTTCTGCCCAGCAGTGAGAGAAGATAGGTGCGCCGAATCTTCAAACAACCCGGCGCCTATTGTGATTGGGTAGCTACGTTCAGCTAAATTGACCGTAATCCGTTCCATGGTTGCACTCCACAATAAAAGAAAGACTTAACTTAGCTTTCTTCTAGCATTTTTACGATCTGGTTGGCTACCACTTTTGCACTTTGATCGTCAGTGCGAACGGTGTAATCCGCGATCTCTTCGTAAAGAGGGTTACGCTCACCAGCCAGTGATTCTAGTACTTCACGTGGATTATCCGTTTGTAGTAACGGACGTTTTTTGTCACGGTTAGTACGAGCTAGCTGTTTCTCGATAGTCGTTTCTAGGTATACCACAATACCACGTGCAGAAAGACGATTGCGGTTTTCGCGGCTTTTCACCGAGCCACCGCCCGTTGCCAATACGATACCCTGCTCTAGTGTCAGATCGTTGATAACCGCTTCTTCACGTTTGCGGAAACCCTCTTCACCTTCAACATCAAATACCCAAGAGATGTCAGCGCCTGTGCGCTCTTCAATAACAGTATCAGAATCCAAAAACTCCATGTGGAGTTGTTGAGCTAGGTATCGACCAATTGTGCTTTTGCCAGCGCCCATTGGGCCAACAAGGAAAATATTACGTTTCTCAGCCATGTTTAGCAGTAATTTACAACGTTAATTCAATGACATCGCCACAAGAATAATTCGGATGAATCCCGATTCAATATGCGCTTGTGGCACCAATTCCTCACAGATACTCGTGATAAGACCCGAAATTATCAAGGTATGGTGCCGCTATTGCAACTTTATTTTTAATCTAATTGCTCTGTCACTCGCGATCAATCTCCACCAGCACTACTGCAAGATAACCTTAGGTGTGACAAATATCAGCAATTCACGTTTACCCACGTTTTCATAGCTACGGCGGAAAAGCGCCCCCAATAAAGGTAAATCGCCTAACAGAGGAACCTTGTCCGTGGTATTGGTAATACTGTGTTGGAAGATACCGCCTAACACTACCGTTTCACCATTATTGACCAAGACTTGTGTACCGATGCGCTGAGTATCAATCGCAACCGCTTCTCCAGTGCCTGTTTTGACAATTTCGCCGGGTCTATCTTGTGTAACGCTTAAATCCAACACGAGACGATTGTCAGGCGTGATCTGTGGGGTCACTTTCAGGCTAAGCACGGCTTTCTTAAATGAAACCGTGGTCGCTCCACTGGAGGAAGACTCTAGATAAGGGATCTCCGTACCTTGCTCGATATAAGCAGGCTTCTTATTGGTTGTGATCAAACGAGGGCTAGAAATAATTTCCGCTTTTGATTCGCGTTGCAGTGCAGAGAGTTCGAGATCCAACAACAAATCCGACCCCAATTTAGCCACTTGGAAAGCAATACTTGAGGCGTTTGCAGAGGTCGCAGCAAGATTGACATTGAGGAAATCATCAATGGAGGCCGAACCGCCTTCACTGCCACTGCCGCCGCTACCTGAGTCACCACTGCCACTACCACTACCTGCATTGTAGAGACCAATGGTTGCAAGGTTGTTTTCGATTGAACCACCGACAGTTGTGCTGCCGTTGATGGAGGTGAAACCCCAACGTACACCAAGCTCATCAAGATTGCCTTCGTTCACCGTAACAATTCGCGCTTCAATTTGTACCTGTTTGACTGGGATATCCAACGAATTGATAATTTCTCGAATCACTTCGATGTTTTCGGGTAACTCACGCAACAAAAGAGAGTTTGTCCGTTCATCAATCGCCACACTACCACGCTCTGACAGCATGCTGACCGACTCTTTGCCATTGATCATCTCAGCGATGTCTGACGCTTTGGCAAAGTTGACTTTGATGATTTCCGATTTGAGGGAGCCAAGCTCTTCCGCCAGACGCTCTTTCTCAAGCTGCTGCTTCTCTCTCAAATCCAATTCATCTTGAGGAGCGATGAGCACAACATTGCCTTCAACACGTTTATCTAAACCTTTCACTTGAAGAATGATATCGAGCACTTGCTGCCAAGGTACGCCATCCAATCTCAACGTCACATTACCAGTCACGGAATCAGACACCACGAGGTTGAAGCCATTGTAGTCTGCGATAAGCTGCAAAACATTACGCACTGGAATATCTTGGAAGTTGATAGAAATCAACTTGCCTTCTTTTTCCAACACACTTTGTTCACGGGCTTCTTGTTCCGATTTGATGCGAGAAATTGTCACCTCGAGATAGCGTCCAGACAGACGATAGTCGTGACGAAATTCACCACTAACATTCGCAACAAGACGGGTTTTGGACACTTCTCTGAACACTTCGATACTTTCAACCACGGTCGAGAAATCTTTGACATCGAGCAGATAGAGCTGCTCATCTTTGACCGAGGTATTGATCAACTCGATGCTCAATCCTTCCGCTACCGGTTTCAAATCCACCACCGTTGCAGGCGTTGCCAATTCAACGATGATAATCGCATCTTTGGCAGCGTTGGTTCTGAAATCGATGCTCTTGAGCGCATTTTCTGCTTCAGATTGTGCGTTTGCAAAGGTGGTAAAGATGCAAACAGACAACAGGCAGACGAATTGGGAAAGCATTCCCGGAAACAATTGGATTTTGTTTTTCATCATCAACTCACAAATCACTAAAATTTCTTGCCTATCTCAATGCCAGTCTGACTTTACGTTGCTGCCAGCAACCTAAACCATCAGGAAGGGTTTCATTGATCAATATGTAAGACGGCGTTACTACGGTCACTTTGCCATTGTTCTGGCCGATAAATTGCCCTGGGTGAACTTTCTCCACTTTGCCTTGTGGAGTCTGTACGAGACCGGCAATGGTATTGCCACTCCCCATCACCCCTTTCAGACGCAATTGGCTAAGTGGATAACGCTCCAACTTGCCATTTTTAGCCCGTGAAGGTGGCTGCCAGCAGTCTTTCTTAACGACAGGTTGAGAGGCAATCACGGCTTCCTTAGGTAATTCAAAAGGACGGCGATTTTCTCGAGCTAAGTAATCAATCGGGATGTACTCGCGCTCTGGCTGTAACTTGGCCATTTCTTGACGTGCTTCCGATTCAACTTGGCGGATAAAACCTTCCATCGGTTCGGTATTCGCTCGACAACCCGATAGCAAGACCAGCACAGCGACGAGCGATAAACTACTTCTCATGGACAGCCTCCGACTTGAACTGATAGGTGTTCGCTTTTACTCGGAAGTGCAAGGTGCTGCTTTCCATACTCACTCGATGCCAAGTCACATCGGTAAAACTGATAATGCGAGGCAAGCGGGCAATCGCTTCAGAAAATTCACCGATATCGTGATAATCCCCGGTTAACTCAATATTCAAAGGCAGTTGGTAAAGGAAATCCTTGGTTTGCTTTTCCCCCCAATCGATACGTGTAAACGTGAGCTTACTTTGAATGCCGAGTTCATTGACCGACGCCAACATTGTCGCCAACTCCTTCTGCACGGGCAGTTGCTTAAGTAAGAATTCATAGCGCTGAGTCAGTTCATCAAGTTGCGATTGAAGTTGCGGCAAGGCAGCCACTTTGGTCGCCTTAATTCGAGCCGAGATTTTCAGCGTTTGCTCTTCTGTGACCATCCTTTGCAACACTTCCGTTTCCGGCTTGAGATAGAACCAATAACCAAAACCTTGAATGATCAACATCAGCAACACGACAACCGCCGCCTGCGGTAAAATCGGCCAATCTGTGATTTCATCAATATCGAGATCTTGCCAACTAGCCATGATTCCCCTCCTTGGCCAACGTATTGGCAGAATCGGCATGTTCATCAAACACAAAAGAGACGGTAAACGTCTGGAAGCTCTTACCAAAACGCTTCTTGTCATGAACAATCGAATGCATTTCCACTTCTTTTAGAAAGGTGGAACGTTCCAAATTATCCAACATGGTGGCGAGTCGAGCGGTACTATCGCTTATGCCAGCCAACTCAACGTCGTTGGTGTTCATTTTGATCTTGTCGACATACACCCCCTCAGGGATCAGTTCCGTCATCAAGTTCATAAATGCGGTGGTTTTGTTGCGTTCCGCTTGAAGCGACTCGACAACCTTGAGTCGAGCGAGGATCTGGCTATGCTCTTCCTTGGCAATGTTCATCGCTTGGATACGCTGATCCAACTGTGCGATATAGTGGGTAAGATAATCGAGACGCTCTTGCTGCAAACGTTGTTGGTATGAAAAGTACTGGCCAATGCCCCACTGAATACCGACCGCGATCAGGGCACCTAATGCGACCAGACTGACAAAACGACGTTTATGCTCCTCACGCTTGTGTTCACGCCAAGGTAACAGGTTGATCTTATGCTGCATGGCTATCCTCCAGCCACTGAATGCCACCAATCGCTAATCCCGCTGCCACCGAAAAATGGTGCCAATCAACAATACGGCGCTTTCTTTTCGCCGTTTTTTGCTCAAACAGAGCCAGAGGATTAAGGACTTCGCACTCCAAACTCAGCTTTCTCTGCAACGTTTCACTCAACAACGGAGTAATCGCGCCTTCACCGCAGATCCAGAGGCCATTCACTTTGCTTTGGCTATCCATAGATTGGAACAGCTGCAATTGCCGACGAACTCGCTCTGTCAGTTCTTTATTAAAGATGTCGGTTTTCTCATGAGCATCAGGAGAAGTCAGATCGTCGCCTATCGACGCATTGAGGTGAGACACCCCATAGGCAAATTCTTTAACTAAAGGCGGTTCGTTGCGACGCGACATCACCAAAGAGGAGGTGTCATAACCCACATCCAACAAGCAATAGCTAGCTTTATCTGGATGGCGCTCTGCCGCTAACGTTAAGATGTTGCACAGGCTATGCGCATGCACATCTACCAGCACGGGTTTCAGTCCCACTTCTTCTGCGACACGCACACGGCTTTCCACCACCTCTTTTTTGGTGGCGTAAACTTGATAGCTATGATTCGTTTTGCTGGTTTCTTCGACCAATTGGACATAATCAATCGATAATTCATCGACAGGAAATGGCGACTGATGTGCAAACGCCTGAAGGATAGCGAATTCTCGCTCTCGACCATCCAACTCCGCATCGATCGATAACATCTTACTAATCACTGAACTATCAGGCACCGCCAGTGCCACCTGATAACGGAAAAGAGGCAGTTCCTTCTTCAGTTCTTTCAGGCTATTGACAATTTCTTGATGATTCAGAGTGTGGTTATCTGAGAAAATACCGTCTTTAATGATTATTTCTTTGTACCCTAACAGGGCGTAGTGCTCTCCATAAGGTTTCAGAATGACAGCCTTGAGGCTACGATGACCAATATCAATTCCGGTAACGAACGGCTTACCCATCTCAAAACAGCTCCCATTTTCTTTAGCTCAGAGGTTGTTATTAACCGTCAAATAAGAGTTAATAGCAGCAGAGCTAACTTTTTAGCCTAGAGTACAAGGGTTTGCCGTCATACAGCCTCAACTAAACAGGGATTCTCCGGTGAAGTTCATAAAGCGTTTACTTATATTTGCATTAATTTGCATAATTCTTGGAGTCACAACAATTTTTGGCTTTTATCAGTACGTTAAGCCAGAACTGCCAGATGTGGCGACACTCAAAAATGTTGAGTTACAAACTCCGATGCAGGTGTTTAGCCAAGATGGGAAATTAATTGCGCAATTTGGTGAAAAGCGTCGCATTCCAGTGACCTACGACCAAATTCCTCAATCGCTGATCCACGCGCTGATCGCGACTGAAGATAGCCGTTTCTATGATCATTACGGTATCGACCCGATTGGTATTACCCGAGCGGCGTTAGTTGTCGCGATGTCAGGTTCCGCTAAACAGGGCGCAAGTACCATTACTCAGCAATTGGCACGTAACTTCTTCCTCTCGAATGAAAAGAAGTTAATGCGTAAAGTGAAAGAAATTTTTATCGCCATCCATATTGAGCAACTGCTGAGCAAGCAGGAGATCATGGAGCTTTACGTTAATAAAATTTTCCTTGGTTATCGCTCATACGGTTTTGGGGCGGCAGCTCGAGTCTATTTTGGCAAAGATTTGCAAGATCTCTCCTTAAGCGAGATTGCGACTTTGGCGGGTATGCCAAAAGCACCATCGACACTGAACCCTATCTATTCGCTAGAACGCGCAACCAATCGTCGTAACGTCGTCCTAATGCGCATGTTGGATGAAAAATACATCACCCAAGAAGAGTATGACGCAGCACGAGCGGAAACATTGATTTCTCAATTCCACGGCGCGGAGATCGAGGTCAGTGCTCCTTATGTGGCTGAGCTCGCGCGTGCATGGATGGTACAGGAGTACGGCGAAGAGAAAGCGTATACGTCCGGTATGAATGTCTACATGACCATCGACTCTAAGCTCCAAGCCGCAGCCAACAAAGCCGCGATTGACAACTTATTAGCCTACGATGAGCGTCACGGCTACCGTGGTGAAGAAAGTGTGCTGTGGAAAGCAGGCGAAGCCGCTTGGGATGAAGCGAAGATGGACGATCATCTGAGCAACCAACCGACTTACGGCGAATTGATTCCAGCGATTGTGACCAAGGTTGAAAGCAAAAACGCAACCATTTGGGTTAAACGTGAACAAAGCCAAACCATCGCATGGTCAGGCATGAACTGGGCGCGCAAGTTCATCACTGATGAACGTCAAGGCAGTGCACCAAACTCAGCCAAAGACATCTTAGCGCCGGGCGAGCAAATTTGGGTTCGCAAAGTAGTGACTACCGATGACAAAGGCGAAAGCCAGGAAAGCTGGCACTTAAGTCAAGTGCCTAACGCCAATACCGCCTTTATCGCCATGAACCCTGATAATGGCGCGGTACTTTCCCTCGTGGGTGGCTTTAACTTTGTTCACAACAAGTTTAACCGTGCCACCATGTCGGTTCGCCAAGTAGGTTCGAGTATCAAACCCTTTATTTACTCGGCGGCGATTGATAACGGCATGACTCTGGCCACGCTGATCAACGATGCACCAATCAACAAATGGGATGAGAGCCAAGGTACAGCATGGCGTCCTAAGAACTCTCCTCCGACTTACATTGGCCCAACCCGTTTACGTATTGGCTTAGCAACGTCGAAAAACGTCATGGCGGTTCGTACTCTGCGTGAAGTCGGGCTGGATGAAACGCGTGAATACCTCACTCGCTTTGGTTTTGAGCTCGACCAACTGCCACGTTCAGAAACCATTGCCTTGGGTGCAGGTAGCTTAACCCCAATGAAGATGGCACAGGGATTCTCGGTTTTTGCCAATGGGGGCTACTATGTAGAGCCTTATTACATCAGCCATATTGAAGATCCTTATGGCAATGTCGTGTTTGAGTCACAGCCACAAACCATCTGTCAGCAAGATTGCCCAGTGGCCACGCAAACCATTGTAGAGAATGAGAATGGTGAAAGCACCGAGAGCACTCAGCCATTTGCCAAGCAAGTGATCAGCGAACAGAATGCTTTTATCATGCGCGAAATGATGTACAGCAACATCTGGGGGGGTGGTAACTGGCGTGAAGGTACAGGTTGGAATGGCACAGGCTGGCGTGCACAAACGTTGGGTCGACGCGATATCGGCGGTAAAACCGGTACAACCAACGATTCCAAAGACGCTTGGTATAACGGTTATGGCCCGGGTGTGGTCGCGATTTCTTGGGTAGGTTTTGATGACCATAGTCGCACGCTCGGAAAAACCACCACTAACGCCAACTTAGATGGTAAACAAACCTCTGGGGCCGAATCTGGAGCGAAAACTGCATTGCCAGCGTGGATTGATTTTATGAAACTGGCTTTAGAAGGCGTGCCTGAACATGAAAAAGTGTTACCCGCGAATATAGTGCGTGTGCGCATCGATCGTGAAACCGGGCTATTAACCAACAAGACCGATGACAGCGCTATGTTTGAGTACTTCATTAAAGGGACAGAGCCGACTGAGTATGTTTCTAGCGTCGAGGAAGAAAGCATCTATTCCTCTTCCAGTGATGAAGAAGCGCTGTTCTAAGTTAGCCAGTCAAACACAAAAAAGGTTGCCATTTGGCAACCTTTTTATTTATTGGCGGAGCAGACAAACATTACTGCTCTGAACCGCTCACGAGTAGCTCTTTGATGGTTGCTGCCAACTGCTCAAAACGCGCACGCAGCGGAGAGCCTGGGCGATAAACCACCACGATTGTTCGAGAAGGCACCGGATTGACCGCTTTGATATAACACACGCCATCTTTTTGCTTCTCTTTTGGTACCGAGAGCTCTGGCAGCAAGGTAATCCCAGCCCCTGCAGCGACCATATTGCGCAAGGTTTCCAAGCTGGTCGCTTTAAAGCGTTCATCATCACGAGCACCTGCCGCAAAACAAAATCCTAACGCCTGATCGCGAAGGCAATGACCATCCCCAAGCGCTAATACGGTTTTTCCATTGAGCTCTAACATATCCAGCTGTTCGAGCGCAGCCCATTCATGATGGCATGGCACCGCAACACTTAATGGTTCGTTATACACTTCAATTTCTTTAAATGGTTCAGTCTCTGCTACCGATGCCAGTACTAAGCAATCGAGTTTGCCATCTTCGAGTTGTCGCACTAACTGTTGTGTTTGTGCTTCGTGCAAAAACAGCTCCAGCTCAGGGAAACGCTCTTTGAGTTGAGGTACAATTTTTGGCAATAAATAAGGCCCCAGCGTTGGAATAAAGCCAATATGCATCGGCCCTGTCATCGCCCCACTTTGACCACTTGCCATCTCTTTAAAGGTTTTGACCTCTTTGAGAATATTTTTTGCCTGCTCAACAAGTTGCAAACCAGCATCGGTAAAAAGCACTCGACGACTGCTACGCTCAAGTAGCGTTGTCCCTATCTCTTCTTCCAGTTTACGAATTTGTCCGCTTAGTGTTGGTTGACTCACGAAACACGCTTCAGCTGCTTTTCTGAAATGTTTATGCTCTGCCAAAGCCACTAGGTATTCGAAATCGCGAATGTTCATACCCACCTCAATAGAATATAGCTATCAAAAACATAACATCAGATTCTAATAACTATCAAAATTTTTCGTCGTGTTTAATGATGAGATGTTTCATCTTCATCCCACTCTCGACGCCAGAACAAAGGAAATTTGCCGCAAGCAAATAACGACCGCCTCACAGCGGTTTTTATTTCATATTGTACTTAAGTTTCCGTACGTTACTTTTATACTATACCCAATAGGCGGCAGGTTTTGTCATGAAACTTTACTCAATTTATCCATGGAATTGACCACATGTCATGTAACGATTGCTCTCAACACTGGTTTTGGAAAAAGATGGGGCGATGCCAGCGCTGCCTCGATCAATTGACCGTGTTGTCCGTTGTATGCTGGATCATTTGGTGGTTCGCATTCAGAGACAACCCTACCGCAATCGAATCAATTGCCCTGATCGTGGCCGGATTTGCTTTTAACATTTTGCTCTTTTTGCATTTATGGATGAAGTACGTGATTTTGCCTTGGCAGGCTCGCAAGCTCAGTGAAAAACCGCGTGATAAGCAGAAATAAAAAAACCCCGCTACCAATATCGGTGTCGGGGTCTTCCTAGATATTTCTAAGAAAAAGCAGTGGTAACTTTATAGACTGCACTGCTTTCTGATAGTTCCCATAAAATACGATCTTTTTTGATCTTTTTTATCGGCCGAACTAAATTCCCAATGAAATCAAACGCTATGCAACTTTAACCTGAGAAATAATCTGTTCACTTAGATTGAATTCGAGCGCGACTTCGTCACACGCATGCTGTCTTGGGCATTGATCGCAGTCTTTCAAGACTTTCTCAGGAAGCAGCGACTTCGAGGTTTGCACGAAGTTCTGTTTCAGGAAGAACTCAGGGGCACGAGTCAGCACAAACAGCTTTTTAATGGCCATGTCTTTGGCTTTATCAATCAGATACTGAACCACTGCCGTTCCCTGACCTTGTCTCTGCCAGCCCGCTTCGATGCCTAAAGAGCGGATCTCTGCCAAACCAGAATCGTAGATGTAAAGGGATGCACACCCGGTCACCAGACCTTGATGTTCCGACACCGCAAACAAACCGATATCGCGGATAATCTCGCTGCGTGTACGCGGTAAGTTTTCCCCTAAGTTTGCCCAGTAAGCCACCATGCTCTCTAAGGTTTCAATATCGGTGATTCGCGCAGGACGTACCTTAACTAAGGTCGTATCACGCGCAGCAAGGCGCTTGTCCGCTTGTTCAACCGCATACGCCACTTGCTTTGGAGATACCCCACCTAACGCACTGCGCTTTTCAAGACACGACTCTATGGTCAGAATTTGGTAAACATCGGCTTCAATCACGGGAGAGAAAGATTGCAATTGCTCAAGCGATAGCTCTTCAAGCGCACAGCCTTGTGCAATGGCCCCGACCACCGCAACACCAACAATGTGGTGTGCTTCGCGGAATGGGATCCCTTTGGCCACCAAGTAATCGGCCAGTTCCGTCGAGTTGGCGTAACCTTGTTTCGCCGCTTCAAGCGTACGCTCTCCATTGACTTTAATCCCATCAAAACAAAGCGCTGCCATCTCCATGCAATCGTTCCAAGTATCGAGGGCATCGAACAGCCCTTCTTTGTCTTCTTGCATGTCTTTGTTGTACGCCAGTGGTAAGGCTTTTACCGTCATCATCATGCCCGCAAGAGAGCCATACACGCGGCCCGTTTTGCCACGGATCAGTTCTAGCGCATCAGGGTTTTTCTTTTGTGGCATCAAGGACGATCCTGAAGTCACCGTATCGGCTAACTCAATAAAGCCCGACTCGCCAGAGTTGTAGAAAATCATGTCTTCCGCAAGACGAGATAAATGCAACATGGAGATCGAAGCAACTGACATCAACTCCATCACATGATCACGATCAGAGACCGAATCCAGTGAGTTGCGTGTCGCACGACGGAAACCCAAATCCTGTGCCAGTTGCTCACGATCAATTGGATAAGCGGTGCCCGCTAACGCTCCTGAACCTAACGGGCAGGTGTCAAGACGAGTCAATGCATCGCTCAATCTCGAATAGTCACGCTCAAACATTTCCACATAGGCCAAGCACCAATGTGCAAACGTCACCGGTTGAGCACGTTGTAAATGGGTATAACCCGGCAGGACCGTGGCTTGGTGCTGTTTTGCCACATTCACCATTTGCGTCTGCAATTTATCCAATCCTAACAGCAGCTGATGCCCTTGCTGGCGACACCATAATTTCAGGTCAGTGGCGACTTGGTCGTTGCGCGAGCGACCAGTATGAAGCTTTTTACCCAGGTCGCCGACTTTTCCAATCAGTTGTTGTTCAACCCACGAATGAATATCTTCTGCATCGGAGTGAAGAATTTGATGCGGATCTTCCATCACCTCAAGTTTTAGCTCGTTCAGCGCAAACTCCAGTTTTTGCTGCTCTTCTTTGCTCAGTACATTGACTGACAACAACGCCTTAGACCAAGCAATAGAGCCGACAATGTCTTGCTCGGCCAGTCGGTAATCAAAGCGAAGCGAATCGTTAAAATCTTTGAACCTGGTATCTGCCGCTTGGGTAAATCTTCCGCCCCATAATGCCATTGCGTCTCTCCTGATGACTATTGCTAACCGGTGTAAGTGTGTTGCTCGATCCCTTACCCATTCATGGTAAGGAATGCAGGTATTGTTATGTGCCCACGTTACGACAAACTCGCCAAAAAATAAAGTATAAATTCATTATTTTTACATATTTATTCATGAATAATTTTTAAGCCTCCCATACAAAAAGGCTCAGCAGATGTCTGCTGAGCCTTTCTTGTATTCAACAATAACCGCGCTGGTTATTTCTGGCTATTGAGTGCGCGAATTCGGCTAGAAAGTGAGTAAAGGCGGATAAAGCCGCCTGCGTGGCTTTGATCGTACACTTCATCTTCACCAAAGGTTGCAAACGCTTCGGAATACAAGCTGTTTTCAGAGCGTTTCTGTGTCACCGTAGCCATGCCTTTATACAGCTTCACCACGACTTCACCATTGACATCCTGTGCCAACTCATCTGCCGCAGCCATGATCGATTTACGCAGTGGTGTGAACCAGCGACCATCATAGACAAGGTGAGATGCTTTTAAACCCAGTTCTTCACGGAACTCAAAAGACGTTTTGTCCAGCACCAACTGCTCAACCGCACGCAGCGCTTCCATCATAATGGTGCCCCCTGGGGTTTCATAACAACCACGAGACTTCATGCCAACTAGACGGTTTTCTACAATGTCGATACGACCAACACCGTGTTTCGCCCCTTTTTCGTTCAAGTAAACCAGCGCGTTGTACGGCGTCATTTGCTCACCATCCACCGCCACAACTTCACCTTTTTCAACTTGCAGGGTAACGTATTCCGCTTCATTCGGCGCTTGCTCTGGATCGACGGTCCATACCCAGCAATCTTCATTCGGTGCATTCCAGGTACTTTCTAGTACGCCACCCTCAGTAGAGATATGCCACGCATTCGCGTCACGAGAATAGATTTTGGTCAACGAGGCAGCACAAGGAATGTTGCGCTCAGCCAAGTAGTCTAAACACTGCTCACGACTCACAAGATCCCATTCACGCCAAGGCGCAATCACTTTCAGATCAGGGGCCAATGCAGCGAAGGCGCCTTCAAAACGCACTTGGTCATTCCCTTTACCAGTACAGCCGTGACACAATGCATCAGCCCCCACTTTACGGGCAATTTCAACTTGTGCTTTGGCAATCACCGGGCGCGCCATAGACGTCCCCAAGAGGTATTTTCCTTCGTAGTAAGCGCCCGTTTTCAGTGTTGGGTAGATGTAGTCAGCGACCAATTCTTCTTTCAGATCGACGACATAACATTCTGAGGCACCAGAAGCTTTGGCTTTCTCTTCAATACCGACAAGCTCTTCTTCGCCTTGACCCACATCAGCAACAAAGGCTACTACTTCACAATCGTAGTTCTCTTTTAACCAAGGAATGATCACTGACGTATCCAAACCGCCTGAGTAAGCGACAACCACTTTATTGACATTTAATTTGCTCATTTCCATTCTCCATTTGTCTGGCCTGCACTCGGCGGTCAGTGCCATACGACTTCTTAATCTTGTTGAGTTATACCCTTCCTACTTGAACCTGCAGCGGTGTTGGCTGCATTCGTTCACTGGCACGCCAGCCCGGCCCAATCACATAGCGTATCTATGCTCATGGGGATTCACTCATTTGCCGCCTACCTGCAGCTTCAAGTTGTTTGGGTATAGCTGTTTCATTCAAATAGTTATGCAGGTAAAAACTGGGTACCGATACTTTCTCCGGCAAACAGTTTTTCCAGATTTTCTGGATAGCGCCAGGTTGCGACTTCAATCGCTCGCCCTAAATCGTTTGCGGCTTCTAAGGCTGCTTGGACTTTGACAATCATGCCATCGGTAATCACCTTACCGGCAATCAAGGCATCGGCTTCTTGTTGGTTTAAGCTCTTAATTAAGTGCCCTTTGCCATCAAGCACCCCACTCACATCAGACAGAAGGACCAGTTGCGCATCTAATGCCCCAGCCACTGCAACAGCAGCTTGATCAGCGTTGACGTTCATGAGCTGCCCCTGCGCTGTTAAACCAATTGAGCTGATGATCGGTAAGGCACCTGCGTTCAAAATCGTTTGCAACAGGCTTGAATCTCCTGGCGTCGCTTTGCCCACCGCTCCGAGCTCTGGATCCAACTCTTCAACCTGACATAAGCCACCGTCGGCAAGGCTTAATCCAATGGCATTCAGGCCATCCGCCATCGCTTGTCCTTGTAGCAATTTGTTCGCTGTCCCTGCGAGCGCGCCTGCAATCAGCGGAATTTGATCGTAAGGTGTTACACGTAAACCGTTTTTCTTCACTGTCGGAAGTTGTAACTTTTCCATCAGCTCATCCACCAGGTAACCGCCACCGTGCACAATCACGATTTGTCGCTGCTCTTTTTGTTGATAGCTAGCAATGGCTCCAAATAGTTGGCTCAAGGTTTGGCTGCACGATAGCGCCGCACCACCTAGTTTGATTACAAGAGGATTTAAGCTTGGTTGTGTCATCTTCTTTTCCTTACCCAAAGCGTTACAGCAAGGCTGTTAGTGGTGAAAAACCGTAATGAATATTTAGGCACTGCATCGCTTGGCTCGATGCCCCTTTTAAAAGGTTATCAATGGCCGAAATCACGATGATGTGTTGACCTTGAACCTTCCAGCCAAGATCGCAGAATGGGGTAAATTCGACATCCTGAATGCGTGGAATAACATCCCCTTTGAGGCGCACCGCAGGTTTTCTGTCATAGGCTTGCGCAAAAGCGTGCGCGACTTGTTCTTTCGTCACACCATCCTGCAACTTCATGGTGATCGTCGCCAAAATGCCACGTTTGAAGTTGCCAAGGTGAGGCGTAAAGATCACATCACAGCCAAGGTGGTGAACGATTTCCGGTTGGTGTCTGTGATTAAAAATGCCATAAGGCTGTAAGCTGACTTCACAAAAGCTATTGGTCATCGACGCTTTGCGACCTGCCCCAGAGACGCCACTGGTGGCATTAATCACTGGCCATTGATTGGTATCCACTAACTGAGAGACCAGCAACGGCTTAATTGCCAATTGTGCCGCTGTGGTGTAACACCCAGCAACCGCCACCAATTGACTGGCTTTAATGGCTTCTTCATTCCACTCAGCCAAACCATATGCCGCTTTGTCCAACCACTCACTGTGCTGGTGCGCAAAGCCGTAAAACTGAGTATAGAAATCATCCCCTTTCACACGGAATGCACCTGAGAGATCAAACACCTGACAACCTTGCTGCAAAAAGAGCGGAGCAAGGTCATGGCTGACTTCATGTGCCGTCGCTAAAAAGATCACATCCGAGTCTTGGGCTACCCCGAGCGGATCCGTTAGCGGCAACACGGGCATTTCAATCACACCCGCAAGTTTGCCATGCAGTTGAGAAATGCACTTGCCCGCATCAGTGCTATTGGCGGATACATACAAACCTGCTAGCGTGAGCTCTGGGTGTTTCTCTACCATCAGTGCCAATTCAGCGCCTGTGTAACCGCTGGCACCTATGATTGTGGTTTTTAACATCTCAGTACATCCGTAAACTTAAGAAAGCGTAAAAGTGACTATTCATATTTAAAAATTGCTTTATATTGATTTTTTATTCATTAAATATGAGTTAATATGTGTTTTACCTTTTTGTTACCCAACTGTCAACAGGGGAAGTGAATAATCTATGCAATTACCGAGTTTTCTTGATGTTTACCGTGGCTTAATTTCCACCTCATCCATCAGCTCTAGCGACCCAAGTTGGGATCAAGGCAACCAGGCGGTGATCGAAAAGCTCTCCGACTGGTTTGCGGCGTTGGGCTTTAATGTGGACGTCACCGAAGTCGAACCGGGTAAATACAATTTATTGGCACAGAAAGGTCAGGGAGAGGGCGGCCTACTGTTGGCTGGACACAGTGATACGGTGCCTTTTGATCAAGGCCGTTGGAGCTTTGACCCTCACCAACTCACCGAGAAAGACAATAAGTTCTATGGTTTAGGCACCGCCGATATGAAAGGCTTCTTTGCCTTTATTTATGAAGCCGCCAAACGCATGGATTGGAAAGGACAAAATAAACCCCTTTATGTGCTGGCGACGTGTGATGAAGAGACCACCATGCTCGGTGCGCGCCACTTTAGTGCGCATACCCCCTTTAAACCTGACTACTGCATCATTGGCGAACCGACGAGTTTAGTGCCTGTTCGTGGGCACAAAGGCCATGTCGCCAATGTCGTACGAGTCACAGGGAAATCGGGCCACTCCTCTGATCCATCATTAGGGGTCAATGCCATCGAGATCATGCATGAAGTCCTGTTCGTGCTGATGCAACTGCGTGATACGTTAATCAAACAGTATCATAACCCTGGGTTTGCTATCCCATCTCCCACTCTTAACCTTGGCCATATTCATGGGGGCGATAGTGCCAACCGCATCTGCGGTTGCTGTGAGTTGCATTATGACGTAAGACCTCTTCCTGGCATTAGCCTCGACGGTTTGGATAATCTGCTGCGTGGGGCACTAAAAGAGGTGGAAGCAAAATGGCCGGGACGGATTGAGATCGTGCCACTGCACGAGCCAATCCCTGGTTACGAGTGCCAACATGATCATCCATTTATTCATGGCATAGAAGATCTCTGTGGTACACCATCACAAACCGTGAACTACTGTACCGAAGCGCCATTTTTGCAGCAGCTCTGCCCCACATTGGTGCTGGGTCCGGGCTCTATCGACCAAGCTCACCAGCCAGATGAGTTCTTGGCGTTTGACTTTATCGACCCGACGATTGACGTGCTCAGTAAAGCAATGCGCAAATACTGTTTTTAGCTGCATGTCGGCAGAGTTGCCTTGCGCCACTCTGCCTTATAAATTGTAATAAATTTTCAATATCGTTTATTTACAAAGCAATACTTTGCTTTAAGTCAGAACAGCGAGCGAATATTTGCAAACTTAGTCTGCTTTATTTGACTAAATATATTAAATTTCGCTAGATTGGTGGCTTAACAAGGAACAATGGATGTAATTTTTTTACGAGGCAGGATGACAATGAACGAGAAATACGCCGCGCTCAAGAGTAATGTCAGCATGTTGGGGCACTTATTGGGTAACACCATTCAAGAAGCCCATGGCGACGAAATCTTAGAGAAGGTGGAGACCATTCGTAAGCTCTCCAAATCTGCCCGCGCAGGCAATCAGGCTGATCGTAACAACCTGATTGAAGAAATCAAAAGCCTGCCAGATGAGCAACTCACCCCGGTGGCTCGCGCTTTTAACCAATTTCTGAATTTGACCAACATTGCCGAGCAATACCACACCATCTCTCGCCATTGCGATGCACACGTGTGTGAGCCGGATGCGATCAATACGCTGTTTGCTAAGCTTGGTCAAAACGGCATCAATAAACTCGATACCGCCCAAGCGATTCGTGAATTGAACATTGAACTGGTGCTGACTGCGCACCCGACGGAAATCACGCGCCGCACCATGATCAATAAACTGGTCAAAATCAACGAATGCCTGTCTAAATTAGAGCTGAGCGATCTTTCTTACAAAGAGCGCCACAAGACAGAAAAACGCCTCGAGCAACTTATCGCACAAAGCTGGCACTCAGACGTGATTCGCAAACAGCGCCCAACACCACTCGATGAAGCGAAGTGGGGGTTTGCCGTAGTGGAAAATTCACTCTGGGAAGCAGTGCCAGATTTTCTACGCGAACTCGATGAAAAGCTCAAAGACTATCTAGACCAAGGCTTGCCAATCGATGCTCGCCCTGTTCACTTCTCATCTTGGATGGGTGGTGACCGAGATGGCAACCCGTTTGTGACCCATACTGTGACACGTGAAGTGTTGCTACTCTCGCGCTGGAAAGCGGCGGATCTTTACCTCAAAGACATCAATGAGTTGATCAGCGAGCTGTCAATGACCAAGTGCAATGACACCGTTCGTCAATTGGCAGGTGAAGATGAACACGAGCCTTATCGTGCCATCCTGAAACAACTGCGCACGCTGCTGAGTGATACCAAAGAGATCCTGGATGCGAAAATTAACGGCCAGAAGCTGGCAGTAAAAGCGCCGCTGCAAAGTGTTGAGCAACTTTGGGATCCTCTTTTCGCTTGTTATCAGTCACTACGCGAATGTGGCATGAGCATGATCGCCGAAGGCTCACTACTCGATACACTACGTCGCGTCAAAGCGTTTGGTGTGCATCTGGTTCGCTTGGACATTCGCCAAGAAAGTACTCGTCACGCTGATGTCCTTTCTGAACTGACACGTTACTTAGGCATTGGTGATTACAATCACTGGAGCGAACAAGACAAAATTGCGTTCTTGACCAATGAATTGGCATCGAAGCGCCCATTGCTACCACGTGACTGGCAACCTTCAGAGCCAGTGAAAGAAGTGCTCGATACGTGCAAAATCATTGCCGCGCAATCTCGTGAAGCGTTTGGTGCTTACGTCATCTCGATGGCCAAGACTGCCTCTGATGTACTCGCGGTGCATCTACTGCTGCAAGAATCAGGCTGTCCTTATCGCATGGATGTTTGTCCGCTGTTTGAAACTCTCGACGATCTAAACAACGCCGAAGCGGTGATCAAACAATTGATGAGCATTGACCTCTATCGTGGCTTTATTCAAAACCATCAAATGGTGATGATCGGTTATTCCGACTCAGCAAAAGACGCCGGCGTAATGGCGGCGGGTTGGGCCCAATACCACGCAATGGAAGCCTTAGTGAACGTTGCTGAACAAGAAGGCATTGAGCTGACCTTATTCCACGGCCGTGGCGGTACCATTGGTCGTGGTGGTGCACCCGCTCATGCAGCGCTGCTCTCTCAACCACCAAAGAGCTTGAAAGGCGGCCTACGCGTCACCGAACAAGGTGAGATGATTCGCTTTAAACTCGGTTTGCCTGATGTAGCCGTTAATAGCTTCAACATGTACGCCAGTGCGATCCTTGAAGCTAATTTGCTACCACCACCAGAGCCAAAACAAGAGTGGCGCGATCTGATGGAAGTGCTGTCGCAAGTAAGCTGTGAAGCCTACCGCAGTGTGGTTCGTGGTGAGCCAGACTTTGTCCCTTACTTCCGCCAAGCAACACCTGAGCTGGAGTTGGGTAAACTGCCTCTAGGCTCTCGCCCTGCCAAGCGTAACCCAAATGGTGGCGTGGAAAGCCTACGTGCGATTCCTTGGATTTTCTCTTGGAGCCAAAACCGCTTGCTATTGCCTGCGTGGTTAGGTGCTGGTGAAGCGATTCAGTACTCGATTGACAAAGGCCATCAAGCGCTTTTGGAAGAAATGTGCCGTGAATGGCCATTTTTCTCCACGCGTTTGGGCATGCTTGAGATGGTGTACCTCAAGTGTAACAGTGAGATTTCTCGTTACTATGATGAACGTCTCGCCGACAAATCGCTGCTACCTCTTGGTGATCGTTTACGTGATCAGCTGCAAAGCGACATCAAAGCCGTGCTTAACGTCGAAAACAACGAGAACTTGATGCAAAGCGATCCTTGGGGTCAAGAGTCTATTCGACTACGTAATATCTACATCGAACCGTTGAATATGCTTCAAGCAGAACTGCTTTACCGCACTCGTCAAGCAGGCGTGGTATCGGAAGCGCTTGAAGAAGCGTTGATGGTGACCATCGCGGGTATCGCCGCAGGTATGCGTAACACAGGTTAAGTTCATTGAGACGTAAAAGAGCTGGCGACTTACGCCAGCTCTTTTGGTTTTGGAAACCATCCAATTCCACTCTCATTCTTCAATGGCCTCATGCCATTTTTCCTCTTGCAACTGACATTCTCTCCCCACTTCTCTCATTAAGCGGAAAGCATCATCAGGCGTTTCAAGAACTCATTTCAGCCACAATTCATCCTTGCTGGCATTTTATAAAAATTACTCATTCTGTGCTCTAGATCACCATCACCATGTAAGCGCAACAACAAAAAACTAGAATATTAAGCTAGATTAAAAACGAAATGACGCACATTTAAAGCGTGTTATTCTACCAAAATTCACTATTGAGCATTTTGTTAGTTTTTTGGGTAATATTGTCCTGCTATTCCACTTTATGCTTATTATTTAGATATACTACTCATCCGCTGCGGATCACACATCAAAATATTATTTCTGCAGCCTGATGGAATCGCTCCATCCACCCTAGGTGATAAACGGCTTTAAAGGTGACAGGACCAACATTGTTGGTGCTGACTGCACATAAACAAATTGCATCAACAAGAATGTAAACGCCGTGCAGGCAGCTTGTTCATAAGTTTATTGACCATTTGGATTGAAGACATGTCATTA
The DNA here is from genome assembly GCF_028570825.1 of Vibrio sp. CCUG 15886. Lineage (NCBI taxonomy): Bacteria > Pseudomonadati > Pseudomonadota > Gammaproteobacteria > Vibrionales > Vibrionaceae > Vibrio > Vibrio sp. CCUG 15886. Next base: position 23,107 of record NZ_JAQQBT010000018.1, on the reverse strand, counting down.
CCACACGTAATTCTAACCGTTTTAAGCACTCGTGATGCGACCGGTTACGATATCACTAAAGAATTCTCCGCTTCTATCGGCTACTTTTGGAAAGCAAGTCACCAACAGGTGTACCGTGAGCTGAATAAAATGGCAGAGAAAGAGCTGGTAACTTGTGTATTGGAACCGCAAGAAGGCAAGCCGGATCGCAAAGTTTATTCAATTACCGACGCTGGACGCTCAGCATTAGGTGAGTGGTTTGATCAACCGACAGCCCACCCAACTGTACGCGACGAGTTTTCAGCAAAACTGATGGCTTGCTCAGTACAACCCTCTGCACCTTACCGCGCTCAGCTTGCTGAGTTAGTAGAAGAGTCCCGCAAGCTAGTCTCACACTACAAAGAAATTGAAGCCGCTTACTACGCGACACCATCGACACTGGATAAGCAAGGCCGCCTAGAGCGCCTCACCTTGCGCCGTAATTTGATGATGCGTGAAGCTTGGGTACGCTGGGCAGAAGAAGTGTTAGCCGAACTGGATATCCTCGGCTAATCCACCAGCCACATACACTAGACAATGTGGCGGTGATGATTTGAAATAGCAAAACGGCTCCTGATAAGGGAGCCGTTTTTATATGAGGGAGAGATAGAAAGTCAACTTATGCTTTCTTTGGACGAACCCCTAAGGTATGACAAAGCGCGTAAGTCATTTCTGCACGGTTTAAGGTATAGAAGTGGAAATCTTTCACGCCTTCACGACTGAGGATACGAACCATATCAATGGCCTGACTTGCACCCACAAGCTGACGCGTCACAGGATCATCATCTAAGCCTTCAAACTGCTTTGCCATCCATCCAGGCACTTTAACGTTATTCTGCGCAGCAAAGCGAGAAGCTTGTTTGAAGTTAGAAACTGGCAGAATGCCAGGGACAATTTCAACGTCAATGCCCGCAGCAACACAGCGGTCACGGAAACGTAAGTAGCTTTCTACATCAAAAAAGAACTGTGTGATTGCACGGTTTGCCCCAGCATCCACTTTACGTTTTAGATTGAGTAGATCCGCTTGAGCACTTTTCGCTTCTGGATGCACTTCTGGGAACGCTGCCACTGAAATATCAAAATCGTGCAATGACTTGAGTAGCGTCACCAAATCCGACGCATACATATCTGGCGCACCACCACCAGGAGGAATATCACCTCGCAGTGCCACGATGTTTTTAATGCCGTTCGCCCAATAGTCGTTGGCAATATTGATCAACTCTTCGCGGCTGGCATCAATACAGGTTAAGTGTGGGGCTGCAACTAAGCCTGTCTGCGCTTTAATCTCTTTAATGATTGAGTGTGTGCGATCACGCTCACCTGAATTCGCACCGTAAGTCACAGAAACAAACTTAGGTTGCAGTGTTTTCAAACGATGCACCGAATTCCACAACGTTTCTTCCATTTGCGGCGTACTTGGCGGAAAAAACTCAAACGAAACGTTGATATTGTCTGATAACTCAGCGATATTCTGATTTAAAGCGTCGATATGACTAGCGTGCGTGTATCCCATCTTACTCTCCCTGTGACCCTTCGCCACAAAATAAATCTCAATCCTCAAATCGACGTTTAGACGTCTATATGTCCACAGAATGTATTGAATACGATTTAATGTCAACCTTGTGATTATGAATTTTTCTCAAGTTCATAATGAGCATAGTTCAAGTAGAAAAAAGGGACCGCTTGGGTCCCTATCAAATCGTCCATCTTCTGCTAGAACAAGCCAGCTAAGCGATTGAGATCAGACTGAATTGCGCCAGCAGTCACTTCACGCCCAGCCCCCGGACCACGAATCACTAAAGGATTATCACGATACCATTTACTCTCAATGGCAAAGATATTGTCACACGGCAACAAGTTCGCCAAAGCATGCTCTCGTTGTAGCGCTTCAACACTGACACGAGCTTTACCATTTTTTTCTAGACGGGCAACATAGCGTAGTACCTGATCTTGACGCTGCGCCTTAGTTAGACGTTCTTGTAAACGCTCACTCAATAAATGGGCTTGGTCAAAGAAATCATCAAGAGAAAGTTCTTTAAGCTCTTCAGGCACCAAGGATTCCACTTTGACGTTTTCTGGCTCAATGTCTAAGCCTGATTCGCGAGCCAAGATCACCAGCTTACGCATCACATCTGATCCATCTAAATCGCTGCGAGGATCCGGTTCAGTGAGGCCTTGCTGCCAAGCTAAATCAACCAGCTCTGCAAACGGTACTGAACCATCAAACTGCTGGAACAGCCAAGAGAGCGTGCCAGAGAAGATGCCAGAAAGTGCCACGATTTCATCACCACTTTCGCGTAAATCTCTCACCGTGTGATTAATCGGCAAACCTGCACCCACGGTTGCGTTATACAACCAATGACGGCCAATTTTGCTGAAGGCATCTTGCACTTGGTAGTAGTAATCGCTGCTCGCTGAGCCCGCAATTTTATTCGCGGAAATGAGGTGCATACCTTGATGGGCAATATCCAAATATTGCGCTGCCAACTCGCGGCTGGCCGTGACATCCAATACCACCACTTCGTCATAGTCTTGGATTGAACTCAATCGTTGTAGCCAATTGGCCCCATCATTCGGTACCGAGTCATCATCAAAATGCGCGTGTACTGCCGCAGCATCTAAACCTTGTTCATTGAACAGATAAGTTTGGCTATCCACCACGGCCACCAACTCAAAGTTCATACCATGGCGTTTTTCCAACTCACTTTTCTGCTGCGCAAACAGAGATAACCAACTGGATCCGATATTACCTTTACCACACAGGGCCAACGCCACACGCTTCTGGGCTTGAAACAGTTGGGTATGGATCGCTTTCACCAGTACCGGAATATCGACTCGGCGCATCACCGCAACCAAACTCAATCCTGATTCAGCTTCAGAAATGAATTCCACAGGAGAGTGTTTCAGTTGCTGATAGAAACCAAAACAATGGCTGGCATTGTTCGTCACTCCAGCCCCGACAGCGGCGACCAGCGAAAAGCCCTCTTTCAGCTTGATCTCGGCGGCCAAACCCAACTCTTGCAGATGTGCCAAAGCGCCACCAGCAATTTCAGTGGTATACGCTAAGCGCAGCATAAATTGATCTTTTTGTGCTTCAAACGCCAATGGTTCCAACTGCGCGCGTTTGAGTGCACTCAATACCTCTTGCTGCTGGCGATCAAAGTCATGACCAGCAGAGAAGTTCAATTGAACTAACATAACATCGTCAAGCGAGGTGATGATTTTGGCACCACGCCCAGACGCCAATACGCGTTCAATACGGGTAGAACCCGACTCAGGGGTGTAGCTGCAGCGCAGATTAAGCTCGGTGGCACTTTGTGCCACTGGCTGTAATGTTCGGCTATGCAGGACTGGAGCGGCTAAGCGCGCAAGTTCACTGGCTTCATCCAAACGCAGTAACGGCAGCAAACAAGCGTCACTGACCAAACGAGGGTCGGCGCTGTACACCCCAGCCACATCACTCCAAATCGTCACTTTAGCCACTTCCGCCAACGCACCAATCACGGTAGCAGAGTAGTCAGAGCCATTGCGCCCTAATAAGACCGTTTCGCCTGCTTGGTTTTGCGCCATAAAGCCGGTGATCACCACACGGCGATGTGAGTGCTGCGCCAACACTTCTTTAATCAGAGGATAAGAACGTGCTCGATCCACTTCAGGTTGGGTGCCTGTTTCAGCCCGTAAAAACGCACGCGCATCCTGAGCCACCGCGGCCAGATCATGTTGATTCAACAGCGCAGCCAGTAGACGCGACGACCACACTTCTCCATGGCCTAAGATCGCTGCTTTTTGCGCGGTTGTGAGTGGTGCGGAGAGCTCGGCCAACGTGCTGAACTCATCAGCAAGTTGATCAAGCAGCTCGCTACGCTGGTTCGACGCGATCAGTGCTTCCACCAATCCGGTTTGATATTGACGCAAAGCTTGCAATGCTTCGTGAGCCAAACGGCCGTCCTTCTCCAGCGCCTCACTAAATTCAATTAAGCGGTTGGTGGTTTTGCCCGCTGCCGACACCACCACTAAATCGTTATCACCCGAGTACTCTTTGAGGATGTTCACCACACGACGATAGCAATCCGGATCCGCAAGGCTGCTTCCACCAAATTTGTGCAGTTGTCGAACTTGACTCATTAACAGCTCTCCTTCGCTTGTTGAAAGGCCAGCTTGAGGTCGGCAATCAGATCTTGCGCATCTTCCAGCCCCACCGATAAACGCAATAACTGTTGCGTGACGCCAGCTTCTGCGAGTGCTTCCTCTCCCATCGCACGATGAGTCATAGATGCCGGATGACAAACCAAGCTTTCGACACCACCAAGTGACTCCGCTAATGAAAACAAATCTAGCGCTTTCACAAACACTTTCAATTGCTCAAAGCTGCCAGCAAATTCAAAGCTCAACATCGATCCAAAGCCCGATTGCTGCTTTTTGGCGATCTCATGACCTGGATGCGCTGGCAAACTCGGGTGATAAATGGTGCCGACTAACTCTTGAGTTTGCAGATAAGAGAGGATTTGTTGCGAACTTTCTTCATGCACGCGCATACGTGCCCCCAATGTACGGATACCACGTAGCGTCATATAGCTATCAAATGGCGTGCCGGTTGCGCCAAGGCAGTTCCCCCACCACGCCAGTTCTGTTGCGTGCTCTTCGGTTTTGGTGATCACCACACCGCCAATCACATCAGAATGCCCATTGATATACTTGGTTGTCGAGTGAATCACAAAGTCTGCCCCCAGCTCCAAAGGCTTTTGGTACACCGGTGTCAAAAAGGTGTTATCGACCGCCACCAACGCGCCCACTTTATGGGCTTTCTCACACACTTCCGCGATGTCCACCACACGCACGAGCGGGTTGGAAGGCGTTTCAAGCAACACCAGTTTGGGGTTAAGCGCCAACGCCGCATCCAGTGCAGCACTGTCGGATTGGTCGACAAAGCGGACTTTAAAATCCCCTTTCTTCGCTCGAGTATTGAAAAGACGGTAGGTACCGCCATAACAATCATGAGGTGCCACAATAAGATCGTCAGGGCTTAAAAAAGCAGACACCCACAAGTTAAGTGCTGATGTCCCGCAGTTTGTGACCACCGCACCTTTACCAGATTCGAGCTCAAACAACGCTTGCTCTAGTAGACCACGATTTGGGTTGCCTGAGCGGGTATAGTCGTATTTAGGCACTTCGCCAAAGGCAGAGAAACCATAGTTCGTCGACAAATAGATCGGTGGCACAACGGCACGGTATTGAGTATCGGATTCGATGCCCGTTCTAACGGCAATCGTGGCTGGCTTGTGGTGACTCATGATGTTTCCTTTCTGCGAAGATGAATTCTTAATAAGAATGCGCTACTGTTATCGGAACGCCTTCCTCTCCATTAATAGTTGTCACTTTAACCATCAAAATTTAAGACGTCAACACTTCTAGACGTCTATATGTCTTTGCTTATGGCGGTAAATCCAGCTAAAATCTCCGCTTACAATTTTTATTAACCGATTATTACTCTGAAGGTGCGCAATGGCTGACTGGAATGGCGAATACATAAGTCCATACGCAGAGCATGGAAAGAAAAGCGAGCAAGTAAAAAAAATTACCGTTTCTATCCCGCTTAAAGTACTAAAAGTTCTGACGGATGAACGTACTCGTCGTCAAATTAATAACCTACGCCACGCAACAAACAGTGAGTTGTTGTGTGAGGCATTTCTGCATGCGTACACTGGCCAGCCACTGCCGACGGATGAAGATCTCAGAAAAGATCGCCCGGATGATATCCCAACAGAAGCCAAAGAATTGATGACGGCGATGGGTATCGAATTTGAAGCGTATGACGACTAAACCTCGTTAGCTTTACCACACCGGGGGAAAGTGGTATCTGATCAAAAACGGGACGCTTAAAGCGTCCCGTTTGTTTAGGCTGTGATTTACTCGGCCATGTAGTTTTCTGGCATTGGAATACGAGCCACACCGGTATCAACTGCCGCCTGAGCAACGGCTTTCGCCACGCGAGGCAGCAAACGTGAATCCATTGGTTTGGGAATAATGTATTGCGGGCCAAAGCTCAGCGATTCAACACCTGCCGCTTTCAATACCGCTTCTGGCACTGGCTCTTTCGCCAATTGACGAATCGCTTCAACCGCTGCCAACTTCATTTCATCATTAATTTCACTAGCACGAACATCCAGAGCGCCACGGAAAATGAATGGGAAGCACAACACGTTGTTCACTTGGTTCGGATAGTCGCTGCGACCTGTACCCATGATAAGATCGCTGCGCACTTCATGCGCCAACTCTGGCTTGATTTCTGGATCAGGGTTTGAACACGCAAACACAACCGGTTTATCCGCCATCAGCTTCAGCGCTTCTGCAGGCATTAGGTTTGGACCAGACACGCCAAGGAAGAGATCCGCACCGCTGATCACATCTTCCAGTGTGCGCTTGTCTGTATTGTTGGCGAACAGTTGCTTGTACTCGTTGAGATCATCACGACGTGTATGAATCACACCTTTACGATCCAGCATGTAGATCTTTTCACGCATCGCGCCACATTTGATCAGCAGCTCCATACACGCCACGGCAGCCGCACCCGCACCAAGACAAACAATAATACATTCGTTTAGCTTCTTACCCTGCAGTTCGATCGCATTCAGCATACCAGCCGCGGTGACAATGGCCGTACCATGTTGGTCATCATGGAACACTGGCACATCACAACGCTCAATCAGACGTTTTTCAATTTCAAAACAGTCTGGTGCTTTGATGTCTTCTAAATTGATACCACCAAAGGTATCTGCAATGTTCGCGACCGTATCCACGAATTCGTCGATGGTGCGATGCTTCACTTCAATATCGATAGAATCAAGACCAGCAAAACGCTTAAACAGCAGTGCCTTACCTTCCATTACTGGCTTTGATGCCAAAGGACCTAAGTTACCTAGACCCAAAATTGCCGTACCGTTAGAGATAACGGCCACCATATTTCCCTTTGAGGTGTACTTGTAAACGTTGTCTGGGTTCTGTGCGATTTCGCGAACCGGCTCCGCGACACCTGGACTGTAAGCTAAAGCAAGATCTTTAGCGGTTTCCGCAGGTTTGGTTAGAGCGACGGCAATTTTACCCGCCGTTGGCAAAGCATGATAATCAAGAGCTTGTTGGCGAAGTACTTCTTCAGGGGTCATTTGCTGGCTATTGTCATCGGACATAAATGGTTATTCTCTTTTTGCGTGTACGGTAAAGGGGGGAACACTTTAGGTTGAACAAAAACTCTGCTTTTTTGTTCAATTTAGAGAGAAATTCTAATTGATATAAGTCAATCTTCCTAGCCAAGAATGCGAGGCAAATCTATAAAAATTGTGAATAAGATAGAAGTAAGACCAGATGGCATAGGGGATGGTGCGTGAGAGAAAGCGTCTCCTAGGCGTTGAATGCAAAAAAGGCCGCATAAGCGACCTTTTTCTCAAACAGCAATAGCTAACGCTATTATTTCTTACCGCTTGATAGAGCACCGAAACGCTTGTTGAAGCGATCAACACGGCCGCCTGTATCAACGATACGTTGCTTACCAGTGTAGAATGGGTGGCACTTGTCACATACGTCTAGGTGGATAGATTCTTTATCTAGAGTAGAGTTGAAAACGAAAGAGTTGCCGCAAGAACAAGTTGCGTTTACTGCTTTGTATTCTGGATGGATACCAGCTTTCATGGGATAACCTCAAATAGTAGGCCGTGTCGCTATACGAGTCTTTGCCGCACACCACACGCAGTTAAAAATAAAACTCAGATACCGCTAAAACAGAATTAAAGCCATATCTTAAGGCGCGATATAGTAATGAATCGTCTCTTTCGAATCAACCTATTTCCACGATTTTCCGCTAGTTTTTTATACAGTTTTCCTCTCTCTGTTCGAGCATGCCCTTTTCTCGTATTTCTACCTCGCTTCCATTAGACTGTAAGTCATTATTTTTGCCATGAAACACCACGTTATGCGTCCATCCATTGCTCGTGTTGCGCTGCCAGTGCCACTCGATAAACAATTTGATTATCTCGTTCCTGGACACCTTTTTCCGATCATTGGTGGCCGCGTGAGTGTGCCATTTGGACGACAAACCTTGATTGGCATTGTCACCGCTTTGGTTCAAGAATCAGACTTTCCACGCGAGCAACTTAAACCCATTAAAGCGGTGTTGGATCATCGTCCTATTTGGCCCGATTCCGTCTACAGTTTATTACTTTGGTGTAGCCACTTTTACCAACATCCCCTAGGTGAAACACTGCATAACGCCCTCCCCGCTGCACTAAGAAAAGGCAAAGCGGCTGACTTTGCCACTCTACAAGAATGGCAACTGACCGAGTTAGGCAAAAACCAGTTGATGCAAGGGTTAAACAGTCGCGCGATAAAGCAAGCGAAAGTATTGAATATGCTTGCTAATGGCCCTCTGCCTCACCAAGCCTTTTTGGATGAGGAAGTGGCATCCACAACCTTACGCACCTTGGAAGAAAAAGGCTGGATCAGCTGTGAAGAAAAAACGCCACAGTTGGCTCGTTGGGGGAATCCGATTGAACATCCCGTCGATAAGCCGAAACTCAACCAAGAGCAAGCCATTGCCATTTCGACCGTTAACAGCCAGACAGACTTTGGCTGTTATCTGTTGGAAGGGGTCACAGGTTCAGGCAAAACCGAAGTTTATCTCAACTTGATCAAACCCATTTTGGAACAAGGCAAACAGGCTCTGGTATTGGTCCCTGAAATTGGTTTAACACCACAAACCATCAATCGTTTTCGTCAACGATTTGATGTGCCAGTCGCCGTCATCCATTCTGGTCTTAATGATACGGAACGTCTCAACGCTTGGCTTTCCGCACGAGACAAAGCGGCGGGCATTGTCATTGGTACACGCTCTGCACTACTGATCCCATTTGCTCAGTTGGGGATCATCATTGTCGATGAAGAGCACGACGCTTCGTACAAACAGCAAGATAGCTTGCGTTACCATGCTCGCGATGTGGCTGTGATGCGAGCGGCAAAAGAAGGCATTCCAATTGTTCTCGGTTCAGCCACGCCCGCGTTAGAAACCTTACACAACGCACTTACGGGCAAATATCATCATCTCTCGCTAACCCAACGAGCAGGAGTGGCCGTGCCAACCACCAACAAAGTGCTGGATGTCAAAGGGCTCTATCTGGAAAGCGGCCTCTCAGCGCCACTCATTGCTGAAATGCGTCGTCATTTAAAAGCGGGCAATCAGGTGATGCTGTTTCTCAACCGTCGAGGCTTCTCCCCTGCGTTAATGTGTCATGAATGTGGTTGGATTGCCGAATGCAAACGCTGCGATGCCTATTACACTTATCACCAGTACAGCAATGAAATCCGCTGTCACCACTGTGGTTCTCAACAACCTATTATCCATCAATGCCAAGGTTGTGGTTCGACACAACTGGTGACGGTTGGTGTCGGCACTGAGCAACTGGAAAACCAGTTGACGGCCCTGTTTCCAGACTACAAAGCGATTCGCATCGACCGCGATAGCACACGACGCAAAGGCAGCCTCGAAAGCGCTTTAGAAGCCATTCGCAAAGGGGAATACCAAATTTTAATTGGCACGCAAATGCTAGCTAAAGGGCATCATTTCCCAGACGTGACGTTAGTGGCACTATTGGATGTTGATGGGTCACTGTACAGCAGTGATTTCCGAGCGTCCGAACGATTGGCTCAGTTGTTTATTCAAGTAGCCGGACGAGCAGGGCGTGCTAGCAAACCTGGCGAAGTGATATTACAAACCCACCATCCAGAACACACCTTGCTCAAAGCTCTGTTGACCAAGGATTACCGGCATTTTGCGCAGTCTGCACTGGAAGAGCGGAAAATTGCCCAACTTCCCCCGTTTAGTTTTCTAACGCTATTTCGCGCAGAAGCCAATCACAGCGAAATCGTCGAAACATTCTTACGTCAAGTGCGTATGACTCTCGAGTCGCATCCCTTGTTTGATCACACTTGTCTCGTGCTCGGTCCAACCCCCGCTCCACTGGCCAAACGTGCGGGCAAATACCGCTGGCAGCTTCTGCTTCAAACTCAACATCGTTCCTTGATGCAGAAAATACTCTCGAGCACGAAACCTGCTATCGATTTGTTACCAGATGCGAAAAAAGTACGTTGGAATTTGGATATTGAGCCACAGGATCTGAGTTAGCAAACGTTTACCACCTCACTCTAACGTTGAAAATTGCAACAATTTGCTTCTTTACGTGATGAACATCACGAATGAAATGCGGATTTTGTTAATTCGCCCGTAACTTTAAATAAAGAATTGAATAGACTATTCAAATTACAACGAGGCAACTCATAATTCGATTTTATTTTCCGAATCAGAACAATAACTAAACGTCATAATTGGCGAACATTTTGAGAGGGTTAGTATATGGCGACAATGAAGGATGTTGCCCAGCTTGCAGGAGTTTCAACGGCAACGGTTTCGAGAGCGCTGATGAATCCAGACAAAGTATCCGCCACAACGCGTAAGCGTGTGGAAGATGCAGTGTTGGAAGCTGGTTATTCCCCAAACTCGCTGGCACGCAATTTACGCCGCAACGAGTCACGCACTATCGTCGCGATCGTTCCTGACATTTGTGATCCTTACTACACAGAGATCATTCGTGGCATTGAAGATGCCGCCATTGAACAGGGATATTTGGTTCTACTCGGTGACAGCGGCCAACAAAAGCGCCGTGAAAGCTCACTCGTCAATCTCGTTTTTACCAAGCAAGCGGATGGTATGCTGTTGCTCGGTACCGACTTACCGTTTGATGTGAGCAAGCCAGAACAGAAAAATCTTCCTCCGATGGTCATGGCTTGCGAGTTCGCCCCCGATCTCGAACTGCCGACGGTTCATATCGATAACTTGACCTCAGCATTTGAAGCGGTGAACTACCTGACCCAATTGGGCCACAAACGCATCGCCCAAATTTCAGGGCCAAAATCCGCAGCACTTTGTCAGTTTAGACAACAAGGCTATCAACAAGCTTTGCGCCGTGCAGGCATCACAATGAACCCACAATACTGTGTTGAGTCTGAGTTCTCTTTTGAAGGTGGGGCGAAAGCGATCCGTCATCTGCTAGAAATGAATGACGCGCCAACCGCCGTTTTCTGCCATTGTGACACCATGGCTATCGGGGCGATTCAAGAAGCGAAAAAATTGGGCTTCCGAGTACCGCAAGATCTGTCGATTGTCGGCTTCGATGACATTCAGTTTGCCCAATATTGCGATCCTCCACTAACCACCATCTCACAGCCACGCTATGAGATTGGTCGTCAAGCGATGCTGATGATGTTAGAGCTGCTGAAAGGACATGACATTCACAGTGGCTCACGCTTACTTGAAACCAAATTGGTGGTTCGTGGTAGCGCAGCGCCTCCAGGCTTGCGCTAAAACCAAAACCAACCGGCAGCGAGGTTATTTGCAGCCTCGCTTCCTTTTCTGCGACGTTTCCCTGTTAACGCTTGGCATTCTGCATTACCATAGCGGGCTAGCATAACAATTGTTTGTATTTTCCGTGGCTAAAGATTATGTAAGACGTGGTCGTAGTCCTAAAAAGCCGACCAAAAAAGCAGCTCCTCGTAGAAAAAAACCTTGGCTTGCCGGCCTGTTAGCCATCGTGCTACTGGGTGGTTTTGGCTATGGTTTGTATACCCTCAGCAATGACCCAGAGCCGCCAACACCCGTTGCAGAAAACAAACCGGTGAGCAAACCTAAACCGCCGGCGAAAAAAGAACTGCCGCCTCCACCAGAAGAAAAATGGCAATACGTTGAAAGCTTACCAAATCGAGAAATCGAAGTGGTGGCCAAAGAACAAGAAGTGCCTAAGATTCCTTACATTATGCAGTGTGGCGCCTACAAAAAGCGTGAACAAGCGGAACATCGTAAACTCGACATCGCTTTTCAAGGCATTACCAGTACCGTCAAAAAGAAAGAAGGCAGTGATTGGTATCGTGTGGTCTTAGGACCATATAAGCTAAAACGTGACGCTGAACGCGATCGCCATAAATTGCAACGCGCCAAAATTGAACCGTGTGCCATCTGGCAAGAAGAACAATAATTCTCATCCAAAGGGGCTTGTAATTCGCCCCTTTTCTTTGCATCCCTTTCCCCCCTAACCTTCCATTCCAAACCTTGAGCCTTGATTTCTTTTTTACCCTCCCCCATATAGGGATCAACTCCATATAGAAAAGAATCAAGAGGCCTACTCGTGACTACCATCGTTTCTGTACGTCGTAACAATAAAGTCGTCATCGCCGGGGATGGACAAGTATCTCTGGGTAACACGGTAATGAAAGGCAATGCGCGTAAAGTTCGCCGTTTATACAACAACAAAGTTCTGGCTGGCTTTGCTGGCGGCACGGCAGATGCGTTTACTCTATTTGAACGCTTCGAAAGTAAGCTGCAGATGCATCAAGGCCACCTAACTAAAGCGGCCGTTGAACTGGCGAAAGATTGGCGCAGCGATCGTGCATTACGTAAACTTGAAGCATTATTGGCCGTGGCAGACGAAACGGCGTCATTGATCATCACGGGCAATGGCGACGTGGTACAGCCAGAAAACGATTTGATCGCGATTGGGTCTGGAGGGGCGTATGCACAAGCAGCCGCGACCGCTTTATTGGAAAATACCGAACTCGATGCACGCGAAATCGCAGAAAAAGCATTGAACATTGCGGGTGATATTTGTGTGTTTACCAACCACAACCACACCATCGAAGAGCTCGAGATCCCAGCAGAATTGCCAAATCTCAGCCAAGCTTAATTCGCCCACAGATTGTAAGGAATGATTATGTCTGAAATGACTCCTCGTGAAATTGTCCATGAACTGAATCGACACATCATTGGTCAAGACAATGCAAAACGCTCTGTGGCAATTGCACTACGTAATCGCTGGCGTCGAATGCAACTTGAAGAAAGCTTGCGCGTAGAAGTCACGCCAAAGAATATTCTGATGATCGGCCCAACTGGGGTTGGTAAAACCGAAATCGCTCGTCGTCTTGCGAAGTTGGCCAACGCACCTTTCATAAAAGTGGAAGCCACCAAATTCACCGAAGTGGGTTATGTGGGTAAAGAAGTGGAAAGCATTATTCGCGATCTGACTGACGTGGCAGTGAAGCTGACTCATCAGCAAGCGATGGAAAAAGTCAAATTCCGTGCAGAAGAGCTCGCGGAAGAACGAATCCTTGATGCGCTCCTACCACCACCTCGCGATGCTTGGGGCCAGAACGAGCAAAGCGAAGATACCTCGAACACTCGCCAAATCTTCCGTAAAAAACTGCGTGAAGGAAAGCTCGACGACAAAGAAATTGAAATCAATGTCGCAGCGCCACAGATGGGCGTGGAAATCATGGCGCCTCCTGGTATGGAAGAGATGACTAACCAGCTACAAGGGATGTTCCAGAGCCTAGCTGGCAACACCAGTAAAAAGCGCAAATTGAAAATCAAAGACGCCTTTAAAGCACTGATTGAAGAAGAAGCCGCTAAGCTGGTCAATCAAGATGAACTTAAAGAGCAAGCCATCTACAGTGTAGAAAATAATGGCATCGTGTTTATCGATGAGATCGATAAAATCTGTAAACGCGGCGAGAGTTCAGGCCCAGATGTGTCTCGAGAAGGGGTACAACGAGACTTGTTGCCTCTTATCGAAGGCAGCACTGTCTCCACCAAGCACGGTATGGTAAAAACCGACCATATTCTGTTTATTGCCTCTGGTGCTTTCCAAGTCGCTAAGCCTTCTGACCTGATTCCTGAACTGCAAGGTCGACTGCCGATCCGTGTTGAACTCGAGGCGCTTTCAAGCCACGATTTCAAGCGTATTCTGACCGAGCCAAGAGCATCACTTACAGAGCAATATGTTGCTCTGATGAAGACAGAAGATGTGGATATCGAATTTACGGAAGACGGCATCACGCAAATTGCAGAAGCTGCCTGGACCGTGAATGAAACCACTGAGAACATTGGCGCTCGCCGTCTACATACTGTGATGGAACGCCTAATGGATGAAATCTCATTCGATGCAACGGAAAAATCAGGCACCAAGTTTGTGATTGATGCAGCGTACGTGCAGCAACGTCTCGGCGAATTTGTCGAAGATGAAGACTTAAGCCGTTTCATCCTGTAATCCTCTTGAGTAGCAAGGGCGAGAGCATTATTTCTCTCGCCCTTTTTCTTCCTCTTCTCACCTAGCATCTTTGCATTTAGCCGTATTGCGCTCCCTTAAGCTAACCTTTCTTCAGTGCGCTTTTCTTCGTATACTGACGATTCTATTTACTAGCACGAAAAATTCATGAATCAGTCATTGCGTATCTGGCTGGATGCCGCTCGTCCGAAAACACTTCCTTTAGCGCTTGTTTCCATTTTAACTGGCAGCGTATTAGCCTATTCATTCGGTCAATTTTCACCTGTGATCGCGTTACTCTCCTTTGTTACCGCAACGCTATTGCAAATCCTTTCTAACTTAGCAAACGATTATGGCGATGCCGTGAAAGGGACTGATAACGACAAACGATTAGGGCCAATGCGTGCCATGCAGTCTGGTGCGGTTTCTGCTCAAGCGATGAAACGAGCCATTATGTTTAATATCATTTTGACCATGATCTCCGGCTTGTGTCTGGTGTTTTACGCATTGAGCAGCCTGCAAAGTATTCTTGCGTTTATTGGTCTCGGCGTATTGGCCATCTTTGCCGCCATCGCTTATACCATGGGTAGCAAGCCGTACGGCTATGTTGGGCTGGGTGATCTGTCTGTGTTTATTTTCTTTGGTTTACTGGGTGTATCGGGCACTTACTTTCTCCACACTGGCCACTTAGATACCGCACTGCTGCTGCCTTCTTTGGGATGTGGATTATTGGCCGTTGCCGTGCTCAATATCAACAACATGCGTGATATTGAGAATGATGCGGCCTGTGGCAAACGCACCGTTGCCGTACGACTTGGGCAACAACGTGCGAAACAGTACCATTTCGCTTTACTCGGTGGCGCCTTAATGGCCTTTGCAAGTTACTTGTTGCTGCAACCTAGCTCCATTTGGCTCTGTCTGCCATTTTTATTCAGCCTAATAGTGCTCTTTAATCATGGTAAAGCCGTTTGGCAAACAGAGAAACCTGCACAAATTGCCCCTATGATGCCAGTCGTCGTGAAATGCTCACTCGTCACCAATATTTTGTTTGCAACTGTTGTGGTAGCTCAAACTCTTGTTAGTTAATCATTAATTGTCATTGCAATGACTTAATGCACGGATATACTCAAAAGAAATCTCGTTGACCAAAGAAGGTATGCCATGGAATACAACACTTCAGCCCTTTGCGATATCTATATGGACCAAGTGGATGTAGTCGAGCCTATGTTCAGTAACTTTGGTGGCCGCGCTTCCTTTGCCGGACAAATCACCACAGTCAAGTGTTTTGAGGACAATGCCCTCATTCGAGAAACGCTGGAACAAGATGGTGTTGGCCGTGTACTTTTGGTTGATGGTGGTGGTTCATTGCGCCGAGCATTACTTGACGGCGAACTTGCCGCGATAGCGGAAGAGAACGAATGGGAAGGCATCGTTGTCTACGGCTGTGTGCGTGAAGTGGACGAGCTGGAAGATATGAATATCGGCATTCAAGCTTTAGCCTCTATTCCAGTGGGTGCTGCCATGCAGGGTGTTGGCGAAGTGGATGTTCCCGTCAATTTTGGTGGGGTGACCTTCCTTCCAGAAGACTACCTCTATGCAGATACAACGGGCATCATTCTCTCCCAAGAGCCTCTCAGTGCCGATCTTGAAGAAGATGAAGAAGAGCCAGAGCTGCTCGATTAAAGAGAAAAAAGCGTCACT
The DNA here is from genome assembly GCF_028570825.1 of Vibrio sp. CCUG 15886. NCBI lineage: Bacteria > Pseudomonadati > Pseudomonadota > Gammaproteobacteria > Vibrionales > Vibrionaceae > Vibrio > Vibrio sp. CCUG 15886. Next base: position 7,256 of record NZ_JAQQBT010000018.1, on the reverse strand, counting down.
TTGACGCTTTTTTCTATTGAGCAAGCAGTCAAAACAGAGCAAAAGTCAGCGCGGCGTAAAGATGCGCTGTTTTTTTGACCGAATGATGCAAATTATTCAATATAGGGCGTGTTTCTCGGCCTTGTGCTGAGTAGAATGAGGCTAACAGACTTGAGTAGTAGCAAGGGCTACACTCGTAACCGAATCAATATAGGTAGGCCAAGATGTCTTTTGAAGTATTAGAAAAACTAGAAGCTAAAATTCAGACCGCTGTCGATACTATCGCTTTGCTACAAATGGAAGTAGACGAGCTTAAAGAAGACAAAGCTAAGTTGGAAACGGAAGCGAATGAACTACGCGCTCAACGTGAACAACTTGAGCAAAAAGCGCAGCAAACTCAACAAGAGCATGCTCAATGGCAAGAACGCATTCGCGCGCTTCTTGGCAAAATGGAAGACGTCGAGTAATTCTCCGCTTCTAGGGAAAACCCTAGACACCACATACGAGGCCCTAAGAGCGTTTATGCCTTGGGCCTCGCACCTCGCACCTCGCACCTCGCACCTCGCACCTCGCACCTCGCACCTCGCACCTCGATTTTCGCCTTTAAACTGAATTTAGCAAACGTTTTCCCTACATTTTGTGCTAGAATCGCGGCAATTTTACTCTTCCTTCGATTTAACACTTTTTTGGAGACAACATGAAACGCGATTTAGCGATGGCCTTTTCCCGCGTCACAGAAGGCGCTGCTCTAGCGGGTTATAAATGGCTAGGCCGTGGTGACAAAAACGCGGCGGATGGCGCTGCAGTAGAAGTCATGCGCACCCTGCTGAATAAAACCGACATCAGTGGCGAAATTGTTATTGGTGAAGGTGAAATCGACGATGCCCCGATGCTTTACATTGGCGAAAATGTTGGCCTAGGTGGTGATGAAGTGGATATCGCGGTCGATCCAATCGAAGGGACGCGCATGACCGCTATGGGCCAATCAAACGCTCTTGCGGTACTGGCTGCCGGTGAAAAAGGGAGCTTTTTAAAAGCACCGGATATGTACATGGAAAAACTGGTGGTTGGCCCTGGTGCAAAAGGAGTGATCGATCTCAACAAGCCACTTAAAGAAAACCTCGAGAACATCGCACAAGCGCTTGGAAAAACGCTTGATACCTTGGTGGTGATTACCCTTGCGAAGCCTCGTCATGATGAGGTGATCGCCGAGATGCAACGCATGGGTGTTCGTGTTTTCGCTGTGCCGGATGGTGATGTAGCCGCTTCGATTCTTACCTGCATGCCAGACAGTGAAGTTGACGTGATGTACTGTATTGGTGGTGCACCTGAAGGGGTTGTCTCAGCGGCCGTCATTCGCGCATTGGATGGCGACATGCATGGTCGTCTTTTACCTCGTAACGAAGTAAAAGGCGATAACGAAGAAAACCGCAAGTTTGCGGATTTCGAGCTCGAGCGCTGCGCTGAAATGGGCGTGGAAGCGAACAAAGTGCTAAAACTGGAAGACATGGCACGCAGTGATAATGTCATTTTCTCCGCAACAGGCATCACTAAAGGCGATCTACTTGAAGGCATCAGCCGTCAAGGCAATATTGCAACCACCGAAACATTGCTGATTCGTGGCCGTTGTCGAACCATTCGTCGTATCAAGTCGATTCATTATCTTGAGCGCAAAGATGACGAAGTGAAAGCGATCATTCTTTAACATACAAAGAGAACATGAAAAGAGGGCTGCCTAGTAGGCAGCCCTCTTCATTAAAAGTCTTACACAGAATATCTATCCACCATTCGCGATTATAATGCGGTAAGCACAACGCCTCTGGCCTTCAATAATGTGCTCACTGCGCTCGATGTGGCACTCATCACCAAGCAACTTTTGGAACACATTCAACTCCGACTGACACAAACTTGGGCAGCGTTGCGCCGCTTTACAGATCGGGCAATGGTTTTCCGTCAGCAGGTAGCCTTCATCCGTCTTTTCTAGCTCTGCCATGTAGCCTTCTTCTTCTCTCATCAGGGTAAGCGTTTCGAGTCGACTGATCAGATCCAAACACGTAGCTAACGCCTTTTGATAGTGCAAAAACGTTTTTTGTTCACGCTCTGCCGCCACCTTTGCTAGGCCCTCAGCACCAAACAACGCCTCTACGGCATCGATAACCTGAATCGTTAACTCGCCATGACGATCAGCAAACTGATCATGTCCCTTTTGCGTTAAAGACCAATGACGAGTTGGACGGCCAATTTTCACCTTCACATCGTGAAAATGCACCAGACCATCCTCTTCCAGACTCTGCAAATGTTGGCGGGCCCCCATGGTTGTCATACCCAAATCAGTCGCTATTTGCTTTGCGGTAACCGCCCCATCTCGTTTTATGGATTGAATGATCCTATCTATGGTCTTCATGTTTCCCTCTTGCCCTGTGCAGATATTATGCGCCATAGGATTAGTAAAGAAAAGGCTTGATAATCTCCAGGAGTAGAGACGCTTCTCTCTTCATCGACCATCTAACTCTGCTCATCTCAAAGTCGAACTCACTGTATCATTTTTTGGACAAGCAATTTCCTCCCTTTCCATTTACCGAATCTGACATATGCTTTGTGTATAGATACTGTTTATTTTATCAACAGCAGAACACAGGGAGAGTCGTTATGGGCAGTCTTCAAACGGAGCAACCGTTACCATCGTTTGATGAGATGATGGCGCTCGCCGCAGAAAATCCAGATGCGTTTAATCAATTCAAGCAAGATATGTGTCAGGAGATGATTCAATCAGCTTCTGAGGCCATGAGAGAGAGGTTACTTGCACAGCAAAGCCATATCGATTTGGTGATTAGCCGTTGCAAAAATCCCGTCCACACTAACGTGGTTTTGATGAATGAGTTAACCAAACAGATGGTCAAATTTCGTGAAGCACTGGACAGTGATGGCTCAGAATTACAAGCACCCAGCGCAGAAGTGATACCTTTTGCACCCAAAGGCTTTTATTAGTTCGAGCGAAAACCAATAAGGCCCACAACGGGGCCTTATTGGTTTCAGATACGATTCAAGCTCTTAGTTAGCGTTCAGGCTCGCCATAACGGTTGCTGCCTTCCGTCCCTTTGAGAAAACCACACTCTAGCAAAATCCAAGCACCACAAAGCAACGCTATCGAGCCAATCAATGTCTCCATACCACTCGGCTCTTGTGCTAAAGGAGCAGAGAGAGGCGTTGCTAAACGGCCTAAAATCAATGGCACGTTCAGCGCTAACCAATACGCCGATTTATTGCGGTCATGCCAGCGTTTTGTGGTCACCGCTAAGTCTGGGATGAGTAAAGCCAGTAAGAAGATCGGTAGCAAAATATAGCTATAGGCAGGGAATAACTTCGACACTGCGGTCACAAAACCCAAAATACCCAAGTAATAACACAAATTCCAAAGCCAATATGTTTTACGACCGATACGACCTTGGAAAGAAAAAAGCAGTTCTTTTAACGACATCAAATACAATCCCAAACCAGATACACCACCGTTACCCAAAAAGTAACGCAATGGGGATCAGTTTACCACCTTCTGAAAACTATCCTTATCCATATCTCGAATATTCACCGTCAAACTGCGCACATGGCTAGCGGTTTCCTGAAGAGCTGCCATCAATTGGCGCGAGAGTTCTCGTTTTTGTTCTTCGGTTCGTCCTGATAATAAATCAAAGCTAACATGAATAAAGTCGACACTGTCCCCTTCTTCTCCGATCAACCAATGGTGGCAGCGTAGCGTTCGCGACTTAACCGATGGCGCGTCGAACAAGCCACTTTTGATGGCAATGTGGTGAAGATCCTCCAATAAACCGGGAATATTGACGCGTTCTTCAACGGAATTTGAATACTCTAAGACTAGATTTGGCATGATACTTCCTTTTGTTGCCGATTTTCGATTGGTAACGCTGACATAGAGTAATACCAAGCTCACCGACAAATTCCGAGTAATTGGCTATGGTTATGCAGGATAGATCACCAATCGTTTTCGTCTGAGCGAAATATCAGTGAGTTTGACGCGCTCTGACCAGCCAAAGAAAGCGACAAGAAATGACACGAGTCATGATCTATCCACATATTTCTGTTATATTCCTACGTAGATTTTTTACATAAATTGGCTTCATTGGTTCGCCTGTGAAGACTTCGATTCAATAAAGATATGGAGATATTCCTATGCGTCGTCCTGTAGTGATGGGTAACTGGAAACTTAACGGCAGCAAAACTATGGTTGCTGAACTGCTAACTGGTCTAAACGCTGAACTAGAAGGCGTTGAAGGTGTAGACGTAGCGGTAGCGCCGCCAGCACTTTACATCGACCTTGCAGAGCGCCTAATCGCTGAAGGTGGCAACAAGATCATTCTTGGTGCACAAAACACTGACATCAACAACAGCGGTGCATTCACTGGCGACATGTCTCCTGCAATGCTAAAAGACTTTGGTGCTACTCACATCATTATTGGTCACTCTGAGCGTCGTGAATACCACAATGAATCAGATGAGTTCGTAGCGAAGAAGTTTGCATTCCTGAAAGAAAACGGTCTAAAACCAGTTTTCTGTATCGGTGAAACTGAAGCGCAAAACGAAGCAGGCGAAACTGAAGCCGTTTGTGCACGTCAAATCAACGCAGTGATCGACGCATACGGTGTTGAAGCGCTAAACGGTGCCATCATCGCTTACGAACCAATCTGGGCGATCGGTACAGGTAAAGCTGCAACAGCAGAAGATGCACAGCGTATCCACGCCTCTATCCGTGCGATGATCGCAGCAAAAGATGCTGCAGTAGCAGAGCAAGTGATCATCCAATACGGTGGTTCTGTTAAGCCAGAAAACGCGGAAGCTTACTTCACACAACCAGACATCGATGGTGCTCTTGTTGGTGGTGCATCTCTAGATGCTAAGAGCTTCGCAGCGATCGCGAAAGCAGCAGCGAAAATGAAAGCGTAATTCAACGCAATCCTATCTTTGTATTTAGGGCGTATTTCTTCGGGAATACGCCCTTTATTTTAGCCTCAACATTTCTCGAATTTGGTTTTGCCCTATTCTGTTCATCGAGAATCTTTTCTAATAAACTCACAAAGTTAATTTGGCTAGATAATTGGAAATATAATTTCAGAGGACAACTATGAACATACTGGTCACCGGTGGCAGCGGTTATATTGGCAGCCACACCTGTATTCAGATGATCGAAGCAGGAATGACGCCCATCATTTTGGACAATCTTTATAACAGCAAATTGCTGGTGCTCGATCGCATTGAACAGGTCACTGGCGTGCGCCCCGCTTTCTATCAAGGTGACATTCGTGACAGCGAGATTCTGCAACACGTCTTTGCTCAGCACGATATCCAAGGCGTCATCCACTTTGCAGGCCTAAAGGCAGTAGGAGAATCGGTTGAAAAACCTCTGATGTATTATGATAACAATGTGTCAGGCACCCTAAATCTCGTACGAGAAATGGATAAAGCTGGTGTTAAGAGCCTTATTTTCAGTTCGTCAGCCACCGTCTATGGTGATCCCGCCTCCGTACCAATCCGTGAAGATTTCCCAACCTCAGCCACCAACCCTTATGGCCGCAGCAAATTGATGGTGGAAGAGTGTCTGACCGACTTCCACAAAGCCAATCCTGATTGGAGCATCACCCTGCTGCGTTATTTCAATCCCGTTGGCGCTCACGAGTCGGGTTTGCTCGGTGAAGATCCTCAAGGCATTCCAAATAACTTATTGCCCTTTGTGGCTCAAGTTGCGGTTGGTCGACGCGAAAAACTGGGCGTATTTGGTGACGACTATCCAACACCAGATGGTACTGGGGTTCGTGATTACATTCACGTCATTGACCTTGCAGACGGTCATTTGGCGGCTTTGAATAAAGTGGGGCAGCAAGCAGGATTGCATATCTTTAACCTTGGTACCGGCCAAGGGAATAGCGTACTTGAAATGGTCGCTGCTTTTGAAAAAGCGGCTCAGCGTCCGATTCCTTACGAAATCAAACCTCGCCGTGCAGGTGATATTGCTGAATGCTGGGCCGATCCTGCCTATGCGGAACAAGTATTGGGATGGAAAGCGACACGCTCGCTAGAGACCATGGTGGTAGATACTTGGCGTTGGCAGTCCAACAACCCAAATGGCTATGAGTAATCGCCATCACTGACACGTTTTGCTGTATTACTAACACAATAAGGGCGAGTGAGAACTCGCCTTTTGCTTGTGGGTACGTTAGAAATAGAGGTCAGATTAATCCTCATCAACAAACTGGGCCTGTAAGTAGTTTTCAATACCCGTCAATTGAATAAGGCCTAGTTGCGTCTCAAGCCAATCCACATGTTCTTCTTCGTCTTCTAAGATATCTTGGAAAAGATCACGTGACACATAGTCGTGTACATCTTCTGCGTAGGCAATCGCCGCTTTTAGATCGGGAATGGCAGCCATCTCCAGCTTTAAATCGCACTCCAGCATTTCTTGAGTATCTTCGCCAATCATGAGCTTACCTAGGTCTTGCAGATTTGGGATGCCTTCAAGAAACAAAATGCGCTCAACAAGATGGTCTGCATGCTTCATCTCGTCGATCGATTCGTGATATTCCTTGTCCGCAAGGTGCTTGAGCCCCCAGTCTTTATACATACGAGCATGGAGAAAGTATTGGTTAATGGCAATCAGTTCATTGCCTAATACTTTGTTGAGATGTTGAATAATTATTGGATCGCCTTTCATGACATAGCCCTCCTCTTTGGCTTCTATAACTGTAGAACCAATTGAGAAGGTGTCAAAAAGAAAGCCGTTTAGGTTAACTGGCTTGCTTGAATAGTGCCGGAGCAGTTTCGTTGATAATCTCTTTCGCCATACGTATGCATTTGCCACATTGACTTCCCAATGCAGTGCACTTTTTGATTCCGCGAATATCCGCAACACCTTGCTCAATAACAAGCTTGCGAATTTTCTTGTCTGAAACACCATGACACAAACAAACGTACATATTACAACTCAACTTATCCGCCACGAAGTTAACTATAATGGATAATCATTCTCATTACCATAATAAGTAATGCGTATTTTTAGACTATTTTGTTATTAAGCGAGCTATGTTTTATATAAACGAAAAGAGGAAGCCAAAGCTTCCTCTTTTCTTGTGCGCTGTTCTTCAAATTGAAGAAGAGTGCAAGATTTCGTTTAATTCAAAGAATTATGCGAAGATCTTAGCAACAACACCAGCACCAACAGTACGGCCACCTTCACGGATCGCGAAACGTAGACCTTCGTCCATCGCGATTGG
>NZ_JAQQBT010000017.1:0-80077 GCF_028570825.1 Vibrio sp. CCUG 15886 | reverse complement strand
TAATTTTTCTATCGTTCGTTTAAAAAAGAGTCAAAACAAGCAAAAAGTGCAGGTTATTTCTACAAACAAGCAAACTTCTCAGAGAATTGGCGTACTTTCTTCCAGTTGGTGTACTCCACTTCTTTACTGGTGTCCGTCTCTCCGCCAGTTAATGTCATGATGAGTTTGATCATATTTCTATCAAACCAGTTATATCTGGGATAATAGAGCGCGCCAGCGAAAACACCGATTAGGTTAGGCTGCCAAGGAGACTTTTTAAGAAATGTTCGAATATAAGCGCTTCCCTCTGGCGTATCTTTCCCTTGCTCTTCTTTTCTTGCGGTTAGGTTGACGCAAAAGAACGCCACTTTATGTTCATTCAACTGAGTTAGGTTATGCTGGATAAATTGATAGAGCTTTTGATTCAAATGACCATAGCGAATCGACGCGCCAATCAGCACTTTGTCATAAACAGAAAAATCCACCGTATCGATGTCATGTAGATTCTTCACATCACATTGATAGCTCGGTAACTGTTCTTCTATATATTGAAGGATTTTCTTGGTCTGCCCCTCGCGGGAAGAATAAAGAAATAGGGCTTTCACTATCATTTCTCCTTAACTGCGCCAAAATGTAGGGGTTAGCAATATAAGTAAGGTAAAGATTTCTAAACGACCAAAGAGCATAGACACCACCAAAACCCATTTGGCTTTATCGTTCACATCCGCAAAATGCACTGCAACTTCCCCCAAGCCTGGGCCTAGGTTGTTTAGCGTCGCCGCGACGGCCGAAAAAGCGGTAAGTTCGTCCATTCCTGTCGCAATAAGTGCGAGCATACAAACGACAAACACCAATGCATAAGCGGAGAAGAATCCCCACACCGCATCCACCACACGTTGCGACAGAGCATTGCCACCCACTTTGATGGTGTAGACCGCTCTAGGGTGAACTAAGCGCTTAAGTTCACGCGCACCTTGCAACGTGAGCAATAAAATCCGAATGACTTTCATACCACCACCGGTTGAGCCTGCACATCCGCCAATAAAAGAGGAGAACAGCAGTAGCACGGGTAGAAATAGTGGCCAATCTGAAAATCCCGTGGTGGTGAAACCCGCAGTAGTTGAGATAGAAACTGTTTGGAACAACGCTTGGTCGAAGGCATCGTAAATGGAGTCGTAAGAATGGTGTGCCAACAATAATAAGAAGCAAATGACAAACAGCAGTGCTTGAATAAAGATAAACGCTCTAAACTCTGGGTCTTTCCAATAGTATTTGGGATGAACACCGCCAGAGGCAAAGGCTGCAAAGTGAAGTGAGTAGTTACATGCCGAGATCAGCAGGAAGATAACCGTGATTAAGTTAATCGCATAGCTATCGAAATATCCCATACTGGCGTCATGGGTAGAAAAGCCACCAATCGCGATGGTCGAGAAACTATGGCTAATCGCATCAAACGGCGTCATTCCCGCCAACCAGAAAGCCCCCGCACAAGCGATAGTCAGACTCAAATAGATATACCAAAGTGCTTTAGCCGTTTCAGCAATACGCGGGGTCATTTTACTATCTTTGACTGGACCAGGAATTTCAGCACGATACAACTGCATGCCACCAATGCCTAGAACAGGCAAAATCGCGACCGCCAGCACGATGATCCCCATACCGCCAAACCATTGCAGTATCTGGCGATAGAACAAAATCGCTTTGGGCAGTTCATCTAAACCGACGATAACCGTCGCACCCGTGGTGGTCAGCGCGGAGAAGGATTCGAAAAACGCATCGGTAATCGAAATACTGGGGTTATCAGCGATCAGGAAGGGCAACGCACCAGCACTGCCGAGTACGGTCCAAAACAGCACCACAATTAAAAAGCCATCGCGCGCTTTGAGTTCGTGTTTATGCCTACGGTTTGGAAACCAACACACGGTGCCGCAAAACAGCAGCACAAAAAAGGTCGTAACAAAAGGAACACCCGCACCATCGCGATAAATAAGCGCCACCAACGCGGGCGCAAGCATAGTGACACTGAAGAGTGCGAGCAACAGCCCGACAATACGGATAATTGAACGAAATTGCATGGGTGATTGAATCAATAAAGTCGACAGACTTCCTAGTTGTTATTGTTATTTCCCGATATAAGGCGTCACGAGCGCTTTTGCACTGCTTTTGTTGATCATGGTTTGAGTAAACATCTCCACGTTTCTCACTTCCAGTTCAACCACCAGCACGACGCTCTCACTGTATTGAGCGTCAACCTCAACAGCGTCGAATTGCTGCATTATAGATTGCGCAATTGGTACGAACGCATAGTCTAACTCCAGTCTGAGTTTTGTGGTTATTTTTTTCTCAATTGTTTGAAGCTGCTTGAGCGCCTGCTGCACACCACCGCCATACGCTTTCACTAATCCACCAGTGCCAAGGCGAATACCACCATAATATCGTGTTACGACTGCGGTGATCTCACCAACACCCGACCCAGAGAGCTGCGCCAAAATCGGCTTTCCTGCTGTACCGGATGGCTCGCCATCATCACTAAAACCCCACTTCATTGAATCCTCTGGTCGCCCAGCAACAAACGCCCAACAGTTATGACGCGCATCGGCATGTTGCGTTTTAATCCTCTCTACAAAAGCTTTTGCCGCCTCTATCGTCTGGGTATGAGCAAGATAAGTAATAAAGAGACTCTTTTTGATTTCTTCTTCAAATTTAACCGCTTGGGCTGGGATGAGGTATGGATTTTCGTTCATGACATTCGCACTATCAACAAGAACGGCAAGTGTAGCATGCCCCTATTCAGAGTGCATAAGATCTGCTTTAACGCACAATGTTAAACACTTGTTTAAAAAATGTATTGAAATTAGACAATCCGAGGTCCACACTAAGCAAACTGGTCTAACCAGAATATAAATACAACACTTTCCACTATACCTACATCGGCGAATGTGCGCCTTAGGTATACAGACAATCCAAGATTGTATGTCATGGAGATAGACAATGATTTACCAAGCCGAAACCCTACAGGTAAAGGAAGTACAAGATGGAGTGGCAGAAATCCTTTTCTGCGCGCCAAATTCCGTCAATAAGCTCGATCTAGCAACTCTTGCTTCACTCGACAAAGCGCTTGATGCGCTCACCGCTCACTCCGGTCTGAAAGGCGTGATGCTTACATCAGACAAAGAAGCCTTTATTGTCGGAGCAGATATCACTGAGTTTTTAGGACTGTTTGCCAAGCCAGAAGAAGAACTCGACCAATGGCTTCAATTTGCCAATAGCATCTTCAATAAACTGGAAGATTTGCCCGTTCCGACTGTCGCGGTTGTCAAAGGGCATACCTTAGGCGGTGGATGTGAGTGTGTACTTGCTACCGACTTACGCATTGGTGATAAAACCACCAGCATTGGTCTTCCTGAAACCAAACTCGGCATTATGCCTGGCTTTGGCGGTTGTGTGCGTTTGCCGCGCGTGATCGGCGCAGACAGCGCCATGGAAATCATCACCCAAGGCAAAGCTTGCCGTGCAGAGGAAGCTCTAAAAATTGGTTTGCTTGATGCTGTCGTCGATTCCGATCGCCTCTACGCATCCGCCCTGCAAACACTCACCGATGCCATCAATGAAAAAATTGACTGGAAAGCACGTCGCCAGCAAAAAACCTCAGCGTTAACGCTAAGCAAACTCGAAGCGATGATGAGTTTCACCATGGCCAAAGGCTTGGTAGCTCAAGTGGCAGGGCCACACTACCCTGCACCGATGACCGCCGTTGTCACGATTGAAGAAGGTGCCCGTTTTGCGCGCAATCAAGCGTTAGACATCGAAAGAAAACATTTCGTTAAACTGGCGAAGTCAGAAGAAGCCAAGGCCTTGGTGGGTCTTTTCCTCAATGACCAATACATCAAAGGCATAGCGAAGAAAGCAGCAAAATCCGCCAATAAAGAGACCCAACGTGCAGCAGTGCTGGGCGCAGGTATTATGGGGGGCGGCATAGCCTACCAATCTGCTCTCAAAGGTGTGCCCGTGATCATGAAAGACATCGCGCAAGCATCACTGGATCTGGGCATGACGGAAGCGTCAAAGCTACTCAACAAACAGCTTGAACGTGGCAAGATTGATGGCTTTAAAATGGCCGGTATTCTCGCTTCTATTACGCCAAGCCTTCACTACGCGGGCATCGATAACGCCGATATCATCGTAGAAGCCGTGGTCGAAAACCCGAAAGTGAAAGCAGCCGTATTAAGCGAAGTGGAAGAGCAAGTGAGCGAAGAGACCGTTCTCACTTCGAACACCTCGACCATTCCAATTAACTTGCTGGCCAAATCACTCAAACGACCAGAGAATTTCTGTGGTATGCACTTCTTCAACCCAGTGCATCGCATGCCTTTAGTCGAAATCATTCGTGGTGAACACACCTCCGATGAAACCATCAACCGTGTCGTTGCTTACGCAGCCAAAATGGGCAAATCCCCAATAGTGGTCAATGACTGCCCAGGGTTCTTTGTTAACCGCGTGCTGTTCCCATACTTTGGTGGTTTTAGCATGTTGCTGCGCGATGGTGCCGACTTCACTCAAATCGATAAAGTGATGGAACGTAAGTTCGGTTGGCCAATGGGCCCTGCTTACTTATTGGATGTGGTCGGTATTGATACCGCACACCACGCTCAAGCCGTCATGGCGCAAGGGTTCCCTGAGCGCATGGGTAAACAAGGTCGCGATGCGATTGATGCCTTGTTTGAAGCCAACAAGTATGGCCAGAAAAACGGCAGCGGTTTCTACACGTACACCATGGACAAGAAAGGCAAACCGAAGAAAGCATTCAGTGATGAGATCGTACCGATTCTTGCGCCTGTTTGTGCCGCTCAACAAGCCTTTGATGATCAGACCATTATCCAACGCATGATGATTCCGATGATCAACGAAGTGGTGCTTTGCTTGCAAGAAGGCATTATCGCCTCAGCGCAAGAAGCGGATATGGCGCTGGTGTATGGCCTTGGTTTCCCTCCTTTCCGTGGTGGTGTATTCCGCTACTTAGATAGTGTTGGTATTGCAAACTTTGTCGCAATGGCACAGCAGCATGTCGAACTTGGCGCTATGTATCAGGTTCCACAAATGCTTATTGATATGGCTGAAAAAGGGCAAACCTTTTACGGCGCGCAACAGCAAGGTTCTATCTAAGGAGTTCCCACAATGAAAAATGTCGTAATTGTCGATTGTCTACGTACGCCAATGGGTCGCTCTAAAGGTGGCGCCTTCCGCCACACTCGAGCAGAAGATCTTTCTGCCCATTTGATGAAAGGGATTCTGGCGCGTAACCCACAAGTTAACCCAAGTGAGATTGAAGATATCTATTGGGGATGTGTTCAACAAACCCTAGAACAAGGCTTTAACGTAGCGCGAAACGCAGCGCTGCTGGCAGGTTTGCCAATTGAAATTGGCGCAGTGACGGTCAACCGTCTCTGTGGCTCATCGATGCAAGCGCTGCACGATGGTGCGCGCGCCATCATGACTGGTGATGCAGAGATCTGTTTGATCGGCGGTGTTGAGCATATGGGCCACGTGCCAATGAACCACGGTGTGGATTTTCATCCGGGCATGTCGAAACACGTTGCCAAAGCGGCGGGCATGATGGGCTTAACCGCTGAAATGCTTGGCAAGCTGCACGGCATTAGCCGTGAGCAACAAGATGAGTTTGCCGCACGCTCTCACGCTCGCGCCCATGCAGCAACGCTGGAAGGTCGATTCAAAAACGAAATTCTGCCCACCGAAGGGCATGCCGCGGATGGCACCTTATTCACCTTGGATCATGACGAAGTGATTCGCCCAGAAACCACAGTGGAAGGGCTTTCTCAACTTCGCCCTGTGTTTGATCCAGCCAATGGCACCGTCACTGCTGGCACATCCTCTGCTTTGTCGGATGGTGCGTCTGCGATGTTGATCATGAGTGAAGAGAAAGCCAATGAGCTTGGCGTGACGATTCGTGCTCGTATTAAAGGCATGGCGATCGCCGGTTGCGATCCTTCCATCATGGGTTACGGCCCTGTACCTGCGACGCAAAAAGCACTTAAACGTGCCGGTCTATCGATTGAAGACATGGATGTGATTGAGCTAAATGAAGCGTTTGCAGCGCAATCTCTACCGTGTGCGAAAGACCTAGGTCTGCTGGATGTGATGGATGAGAAGGTCAACCTTAACGGTGGCGCTATCGCTCTTGGTCACCCACTGGGTTGCTCGGGGGCTCGTATTTCAACCACTCTGATTAACCTGATGGAAGCCAAAGACGCCAAATACGGCCTTGCGACCATGTGCATTGGTTTAGGTCAAGGCATTGCAACGGTATTTGAACGCCCTTAACCTTGTCGGTTAAACGCCTTCACTCACTAAGAGCGGCTTGAGCCGCTCTTAGTTTATGCACAGAACGCATTGCTATAATGCTAAAGTTTCATTTTATTCATAGTTCACTTGCACCTACACTTATCCCGTTTGACCTATCTGCAATCGCTGGAGAAATCTCATGTTTCACGCTTTAGTTCTTAATCAGGAAGAAAAACGCACCATCGCCACTATTGAACAAATGGATGAGTCTCAGCTACCCGAAGGCAACGTGCTGGTGGCCGTTGACTATTCATCTCTCAACTTCAAAGATGGCTTAGCGATCACGGGGAAAGGCAAAATCATCCGCAACTTTCCGATGATTCCAGGTATCGACTTAGCAGGTACTGTCATCGAATCACAAGACGGGCGCTACCAAGCAGGGGATCAGGTTGTGCTCACGGGCTGGGGTGTTGGGGAAAATCATTGGGGCGGAATGGCGCAGCGTGCGCGTCTTAACGCTGATTGGTTAGTGCCGCTACCAACAGGAATCGACAGCAAAAAAGCAATGATGGTTGGGACTGCGGGTTTCACCGCCATGCTGTGTGTTCAAGCACTGCTCGATGCTGACATCAAACCAGAAGCGGGAGAAATCCTTGTCACCGGCGCAAGTGGCGGTGTCGGCTCTGTGGCCGTGACACTCTTGGCTCAACTCGGTTACCAAGTGGCAGCGGTGACTGGTCGTGTTGAACAAAACGGCCCACTACTCAAGCAACTTGGCGCCAGCCGCATTATCGATCGGGTTGAATTTGAAGAGCCCGCTCGCCCACTAGAAAAACAAATTTGGGCTGGCGCAGTCGACACCGTTGGCAGCAAAGTACTGGCAAAAGTGCTGGCGCAAATGGACTACAACAGTGCGGTCGCTGCATGTGGCCTCGCGGGCGGCTTTGATCTGCCAACCACCGTCATGCCATTCATTCTACGTAACGTTCGCCTACAAGGTATCGACTCAGTAATGTGCCCAACGGAAAAACGCATCGCAGCGTGGGAAAAACTGGTAGCGCTACTGCCAGAAAGCTACTTCGAACAAGCGTGTACCGAAGTTGAACTCAGCGAAGCGGCAAAATACGCGGAAGACATCACCAATGGCCAAGTGACCGGTCGCGTGGTCATCAAGCTGTAAGCTCTCACCGTAAAAGTAGCGAAAAAAAGCCGAGTCACACTCGGCTTTTTGCTGTTCTTTCTCCAGCTCGCATTAATCGAGCCCCATATCTTCAATACGTTTGGCAATCAGCCGGCTGCACTCTTCACGCACGACGGAGCGCAACCATTCTTGAGCCGGAGAATGTTCACATCGCGGATGCCAAATCATCGAGTAATCAAAGGGGGTAAACTGAAACGGCAACGCTTTCACCACCAAATCGTAGCGCTCGGCAACCAAATAGGCCAAATCGGCGGGGACGGTAATGATCAATGGCATGGTGTCCACTATCGCCAGTGCCGCTTCAAGATGATAGGCACGCAGCACCATCTTACGTTGCGGCTGGTCGACTAACGCTTGCTCGATTAGCGCTTTCACACCATCACTGATGGCAATCATGGCATGGGGGTAATACAGATAATCTGCCAGGCTCATCTCTTTTCCCGCGAGCGGATGCTGTTTGGAAAGCAAACACAGCACCCCCACTCGGCCCAAGACTTCGCTACGCAGCGGTTCAACCGGACCTGTGGGACGGCAAATCGCCAGATCAGCCCCTTCATACGTCAACTGATCCGCCAAGCGATCGTGTTGCAAAGGAAGAAAATGAAACGACACATTGGGCGCTTCTTGATAGATCCTCGGCAGAGCAAATGGCAAGATCGTCTGCATCGCGTAATCAGTGGTGGCGATGGTAAACGTTTGAGTACAGAGATGAGGATCAAACTCAGATGGAGAAAGCAATTGACGCAACGATTCCAGTGGCTCGCCGAGAGCCCGATCGATCTCCAAGGCTTTTTCAGTCGGTAATAAATGTTGCCCTTCACGCGTAAACAGCGGATCGCCAAGTAAATCGCGCAGACGCCCCAACACTCGACTCATCGCAGATTGACTGAGATTCAAACGCACTGCGGCTTTGCTGACGCTACTTTCTTCAATTAACACTCGCAGCGCCACCAGCAAATTCAGATCTCGACGGTAAATCTCTTCCAACTCCACGTTGAAGCTCCTATCCACGCTCAATGCCTGTGGCAATTGTACTCTTCAGGCAAAAAAAATCCCGCCTTTCAGCGGGGAAGCCCAAGAAAAATGGGGATAGTGTCGGAATGAAGTGTCGTTAAATTGGTGAGCGTAGGTTTGTTAACAAAAGCGCTAATTCTCTTGTTCTTCAGATGCACCGGACCATCGATGCATCTCAATCCAAATCCCGATGATGGTTGCGCTCATACCTAAAATAGGCATCAATGAGGTTTCTGCTGGCGTTCTGAACACGAGTGCACAAAACGAGATGAAGCACAAAACCGAATAAATGGTCAATCTATCTAATGCTGTTAGCATCGCTCCCTCTGCCAGTTGTTACCAAATTGTTAACTAAAGTTAAAACAAAATGATCGCTTTGCCAAGTGGTTATTGAATATTTTTTCTACGAAAGTAGAATTCACCGCTAAGTAAGTTAAGAGAATCACATTATGAGCTTTAATCCTGAACTGGCGACCAAGACCTTAGAGGCGGAAGGACTACGCTGCCCAGAGCCAGTAATGATGGTCAGGAAGACAATTCGAACCATGCAAGACGGTGAGGTTTTACTGGTAAAAGCGGATGATCCATCCACCACCAGAGACATTCCAAGCTTTTGTCGCTTTATGGATCACCAACTCATTGCGGCACAAACCGACGAGCTACCCTATCAGTATCTGATTAAAAAAGGCTTATAACGCGAGATAAAAAAACGGCAGCCACACGGCTGCCGTTTCTTTATTGGTCGTATTCGATAGTGCGAATTTCCGATTGCAGTTTATTCAACTGCTTTTTCATCGATCGCATCTCTTCATGCATTGGAATGATGTGTGCGACTCGAATCCACGCTTCAACAGTCAATCCTGTCAAAATAAAGGATCCCGCCACAATTGGTAGCCACATATCTGTTAAAACCATTGCCAACAAACAAAGTGCCAAACCAAAAGTGAATAAATAACTTTGACTTTTTGGGGTCATCCCCATGTAACGTGTCAGCATAAACTTGCCCTCTCGCTATCATTCACAAGAATAAAGTAGCATGACAATCATGACACGGATATGTCCGAAGTCACGCTACAGCAAGATGACTCTAACAATCAGATAATTGGCTGTTATTTACCTGATATTTATCTCTATTTTCTGGCTAGGCATCGCGCTTTAAAATAAAGCAGCACCGGCCGCTAATGCAACAAACAGAGCTGCTGTGACTTTGCGGATTAACGCCAGTGGCAGTTTATCCGCAGACAGTTTACCAATCAGCACCACAGGGACATTGGCCAGCAACATACCAATGGTGGTTCCTAACACAACCCAAGTCAGAGCATCGGCATACTGCGCGCCTAGAATGGACGTCGCGATTTGGGTTTTATCCCCCACTTCAGCAATAAAGAAAGCGATGAAACTGGCCACAAAAGGACCTCGGTTTGAGATCTCTTCTTCGTCATCCAACTTATCGGGAATCAACACCCATCCCGCCATGGCTAAGAAACTGGCCACCACCACCCACTTCAACACGTCGGGAGAAAGATAATCGGCAACAACGACACCCAGCCAAGCAGCCAAGGCATGGTTGGCAATCGTCGCGAAAAAGATCGCAGCAATGATTGGGATTGGTTTGCGGTAACGGCTGGCTAACAGCAGAGACAACAATTGGGTTTTATCGCCAATTTCGGCTAAGGCGACAGTAGTAATTGAAATAGCTAAAACGCTCACGACATGCTCATTGGGGCGGGATAATTATAGTAACCATAGACAAACCCCACGCCCCCCCCCCCCGGTTCGTGATGTTTGTCTAAGGTCTTGCTAAACTTGAAAGGCTTCAAGTCTCGAACGCCATGGTGATTTGGCACCAATTATGTTGACGGACGAACTCGATGAAAATGACTTTTCATCCAGTAAGCTACTCCCCAAAGACAGGCGCAATTCTAGCCAGCTTACGGCAACATCTCAAGTGTGAAATCCGTCAAAAACTCCCTTTTAGGAAAAATTCAGCCGATAACGCGGTAAAAATCCATTAAACGAGAAAATTGCCCACGAATTAATCAAGATTAGCTCTACTCCCATGCTGAATATCTGGGTATACTTGATCGTTATTTTATTCAACCGTCATTACCTTCATTCACCCCTGTTGGCAGCAGAAAACCCAACAAATTCGATGAATGAATCCGTAATAAGAGAATCGCGCGAACCTGACTTATGCAAAAATACGATATCAAAACCTTCCAGGGAATGATCCTCGCGCTGCAGGATTATTGGGCTCAAAATGGTTGTACCATTGTTCAACCGCTGGATATGGAAGTGGGTGCGGGTACCTCTCACCCAATGACTTGTCTACGAGCGCTTGGCCCAGAGCCAATGTCGACAGCTTACGTACAACCTTCTCGTCGTCCGACCGATGGCCGTTACGGTGAAAACCCTAACCGTCTACAGCACTACTACCAATTCCAAGTTGCGCTAAAACCGTCGCCAGACAATATTCAAGAGTTGTACCTAGGCTCTCTAGAAGTTCTTGGTATTGACCCACTGGTTCACGACATTCGCTTCGTGGAAGACAACTGGGAAAACCCAACGCTAGGCGCTTGGGGTTTAGGCTGGGAAGTTTGGCTAAACGGTATGGAAGTGACTCAGTTTACTTACTTCCAACAAGTCGGCGGCCTTGAGTGTAAACCGGTTACTGGTGAGATCACTTACGGTATCGAACGTCTTGCGATGTACATCCAAGAAGTTGACTCGGTTTACGATCTGACTTGGAACATCGCACCTGATGGCAGCAAAGTGACTTACGGTGATATCTTCCACCAAAACGAAGTAGAACAATCAACTTACAACTTCGAGCACGCTGATGTGGATTTCCTGTTCAGCTTCTTCGAACAATGTGAGAAAGAGTGTCAACAACTGCTTGAGCTAGAAAAACCACTCCCTCTACCTGCCTACGAGCGCATTCTAAAAGCGGCTCACGCGTTCAACCTACTCGATGCTCGCAAAGCGATCTCAGTAACTGAACGTCAACGCTACATCCTGCGCATCCGTAACCTGACTAAATCAGTGGCAGAAGCATACTACGCATCACGCGAAGCACTTGGCTTCCCAATGTGTAAGAAAGAACAAGCGTAAGAGGTAGAGTAACATGGCAAAAGAATTTTTAATCGAGCTAGGTACTGAAGAACTGCCACCAACGCAACTTCGTACTCTGGCTGAAGCATTTGCAGCAAACTTTGAAGCAGAGCTAAAAGGTGCTGAACTAACGCACGAAGGTGTGAAATGGTACGCAGCGCCTCGTCGCCTTGCACTGAAAGTCACCGCATTAGCCGAACACCAAGCAGACAAAATCGTTGAAAAGCGTGGTCCTGCCGTTTCTGCCGCTTTTGATGCAGACGGTAATGCAACCAAAGCCGCTCAAGGTTGGGCACGTGGTTGTGGTATCACAGTTGATCAAGCAGAGCGCATGATCACCGACAAAGGTGAATGGCTGCTGTTCAAACAAGAAGTCAAAGGCCAACCAACGGCTGATATCGTGGTTGAGCTGGCAGCAAAAGCGCTAGCAGGTCTACCTATCGCAAAACCTATGCGTTGGGGTAACAAAACCACTCAGTTTATCCGTCCAGTAAAAACGCTGACTATGCTCATGGGTTCTGACCTTATTCAAGGTGAAATCCTAGGCGTGGCCTCTGATCGCGTGATTCGTGGTCACCGCTTTATGGGTGAGCGTGAGTTCACTATCGACTCTGCTGAGCAATACCCGGCGATTCTAGAAGAGCGCGGTAAAGTGATGGCAGATTACGAAGCGCGTAAAGCCATCATTCTTGCTGACGCACAAAAAGCAGCAGCGGCAATCGGCGGTATCGCTGATCTAGAAGATGACCTAGTCGAAGAAGTCACCTCTCTGGTTGAATGGCCAGTGGTACTGACCGCTAAGTTCGAAGAAGAGTTCCTAAAAGTCCCAGCTGAAGCATTGGTTTACACCATGAAAGGTGACCAAAAGTACTTCCCTGTCTACACCGAAGACAAGCAGCTACTGCCTAACTTCATCTTCGTGTCTAACATCGAATCGAAAGAGCCTCGTTATGTGATTGAAGGTAACGAGAAAGTAGTTCGTCCACGTCTTGCGGATGCGGAATTCTTCTTCAACACGGACCGTAAGAGCAAGCTAGTCGATCGTCTGCCAATGCTAGAAAACGCGATTTTCCAACAGCAACTTGGCACCATCAAAGACAAAACCGATCGCATCACGGAACTGGCTGGCTACATTGCTGAGCAAATCGGTGCCGACGTTGAGAAATCAAAGCGCGCTGGTCTTCTAGCAAAATGTGACCTCATGACCTCGATGGTATTCGAATTTACCGATACTCAAGGTGTGATGGGCATGCACTACGCTCGCCATGACGGTGAAGCGGAAGAAGTAGCAGTGGCACTCAACGAGCAATACATGCCTCGTTTCGCTGGTGATGATCTACCATCAAATGGTGTGTCAGCAGCAGTTGCGATGGCAGACAAGCTCGACACCATCGTGGGTATCTTCGGTATCGGTCAAGCGCCAAAAGGTTCTGACCCATTTGCACTGCGCCGCGCATCTCTCGGTGTACTGCGTATCATCGTTGAATACGGTTACAACCTAGACCTAGTAGACCTAGTGGCGAAAGCGAAGTCACTGTTTGGCGAGCGTTTAACTAACGACAACGTTGAGCAAGAAGTGATTGAGTTTATGCTGGGTCGTTTCCGTGCATGGTACCAAGATGAAGGTTTCAGCGTTGACATCATTCAAGCGGTATTGGCACGTCGTCCAACGAAACCTGCTGACTTTGACCAACGTGTTAAAGCGGTTTCTCACTTCCGTGAACTGGAAGCGGCAGAAGCACTGGCGGCAGCGAACAAACGTGTAGGTAACATCCTAGCGAAATTCGATGGCGAGCTAGCAGCAGAAATCGACCTTGCGCTACTGCAAGAAGACGCAGAGAAAGTACTGGCTGAAAACGTGGAAGTGATGACAGAAGCGCTTGAGCCAGCATTTGCCACTGGTAACTATCAAGAAGCGCTAAGCAAACTCGCTGACCTACGTGAGCCTGTGGATGCGTTCTTCGATAACGTAATGGTTATGGCTGATGATGAAGCACTGAAGACCAACCGTCTAACACTCCTGAACAACCTACGTAACCTGTTCCTACAGATCGCAGACATTTCTTTGCTTCAAAAGTAATGAATTACGCTTCGAAGTGATTAAGAGATAAGCAAAAGGGAAGCATCGGCTTCCCTTTTTTGTTTCTCGGCATCCAAACGGCTTAGTTGGTGGCCTCTAGTTCGCAGCGAGCAAAGTCATAATGCTCTTCACGACCACCTTTTCCTTTGAATCCCATGCGAACGACAAAGCCTTGGCGCAAAGCGTTGATCATATCTTCACATGCCCACTCGTACCCGCCTTTCTTAATTGCGTGGGTATCCCATTGATAACCTTCTGGCACCCAAACGTAGTAATCAATATAGCCTTCATCGGTGACTTTTAAATCTTGGATCTCTTTTAGTTCATCTTGTAATACTGCCACCAGCTCAGGGGCTGCTGTTGGTGCACTGGCTTGATAGTTCATTGTGTTACACGCGGTTAAGCCTGCCAACATGGTCAATAATAAGCACTTTCTCATTTTCATTGTAATTCCATTTAGTTATGTAATGCGCACGCATAATACATTCACGACAAGCATAATAACAAAGCCATATGGCGTTCTAATTTATCAAAATGTTATATGGATCATCCGCTCTTACATTTGCTGAATTTTTCTTCTTTACCGAGAGGGATTTCGTGGGAAAAAGTTTCAGCTTACGAGCAATTTCACGCTTTTACCCTCTGTTACATTCAGGTATGTTCAACTATTACTCTATCAGCCAGCAACGTACTGGCCATTTAGGCACACGAAAGCAATCACAATGAATTAGGTATAACAACAAATGCAGTTTTCAAAATTTGGCGAAAAGTTTAATCAGTATTCTGGAATAACCCAATTAATGGACGATTTGAATGATGGCCTGCGCACACCAGGTGCCATCATGCTCGGTGGAGGTAATCCTGCCGCCATTCCTGCCATGCTCGAATACTTTCACCAAGCCAGCGAAAACATGCTCTCTAACGGCGAATTGCTTGCAGCACTGGCAAACTACGATGGTCCTCAAGGTAAAGATGTCTTTGTTAAAGCACTGGCACGCTTACTCAAGGACACCTATGGTTGGAATATCAGTGAAAAGAACATCAGTTTGACCAATGGCAGCCAAAGCGGCTTTTTCTACCTGTTTAATCTTTTTGCTGGTCAACAGCCAGACGGCTCACATAAAAAAATCTTGCTACCGCTGGCGCCAGAATACATCGGCTATGCCGATGCGGGGATTGATGAAGATATTTTTGTCTCTTATCGTCCTGAGATTGAGCTTCTCGAAAATGGCTTGTTCAAATACCACGTGGATTTCGAACAACTCAAAGTGGATGAATCTGTCGCTGCGATTTGTGCCTCCCGCCCAACCAATCCAACCGGTAACGTACTGACAGATGAAGAAATTCGCAAGCTGGATCAGTTGGCCAGAGACAACCATATTCCCCTCATCATTGATAACGCCTACGGTTTACCTTTCCCAAACATTATCTTTGAAGACGTCGAACCATTTTGGAATGAAAACACCATTCTGTGCATGAGTTTGTCCAAACTGGGGCTCCCTGGGGTTCGCTGTGGCATCGTGATTGCGAATGAAGCCGTAACCCAAGCCCTGACCAATATGAACGGCATTATTAGCCTAGCTCCTGGCAGCGTTGGCCCCGCTCTCGGTCACTACATGATAGAGAAGAAAGATCTACTGCACCTCAGTTCAGAGGTGATTAAACCGTTCTACCAACAAAAATCGCAACGCGCGGTTGAACTGCTCCAAGCCGCCATGCCCGATGATCGCTTTCGTATCCATAAACCGGAAGGCGCGATTTTCTTATGGTTGTGGTTTGATGAGCTTCCTATCACCACCATGGAACTGTACCAACGCTTAAAGGCTCGAGGCGTGTTGATCGTGCCAGGGGAATACTTCTTTATTGGCCAAGAAGATAATTGGGAGCATGTCCATCAGTGTTTGCGCATGAACTATGTGCAGGATGATGAGCTCATGCAGAAAGGCATTGCGATCATTGCTGAAGAGGTCAATCGTGCCTATTCTGAAAGAGTGTCCTAATTTTTAATACCTTAAAATAATGAAAACGGGTTTGCTCATGTTCAATGAGCAGATCGGTTTTACCTTTTTGCTCTATTTCGTTTGGTGTGCATGGATGAATACCTTTCTCAATATAAAGCATCCCCTCATTGCGACGTTGCTCTTATTTGCATCGATACTCTCAATCACTTTGTGGATTATCCATTTAGTGACCGACGCCAATTTGCGCGAAAAAGAGCTATTGGTGAGCCAAGTCGCGATGACTCAAGGAAAAAACTTAGAGAAGGAACTGCACACCGCGTTGATCGCCTCCACGCAAATTCTTGCCGTCGAAGTGATTCAAAACAACGGTAACATGGAGAATTTTGAAGAGTACGCTCAAGAGGTCCTTTCCTTAAGTAAAGTGATCACCAATGTTCAATTGGCACCGAATGGCATCATTCAGTCCATTTATCCTCTCGCTGGCAACGAAAAAGCCATTGGCCACAACTTACTCAAAGACGATGCACGAAAGAAAGAGGCGCTGAGTGCCGTGGAGTCAGGCAAGCTCACCCTCGCTGGCCCCTTTACCCTAAAACAAGGGGGCGTAGGCATGGTTGCTCGCCGACCCGTGTTTCTTAAACTGCAAGATAAAAGCGAGTTTTGGGGATTTGTCTCCGCGCTGATTTTGTTAGAAAACTTAATTGCCAGCAGCGACCTTCAAGAGTTACAGAAAGACAACCTTCGTTTTCAACTCTCGCGCATCCACCCCGACACCAACCAAGTTGATGTCTTTTATGGTGAGTCGATATCTCAAGACTGGATCAGCAGCCAGGTCACCATTGACGTGCCCAACAACCAATGGACGCTCATCGTTGGTCTACCACAAAGCCAGCAACTGTTTGGCTCTGCGTTAGTTCAATTGGCCATTGCTTTAATAGTCAGTGGCTTCGCCAGTTTTTGCTTTTTTTACTACGTCACACTCCCGAAGAAGCTGCAACACGCCGTCGAGCAAAAGACATTTCAGCTCAAAAAGCTGGCCAATACTGACATGCTTACTGGATTGGACAATCGGCGAAAATTCACAGATGTGCTTAACCAGATTCTACAAAAACCAGACGCATTGGCGCATTGCCACGCCCTGTTGTATCTCGATATCGATAATTTCAAACAGATCAATGACCAACTGGGCCACTATGTAGGAGATCAAGTGCTAAAAGTCGTGGCCCAACGCCTATGCCACCACGTTTCCGATGCGCAATCGATCACACGAATCAGTGGTGATGAGTTCGCCGTTATCCTTGAATATCAAGAGATCGACAGCCTCAAAGCGCGTCTTTCTGCGCTGATTGTCGCACTATCGCAACCCAGCGAACATCTTCCTAACTCTCATCACTTAACCGTTTCCGTCGGCGTCGTGCTTATTCCACAAGATGGCCAAGACCTCACGCTACTGATGCAACACGTGGATTTTGCGATGTATCAAGCCAAGAGCCAAGGTCGCAACCAGTATTGTTTTTTCGATAGGCTCATGAAGCTCAGAGATGATGAGAAAATCCAACTCATTGAAAGTTTAAAGATCGCCATTGAGCAGAATCAGTTTGTGCTTCATTACCAACCTATCTATGACATTCGATCGCACCAGATACATTGCTATGAAGCTCTTATCCGTTGGCAACACCCAACGAAAGGTTTACTGTATCCCGCGAGCTTTATTGAGCTTGCAGAGCAAAGCGGCTTGATCAACGAGATTGGCGATTGTGTCCTTGCTCAAACCTGCCAATTTATTGCACAAGCAGCACCAGAGAAACCGATCGTGTCGATCAACATTTCCGCCAGCCAACTGTCCGATCCTCAACTCTTTGAACGGTTTATCGGCATTATCCAGCAGTATGGTGTAGATGCGCATTCACTGAAGTTTGAGCTGACCGAAACCACCTTGATGCAAAATATTCAGGCCTGTATCAATATCTTGCTCAAGTTTAAACAACTGGGTATACAGATAGCGATTGATGATTTTGGTACCGGCTATTCTTCATTGGCGATTTTGAAAGACGTGCCAGCCAACTACTTAAAAATTGATAAGTCGTTTATTGACCAAATCAATTCCAATACTGGCGATCAGAAAGTCGCGCAAAGCATCATTACTTTGGCGCATCATCTTGATATGCAGGTGATAGCGGAAGGGATTGAACAGATTGAGCAAGAAGAGTTGCTTGCTCAATTTCAATGTGATTTTGGGCAAGGCTACCTGTTTGGTCGCCCTGCCCCAGTCGACTCGCTGCTATTTAACAGCACAGACATCAATTCTCGAGCAGTTTAGTGCCACCTATAGCAATCTTACGTGGTTGCATCGCTTCTGGAATTTCACGCACCAAATCGATGTGCAGTAAACCATTTTCCATCGATGCCCCCACCACTTTGACGTAATCCGCTAGCTGGAATTTACGCTCAAAGTCGCGCTCTGCAATGCCTTGATAAACGTAGTTTTTGCCTTCTTCGGCTTTGCGTTCACCCTTCACGATCAACATGTTTTCGTTTTGCGTCAAATCGAGCTGATCTTCAGCAAAACCTGCAACTGCCATCGTAATACGGTAGTTGTGCTCATCTTTTTGTTCAATGTTGTATGGAGGGTAACCGCCAGAACTGTTTTTGGCTGCGCTGGCTTCCATCAGGTTGAACAGACGGTCAAAACCAATCGCATTACGGTATAGTGGTGAGAAATCTACATTACGCATAATCCTATCCTCTTTTAAGCAATAGTCTTAGCCCAGATAAACCTATCTTGTTGGCGTGTTTATGCAAGAAAACGCCGAGCTAAGGGATTCGATAGTCCACTCCACAACCCAACTTTGGGGACGGGGACATGGTGTCGAATCTAGGGTCAAATTGAGTGCTAAAACTCAGTATCCTCTCTTGAGCGATCTGGTTTAGCGATGCCAGAGGTGCTGTTCTTCTCTTGTTGAGCAAGCTAGCCATCCCTCTTCCTAATTAGATATAAGGCCTAGAAATGGGGTTTCAAGGGATCAGAAAAAGAATTTTTCAGTCTGTGCTGTCAGGGTCTAGGGTCTAGGGTCTAGGGTCTAGGGTCTAGGGTCTAGGGCAGTTTTTCCTGCCCTAAGTAAAAATGCCACCTCTTGCGAGGTGGCATTTTCATTAATGTTGATAGCGTCTTATCGACTACACGTCTAGGTTCGCTACTTTCAATGCGTTTTCTTCGATGAAGTTACGACGTGGTTCAACTTGATCACCCATCAAGGTCGTGAACAGCTCATCAGCACCAACGGCATCTTCAATGGTCACACGCATCATGCGGCGAGTTTCTGGATCCATGGTGGTTTCCCAAAGCTGATCCGGGTTCATCTCACCCAAACCTTTGTAGCGTTGTAGGCTCAAACCACGACGAGATTCCTTAATCAGCCACTCAAGCGCACTTGCAAAGCTGTTCACGGGTTGAGTACGTTCACCACGCTGAATATACGCACCTTCTTCGATCAAACCGTCCAGCGCATCCGCCAGCTCTGCCAGCTTCTGGTATTCTTTCGAGTTGATCAGATCCACGCTCAGTGGGTACTCGTGCATCACACCGTGGGTACGAACCACAATCTTCGGTGAGAACAGTCCGCGCTCTGCATCGTGTTCGATTTCAAAACTGTATTGGCTTGCGCCCACTTCTTTGGCGTTCAACTGAGTAACCAGTTGCTCTGTCCATGCTGCCATTGCTGCTTGATCGGCAAATTGTGTTTCGCTGAGACGCGGAACATAAATCAGTTCATGAATCAGTGCACGTGGGTAACGACGGCTCATGCGATCCACCAGCTTAATCGCTGCATTGTATTGTTGAACCAGTTTCTCTAGTGCTTCACCAGCCAATGCTGGTGCGTCTGGGTTCACGTGCAGCGCTGCGTTATCCAATGCCAAGGAAATTTGGTACTGGTTCATCGCATCTTCATCTTTAATGTACTGCTCTTGTTTGCCTTTCTTCACTTTGTACAGTGGTGGCTGAGCGATATACACGTAACCACGCTCAATAAGCTCCGGCATTTGACGGTAGAAGAAGGTCAACAGTAGCGTACGGATGTGCGAACCATCGACGTCGGCATCGGTCATGATGATGATGTTGTGGTAACGCAGTTTGTCTGGGTTGTACTCGTCACGACCGATACCACAACCTAGTGCGGTGATCAGCGTTGCAACTTCTTGAGAAGAGAGCATCTTGTCGAAACGCGCTTTTTCTACGTTTAGAATCTTACCTTTTAGCGGTAGGATTGCTTGGTTCTTACGGTTACGGCCTTGTTTTGCGGAGCCGCCTGCCGAATCACCCTCCACTATGTAAAGTTCAGACAGTGCAGGATCTTTTTCCTGACAGTCAGCAAGTTTACCAGGAAGGCCAGCAAGGTCTAACGCCCCTTTACGGCGTGTCATTTCACGCGCTTTACGTGCTGCTTCACGCGCACGTGCGGCGTCGATAATCTTAGAACAAACGGTTTTCGCTTCGCTTGGGTGTTCGGCCAAGAAGTCGTTCAGTTTGTCTGCCATGAAGGATTCCACTGCGGACTTCACTTCACTAGAAACCAGTTTGTCTTTGGTTTGGCTTGAGAATTTTGGATCCGGCACTTTAACTGAAACAACAGCGGTCAAACCTTCACGCGCATCGTCACCAGAAGTCGCGGTTTTCGCTTTCTTCGAGTAGCCTTCTTTGTCCATGTAGCTGTTCAGTGTGCGCGTCAATGCCGCGCGGAAACCCGCTAAGTGGGTACCACCGTCACGCTGTGGGATGTTGTTGGTAAAACAGTAGATGTTTTCTTGGAAACCATCGTTCCACTGCATCGCCACTTCAACCGCAATACCGTCTTCACGCTCGGCATTAAAATGGAATACTTTTTCATGGATGGGGGTTTTGTTGCGGTTCAAGTGAGTGACGAACGCTTGAATACCACCTTCATACATGAAGTGATCTTTCTTATCTTCTTCGCGCTCATCAAACAGTTTGATCGACACGCCAGAGTTCAGGAAAGAGAGCTCACGTAGACGCTTCGCTAGGATGTCATAATGAAATTCGATGTTGGTGAAGGTTTCAGCACTTGGCCAGAAACGTACCGTGGTACCGGTTTTTTCGGTATCGCCGATGATAGCAAGCGGTGCATCAGGCACACCATGACGATAGGTTTGGCTGTGGGTATGACCACCACGATGAATCGTCAACAGCACTTTTTCAGACAGTGCGTTTACCACCGAAACACCTACACCGTGAAGACCGCCAGACACTTTGTAAGAGTTGTCGTCAAACTTACCACCAGCGTGCAGTACCGTCATGATAACTTCGGCAGCAGACACGTTCTCTTCTGGGTGCATTTCGGTCGGGATACCACGGCCATCATCGCTAACAGAAACTGAGTTATCCTCATGAATCGTGACTACGATATCTTTACAGTGGCCTGCTAAGGCTTCATCAATTGAGTTATCCACCACCTCAAAAACCATGTGGTGCAGACCGGTGCCATCATCTGTGTCCCCGATGTACATACCCGGACGCTTACGTACCGCATCCAGACCCTTCAGTACCTTAATACTCGATGAATCGTAATTGTTCGACATGAGTTACTCTCTCATTATTTATCCTTGCTCGATTACACCCTGCTCCACATGAAACAGTCGGCCAGAGTCATCGCGCATGTCGCTGATCTGGTTTTCCGTAATCGAACTTACAAAAACTTGAGCCCCCGTCTGTTTCAAGCAATCAGCAAGACGCTTGCGACGTTGACTGTCTAATTCAGAGGCAAAGTCATCTATGAGATAGACGCATTGCTTACCGGTTTTTTCCGTTAGGTGCTGGCCTTGTGCCAAGCGGAGCGCACACACCATTAATTTCAATTGGCCACGCGATAACACATCTTCCACCGGGGTGTTGTTCACTTTTATCCGTAAATCGGCCTTGTTTGGTCCGCTAACGGTATAGCCTAGCGTTTGATCGCGCTCAAAATTCTCTTCCAGTATTTGTTGGTATGGGGTTTCTTTTTCCCAGCCACGATAATACTTCAATTGGATATGAAATTCTGGCAAAAATTCTTGGCACAACTGTTCCGCTTTGCTTTGCATTTGGGCAACGTAATCGGCGCGCCATTGGCTAATCAACTCGGCCAAACGTGCCATTTCCTTATCCCAATAACTCAGCTCTTGATAGCTCTTTGCCGACTTCAACAACGCATTACGTTGTTTGTTGAGGCGCTTAAAACGCCCCCATGCATCATAAAACGCGGGCTCAGTATGAAACACGCCCCAATCAATAAACGCTCGACGATGCTTGGGTCCATCCGTTAACAAATCAAAGCCTTCGGGATGAATCAATTGCAATGGCAACACTTGTGCAAGCTGCGCCAACTTTTGCCCAGATTGACCGCCTATTTTAACCTCTGTTGTGCCATCACGCTGCTTATTAATGCCGATCGGTAGCTCAAATTGATCCGAGTTCAAAAAACGACCATGGACAAACAGTTGATCACACTCATTTTGAATCACGCGTCCGGTCAAAGCACTTTTAAATGAGCGCCCATGACCGAGCAAATAGATGGCTTCCAAGACACTGGTTTTGCCACTGCCATTCGGACCAATAAGAAAGTTAAAGCCTGGCGACAGTGCAATGTCGCAGGCTTTGATATTACGAAACTGCTGAATAATCAGACGAGAAAGCGGCATTCAATCAGCTTATAGACGAATTGGCATAACCACGTACATGGCGCTGTCATCATCGACATTTTCAACCAGCGCACTGGCGTTGGCATCCGACATTGAGATTCGTACTTGTTCACAACGCAAGGTGTTTAGCACATCCAATACGTAGCTAACGTTGAAACCAATCTCAATCGCCTCACCGTCGAAGCTCACGTCCAACATCTCTTCCGCTTCTTCTTGCTCTGGGTTGTTGGCGGTAATGCGCATTTCACTGCCTGCCAAGTTAACACGAACGCCACGGAATTTTTCATTCGACAAAATCGCCGCACGAGAAAACGCTTGGCGTAATTCATCACAACTTGCTTCCAGTGTTTTGGTTGTGTGTTGTGGCAACACGCGACGGTAATCCGGGAAACGACCGTCCACCAGTTTAGAAGTAAAGACAAAATCGTTTACTTCGGCGCGCAGATTTGAGCTACCAATTTGCAGCGTGACGGGTTGCTCTGGTGTATCCAGCAGTTTAACCAGCTCTTGCACACCTTTACGCGGTACGATGATCTGCTTTTGTGCGAAGTCAGCACTCAATGGTGCCTGCGCCACAGCCATACGGTGACCATCGGTCGCGACACTGCGCAGTGTGCTGCCATCAATCTCAAACAGCATACCGTTGAGGTAGTAGCGTACGTCTTGGTTCGCCATCGAGAATTGTGTTTTCTCAATCAGCGCGCGCAATTCGCCCTGAGTGAGGGAGACTTCCACTTCACTTTGCCAATCTTCAATATTCGGAAAATCATTGGCCGGCAGAGTGGCCAACGAGAAACGGCTGCGCCCGGAGCGCACTTGCACGCGATCACCTTCCAATACAAACGTGATCACCGCATCGTCGGGTAATCCACGGCAAATATCGAGAAACTTGCGCGAAGGAACCGTAATGCTGCCCGCTTCAAACTCCCCTTCCAAGGTCACTTTACTGATCAACTCCACTTCTAAGTCAGTGGCGGTCATTGACAATTGACCATTTTCAACGTTGATCAGCAAATTACCGAGGATCGGTAGCGTTGGTCGCCCACCGAGTGCACCGGAAACCTGTTGAAGGGGTTTAATAAAATGACTACGTGCGATAGTAAATTTCATGCTTGGCTCTTTACGCTGTCCGCTTCAATAAAGTGTTTAGAATTGTGTCATTCTAACCGATTAAGACGACAGGGTGCGAATCAAGTTAGAGTAATCTTCTTTAATATCGTGGCTCTCTTCACGCAGCTGCTCAATCTTACGACACGCATGCAGCACTGTGGTGTGGTCACGGCCACCAAACGCATCGCCGATTTCCGGCAAGCTGTGGTTGGTAAGCTCTTTGGCCAATGCCATGGCTAATTGGCGAGGACGCGCAACCGAGCGAGAACGTCGCTTAGAGAGTAGATCGGCCACTTTAATCTTGTAGTATTCCGCCACCGTCTTTTGAATGTTGTCGATGGTCACCAGCTTCTCTTGCAGTGCCAATAGGTCACGCAGTGCTTCACGCACAAAATCAATGGTAATTGGGCGGCCAGTAAAGTTGGCATTGGCGATCACGCGGTTTAATGCCCCTTCTAGCTCACGAACATTAGAACGCAGACGCTTAGCAATAAAGAACGCCACTTCATCGGCAAGATGGATTTGGTGATCTTCCGCTTTTTTCATCAAGATCGCTACGCGGGTTTCCAGTTCTGGTGGCTCAATCGCCACCGTCAAACCCCAACCAAAGCGTGATTTCAGGCGATCTTCTACCCCGCTGATCTCTTTTGGATAACGATCCGAAGTCAGAATGATCTGTTGGTTGCCTTCCAATAGCGCGTTAAAGGTATGGAAGAACTCTTCCTGCGAACGCTCTTTGTTGGCAAAGAATTGAATGTCATCGATAAGCAAAGCATCAACACTGCGATAGTAACGTTTGAACTCTTCAATTGCGTTATTTTGCAGGGCTTTAACCATGTCTTGCACAAAACGCTCAGAGTGCATGTAAACCACTTTGGCGTTGGGCTTGTTATCAACAATGGCGTTGCCAACGGCGTGCAACAAGTGGGTTTTACCTAAACCGGTGCCGCCGTATAAGAACAGTGGGTTGTACGCCCCACCAGGGTTATCCGCCACCTGACGTGCCGCCGCCAAACCCAATTGGTTCGACTTACCTTCGACAAAGTTATTGAACTTATGCTTAGGGTTCACATTTGAGCGGTGATTGATGTCAGCGATCGCTTGAGCATCATCATCCCAAGTTTTGTGTACTGGCTTACGCGCTTGCAATTGTGCGGGTGCCGACGATTCGGCCGCCACATCCGCTGGTGTGCGAGTTGGTGCTGGCTTAGGTGCAGCCACAGGACGGCTGCCGACTTCAAAACGCAAGTTAGGAATGTCATGACCGCAATATTCTTGCAATAAACGATTAATGCTATTGAGGTATTTGTCTCGCACCCAATCCAAAACAAAGCGGTTTGGCGCGAACAGAGTGAGCGTATTGTCATTGAGCTCCGCTTGTAACGGGCGAACCCACATACTGAATTCTGTAGCTGGTAGCTCTTCTTGAAGCCGTTGCATACACTGCAACCAAAGCGAAGATGACACGGTGCCCCCACTGAGTACGAAATTAATCTGAAAAGATTGGCAATTTTACCTGTTGATAACCAAGATCGCCAGCGATTGATCAACGATCCAGTGAATAAGATCCAAGTTATTCACAATAATTTCGCTTGATTTTTGCGGATCAACACATCTTGCCCAATGATTACCCACAAGACGATCCACTTTTCCACGGATCTTGGCGATTTATCCCCAAAACAGACTGTTCATCTGGTTATGGTTAATAACAACTAGTTATTTATTCTATTGAGATAAATCACATTAACATCACCTCCCATAAAGATAAGGAGTCACAAGATGAATAACTGGATTAAAGCGAGTATTGCTGCCATCGCGCTTTCTGCAGCAACTTTTCAGGCGGTTGCCGAAGAAGTGGTTAAAGTGGGCATGTCTGGCCGCTACTTCCCATTCACCTTTGTAAAGCAAGACCAACTGCAAGGTTTCGAAGTGGATATGTGGGATGAGATTGGTAAGCGTAATGGCTACAAAGTCGAATACGTAACCGCAAACTTCTCAGGTCTGTTCGGTTTACTTGAAACGGGTCGCATCGATACCATTTCCAACCAAATCACCATGACGGATGCGCGCAAAGCCAAATACCTTTTTGCTGACCCTTATGTGGTAGACGGCGCTCAGATCACCGTACGCAAGGGCAATGACAGCATCAAAGGCGTTGCAGACCTTGCAGGTAAAACCGTTGCGGTCAACCTAGGCTCAAACTTTGAGCAACTGCTACGCGATTACGATAAAGACGGCAAAATCAATATCAAGACTTACGATACCGGTATTGAACATGATGTTGCGTTAGGACGTGCCGATGCATTCGTGATGGATCGCCTGTCAGCACTAGAACTGATCAAGAAAACCGGTTTGCCACTACAATTGGCAGGTGAACCGTTTGAAACCATCGCTAACGCATGGCCATTTGTGAATAACGAACGTGGCGTGAAGCTGCAAGGTGAAGTCAACAAAGCCCTTGCTGAGATGCGCGCAGACGGTACGGTTGAGCAAATCTCAATCAAATGGTTTGGTGCAGACATCACCAAATAAAGCGAATAGCGCTCGTCACAGCTTTCTTTTATAAGGTGGAATTTGCGATTCCACCTTTTGTTTTCTTTAAGGGTAACTGGTATGGGATTTGATTTTAACTACATGCTAGAGCTACTGCCGATTCTGCTCAAATACCTCGGCACCACCATGGAAATGGCGATTCTGGGTCTGGTTTTCTCTTTGGTCTTGGCGGTAATACTGGCCAATATTCGTGTGTTCCGCCTCCCCATCCTCGATCCACTCAGCCAACTCTACATCAGTTTTTTCCGTGGCACACCGCTGCTGGTACAACTGTTCTTGCTTTACTATGGCTTACCTCAGATCTTCCCAATCATGGTTGGGCTCGACGCGTTCAGTGCCGCTGTTATCGGTTTAACATTGCATTTTGCTGCCTACATGGCAGAAAGCATTCGCGCCGCGATTATTGGCATTGACCGTAGCCAGATGGAAGCCAGCTTGTCGGTAGGCATGACCACAACTCAAGCAATGCGCCGCATTATTTTGCCACAAGCCACTCGCGTCGCTTTACCATCATTAATGAACTACTTCATCGACATGATCAAATCCACCTCGTTAGCTTTTACGCTCGGCGTGGCGGAAATCATGGCTAAGGCGCAAATGGAAGCCTCGTCGAGCTTCCGCTTCTTTGAAGCCTTTTTGGCCGTCGCACTCATCTATTGGGGTGTCGTACTGGTGCTAACCCGAGTACAAATTTGGGCCGAGAACAAACTGAATAAGGCGTATGCGAGATGATCAAATTAGACAATATCCACAAACGCTTTGGCGATACAGAAGTACTCAAAGGCATTGATCTAACCATCAACCAAGGTGAAATCATCGTCATTATTGGTTCAAGTGGGACTGGCAAGTCCACCTTGCTGCGCTGTGTTAACTTTCTAGAGCAAGCGGACCAAGGCAAAATCACCATTGATGGCATCAGCGTCGATAGCCAACAACACACCAAAGCCGAAGTGCTTGCGCTGCGCCGCCGCACTGGTTTCGTGTTTCAAAACTACGCGTTATTTGCCCACATGACGACGCGACAAAATATTGCCGAGGGTTTGATCACCGTTCGCGGCTGGAAAAAAGAAGACGCTCTGAAACGCGCGCAGCAAATCTTAGATGACATTGGTCTGGGAGAAAAAGGCGACAGCTACCCAGCAGCCCTCTCTGGTGGCCAGCAACAACGTGTCGGTATTGGCCGCGCTATGGCACTGCAACCCGAACTGTTGCTTTTTGATGAGCCAACCTCGGCATTGGATCCAGAATGGGTTGGAGAAGTCCTCTCATTAATGAAGAAGTTAGCCAACCAACACCAAACGATGCTGGTGGTCACCCATGAGATGCAATTTGCCCGAGAAGTGGCGGATCGCGTGATCTTCATGGCGGAAGGCAAGATTGTTGAGCAGGGATCTCCACAGGATATCTTTGGAAATCCACAGGATCCTCGCTTACAAAAATTCCTGCGCCAAGTAGGAATGGAGTAAAGATCCCGACAAAGATCGCGAGATCCTTGAGATTTTACTCACACTCCGTATAATCGCCCGGCGGATTTGTTGATGCACCACAAAGATTGACACTTTGTGTGACTGTGATTACAATTCCGCCTCTTTGTTGAGAGGCGTCGGTGAACTCTTCTTTATATAGAGAAGAAAACAGACCCACGCCGGGTTAACTTAGAACCTAAAACTACTGATCAGTAAAGGTAATAACAATGGCTACTAAACGCACTTTTCAACCTTCAGTTCTAAAGCGCAAGCGTACTCACGGTTTCCGTGCACGCATGGCGACTAAGAACGGTCGTAAAGTAATCAATGCACGTCGTGCGAAAGGCCGTGCGCGCCTGTCAAAATAATCGCTAGCTTATTTTGAATACGTACGCGTTCAATCGGGAGTTACGTTTGTTAACTCCCGAGCATTATCAAAACGTCTTTCAGCAAGCTCATCGAGCTGGCTCTCCTCATTTCACTATCATTGCTCGCAATAATAACCTTTCTCATCCTCGTTTAGGCTTGGCTGTACCCAAGAAGCAAATCAAAACTGCCGTTGGTCGCAACCGATTCAAACGCCTAGCCCGTGAAAGCTTTCGTAACACACAACATCAACTTCCCAATAAAGATTTTGTTGTGATCGCCAAGAAAAGCGCGCAAGATTTGAGCAATGAGGAACTGTTTAAGTTGTTTGATAAGCTATGGCATCGCCTGTCTCGCCCCTCGCGTGGTTAACAATCGGACTCGTCCGTCTTTATCAAGGTCTTATCAGTCCTCTCCTTGGACCGCGCTGTCGTTTTACTCCAACCTGTTCTACATATGCCATAGAAGCGTTGAAAGCTCACGGTTTTGTAAAAGGGTGTTGGTTATCAGGCAAACGTCTATTAAAATGCCACCCTTTGAATGAAGGGGGCTTTGACCCCGTTCCACCAGTCCAAAAACAAGACAGAGATAAATAACGATGGATTCTCAACGTACTCTCCTGGTCCTGCTTCTGGCGCTGGTTTCTTTCTTGCTGTTCCAACAGTGGCAAGTCGCAAAGAACCCAGCCCCTCAAGCCGTTGAACAGGCTCAAACAAGCAGCACTTTACCTGCACCATCTTTTGCTGATGAACTGGACCCAGCGCCAGCGCAACAAGCGTCAGCAAAACTCATCACGGTAACAACGGATGTGTTGACTCTGTCAATCGACACTGTTGGTGGTGATGTAGTGGCTGCGGATTTGAACCAATATTCTGCAGAACTCAATTCTGCGAATGCCTTCGAGCTTCTTAGAGACACTCAAGGTCATCAATTCATCGCACAAAGTGGTCTGGTTGGCCCACAAGGCATCGACCTAAGCAGCAACAATCGTCCAAGCTACCAAGTGAGCGCGGACAGCTTTACGTTAGCTGACGATCAAAACGAATTACGTATTCCAATGACCTACCAAGCGAATGGCTTGGAGTACACTAAAACCTTTATCCTAAAACGTGGTAGCTACGCGATTGACGTTGAGTTCGATGTCATCAACAAATCAGGTAACAACGCAACGTTAGGCATGTACGCACACCTACGTCAAAATCTGATGGACGCGGGCGGCAGCATCACCATGCCAACCTACCGTGGCGGTGCTTACTCAACCGAAGATACTCGTTATAAAAAATACAGCTTCGAAGATATGCAAGATCGCAATCTGTCTCTTACTCTGACCAATGGTCAAGGTTGGGCAGCAATGATCCAGCACTACTTCGCTGCGGCGTGGATCCCACGTAACGAACCAGGTGCAAACCTGTACACTCGCGTGATTGGCAATATGGGTGACATTGGCGTTCGTATGCCAAACAAAACGGTTGCTGATGGCGATAGCGCACACTTCACCGCAACCCTTTGGGCTGGTCCTAAACTGCAAGACCAAATGGCGGAAGTCGCACCAAACCTTGACTTGGTTGTCGATTACGGCTGGTTGTGGTTCATCGCGAAGCCACTGCATTGGCTACTGTCTGTTATCCAAAGCTTTGTGGGTAACTGGGGTGTGGCGATCATCTGTCTGACCTTCATCGTGCGTGGGGCAATGTACCCACTGACGAAAGCGCAATACACCTCTATGGCGAAAATGCGCATGCTACAGCCTAAACTGCAAGCAATGCGTGAGCGCATCGGTGATGACCGTCAGCGCATGAGCCAAGAGATGATGGAACTGTACAAAAAAGAGAAAGTAAACCCACTTGGTGGCTGCCTTCCTCTCATTCTACAGATGCCTATCTTCATCGCTCTGTACTGGGCATTGATGGAATCGGTTGAGCTGCGTCACTCGCCGTTCATCCTATGGATTCACGACCTTTCAGCACAGGACCCATACTTCATCCTGCCGCTATTGATGGGTGGTTCAATGTTCCTAATTCAGAAGATGAGCCCAACGACCGTGACCGATCCTATGCAGCAGAAGATCATGACCTTTATGCCGGTGATGTTTACCTTCTTCTTCCTATGGTTCCCATCAGGTCTGGTTCTATACTGGCTAGTATCGAACATCGTTACTCTGATCCAGCAGTCTTTGATTTACAAAGCACTGGAGAAAAAAGGCTTACACACTAAGTAAGTGACCACAGAGTAAAGAAAGGCGGCCAAAAGGTCGCCTTTTTGTTTTCGGCTGATTACAATTCAGCTAATTGATTCCCTGACCAGACAAATGGTCGTTAAAACGATAGGCTCATTTATGACAACAGATACGATTGTCGCCCAGGCTACAGCGCCGGGCCGAGGTGGTGTCGGGATTATTCGTGTTTCTGGCCCGCAAGCCGCTCAAGTTGCCTTGGAAGTAACAGGTAAGACGCTAAAAGCGCGCTACGCTGAATATCTCCCTTTTAAAGCCCAAGATGGCAGTGAACTTGACCAAGGGATCGCACTGTTCTTCCCAAATCCTCATTCATTTACTGGCGAAGATGTCCTTGAGTTGCAAGGCCACGGCGGCCCTGTGGTGATGGACATGCTGATTAAACGCATCCTGACCATCTCTGGTGTTCGCCCCGCAAGACCTGGGGAGTTTTCTGAGCGGGCCTTCCTTAACGATAAGATGGACCTCACGCAAGCTGAGGCGATCGCAGACCTGATTGATGCCAGCTCCGAAGAAGCGGCCAAATCAGCACTCCAATCGCTTCAAGGACAATTTTCTAAGCGTATCCATACGCTGGTGGAATCTCTCATCTATCTGCGCATCTACGTTGAAGCGGCCATCGATTTTCCTGAAGAGGAAATCGACTTCTTAGCCGATGGTAAAGTGGCGGGCGATCTGCAAGCCATCATCGACAACTTAGATGCGGTGCGCAAAGAAGCCAACCAAGGCGCGATTATGCGTGAAGGGATGAAAGTGGTGATTGCGGGACGACCAAATGCCGGCAAATCGAGCTTGTTGAATGCGCTATCAGGTAAGGATTCCGCGATTGTCACCGACATTGCTGGCACCACACGCGATGTCCTCCGTGAGCACATCCATATCGATGGTATGCCGCTGCACATCATCGATACCGCTGGTCTGCGTGATGCTTCAGACGAAGTGGAAAAAATCGGTATCGAGCGCGCATGGGATGAGATCCGCCAAGCCGATCGCGTGCTCTTCATGGTCGATGGCACCACCACCGACGCCACCGACCCCAAAGAAATCTGGCCAGACTTTATTGATCGTTTGCCAGAACAAATCGGCATTACCGTGATCCGCAACAAAGCGGATCAAACCCAAGAATCACTCGGGATCTGCCATGTTAGTCAACCGACGTTGATCCGTTTGTCGGCCAAAACAGGTCAAGGCGTTGATGCATTGCGTAATCACCTAAAAGAGTGCATGGGCTTTTCTGGCAACAGTGAAGGTGGCTTTATGGCAAGACGCCGACATCTGGATGCACTTCAGCGCGCCGCAGAGCACCTGCTGATTGGCCAAGAACAATTGGAAGGGTATATGGCCGGAGAAATTCTTGCAGAAGAACTCCGCATCGCTCAGCAGCATCTCAACGAGATCACGGGCGAGTTTAGTTCCGACGATTTGCTCGGACGTATTTTCTCTTCATTCTGTATCGGAAAATAACTTCAAAGCGTGGCCATTGGCTGCGCTTTTTCATTTAAGGACATACTATGATTCACATCATCACAGGCAGCACACTCGGTGGCGCAGAATACGTGGGCGATCACTTGAGTGACCTACTGCAAGAGGCTGGGTTTGAAACCACCATTCACAATCACCCTCAGTTAAACGAAATCCCTAATCAAGGCACCTGGTTGATCATCACCTCTACGCATGGCGCAGGCGAATATCCAGACAACATTCAGCCTTTTATCCACGCTCTGCAAGCGACCCCACCGAAAATGAGTGATGTTCGTTATGCTGTTGTGGCGATTGGAGACTCCAGTTATGACACTTTTTGTGCCGCGGGTCTGCACGCCCACGCGTTACTGACTGACATTGGCGCCAGTGCGATCACTCAGTGCCTGACCATTGATGTGCTCAGCCATACCGTACCAGAAGACGCCGCCGAAGTTTGGCTAAAACAGCATATCGAGCAGTTTTGATGCCTATTGCGGGGGAAGCACTCCCTCGCTTTTCCCTTCTGTGAATAACCTTTCTACAAATCCCATCATCAATTCGACGAAAAATCACACGATCCATCTGTGGATAAAATAGAGAAGATCCAGTGTTTTTCCTATAGTTATCCAAATAATAACTTTTACACTTCGCGTCCCCTGTGCATAACCACCCATTTTGATCCCAGGTAATCCTTGTGTAGATCAAATCATGATCACACGATATGATCCAAATAAGATCCATGATCTTGTTGATCATTTTTAACTTATCCACAGATCACCGCGATCCTAATAATAGATCCAATAAAAGATCATATATAAAGATCTTTATATATATTTAGTGGGATGATCTCGTGATTCGCGAGACGAAAACAATTTTCACTCATCCACAAAAGAAGGTAGAATATCGCTCTTTTTCTCTCACTGTTGAATCCTTTGAATACCTGAGGTCAGTTCATGCTTTATCACGAAACATTTGACGTCATTGTTGTCGGTGGCGGACACGCAGGAACGGAAGCCGCACTCGCATCAGCACGCACCGGTCAGAAGACCTTATTACTCACGCACAATATCGATACCTTGGGCCAAATGTCTTGTAACCCAGCCATTGGTGGTATTGGTAAAGGGCATTTGGTCAAAGAAGTGGATGCGATGGGTGGTCTGATGGCGCAAGCGATCGATCACGCGGGTATTCAGTTTAGAACACTAAACGCCTCGAAAGGGCCAGCAGTGAGAGCAACACGTGCACAAGCCGACCGAGCGCTTTACAAAGCTTACGTGCGTGATTTCCTCGAAAATGCGCCGAATCTGACCCTTTTCCAACAAGCAGTGGATGACTTAATTGTCGAACAGGATCAAGTTCGTGGTGTGATCACGCAAATGGGATTAAAGTTCCATGCTAAAGCGGTTGTTCTGACTGTAGGAACTTTCCTTGGTGGAAAGATCCACATCGGTTTGCAAAGCTCTTCTGGTGGACGCGCAGGGGATCCTCCTTCGATCGCGTTGGCACACCGTCTGCGTGAACTGCCATTTAGAGTCGATCGACTCAAAACGGGTACACCACCACGCATCGATGCACGTAGTGTCGATTTTTCTGTGTTAGAAGCACAACACGGTGACAATCCAACGCCTGTATTCTCCTTTATGGGCGATCGCACTCATCACCCACGTCAAATTCCTTGTTTCATTACCCATACCAATGAACAGACGCATGAGGTGATTCGCAACAACCTTGATCGTAGCCCAATGTATGCTGGTATCATCGAAGGTATTGGCCCTCGTTACTGTCCTTCTATCGAAGACAAAGTGATGCGCTTTGCCGATAAGAACAGCCACCAAATCTTCATCGAACCAGAGGGTTTAACGACTCACGAATTGTATCCAAACGGCATCTCCACCAGCTTGCCATTTGATGTGCAGGTACAGATTGTTCGTTCGATGAAAGGTTTTGAAAACGCGCACATTGTTCGCCCTGGTTACGCAATTGAATACGATTTCTTCGACCCACGTGACTTGAAACAGACTTACGAAACCAAGTTTATCCAAGGTTTGTTCTTTGCTGGCCAAATTAACGGCACGACTGGTTACGAAGAAGCGGCCGCACAAGGCTTAATGGCAGGTCTCAATGCCAGCTTGTTCAGCCAAGAGAAAGAAGGTTGGAGCCCACGTCGCGATCAAGCCTACATGGGCG
The DNA here is from genome assembly GCF_028570825.1 of Vibrio sp. CCUG 15886. NCBI lineage: Bacteria > Pseudomonadati > Pseudomonadota > Gammaproteobacteria > Vibrionales > Vibrionaceae > Vibrio > Vibrio sp. CCUG 15886. The sequence goes on along the minus strand of NZ_JAQQBT010000017.1, from coordinate 46,362 downwards.
TATTGATCGACGATCTCTCAACCATGGGTACCAAAGAACCATACCGCATGTTCACATCGCGTGCAGAACATCGCTTGTTACTGCGTGAAGACAACGCGGATCTACGTTTGACAGAAAAAGCACGTGAACTTGGCTTGGTCGATGATGCTCGTTGGGCTCGTTTTAACCAGAAGATCGACAATATGGAGCAAGAGCGCCAACGTCTGAAATCGACGTGGATGAATCCGGCTTCTACTGGTATTGAAGAGCTTAACCAATTATTAAAATCACCAATGAACCGTGAAGCCAGCGGTGAAGATCTTCTTCGTCGCCCAGAGATGACTTATGAGCAGCTCACTTCGTTGGCCGCTTTTGCACCTGCACTCGACGATCTTGAAGCCGCAGAACAAGTGGAAATTCAAGTGAAATACGAAGGTTACATCAAGCGTCAGCAAGATGAGATTGAAAAATCCCTTCGTCATGAACACACCAAATTGCCTGTGGATCTTGATTACAGCGAAGTGAAAGGGTTATCCAACGAGGTAGTACTTAAACTCAACACCGCCAAACCCGAGACATTGGGGATTGCATCACGCATCTCTGGTATTACGCCAGCGGCCATTTCGATTTTGCTGGTTCACTTAAAGAAAATCGGCATGTTGAAAGTGGGAGAAGAAAACGCATGAGTGCTCTTCGCCAAAAACTGGATGCTTTAATCGAGCAAACCGATTTGCAGGTCAATGAACGTCAACGTGAACAACTGTTAGGTTATGTGGAACTGCTCAATAAGTGGAACAAAGCCTATAACCTGACCTCTGTGCGTGATCCGCAAGACATGCTGGTGAAACATATTCTCGATAGCATCGTAGTAGCGCCTCACCTTGACGGTGAGCGTTTTATCGATGTGGGTACTGGACCTGGATTGCCTGGTATTCCGTTGGCGATCATGCATCCAGAGAAAACGTTCTTTTTGTTGGACAGTTTGGGTAAGCGTATTCGCTTTATCAAACAAGTTCTCCATGAATTAAAGATTGAAAATGTGACCACGGTGCAAAGTCGTGTCGAAGAGTTCCAGCCAGAAGAAAAATTTGATGGTGTTCTAAGTCGCGCATTTGCTTCAATGACAGATATGGTGGAGTGGTGTCATCATCTACCGAAAACGGGTCAAGGTGTCTTCCTTGCTCTAAAGGGACTGCACCCTAAAGATGAAATTGATCAGCTTCCTGAGTGGTGCAGTGTGACGGAGATCATATCTTTGACTGTTCCTGAGTTGGAAGGGGATCGCCATCTAGTAATCTTATCGCGCAAGGATAATTAGCGAGGTCATCGTGGGTAAAATAGTAGCAATTGCCAACCAGAAAGGTGGTGTGGGTAAGACAACAACGTGTGTCAATCTAGCAGCGTCAATGGCCGCAACCAAACGCAAAGTATTGGTGATAGATTTGGACCCACAAGGTAACGCTACGATGGCGAGTGGTGTGGACAAATACATGGTGGATGCCACCGCATACGACTTGCTGGTTGAAGAAACCCCATTTGACCAAGTGGTGTGCAAAACGACCACTGGAAAATATGATCTGATTGCGGCGAATGGCGACGTCACCGCCGCAGAAATCAAATTGATGGAAGTGTTCGCGCGAGAAGTCCGTCTAAAGAACGCTTTGGCGTCAGTTCGCGATAACTATGATTTCATCTTTATTGATTGTCCTCCTTCTTTAAACCTTCTTACAATCAATGCCATGGCTGCGGCGGATTCCGTGCTGGTGCCAATGCAATGTGAATATTTTGCATTAGAAGGTTTAACGGCTCTTATGGATACCATTAGTAAGTTGGCGGCAGTGGTGAACGACAAACTCAAAATCGAGGGATTGTTGCGTACCATGTACGATCCTCGCAACCGCCTGTCTAATGAAGTCTCCGATCAACTCAAAAAGCATTTCGGCAGTAAAGTCTACCGTACAGTGATCCCACGAAACGTGCGCTTAGCAGAAGCGCCAAGTCATGGGAAACCGGCAATGTACTACGACAAGCACTCTGCAGGCTCAAAAGCGTATTTAGCGCTGGCGGGGGAAATGCTGCGTCGAGAAGAAATCCCAGTTTAACCTTCACCAAAGGAATTCATACCAATGTCTAAGCGTGGTCTAGGAAAGGGGCTGGATGCACTGTTGTCTACCAGTTCATTAGCTCGTGAGAAACAACATATCGCCACTCAGAGTCAGGCACTTTCCGCGGAAGGAGAGTTGACCGATATTGCGGTAGGTCAGTTGCAACCTGGGGTATACCAACCACGAAAAGACATGTCACCACAGGCGCTGGAAGAATTGACGGCCTCGATTCAGTCGCAAGGCATCATTCAGCCGATCGTGGTTCGACCGGTGCAAGATGGCCATTTTGAGATCATTGCCGGTGAGCGACGTTGGCGAGCCGCCAAGCTAGCAGGGTTAAAACGCGTTCCTTGCTTGATCAAGCATGTCGAAGATCGTGCTGCTATCGCCATGGCGTTGATCGAAAATATTCAGCGCGAAGATCTTAATGTGATCGAAGAAGCACAAGCGCTTGAGCGATTGCAAGACGAGTTTTCTCTGACTCATCAGCAAGTGGCGGATGTGATTGGTAAGTCACGTACTGCGGTGAGCAACCTGCTTCGACTGAATGGCTTGGAGCTAGAAGTGAAACAGTTTGTTGCACAGAAACTGCTCGATATGGGTCATGCTCGCGCCTTGTTAGCGTTGGAAGGCGAGCAACAAGTGGAAGTGGCTCAGCAGGTCGCCAGCAAAGCGCTCACGGTTCGTCAAACTGAGCAGTTGGTAAAAAAATGTCTCACACCTAAGGTTGAAGAAAAAAATCAGCCAAAAGATGAAGAAACACAACAAATATCACAAAAACTAAGTGAAACGTTGGGAGCAAAGGTTTCTTTAGTGAGAAATGGCAATGGAAAAGCCAAATTGACGATAAGTATTGATGAGCCTCACAAATTAGAGCAACTAATTGCCAAGCTAGAGAGCTAAATGAGATAATTGATTTAGGTCAATTATGTAAAAAAGCAATTTTTGTACGAAAGTTGTCGGTTTGTAAACAAAACTGTAAGTTTTTGCTGCGTTTTAATTGCAATCAGTTGGACTCACCGTATAATTTTCCGCAACTTCCCAGACCCTCAAAAACGGAGGAGCCGTGGGATTTACTAGAGGTACGAATACATGGTAGCTGCGTTGGCTAGGCCAGGACGAGAGCTTGCAAAGCAATTGTTAATGATCGAGTCCGGCGCGGTTATTTTTGTGGCAGCAGGAGTGGCTTTGGCTGTGAATGCTGAGTGGGGATTTTCCTCGCTGATAGGCGGCGGCATTTTTGTTGTCGCCAATGCAGTATTTTCTGTGTGTGCATTCTTGTTTGTAGGAGCGAGGGCGTCAAAGTACGTTGCTATCTCTTTCTACACGGGTGAAGCGCTGAAAATTCTCATTACAGTAGTGCTGTTTTCTGTCGCCTACATGTATATGCAGGTGGAACTTGTTCCCCTGAAACTAACCTATTTGCTGGTTCTTGGTATTAATATCTTTGCGCCAGCGCTATTCATTAACAACAAAAAATAGGATGAGTTATGGCTGCGCCAGGTGAAGCGCTAACACCTTCCGGTTACATCACTCACCACCTTACTAACCTTTCAACTTACAAGTTGGGGCTAGTGGCGGAAGAGTCGAGTTTCTGGAACGTACATATCGATAGTCTGTTTTTTTCTTGGTTTACAGGGTTAATTTTCCTCGGAATTTTTTACGCTGTAGCCCGAAAAACAACAGCCGGTGTACCAGGTAAGCTTCAGTGTGCTGTTGAAATGATCGTAGAATTTGTCGCGACAAACGTCAAAGATACGTTCCATGGACGCAACCCGCTGATTGCACCTCTAGCACTGACTATCTTTTGTTGGGTATTTTTGATGAACTTGATGGACTTAGTTCCAATCGATTTCCTTCCATACCCGGCAGAGCATTGGCTCGGTATTCCTTACTTGAAAGTAGTACCTTCAGCTGATGTGAATATCACCATGGCTATGGCACTAGGCGTATTCGCTCTGATGATCTATTACAGCATCAAAGTGAAAGGTCTAGGTGGCTTTGCAAGAGAATTGGCTTTACACCCATTCAACCATTGGACAATGATTCCGTTCAACCTACTAATCGAAGTGGTATCGCTACTGGCGAAACCTCTTTCTCTTGGTATGCGTCTATTCGGTAACATGTTCGCGGGTGAGGTTGTATTTATTCTTTGTGCGGCAATGCTACCATGGTATCTACAATGGATGGGCTCGCTACCATGGGCGATCTTCCATATTCTGGTAATCCTGATTCAGGCCTTCGTGTTTATGATGTTGACAATCGTATATATGTCAATGGCTCACGAAGACAGTGATCATTAATTTTGTTTATTCTTATTAGACTTTTAGTTAATCGCTATAATTGGAGATAGTAATGGAAACTGTACTAAGCTTTTCTGCAATCGCAGTAGCAATCATCGTTGGTCTGTGTGCTCTAGGTACTGCAGTAGGCTTCGCGGTTCTAGGTGGTAAATTCCTAGAAGGTGCTGCTCGTCAACCAGAAATGGCTCCTATGCTTCAAGTTAAGATGTTCATCATCGCTGGTCTACTTGATGCGGTTCCAATGATCGGTATCGTAATCGCACTTCTATTCACGTTTGCAAACCCATTCGTAGGTCAATTAGCTGGTTAATCATCGGTATTGAGCGGCATGCGTCAGCGTGTCCTTGATGAACACTAATTCCGAATAGAGGGGTAGCTGTTGTGAATATGAACGCAACTCTGCTAGGTCAAGCAATCTCGTTTGCTATGTTTGTGTGGTTCTGTATGAAGTACGTATGGCCACCAATCATGCAAGCGATTGAAGAGCGTCAGAAGAAAATTGCTGACGGTCTACAAGCGGCAGAACGTGCTGCAAAAGACTTGGATCTAGCACAAGCTAATGCTTCTTCTCAATTGAAAGAAGCAAAGCGCACAGCAACTGAGATCATCGAACAAGCGAACAAACGTAAAGCTCAAATCTTGGATGAAGCTCGCGAGGATGCACAGACTGAACGTCAAAAAATCCTAGCGCAAGCGGAAGCTCAACTTGAAGCTGAACGTAATCGTGCACGCGATGAACTGCGCAAACAAGTTGCAACTCTGGCTGTAGCTGGTGCAGAGAAAATCCTTGAGCGTTCAATCGATAAAGATGCGCACAAAGATATTCTCGATAACATTACTGCAAAACTTTAAGTTTGGGGGCGAACATGGCTGATTTTACAACAATCGCGCGCCCCTATGCTAAAGCAGCCTTTGACTTTGCGGTAGAGAAAGGCCAACTAGACCAATGGGGTCAAATGTTGTCTTTCGCTGCTGAAGTAGCCCAAAACGAACAAATTAGTGAGCTGTTATCTGGCTCAATGTCAGCCGACAAACTGGCTGAACTGTTTATTGCGATTTGTGGCGAACAAGTGGATGAATTTGGCCAAAACCTTCTTAAGGTGATGGCGGAGAATGGTCGTCTTGCGGCCCTTCCTGATGTATGTACTCTGTTCTTCGTTTTGAAGAAAGAGCATGAGAAAGAGATTGATGTAGAAGTGATTTCTGCAACCGAACTTTCTGATGAACAATGTGCAAACATCAGTCAGAAACTTGAACAGCGTCTAGAGCGCAAAGTTAAGCTGAATTGCAGTGTAGATGAGGCCCTACTAGGTGGGGTGATAATTCGAGCCGGAGACTTAGTCATCGATAACTCAGCTCGCGGTCGTCTGAATCGCCTGAGCGATGCATTGCAGTCTTAATGGGGATTGGAGCATGCAACTTAATTCCACGGAAATTAGCGATCTAATTAAACAGCGTATTGAATCTTTCAACGTTGTTAGTGAAGCTCGCAATGAAGGTACTATCGTATCGGTAAGCGACGGTATCATTCGCATTCACGGCCTAGCGGACGTGATGCAAGGTGAAATGATTGAATTACCGGGTGGCCGTTATGCACTAGCACTTAACCTTGAGCGTGACTCGGTTGGTGCGGTAGTAATGGGCCCATATGCTGACCTTAAGGAAGGCATGAAAGTAACAGGTACTGGTCGTATTCTTGAAGTGCCAGTTGGTCCTGAGCTATTGGGTCGTGTAGTGAACACACTAGGTGAGCCAATTGACGGTAAAGGTCCAATTGAAGCGAAATTAACGTCACCTGTTGAAGTGATTGCACCAGGTGTAATCGACCGTCAGTCGGTTGATCAACCTGTACAAACTGGTTATAAGTCAGTTGACTCAATGATCCCTATCGGTCGTGGTCAGCGTGAACTTATCATCGGTGACCGTCAGACTGGTAAAACAGCGATGGTGATCGATGCGATCATCAACCAGAAAAACTCTGGTATTTTCTCTATCTACGTAGCGATTGGTCAGAAAGCTTCTACTATCGCCAACGTAGTGCGTAAACTGGAAGAGCACGGTGCTCTGAAGAACACAATTGTGGTTGTGGCTTCAGCATCTGAATCTGCTGCACTGCAATACCTAGCGCCATACGCAGGTTGTGCAATGGGTGAATACTTCCGTGATCGCGGCGAAGACGCACTGATTGTTTATGATGATCTATCAAAGCAAGCGGTCGCTTACCGTCAGATCTCTCTATTGCTAAAACGCCCACCAGGCCGTGAAGCATTCCCAGGTGACGTATTCTACCTTCACTCTCGTCTACTAGAGCGTGCAGCTCGTGTAAACGCAGAGTATGTAGAGCGTTTCACTAACGGTGAAGTGAAAGGTAAGACAGGTTCTTTAACCGCTCTTCCTATCATCGAAACTCAGGCTGGTGACGTTTCTGCATTCGTACCAACCAACGTAATCTCGATCACCGATGGTCAGATCTTCCTACAAACTGAGCTATTCAACGCGGGTGTACGTCCAGCGGTTGATCCAGGTATCTCTGTATCTCGTGTAGGTGGTTCTGCACAAACGAAAATCATCAAGAAGCTGTCTGGTGGTATCCGTACAGCACTAGCGGCTTACCGTGAACTTGCAGCGTTTGCTCAGTTCTCTTCGGATCTTGATGAAGCGACTAAGAGACAGTTGAACCACGGTCAAAAAGTAACTGAACTGATGAAGCAGAAGCAGTACGCTCCGATGTCAGTGTTTGACCAGGCTCTAACTATCTTTGCGGCAGAGCGTGGCTACCTAAGCGATATCGAACTTTCTAAAGTTCTTGATTTCGAAGCAGCTCTACTATCGTACGCTCGCGGTCAATACGCTGAATTAGCAGCTGAGATCGACAAGACGGGTGCTTACAACGATGAAATCGAAGCTCAGTTGAAGAAACTGACTGACGACTTCAAAGCAACCCAAACTTGGTAATAGGTCGGTGGCAGTGGCTGCCACCAACTAATGGAGAGTAACGATGGCCGGCGCAAAAGAGATACGTAGTAAAATCGGGAGTGTTAAAAGCACTCAGAAGATTACGAAAGCGATGGAAATGGTAGCAGCTTCAAAAATGCGTCGTTCGCAAGACGCAATGGAAGCTTCTCGTCCATACGCGGAAACAATGCGTAAAGTGATCGGTCATGTAGCTAACGCAAGTCTAGAGTATCGTCATCCGTATCTAGATGAGCGCGAAGCTAAACGTGTTGGTTACATCATTATTTCAACGGACCGTGGTCTGTGTGGCGGCTTGAATATCAACGTGTTCAAGAAAGCTGTAACAGACATGCAAGCATGGAAAGAGAAAGGTGCTGATGTTGAGCTAGCGGTAATTGGCTCAAAAGCGACAGCTTTCTTTAAACATGGCGGCGCGAAAGTGGCGGCTCAGGTTTCAGGTTTGGGTGATAGCCCAAGTTTGGAGGACCTGATCGGTTCGGTTAGCGTGATGCTAGAAAAATATGATGAAGGTGAATTGGACCGTTTGTACCTTGTATTTAACAAGTTCGTAAACACTATGGTTCAACAACCAACGATCGATCAATTGCTACCTTTGCCTAAATCGGACAGCAAAGATATGCAGCGTGAGCATTCATGGGATTACATCTATGAGCCAGAACCTCAGGCTCTACTCGATGCACTATTAGTGCGTTATGTAGAATCTCAGGTTTATCAAGGTGTAGTTGAGAACCTTGCTTGTGAGCAAGCGGCTCGAATGGTTGCGATGAAGGCTGCAACTGATAACGCAACCAACTTGATTGACGACTTAGAACTTGTGTACAACAAAGCCCGTCAGGCTGCGATTACACAAGAACTATCGGAAATCGTTGGTGGTGCAGCAGCGGTTTAAGCTTAGGTTAAACGAAACAGTTTAGAGGATTAACGATGGCTACAGGTAAGATCGTACAGATCATCGGTGCGGTAGTCGACGTAGAGTTCCCACAGAGCGATGTACCAAGTGTATACGACGCTCTAAACGTAAAGGACTCAAAAGAGCGTCTTGTTCTTGAAGTTCAACAACAGCTAGGCGGTGGCGTAGTTCGTTGTATCGTAATGGGTAGCTCTGATGGTTTACGTCGTGGAGTTGAAGTAGTAAATACAGGCGCTCCAATTTCAGTACCAGTAGGTACTAAGACCCTAGGTCGTATCATGAACGTGCTTGGTGATGCGATTGACGAGCGTGGTGAGATCGGTGCAGAAGAGCTGTACTCAATTCACCGTCCAGCGCCAAGCTACGAAGAGCAGTCAAATGCGACTGAACTTCTAGAAACAGGCGTTAAAGTAATCGACTTGATTTGTCCTTTCGCTAAGGGTGGTAAAATCGGTCTATTCGGTGGTGCAGGTGTAGGTAAGACCGTTAACATGATGGAACTTATCAACAACATCGCACTGCAACACTCTGGTCTATCTGTATTCGCAGGTGTAGGTGAGCGTACTCGTGAGGGTAATGACTTCTACCACGAGATGCAGGAAGCGGGTGTTGTAAACATCGAGAAGCCTGAAGAATCAAAAGTAGCGATGGTTTACGGTCAGATGAACGAGCCTCCAGGTAACCGTCTACGCGTTGCACTGACTGGCCTGACAATGGCAGAGCGTTTCCGTGACGAAGGTCGTGACGTTCTACTGTTTGTCGATAACATCTACCGTTACACACTTGCTGGTACAGAGGTATCTGCACTGCTAGGCCGTATGCCTTCAGCGGTAGGTTACCAGCCAACTCTTGCAGAAGAGATGGGTGTACTTCAGGAGCGTATCACGTCAACGAAGCAAGGTTCTATCACGTCTGTACAGGCGGTATACGTACCTGCGGATGACTTGACTGACCCGTCTCCAGCAACAACGTTCGCGCACTTGGATGCAACGGTTGTACTTAACCGTAACATCGCAGCGATGGGTCTATACCCAGCGATCGACCCACTGGATTCGACGTCTCGTCAGCTAGACCCACTTGTTGTAGGTCAAGAGCACTATGACACTGCTCGTGGTGTTCAGCAGACACTTCAGCGCTACAAAGAGCTGAAAGACATCATCGCAATCCTAGGTATGGACGAGCTATCTGAATCAGATAAGCAAGTGGTTGCGCGTGCACGTAAGATTGAGCGTTTCCTAACTCAGCCTTACCACGTAGCGGAAGTATTTACAGGCGACCCAGGTGTTTACGTACCTCTTAAAGAGACTCTACGTGGCTTCAAAGGTCTACTAGCTGGTGAATACGATGACATTCCAGAGCAAGCGTTTATGTACTGCGGTACTATCGACGAAGCTATTGAGAATGCTAAGAAGCTATAAGGCTAACTAGGAGGCGATATGGCAGCAATAACCTTTCATCTGGATGTGGTAAGCGCGGAGAAGAAAATCTTTTCTGGTCGCGTTGAAACGTTTCAGGTGACCGGTAGCGAGGGTGAGCTGGGTATTTTCCATGGCCACACACCGCTGCTGACCGCTATCAAGCCTGGTATGGTGCGTATTGTTAAACTTCACGGCGAAGAAGAGTTCATTTATGTCTCTGGTGGTATCGTAGAAGTTCAGCCTGGTACTGCAACAGTACTGGCTGATACTGCGATTCGTGGTGAAGAACTAGACGCAGCGAAGGCAGAAGAAGCAAAACGTCGTGCGAAAGAGAACATTCTCAACCAGCATGGCGATATGGACTTCGCACAAGCGGCCAGTGAACTGGCTAAAGCCATTGCTCAGCTTCGTGTTATCGAGCTGACAAAGAAACGTCGTTAATTTTAGCGGTGTTTTAATAGTGATAAAGGCGGTCAATTTGACCGCCTTTTTGCTTAATTTTTATTAGAAATTTTTATCCATAAGTTAACTATTCGTCATTAGCTGGGTAAAATAGCCGACAGAATTTTTGGCAACGTCAATAGGTTATAAATAATGAAATTTAGCGCGGTGATTCTCGCGGCGGGGAAAGGAACCCGTATGTACTCCAATATGCCGAAGGTGCTGCATACGCTTGCAGGCAAACCAATGGTGAAACATGTGATTGATACCTGTACGGGTCTTGGAGCACAGAACATTCATTTGGTGTACGGCCATGGTGGCGACCAAATGCAAGCCGCTTTGGCAGAAGAGCCAGTTAATTGGGTGCTGCAAGCCGAACAATTGGGTACTGGTCACGCGGTGGATCAAGCCTCTCCTCAGTTTGAAGATGATGAAAAAATCTTGGTTCTTTACGGCGATGTTCCGCTGATTTCCTCTGAAACCATTGAAAGCTTGCTTGACGCCCAGCCTAAAGGCGGCATTGCGCTGCTTACTGTCGTCTTGGATAACCCAACGGGTTACGGTCGTATCGTGCGTAAAAACGGTCCGGTGGTGGCGATCGTTGAGCAAAAAGACGCGAATGAAGAGCAAAAATTAATTAAAGAGATCAACACGGGCGTAATGGTGGCGACTGGTGGTGATCTGAAGCGTTGGCTTGCAGGCTTAAACAATGACAACGCTCAAGGTGAGTACTACTTAACAGACGTCATTGCTGCTGCGCACGATGAAGGCAATGCGGTTGAAGCGGTTCACCCAGTTAGCCCAATCGAAGTGGAAGGGGTGAATGATCGCGCTCAGTTGGCTCGTCTAGAACGTGCATTCCAAGCAGCCCAAGCGAAAAAGCTGCTTGAGCAAGGCGTGATGTTGCGTGATCCTGCACGCTTTGATCTACGTGGTGAACTGCAGTGTGGCCTTGATGTTGAGATCGATGTGAATGTGATCATTGAAGGTAACGTCTCCCTTGGTGATAACGTGGTTATCGGTGCTGGCTGTGTGCTAAAAGACTGTGAAATCGATGATAACACCATCGTTCGTCCATACAGTGTTATTGAAGGTGCAACGGTGGGTGAGCAATGTACCGTTGGTCCGTTTACTCGTCTGCGTCCTGGTGCTGAGATGCGTAACGACTCTCACGTGGGCAACTTTGTCGAAGTAAAAAATGCACGTATTGGTGAGGGTTCTAAAGCCAACCACCTGACTTATCTTGGCGATGCTGAAATCGGTCAACGTACCAATATCGGCGCTGGTACCATTACCTGCAACTACGATGGTGCAAACAAATTCAAAACCATCATCGGTAACGACGTGTTTGTTGGTTCAGATAGCCAACTGGTTGCTCCGGTGACGATTGCTGATGGTGCAACGATTGGTGCCGGTACCACCTTGACCAAAGACGTTGCAGAAGGTGAGTTAGTGATTACTCGCGCCAAAGAACGTAAAATTACAGGCTGGCAACGCCCAGTTAAGAAAAAGTAATCATCGCTGGATAACAAAAACGCCGCTGCAATAGCGGCGTTTTTTATGATGATGATGAACTAATGGCTGGGAATGGCACTGCGCTTTTCTAGCCAACGTACAGCTTGAGAGACCATCAAGATCAACAGCAAATATTCCAGCACTAAGAAAGTATAAATCTCTAGAGGTAAGTACTCATTCACCACCAACTCATTGGCACGTCTCGTCAAATCACTTAGACCAATGACACTGACCAATGAGCTCATCTTGAGAATATAAACAAATTGGTTGCCGAGCGCGGGCAGCATCTGACGAAATGCTTGCGGCAAAATCACCAAGCGCATTTTTTGCCAATAGTTGAGACCAAGCGACTTTGCTGCTTCATGTTGGCCACGACCGATAGATTGAATGCCACCGCGAAATACTTCTGCCATAAATGCACTTTCCGCGATCGTCAGTGCAATAATTCCCGCCCAATAATGGTCTAGTGAAACATCGAGTAATGTGGGTAGGCCGTAATACACCCACAACAGCAGAACCAACACGGGAATGGCACGTATTACTTCAACGTAAATCCGGTTCAAGCGTTGTAGGGATTTACGGGGAGAAAGAGCCGGTAGGGCAACCATTAAGCCCAGAGTCATGGCAAACAGCATACTGAGTAGCGATACGCTGATGGTGTCGGCAAAGCCAGCGATAAGAAACTTCACGTTCGTTAGGCCTTGCTCGGTCGTCGGATCAAGCACATACCAGCCCCATTGATAGTCAGAACAGCCAGTGAGTGGCAGTAACATCATTAAACATAAATATCGATAGGTCACACTACACCTTATATCAACTAAAAAAATGGTTGTGTTGCTGCTATGTTATCAATGATGTAACGCGAAATCTCAACTATTTACGGAACAATAAGTTAAAGGAAAATAAAATGAAAAAAACTTGGTTAGCGTTGGGGCTTGGTTTGCTTGCTGCGTCCACTCTGGCTAATGCACAAAGTCGTTTGAATGAGATTCTCGACAACGGGGTATTAAGAGTCGGTACGACTGGGGATTGGAACCCTATGACGATGAAAGATCCGGCCAATAACAGTTATCGTGGTTTTGATATCGATGTCACGACTGAGCTGGCGAAAGACCTCGGCGTCAAAGTTGAATACGTGGCGACGGATTGGAAAACGTTAGTTAATGGTATCACCGCGGATAAGTATGACATTACAGGCAGCGCATCACTGAGTATGTCTCGCGCGAAAGTGGCAGGTTACAGTCAGCCTTACTTTTATCTTGCGTTTGTGCCCGTGGTGCAGAAAAAAGATCTCGGTAAGTACTCTGATTGGAGCGATTTTGATAAAGCGGATGTAAAAGTGGCGGCAACTCTAGGTACCGTACAAGAAAAAATGGTTAAGGAGTTTTTCCCTTCCGCACAGCACATCGTGATTGAAGCTCCCGCCCGTGATTTCCAAGAACTGTTGGCCAAACGAGCGGATGTCTCTGTGACCTCAAATGTGGAAGCGGCGACGCTGGTGGAGAAATTTCAGCAATTGGCGATTGTGCCAGTCAAAGAGCCGCGCAAGCCGACACCGATCGCCATGCTATTGCCACAGGATGATCAAGTTTGGATTAATTACGTTAACCATTGGGTTGAACTGAAAAAGACACAAGGTTTCTTTAAACAGACCGCAGAAAAATGGGGACTAAAAGGGTTATAACTGGCTGTTAGCTTCGCCTCAAAACATAAAGCCGCATACTTATTATGCGGCTATTGTGTTGCTAGAGATTAGATCTCTTCATCACTCACCACACGTGCATTGTCTGGCGTCGTGAAGTGCTGTGACAACTCTTTGTTGGAGACGATATAGCCGATCCAAAGTCCGCCCATACAGAGAACAATCGCAATACCGGTAACCGCTTGCGCTTGGCTAGCAAGAGCGGCGACCAGCGCGCTAGATAAGCTGCTGACGGTGATTTGTAAGCTGTTTTGCAAACCTGCGGCTGTGGCTGGGCTTTGCTTAGCACTGGCAAGTGCGCGGTTAACCACGATAGGGTAAAGGGCACCATTTGCTACGGCAATCAAACAGAATGGCGCTAAGATTGGCCAAATAGACGTTAACTGCCATTGTGATGCAATGAAAATCAGCAGCGCGGCGACGCTAAACAGACCAATCAGTTGACGCAGGACTTTTTCATCACCAAATTTACGCACGCCAACTTTACCTAAGTATCCGCCGACCATAAACGCGATGGTTTGCGGCACAAAGCTCATGCCAATGTCTTTGGCATCGTAGCCAAGCTGCGCCATGATTTCAGGCATGCCAGTCAGGTAAGCAAAGAAAGCGGCAGACGCGGTGGCGAACATCAGCACGTTGCCCAAATAGGTTTTTGAGCTGAGTAGATGTTTGATATCCGATTTTACACTGCTTTGCTTTGGCTCATTGGCGACACTAGGTTGTGCCATGGTCGCCGCAACCAAGACTAAACCGAGTACCGTTAACGCGACAAAAATACTGTGCCAACCAAAGCTATCTGCTAATACAACACCCAACTGAGGGGCGAGCGCAGGAGAAAGCGCCACCAGCGGCATAATGGTAGCAAAAATTTGTTGGCTACTGCTGGAGTAACGTTTGATGACCATGGCTTGCCAGATCACGGCTGGCGCGCACACCCCGATCGCTTGAACAAAACGCAAGCTGAGCAGTTGCCAAACTTGATCACTGAACGCCAAACCCAATGAGGCCAGCGTAAACAGAGCGAGGCCAGCTGCCAAGGTATTGCGGTGACCAAACTTATCAGAGGCAAGACCCCAAAGCAGTTGACCGACTGCCATACCGACCAAGAAGACGGTTAAAGAGAGCGCGATCTGTTCTGGTCCGGTCATAAAGTCGATTTCCATTGCTTTAAACGCAGGGAGATACATGTCTGTTGCGACAAAGCCGAGCATCGAGAGGGCTGCAAGATACACAAGCTGTAATTTTGAAATGTTCATAGTTATTCCATTCAATTTTTTTCACTACAAATGTTTTGTGATCAGTTGGCGCCAACCCTGATTTATATGCCCTGCTATTCTATTTTTCGCTTTTGAGAAAATAAAACGCTAAAATTCATAGTTATCAATCAAAATTTTTGAAAGGTAAGCTGTGTTTTCAAAGCCATCGCTAGAAATGTTGGATACCGTCGCTCGTTTAGGCAGTTTTAGTGCCGCCGCTGAGGTGTTGCACAAAGTGCCCTCGGCCATCAGTTATGGTGTGCGTCAGGTGGAACAAGAACTTGGCGTGTTGCTGTTCCGCCGTTTACCGAGAAAAGTAGAACTGACCCCAGCTGGTGAGCTGTTCATCGCCGAAGCGAGAATGCTGCTAAGGCAGATGGAAGAGGTAAAATCGCAGACGCGGCGCGCGGCGCAAGGCTGGCAATCCACGCTGAAGTTGACGCTGGATAACGTGGTCAAGCTCGACAAACTCAAGCCTTTGGTCGAGGATTTCTATCGCGAATTCGATTTTGCAGAACTGCAAATCAATATGGAAGTGTTCAATGGTTCTTGGGAGGCGATTGCCCAAGGGCGCGCGGATATCGTCATCGGCGCCACCTCGGCCATTCCTGTTGGGGGCGATTTTGAAGTGCGCGATATGGGACGATTGGATTGGGCGTTTGTTATGTCTCCAGCGCATCCTTGCGTGCGTCAGCAAGTGCTGACAGAAGCGTTTGTTAGTCAGTTTCCCGCGATCTGCTTGGATGATACCTCGAGTGTGTTGCCTAAGCGCCATACAGGGCATTATCCGCAGCAGCGTCGTCTGTTGTTGCCCAATTGGTACAGTGCTATCGAGTGTTTAAAAAATGGCGTAGGCGTGGGTTATATGCCGCGTCATATTGCCATGCCACTGATCAACGACGGTGTGCTGGTGGAAAAGGTGCTACCGGACGACAAACCGCTGAGTCAATGTTGTCTGGTGTGGCGAAAAGATGACAACCACAAGTTGATTCAGTGGATGGTGGACTACTTAGGAAACTCACATCAACTGCATCAAGATTGGTTGCTGAGCGAAACAAAACGCCCTGTCTGACAGGGCGTTTTTAACAGCATTAGGAAAGAAAGAAACGGTAGGATGGGTTATCCGTGACATCTTTGCATTGGTAGCCAAGTTCGCGTAAATGCGCCGAAAAGCGGGATAAATCACTCTCATCAAGCTCAAAACCACACAGTACGCGGCCATAATCGGCCCCATGGTTGCGGTAGTTAAACAGGCTAATGTTCCAGTGTGTGCCCAGTGTGCTCAGGAACTTAAGCAGCGCGCCTGGGTATTCTGGAAACTCAAAGCTGTATAAGCGCTCTTTGAGTGGTTTGGAGGGTTTACCGCCAATCATATAGCGTACGTGCAGCTTGGCCATTTCATCCTCAGAAAGGTCTACCACTGGGTAGCCACCTTCGCGTAAGTCGCGAATGATACCATCCAACTCCTCTTGACCATTTTGCAGGCGAACGCCGACAAAAATATTGGCCAGCGAATCGTCGTTGTAACGGTAGTTGAACTCCGTTACCGCACGTCCACCAATCAAATGGCAGAACTCAAAAAATGCCCCTTTGCGCTCTGGAATGGTCACCGCAAGTAAGCCTTCGCGTTTTTCACCCAGCTCACAACGCTCAGAAACATAACGTAAACCGTGGAAGTTGGTATTGGCACCCGAAAGCACGGTACCCAAGTTGTGTCCTTTGAGTTTGTGTTTCTCGGCATACTTTTTCAGCCCCGCCAGCGCCAGTGCTCCGGAAGGCTCAGCAATCGCACGGGTGTCTTCGAAAATATCTTTGACCGCCGCGCAGATTTCATCACTGGAGACGGTGACGTGATCGTCAATGTAGTGCTGGCATAGACGGAAAGTTTCATCGCCAATGCGTTTTACCGCCACACCATCAGCAAACATACTGACTTGATCCAGCACCACAGGCTCACCAGCATCCAATGCCGCCTTAAGGCAGGCAGAATCTTCAGGTTCCACCGCAATGACTTTGATCTCTGGCATCAGCTGTTTCACCAACACCGCCACACCAGCGGCTAAGCCACCGCCCCCAACAGGGACGAAAATGTGGTCGAGATGGCCGTTTTGCTGCAGCATTTCCATGCCGATGGTGCCTTGCCCTGCAATCACTAAAGGATGATCGAAAGGAGGAACAAAGGTGTAGCCTTTCTCTTGAGAAAGGCGTTCGGCCTCTGCTTTGGCTTCATCGAAGTTGCTGCCGTGCAAGACGACTTTGCCACCAAAGCCGCGCACTGCGTCGACTTTGATATCTGGCGTCGTGCGAGGCATCACGATGGTGGTTTCAATGCCAAGGCGTGTGCCTGACAGAGCCATACCTTGCGCATGGTTGCCCGCAGAAGCGGCAATCACCCCCGCGTCCTTCTGCGCTTGAGACAGATTGGCCACCATATTGTAAGCACCACGCAATTTAAACGAATGCACTGGCTGGCGGTCTTCACGTTTGATCTGCACATTGTTGCCAATACGTGCCGATAAACGCGGCATCTCTTGCAAGGGGGTGACGGTCGCCACTTCATACACAGGAGCGCGCAATATCTGGCGCAGATAGTCTGCGCCAGTTTGTTGGGTTAATGACATTGCTTAGCCCTCAAGCTTTGACTTGTCTCGTACCGCGCCTTTGTCGGCACTGGTTGCCATGCTGGCGTAGGCTTTCAGCGCGAACGACACTTCGCGTTGGCGAGAGACGGGTTTCCAGCCAAGTGCGTCTTGTTCTGCTCGGCGCTCTGCCATTTCTTGCTCGGAAACTTGCAGAGAAATCGTGCGGTTTGGAATGTCGATGGCAATTAAGTCGCCCTGTTTGACCAAACCGATCGCGCCACCGTTTGCCGCTTCTGGTGAGGCGTGGCCGATAGAAAGGCCAGACGTGCCGCCAGAGAAACGTCCGTCAGTCAGTAGCGCACACGCTTTGCCTAGACCCATCGATTTCAAATACGTGGTAGGGTAGAGCATCTCTTGCATGCCTGGGCCGCCTTTCGGACCTTCGTAGCGAATTACCACCACATCTCCCGCTTTGACTTTGCCCCCCAAGATACCTTCCACCGCGTCTTCTTGGCTTTCAAAAACCACTGCAGGGCCCGTGAATTTTAGAATGCTTTCATCCACACCCGCCGTCTTAACGATACAGCCATCCAGCGCAATATTGCCTTTGAGGACAGCGAGGCCACCATCTTGGCTAAAGGCGTTTTCTTTGGTGCGAATACAGCCTTGGGCACGATCGTCGTCTAAGGTGTCCCAGCGGCAATCTTGCGAGAATGCTTGAGTGGTTCGAATACCCGCAGGGCCTGCGCGGTAGAAGCGTTTCACTTCTTCCGAATCGGTCAGCATGATGTCGTATTGGGCAAGCTGTTCTTCCCAAGTGAGGCCAAGCACCGTTTTCGATTGATTGTGCAGTAGGCCAGCTCGGTTAAGTTCGCCCAAAATACCGACTACACCACCCGCGCGGTGCACATCTTCCATGTGGTATTTCTGGGTTGATGGCGCCACTTTACATAGGTGAGGCACCATGCGTGACATGCGATCGATGTCTGTCATGTCAAAATCCACCTCACCTTCTTGCGCTGCAGCTAAGAGGTGTAAAACGGTGTTGGTTGAACCGCCCATGGCGATGTCTAGCGCCATGGCGTTTTCAAACGCGGCTTTGGTCGCAATGTTGCGTGGCAGTGCGCTTTCATCATCTTGTTCGTAGTAACGCTTGGTCAGTTCGACGATACGTTGGCCTGCACTGATAAACAGTTGTTTACGATCGGCATGCGTTGCGAGCAGAGAGCCGTTACCTGGCTGAGAAAGGCCAAGCGCTTCGGTGAGGCAGTTCATCGAGTTGGCGGTGAACATGCCTGAGCAGGATCCACAGGTAGGGCAAGCACTGCGCTCGATCTGTTCGCTCTGCTCATCCGAGACTTTAGGATCCGCACCTTGGATCATGGCATCGACCAGATCCAGCTTGATGATCTGATCCGAAAGCTTGGTTTTGCCCGCTTCCATTGGTCCACCCGAGACAAAGATCACCGGGATATTAAGGCGCATTGACGCCATCAGCATTCCCGGGGTGATTTTGTCACAGTTGGAGATACACACCATGGCATCGGCACAGTGCGCGTTGACCATGTACTCCACCGAGTCGGCAATCAATTCACGAGAAGGCAGTGAATAAAGCATGCCTCCGTGGCCCATGGCGATACCATCATCCACCGCGATGGTGTTGAATTCTTTGGCAATACCGCCTGCTGCTTCAATTTCTCTCGCCACCAATTGACCAAGGTCTTTCAGGTGCACGTGGCCCGGTACGAACTGGGTAAAGGAGTTGACCACGGCAATAATCGGTTTGCCGAAGTCTTCATCTTTTACGCCCGTAGCACGCCATAGTGCGCGCGCACCGGCCATATTGCGACCATGAGTGGTGGTGGCTGATCTGTATTTAGGCATTCTGTTGTCTCCCTACTTCTTCTCTGGGTACACGTAATCTAACCAGCCCCACTTATCTTCGGTGGTGCCATTGAATAAACCAAAGTACGCTTCTTGCACGGCTTTGGTGATTGGGCCGCGTTTGCCTGCGCCCACTTGAATTTGATCGACACTACGTACCGGAACCACTTCTGCGGCAGTACCCGTCATAAACACTTCGTCTGCCAAGTAGAGGGCTTCACGTGCGATGTTGGCTTCACGGACTTCATAACCCATCTCTCGCGCCAGCGTCATGATTGAGTCACGAGTGATGCCAGGGAGAATTGCAGCTGTCGCTGGTGGGGTTGTGATGACGCCATTTTTGATCACGAAAATGTTTTCACCGGCACCTTCTGAAAGGTAACCATCAACACTTAATGCAATCCCTTCGGCATAGCCATGTCGACGCGCTTCACCACCAACCAGTAGAGAAGAGAGGTAGTTACCGCCTGCTTTCGCTGCGGTTGGAATCGTGTTTGGCGCAGCGCGGTTCCAGCTGGATACCATGGCATCAACGCCATTTTCCAACGCCTCTTCCCCTAAGTAAGAGCCCCAAGGGAAGGCGGCAATGATCAGATCCATTTCGGTATCTGTGGGAGGACAAACGCCCAAGCCTACGTTGCCAACAAACGCCAGTGGGCGAATGTAGGCGTTATCCAGCTTGTTTTGACGCAGAGTTTCGCGAGTCGCTTCCATGATCTCTTCCACTGAATAGGGGATTGGGAAGCGGTAAATTTTGGCAGAATCTTTCAGACGCTGCGCATGTTCTTGGTGACGGAAGACAATCGGCCCTTTTGGCGTGTTGTAACAGCGAACCCCTTCAAATACCGAGGTGCCGTAGTGCATGGCGTGAGTCAGAACGTGTACATTCGCTTCTGCCCAGGGAACCATTTTGCCATTAAACCAGATATAATCTGCTGTTTTCGTTGCCATTATTGCCTTCCTTATGCACTTACGTGTTGTTGTAGATTGTTGTTGGGGAGTTCGTCGTTACGAATCTTCATCACCTCAACACTACGAATATCCCATAATTTTTCAATTTGATTGGTGAGAAATGAGATAGGGCGATCGCTGTCTACGATGATTTCGACACTGGCGACCTTGCTCTCATGGTTTTGCGTCGCAGCAACTTGTTTGATGACAAAGCCGCGGTGGCGAATCACACGGAGAACACGCTCTAACAGCACGGGTTTGTCATCGGCTTTGATGTCTAATAAATAACGTTCCATCAGTGGCTCTCCTAGGTGTTTTCCAACATATCACTGTTTGACGCACCTGGCGGTACCAGTGGCCACACATTTTCTTCTTCATCAATCAACACATGTAGCAAGTAAGACGTTTTGCTTGCGAGCATCTCTTTGAGTGCCGGTTCCACTTCTTCTTTCTTGGTAATGGTTTTGCCCGGAATATCGAAGGCTTTCGCCAGCATGACGAAATCAGGGTTGTCATCAAGGATGGTTTCACTGTGACGACCATCGAAGAACAGTGATTGCCACTGACGCACCATGCCAAGACGTTGGTTGTTCAACAACACGATTTTGACTGGGATTTGGCGGCGCTTCAGCGTGCCTAATTCTTGGATGTTCATCATGATTGAGCCATCACCAGAGATCAGCACCGATTGTGCGTCCGGCCTTGCTACCGCTGCGCCCATCGCCGCTGGCAAGCCAAAACCCATGGTGCCAAGGCCCGCTGAGGTAATGAAATTTTGTGGCTCGCGTGGCTGAATGTGCTGCGCTGCCCACATCTGGTGTTGGCCTACGTCGGTGGAGACGATGGTGTTGTCTGGCATCAGATCGGAAAGTTGCTTGAGCAGCCCCGGCGCATAGATGAGCTCTCCTGGGTGGTCGTAACGCCACTTAAAGCCGCTGCGTAAGCTTTCACAGTGATGAACCCAAGGAGAAATATCACGAGTCAGTTCTAACTGAGGCAGGATGACATTGATATCGCCGCGTAACGGAGCGTTGGCATGACGCAGTTTATTGATTTCTGCCGCGTCGATATCAATGTGGATCACTTTGGCGTGAGGGGCGAAGGTTTCTAATTTGCCCGTCACACGGTCATCAAAACGTGCACCCACCACCAGCAAAAGATCCGCTTCTTGCACCACGAGGTTGGCCGCTTTGGTGCCATGCATGCCGAGCATACCCAAATAGTGAGGGTCGTGACGTTCGATGGTGCCTAACCCTTTTAAGGTGCTGACGGCTGGCATTGGGTTGAGGCGTAAAAATTCGCGTACCGTGTGGGTCGCTTTAGCCAGTTGCACACCACCACCGACGTATAACACCGGGCGGGTGGATTGATCGAGAAGCGCTTGGGCTCGAGCCACATCAACTTGACTGACTTGAGGTAATGCTGGAGGCGTAAAAGGAGGAAGCAATTCAACAGGCGCTTTTGCAAGCTGGACGTCTTTGGCGATATCGACAATCACTGGGCCCGGTCGTCCGGTTTTGGCTACTTCAAAGGCTTCTGCCAAGGTTGGGGCCAGCTCGTTGATGTCGGTCACTAAGTAACTGTGTTTAGTACACGATAGCGACATACCAATCACATCCATTTCTTGGAATGCATCGGTGCCGATATGAGAACTGGCAACCTGACCGGTGATGGCAACTAACGGCACTGAATCAAGAAAGGCATCGGCTAAACCGGTGACAAGGTTGGTGGCTCCGGGACCTGATGTGGCCATACACACCGCAACATCCTGCGTGGCTCGCGCCATCCCAATCGCTGCCATCGCAGCCCCTTGTTCATGACGACACAAAATGTGTTCAACACCACCGTCATACAAGGCATCGTAGATTGGCATGATGGCACCACCAGGGTAACCAAATACGGTTTTGATGCCTTGCTGTTTTAATGCGGCAACGACTAACTCTGCTCCTGTCATCGTTGGCCTCCTTGGCTACTTTTTTGGTTGTAGCCGTTTCCATACATCTTGCACATAGCGTGCGCTCCCATACTTCCCGTCATTTCTGAACTGTCTAAAAGTGATTCAATCAGTTTAGAACTTCGCCAACCCATGGCTGAAAAAAAACCCCCGAACTTTTCAGTGCGGGGGTTTGTAAATCTAGTGGTTATTTTGCGCCCACTCTCCCCCGCGCGGTGCTAATGAGGACCACGATAATCAGGTTAATCAGAGAGTTAATTTGAGCGGCAAAGTTCATCTGTCTGTCGTTAAAATGTTGTGTAATGTTCTACGAAATTGTTTGCGTCACTAGTGGTAACACACAAAACTGTTTCGTGACAAGCAAAAAGTCATTCTTTTTTCACATTTAAGCCTCATCGCTTCACGCTATATAACAGTTCTGTATAAAAAAACTTGTATTTATAGAACAACTAAAATTGAAGAGGCAGTGATGGGGTTGGCGATTATTCATAGCCGCGCCAGTGTGGGCGTAGAAGCGCCTTCAGTGAGCGTGGAAGTGCACATCAGTAACGGTTTACCGGGATTTACCTTAGTGGGGTTGCCGGAAACCACAGTGAAGGAGTCAAAAGATCGCGTACGCAGTGCGATCGTCAACAGTAACTTCCAATTTCCTGCCAAGCGGATCACCGTCAACTTGGCACCTGCCGATCTGCCCAAAGAAGGGGGACGTTTTGACTTGCCGATCGCACTTGGCATTTTGGCCGCTTCTGAGCAGATCTCCGTTCAGTTTCTCCAACAACATGAATTTGTCGGTGAGTTGGCCTTAAGTGGTGAGCTACGAGCAGTGAAAGGGGTTTTGCCAGCCGCTCTTGCCGCCAAAGGGGTCTCCCGCAGTTTGGTGGTACCTCATGCGAATGGGGATCAAGCCGCCTTGGTGGGTAAGAACATGCATAAGTCGGCGTGCTCGCTGATTGAAGTTTGTGCCCATTTATGTGGCCAGCAAGCCCTGTCATTACATCAAACCAAGCAAGCATTGCAGCCCTCATCACACAGTCGAGATTTACAAGACATCATTGGTCAGCAACAAGGAAAGCGCGCGTTGGAGATTGCCGCTGCGGGCAATCACAATTTATTGTTTTTGGGGCCTCCAGGGACGGGTAAAACCATGCTGGCGTCACGTTTGCGAGATCTGTTGCCTGAAATGAGTGAGGAAGAGGCGATGGAAACGGCAGCGGTGGCTTCTTTAACACAAAGCGATATCAACGAGCACAATTGGAAGCAGCGGCCATTTCGCGCGCCGCATCACTCGAGTTCTATGGCGGCGCTGGTGGGCGGTGGAACCATTCCGCGTCCCGGAGAAATCTCACTCGCACACAACGGCTTACTGTTTTTGGACGAGATGCCGGAATTTGAGCGCAAAGTGCTCGACTCAATGCGTGAACCGCTAGAGTCAGGGGAAATCATCATTTCACGAGCGCAGGGTAAAACCCGTTTTCCTGCTCGCTTTCAGTTGGTCGGAGCGCTGAATCCGAGCCCCACGGGCTATTACGAAGGGAACCAAGCTCGCGCCAATCCTCAGGCGATTTTGCGTTATTTAGGCCGTTTATCGGGTCCACTTTTGGATCGTTTTGATATGTCACTCGAGATCCCCGCATTACCCAAAGGCACATTGGCGGAAGGGGGGGACCGAGGTGAACCAACGGTGGTGGTGAAGGCGCGAGTGGCGCAGGCGAGAGAGCGAATGCAGCATCGCAATGGTAAGGTGAATGCCCTATTAGGCAGCCGAGAAATCGAAGCGTTTTGTCCACTAAGTAAGCAGGATGCCGAGTTTCTTGAAACAGCGTTGCATCGTTTGGGGTTATCGATTCGTGCGTATCACCGCATCATCAAAGTGGCGCGAACCATTACCGATTTAGAAGGCGTACCTCAGATCACGCGTGCGCATTTAGCCGAAGCACTCGGTTATCGGGCGATGGATCGCTTGCTCAAACAGCTCACTCTGCAAGCGGTTTAATCGTGGTAAACCCTAGATTAAACCGCCTTGGTGATGAGTTAAAACTTGTAGTTTACGCCGACCGAAAGTAAGTAATCACTCTGCTCGTAAAACTCGATATTGGAGTCGGTTTGGTTGTACCCAGCCAGAGCAACGAAAGACCAATCGGGGGAAGAGAAAAGTTGGGCATACTCATAAGCAAGAAATAGGCTGAGCTGCTGGTCTTCACGCGTTTTGCTAAACAGTTGACTGGCGGCTTGATAATCTTGCACTTTATAACCCGCGGTCAGCACTAAGAGGTGTTTAGCAAACAGATTAAACCAACTCACTTCAGCCCCGAGTGAATCATAAGAGGCCGCTTTGCCATCTGCTTGATGCTTTAAGTAAACCACAGCTGGCTGAACAAAGCTGGTGGGTTTGAGTCGGTAGCGGTAATCCAGTTTGGCGTAATAACTCTCTCCATCACGTTTGAGGCTTGGATCGGTGATGGTGTCTTTATCCAGTTCTTTGGTGCCATATGCGGTGTCGAGGTTAACATTGCCACCCCAGAGGTTGTGAAACTGCAGTCGGTACGCAATACCACTTTCATCGGTGACCGTGCGTTTTTGGTTGAGCAGATAAGGATCTTGCCAAGTTTCTCCTGACATCACGGTTGGCAACAATGAAAAATCAATCACCACGCCAGAGCTCAATTGGTATTGATAACCTAACTCAAAAGCCAGGGTACCAACAGCGATGTCCTCTCTTGCGGTACCGAGGTAAAACTGCTGTTCGAGCTGTTGACCAAAGGTGTAAGCGATGTTCCCCAATGGTGCAAACAGAGCGGCACCTTCGTGGCTGGCGCTGCTTGAGTAGTTGCTGATGGTTGCATCCGTTTCCGTATTAAAGTGTGACTGAGAGGCGCCATAGCCAGTCAGTAGTGAGATTTCCCCACTAAACCCTGCGGTGTCACTCAGTCCTGCTTGCGCCATATGACTGAATATCAGTGCGGTGGTGATTAAGATTCGGTTTTTCATTGCAGATCCTTGAGCCATTCATCCTGACGAGGGTGGTTTGCCACAGTTTCGGTCACAAACTAATCTGACCATTTTGACAAAGATTCCAAACTGGGCCGGGAGCAGTATAATTACACGCTGTTTTTTTCTTCATCGAATATAAGAGTTTTCGAACATCACTATGTTGGCATATCTGTTACTTTTTATTAACGTTTTTTTGGTCATTCTTAATTCTGCAATGTGCTCGATGACGATCTGCTTGATTGCGATCGTCAAACTGGTCTTGCCGACTCAAGGGCTGAAAGCGAAAGCAACCGATGCGGCCAACAAAATGATGTGGTTGTGGGCGACGATAAACGCGGTGATTCTCGCTCTGTTTAACCGCATAGAATGGGATATCGAAGGCGGCGAAGGGCTGAAAAAAGAGGGATGGTATCTGATGATCAGTAATCATCTTAGCTGGACTGATATTGTGGTGTTGTGTTGCGTGTTTAAGGATCGCATTCCCATGCCCAAGTTCTTTCTCAAGCAACAACTGCTGTACGTGCCCTTTATTGGTATGGCCTGTTGGGCATTGGACATGCCGTTTATGCGCCGTTACTCCCGGGAATACTTGATCCGTCACCCAGAAAAGCGCGGACAGGATTTGGCAACGACACGTCGTTCTTGTGAGAAGTTTCGCCATACGCCCACCACCGTAGTCAACTATGTGGAAGGCACTCGCTTTACGACTGAAAAGCGTAAAAAAAGTAATGCGGGGTATGATTATTTGCTGCAGCCGAAATCCGGTGGTATTGCTTATACACTCGCGGCGATGGGTGAGCAGTTTGATCATATTATCGATGTGACGTTAGCCTACCCGCAAAATACCGATAAACCTTTCCAAGATATGTTAATGGGTCGGATGCGCAAAGTGGTTGTAAAGATTCGTTTGTTGCCGGTGGATGAGCAGGTGAAAGGGGATTACTTCAACGATAAGCCGTATAAACGCCAATTTCAGCTCTGGTTAGGAGATGTTTGGCAAGAAAAAGATCAGTTGTTGAAAGAGATCCACAAAGGATAAACATCAGGGAGCACAACGGCTCCCTGTTTTGTTGGTGAGTTTTTGTTGGGTGTTTACTGTTTTTTCAGCAGGAAGTTCACCAGTTCGAAATACTCATCCATGGTTTTGATGCCTTGAGCCTGCACTAGGTATTTGTTGTTTACAATCACCGCAGGTACACCAGAAAGGCCACTGTCTTTAAACTGCTTGTCAAAACGGCGCACCATCGAATCCACCGCGAAACCGTTAAAGGCTGCATCGAATTTATTCGCATCAATGCCTTCATCAAGGAAGATCTGGCGCAGTTCCGCGTCATCTTTTGGCGCTTTACGCATGTTGTGGATGCGGTTGAACATCACTGGCACCATTTTGTCTTCGACTTTAAGTGCGATCATGGTGGCGTACGCTTTGCTCATTGACGGCCCCATCGCACCACCCATAAAGGAAACGTGGTTTTTTTGCAGTTTTACCCCTTCCGGCAACTGTGCTTTGAGTTGCTGGATGATAGGTTCGAACGTATTACAGTGCGGGCAGTAGAAAGAGAAAAACTCACTTACCATGGGCTTTTTAGAAACTTGCGTATCCAGCATCTTGTAGTGTTCACCTTCTTTAAATTGGGTTGCTGCGTTGGCTGTCAGGCTGAGTAACAGCATCGAAAAAAACGCGAACAGTTTCTTCATCTATTTATTTCTCCGTTATGTTATTGAGGCAGTTACCATTGTGGCATCAATGAAAGAGGGGGTTCTTCCAATGCGGCGATTTGTTCTTTAAACGCCAATACCTGACCTTCCCAGTATTTTGGCTCATTAAACCAAGGAAAAGCGAGTGGGAACGCAGGGTCTTGCCATCGTTTTGCTAACCATGCCATATAATGCACCATTCGTAGACCACGCAAAGGCTCGATCAGTTTCAACTCTTGGTGCGAAAAATCACTAAATTCGCCATATGACTCCAGTAAAATGTCGAGTTGCATGAGCTTTTCTTGGCGATCACCATTGAGCAACATCCAGAGATCTTGAACCGCTGGCCCATTGCGTGCGTCATCTAAATCAACAAACATCGGTCCATCACGCCATAAAATATTGCCGGGATGACAATCACCGTGCAAGCGGATAGCTTGAGTGTTTTTTGGCCACTGCGCTTCGATGGCGGCGATGAGTCGGTCGAGATCCTGAAAGAAGCTGTTCTCTAAATGCATCGGGATCATGTTGCATTGTTGCAGGAGTGCACGTGGCTGATAGAGGTACTCATCTAGCCCTATGCTAGGTCGGTGCTGGAATCTCTGTTTTGCACCCACTTGGTGAATTCGACCGAGGAAGCGGCCAACCCACTCGAGTTGATCGAGATTATCCACTTCAAATTGACGGCCACCGACGCTGTTGAACAAGGCAAATTGGTAGTCTTGATAATGATGTAGGGTGGTACCGTTGATGTTGACCGGAGCGGCGACAGGAATGTCATTTTCCACCAGCTCTTGAGTGAACTGATGTTCTTCAATAATTTGTGCCGGCGTCCAACGCTCTGGGCGATAAAACTTCACCACAAAACGGCGACGCTCTTCATCGGTGAACTGGTATACGCGGTTTTCGTAGCTGTTGAGAGGCAATAAACCTGATTCAGCGCGAATGCCGATGCTCTCAAGGGCATACCACATAAAATCGGGCGTTAATGCGTCAAAATTGAATGCGCCTAGCGACATAGTAAATAAAAAGGCTCATTGCTGAGCCTTTGTCCATGAATTGGGTTGAAGTTACAGTTTCTTGATGAAACGGCTTTCTACTTCAATGGTGAAGTCGTTGCTCTTGTCGTCCAGTATAAACTGAATCGTGCTAATTGGAGAGGAGAGCTTCTCGGGATCCACGCCAAGACTGAGTGGTAAGTTGAGAACTTCGCCTGGGTTGACCTGAATGGTTTGCTTACCATACCAAGTTACCTCACTGAGCCCCTTCACATCCAAGTGATATTCTTGCACTTGTTGAGTTTTGTTGATGATTTTGAGGGTGTAGGTGTTTTCCACTTCACCGGCACTGTTGACGCGGAACAGCTGGTTGCGATCGCGAATCACGCTGAGGCCCGCAGGGTCAACGGCAGCAATTTGTGCGAAGAACAAACCCAACATCACCAGCAATACCAAGCCATAACCGATCAACTTGGGTCGCATGACTTTGGTGTGTTTCCCAGATAGACGATGCTCGGTGGTGTAGTTGATCAGCCCTTTTTCATAGCCCATTTTATCCATGGTGGTATTACAGGCATCGATACAGGCGCCACAGTTAATACACTCGTATTGCAGGCCATCACGAATATCAATCCCCGTTGGGCACACTTGCACACACAGATCGCAGTCAATACAGTCACCTAACCCGAGCTGCTTCGGATCGGCTTTGCGTGAACGCGGGCCACGCTGTTCGCCGCGTTGACTGTCATAGCCGACGATAAAGGTGTCTTTATCAAACATCGCTGATTGGAAGCGCGCGTAAGGGCACATGTGCAAACAAACGATAGAGCGCATCCAACCTGCGTTGGCGTAGGTACAGATGGCAAAGAACATCACCCAGAAAACAGGCCAGAAGCTGGCGTTAAAGGTAAAGAAATCCACCACCAGTTCACGCACCGGGACAAAATAACCCACGAAGGTAAAGCCTGTCGCGAGCGCGATGGCAAACCACGCGATATGCTTGGCGCTTTTTCGCATGGCGAGATTGGGCGTCAGTTTGCCGGAATCTTGCTTGCGGCGCTTGTTGGCGCTGCCCTCGAGCTTCTCTTCAAACCAGATGTACATAAAGGTCCAAACGGTTTGTGGGCATAAGTAGCCACACCACACTCGGCCCAAAAAGGTGGTGATGAAAAACAGACCAAAGGCGGCAATCATAAACAGCAAGGCCAGCAAGGTCAGGTCTTGTGGGTAGAGGGTAGTGCCGAAAAAGTTAAATTGTTGGCTACCGATATCCAACAGAATCGCTTGGCGATCGCCGTAGGAAATCCACGGAGTTAAAGTAAATAGCAGCAGCAAAAACCAGCCACCATATCGGCGTAGTTTTTGGAATGTGCCTTTACTCTCACGTACGTAAATGCGGTTGTTTGGGTTAAACCGATCCCCCTTACCTTTGTGGGTCTTGGGGTTAAAGGTTTTCGGAGTCACATCTTTGATATCGATTTTATCCTGACTCATGGATTGATCCTTCTTAGGCTTTAATGGCGCAATTTCTCTTGGTTTGCGCTCACTGACTTTGCTCACAAATGCCGATGTGTTTATACACAATCAGGCTTTGCTAATATTTTAGTAAAAACTGATGGACGACGATTATACAATCAATAACATTTGTATTTCTTTAAGGCTATCAACCTTTAACAACAAAAAGCAGGACAATTAACGCAATTTTTCGCTGAACAGTGGCAGAAAATAAAAAAGCGACCAGAAGGTCGCTTAGTGAATGAGTTGTTAACTTATTTAATGATACCGCGTGCGCGTAGAATCGCTGTTTTGAAATCATCTTCTTGGTCTTTTTTCAGGCCTGGAATCATTTCATCTTTCGCACTGTTACGCATTTTTAGGTGGTAGATCAGCACATCGTCAGTCAGCTCTTCTAGCTTGCCGTGATAACCCGCTTCGCCCGCTAGCTTGACGATAAACTGCAGTAAGTTCATCTGTTGGTCTTTTTGCCATTCAGGCTCAAGCAGCTCGAGCAGCTCTTCAATACGGTGACACTTCATTTCTTTCTCCACAAATTTTATAGGTCTTTGGTGTAAAGGTATCAAATTGCTTGGCGAAGCAAAATAACAAACCGAGTGGAGAGAAAGAAAAAAGCGCAGCGATGGCTGCGCTTTTTAATTAAGCGGCTTGAACGACTTTAGCCGGAGTCTGCGGCATAAGTGCATTTTTCTCGACCAAGGTCATACCTGAAGCCGTTTTTTTGCTTGTCGGAGCTGCTGCAAAGCCGCTACGACGACGCATCGCACTGCGATTGGTGTGCGAGAACCTGACTGTTGTTGGGCGCATTAAGTTACCTAACTGTCAGGCATATCCATTGCCAATGTAATGGCCTACATTTTTATGAGTTGAGCTTCAGTTGAGTGAAGGTTGGCTCTTTCTGGCTTTCGCCAATCCAAATAAAAGTGCAGGAATAATGATATGCATGCATATCGAACATAGAGTAGCACCGTTATGCTGATCGATCGATAGTTGAGCAGTTGCTGCGATAAAAAAATGTCTGCAAAACGTTACAGTATTGATAAATATCCGATGAGATGTGAGCTAGATAGTAGTACCCAATCAGAAATTATCAGTACTATCAGAACAGCAGCAGGAGGTGCGTATGTCATTTTTGAAGAAAACCCTCGCCAGTTTTGGTATTGGAAGCGCGAAAGTCGATTCCATCTTACAGCAAGAAGTGCTTTACCCTGGTCAAGCGGCCAATATTAAGGTGCATGTTTATGGCGGTTCGAGCGAGCAAGAGATCGACAATATTCATTTGAAGCTGTGTTGTCGTTACATTGCGGAAGTGAAAGAAGATCGCGGCAGCAGCTCTCAAGGGCAGCAAACTCGTCGTGTACCACAAAGTCATGTGCTGGCCAGCTGGAGTCTGCCATACGCATTTGTCATCAAACCGAGTGAAGAGCGGGTGTTTGATGTCGCGTTAGACATTCCGTTCAACACCCCGATTACCATTGGTGATGCCAAAGTGTGGTTGGAAACTGGTTTGGATATCGCTTTGGCGATTGACCCAACAGACAAAGACATTCTCACCGTAAGGCCTGATCCTATGATGGACGGCATTTTTACCGCTTTGGAAGAGCAAGGGCTGCGTATTCGCCAAGTGGAGTGTGAAGAAGTGAAAGGCTTTGAACTGCCCTTTGTGCAAGAGTTCGAGTTTGTCCCAACCACAGGGCCATTTCATGGTCGTTGGCGTGAGCTGGAAGTGGTGGCGTATCGTTCTCCGAGTGAGCTGAAATTGTGGTTTGAAATTGATCGCCATCGTGAAGGGGGAAGAGGCATGTTGGCCAGCTTGTTAGGGTTAGGAAAACTACAGCGTGAGTTGGTGTTACCACTGAACTTATCGGCAAAACAGGCGGGAGAGATAGTACTGGGTTATTTAGAAGAAACGACCTACCATTCACTAACATGATGATGGTAAAGCGAAAAATACGCCCTCATTTTAAGCTGACATCAAATAACCAAAATTTAACCTTTTTAGCTTACACGTGTAAGCTAAGTGTGACATACTAGATCAACTATTCCATTAGAGGTTTCAGTGTATTTGCTATGTCAGTCAGTCAATATAGTGTGCGTGAAGAAGTGGCGAATGCGGTCACACACGGGTTAGGCATGATTTTTGGTATTGTTGGTTTGGTGATGCTGTTGGAGAAAGCCACGGAGCACCATGCCGACGGGCTGACCATTGCTAGCATGGCGATTTACGGGTCGAGCATCATTGTGCTGTTTTTGGCCTCGACGCTTTACCATGCCATTCCTCATCCTAAGGCGAAACGTTGGCTCAAAACCTTTGACCACAGTGCGATTTATCTGCTCATTGCGGGAAGTTATACCCCGTTCCTGTTGGTGAGTTTGCGCACGCCTTTGGCGATCGGCTTAATGATTGTGATTTGGTCGATAGCCTTGTTGGGCATCATTATGAAAGTGGCGTTTGTCTATCGCTTTAAGCGCTTCTCTTTGGTGAGTTATCTGTTGATGGGTTGGTTGTCACTGATTGTGATCTACCAACTGGCGATCTCATTAGACATTGGAGGCTTGACGCTGCTCGCCGCGGGTGGATTGATTTATTCGCTTGGGGTTATTTTCTATGTAGCCAAGAAGATCCCCTACAATCATGCCATTTGGCACTGTTTTGTATTGGCTGGTTGTGTGTGTCACTTCCTAGCGATTTATCTTTATGTGAACCCGGTTTAAACCGGGTTCTTTGTTTTGGGGCTGTAGAGAGCGCAGCTTCGACAACACCTAACGGCGCCAGAAAGCAGGAAAGAACAGCACCAATAAGGTGAGAATTTCTAAACGTCCCATCAACATGCCGAAACTGAGTAGCCACTTAGCGGCATCAGGCAGCGGGGCAAAGTTACCCGTTGGCCCAATGATGCTGCCCATGCCTGGGCCGACGTTGGCCACTGCGGTAATTGAGCCAGAAATACTGGTGACGGGATCAAGCCCCATCGCGCTTAAGCCGCCCGCAATGGCGATGATGGTAATGAAGAACATTAAACCAAACGCCACCACAGAGCGCACAATGTCATCATTCACTGGTCGTTGATTGTAGCGTTGGACAAAAATGCCTGATGGGTGAATCAGTTTCATGATCTGTTTATTCAGCAGTGTCATGGCGATCTGGAAGCGGAAGATCTTAATACCGCCAGAAGTGGAGCCTGAACACGCGCCAGCCATCATCAAAAACGCAAATAAGGTCGTAGGGAGTGCGCCCCAGGCGGTGAAATCCTCTAAACCAAAACCCGTCGTCGTCACCACAGAAACAATGTTAAACATCGCCACGCGCAGTGCATCGGCAATGGTATAACCGTCACGAATCACCAACCAAGCCGAAATGACCAAGCTGGTGCCTAAAAACAGGTAGGTAAAACCGCGTACTTGAGCGTCTTTGATCAAAGCATCTACGCGGCGTTTGCGCATCGCAGAAACAAACAACAAAAATGGCAAACCACCCAAGAACATAAATAAGGTGGCGACCCAGTGTGCGCCGTTAGAAAAATGGTTCATGGAACCGTCAGAGGTGGAGTAGCCACCCGTTGAAAGCGTGGTGAAGGAATGGTTGATGGCATCAAACAAGTTCATACCGGTCAGCAGGTAACCAATCAAACAGAGCCCGGTGAGTACCAAGTACACCACCACAATGTTTTTCGCCACGGTTTTGGCTCTTGGGCTGCTTTTGTCTGACCAATCAGAAGATTCCGTTTGGAACAGCTTCATCCCACCGACGTTTAGCATCGGCAACACCGCAACGGCCATCACAATAAAGCCAATCCCTCCGAGCCATTGTAAGATCGAACGCCACAGCAAAATACTCGGAGCCATGTTATCCAAACCGCTCAGCACGGTGGAACCGGTGGTGGTGATGCCAGACATGGTTTCGAAGTAGGCGTCAGTAAAGCTGATGTGGTTGATGAACATAAACGGTAGCGCGGCAAACGCGCTGGCAATGGTCCATACCAAACTGGTGATGAGGAACATATCGCGCACACTGAGTTTAAAGTGTGCGGTGCGGCCGATGCTCAGGCAGACAAACGCGGCAAAATGGGTGATCAACACCGCTTGGCCGAAATCAAGAAAGCCACCTGTACCGGTAAAAAAGGCCACAAGGGTAGGGACGTACATGAAAAGGGCGAGCTTAGAAAGCACTAGCCCAATCACAAACAGTACGGGACGAAAGTTCACCATAGGAAAATCCTAGAGGAAGAATGGGCTCGGCTGGAACAAGGCTTCGACGTCTGGTACGTATTTCTTATCGACCAAGAACATCACTACGTGATCATCTTGTTCAATCACGGTGCGGTCATGGGCAATGAGCACCTCTTCACCACGCACAATCGCGCCAATGGTGGTGCCCGGTGGCAGTTTGATGTCGCCAACGGCACGGCCCACCACTTTCGAGTTGCTTTCATCACCGTGTGCAACCGCTTCAATTGCTTCAGCAGCGCCGCGGCGTAGAGAGGAGACGTTAACGATGTCGGCACGACGAACGTGGGTCAAGAGCGCTGAAATGGTCGCTTGTTGAGGTGAAATGGCCACATCAATCACGCCGCCTTGCACTAGGTCGACGTAAGCACCACGCTGGATCAGCACCATCACTTTTTTGGCACCCATGCGTTTGGCCAACATCGCCGACATGATGTTGGTTTCGTCCTCGTTGGTCAGGGCGATAAAGACGTCGACTTGGTCGATGTTTTCTTCCGTCAGTAGCTCTTGATCGGCGGCATCACCACAAAACACGATGGTGTTTTCCAACTCTTCTGACAGCTTTTCTGCTCGCTGTAGGTTGCGCTCAATCAGCTTTACGCTATAGGTTTGTTCTAAACGCTTGGCTAAGCTGGCGCCGATGTTACCACCACCGACGATCATGATGCGGCGATAAGGTTTTTCCAGTCGCTGTAACTCGCTCATCACAGAGCGAATGTGGTTACTGGCGGCAACGAAAAAGACTTCATCATCGGCTTCAATGATGGTGGTGCCTTGAGGACGAATCGGACGACCTTGGCGGAAAATCGCGGCAACGCGGGTATCAATGTGAGGCATGTGTTCACGCAAGGCAGAAAGCGCGTTACCCACCAGTGGGCCACCATAATAGGCTTTTACGGCAACGAGGCTGACTTTTTCTTCCGCAAAGCTCACCACTTGCAACGCACCTGGGTATTGAATCAAACGTTCAATGTAGCTGGTCACCAGCTCCTCGGGAGCAATTAAATGATCGACAGGAATCGCGCCGGATTTAAACAGTGCTTCTTTTTGCGCCAAATATTGTGGCGAACGGATGCGAGCAATGCGGTTTGGGGTGTTAAACAGAGTAAAGGCGACCTGACAGGCTGCCATGTTGGTTTCATCGGTATTGGTCACGGCCACCAGCATATCGGCATCTTGTGCGCCTGCTTCATGCAATACGTCTGGGTGACTGGCATGGCCATTCACCACTCGCAAGTCATATTTATCCTGCAGCTCTCTGAGGCGATCGCCATCCTTATCGACGATGGTGATGTCGTTGTTTTCGCCAACCAGGTTTTCTGCCAGTGTGCCACCCACCTGACCTGCACCAAGAATAATGATTTTCATACTCTGTTCTCGTGATTCGAAAAAGGCGACTGAAGAGGCTTCAATCGCCCATTTACTTATGCTTGCTTAACCAGCACGGCATAGTAGAAGCCATCCATATCTTCCTCTCCGGGAAGAATTTGGCGACCAGGATTTTCGCGCTCAGAGCCAACCAGTTGTGCTGCTGGGGTTCTGGCGAGAAACGCCTTCACTTGCTCCACATTTTCCATTGGGGTGATTGAGCAAGTGGCGTAAACCAAGGTGCCACCTGGCTTGAGTTGTGCCCACATGGCATCAAAAATTTCGCTTTGTAACTGTGCTAACGCAGTGATGTCTTCTGCTCTGCGCAGCCATTTGATGTCAGGGTGACGACGAATCACCCCGGTTGCAGAGCAAGGTGCATCGAGCAAAATACGGTCAAATTGCTCGCCTTGCCACCATTGTTCAGGATTGCGTGCATCACCGCAAATCACTTTTGCTTGAAGATTGAGGCGTTTCAGGTTTTCCGTCACTCTTTTCAAGCGTTGTTCATCGCAGTCCAGTGCCACGACTTCACGAGCAGAGACTCGTTCTAAAATGTGCGCGGTTTTACCACCAGGTGCCGCGCAGCAATCGAGGATCAGTTCGCCATCTTTAGGTTGTAGATAGTTAAACGACAGCTGTGCGGCGGCATCTTGCACAGAAACCCAACCTTGCTCAAACCCTGGCAAGCTGTGTACATCACAAGGGGCGGCCAATTTTATGGCGTCCATCGCTTCACTGTGCAGAGTGCTATCAATGTTTGCATTTTTGAGCAGTTGCAGATATTCGTCGCGATCATGATGAGCGTGATTCACGCGTAGCCACATCGGCGCTTTGTTATTGTTGGCTTCAACAATCGTCTGCCATTGCTCAGGGTAAGCATCTTGCAGGATTTTCAGTAGCCAACTTGGGTGAGCGTATTTGCCGGCATTGTGGCTGACAGAAAACTCATCCAATGCTTGTTGTTCACGCTGATAGTTGCGCAAAACCGCATTGATCAAGCCGCGTAAGCGAGGACCTTTCAGCGCTTGTGCGCCTTCCACCGTTTCACCAACCGCCGCGTGTGCCGGAATACGCATGTGACCTAACTGGTATAAGCCAACCAAAATGAGGTGATGAAAAACACGTTGTTTACCTTTGAGAGGTTTATCCATCAACTTACCGGCAATGCTCTCTAAACGAGGCAGGTAGCGTAACGCGCCGTAGCAGATCTCTTGCAGTAAGGCGTGGTCGCGAGGGCGAATGGATTGTTGAGCTTCAGGAAGGGCGGTCGATAGAGAGTTGCCTCGGTCGACAACTTGATACAAGACGTTGGCAGCCGCAGCGCGAACATTCATGATGAGTACCTTAAAGTTAAAGAGGGCGTCTCTGCCCTCGTAAAGTTCTTAAACTGGGCAAAAATGCCCGATTGCTTGGCAGGTTAACTCAGTACACTGCCAACTTCAAACCAAGCGGCGCGAGCGTTGAGAACATCTTGTACTGGCATCGCTTTTTTGCCTGGAATTTGGATCTGCTCCAATACTAGGCAGCCATGGCCAGTGGCGACATAAATGCCGCTTTTATCCGCTTTGAGGATGGTCCCCGCGGGTGCGTCATGACTGCTGGCTTCGACGCGGCTTTGCCACACTTTAATACTGTTTTCTGCTACTTCGAAATGGCTCATTGGCCATGGATTGAAAGCACGAACACAACGTTCGATGTGCTCTGCATCGTCTTGCCAATTGATGCGTGCTTCTTCCTTGCTGAGTTTCTTGGCGTAGTTTGCTCGCTCGTCATTTTGCTTAATTGCGATGGCTGTGCCAGAGGCGATATCGGCTAAACACTCAACCAGTGCCACAGGGCCAAGTTTGGCCAATTTATCGTACATGGTGGCGCTGGTATCGCTTGCGTCGATCGGCAGCGTGGCAATTTTCAGCATGTCGCCGGTATCTAAGCCGATGTCCATTTGCATGATGGTCACGCCCGTTTCAGCATCACCCGCCCAAATAGAGCGCTGAATCGGTGCTGCGCCACGCCAGCGAGGCAGAATCGAGCCGTGGACATTGATACAACCCAATTTTGGTGTATCTAACACCGCTTGTGGTAATAACAAGCCATAAGCGACCACGACCATGATGTCAGCATTGAGATCCGCGAGGGCTTGCTTGGCTTCGTCAGACTTAAAGTTTTCTGGTTGGTAAACCGGAATGTTGTGTTCCAAAGCAATGGTTTTGACAGGGCTTGCCGTGAGTTTTTTCCCGCGACCGGCTGGGCGATCAGGTTGGGTGTAAACTGCAATGACTTCATGCTCCGAAGACAACAACGCCGCCAAATGTTGGGCGGCGAAGTCCGGAGTACCTGCAAATACAATACGTAAAGGCTTGCTCAAGGTACCTTCCTTCTTATGGTATCAGCGCAATTTAGCGCTGTTTCTCGTTAAAGCGTTTGATTTTGGCTAGCTTGTCTTGGATACGCTTGCGCTTTAGCGGTGATAGGTAGTCGACAAACAGCTTACCTTGCAGGTGATCCAATTCGTGTTGAATACAGATAGCCAGCAAATCATCGGCTTCGAGGGTAAATTCATGACCATCACGATCTAACGCTTTAACCGTGACTTCAGCGGCGCGTGGCACGAGTGCGCGGGCACCTGGGACCGATAGACAGCCCTCTTCAATGCCATCTTCGCCACGCTTTTCTAAAATTTCGGGATTGATTAACACCATCGGCTCGTTACGGCTCTCAGAAATATCAATCACCACAATACGTTGATGGATGTCGACTTGCGTTGCCGCCAGACCAATGCCTTCTTCGTCGTACATGGTTTCTATCATGTCATCGACGATTTTTTG
This sequence comes from Vibrio sp. CCUG 15886, assembly GCF_028570825.1. Lineage (NCBI taxonomy): Bacteria > Pseudomonadati > Pseudomonadota > Gammaproteobacteria > Vibrionales > Vibrionaceae > Vibrio > Vibrio sp. CCUG 15886. Next base: position 8,761 of record NZ_JAQQBT010000017.1, on the reverse strand, counting down.
GATCTCTGGTGTCACCTTTTCAACCGGTTTGGCTACTGTACGAAGACGATCATCCGGGAATGTTAATACTTGTAATACAGACATATGCACTCGAAATGTTGAACTGTGCCGAAACAGCACAAACCTTGTTGGCTCAATTCTAGACATTTTATAGCCTAAATGACAGCATCCTAGCAGCAATTTCCCATTTGTCGCTTCGCTAATCCATCTAGGAGTTAAGGCATGAACTCAGTGCTGCAAGCCGCTTCACGCGCATTGTTACCCTTGTTGTTTAGTGTGAGTGTGGCTGCCCAGGAGTCGCCAGCTCCGTTAAACATCAAGCCAGACGCACCTCAAACTTATGTCGTCGTAAAAGGAGATACCCTTTGGGATATTTCAGCGCTCTATTTGGATAGCCCTTGGTTGTGGCCGCGTTTGTGGCAGATCAACCCTGATATTGATAACCCTCATTTAATCTACCCTGGCGATAAGCTGTCGTTAGTTTGGAAAAACGGTCAGCCGATGTTGAGTTTAAAACCGGTGGTGACATTGAGCCCGAAAGCTCGAATCACGGAGAAAAAAGCGGTACCAACAGTGGATGAAGGGTTGGTTCTGCCTTATTTGCAATCTGACCGACTGCTGAGTAAAGAGAAGCTCAGCAGTGTCGCGCGCGTGATGGGAACCAGCGATGGACGAAAATACCTTGCCAAAGACGAGCGTATTTTCATCAGCGGCCAACAAACGGAAACCCATTGGGCGATTTATCGTCAAGTGCAAGAGTTTGAACGAGCAGATCCCGATGCCAACATGATCGCGCTACGTGTGGTTGCACAAGGTGAGCTTAAAGAATCGGCACAAGACTATTCCGGTATTGAAGTGACCAGTCAGCGACAAGAAGTATTGATCAACGACATTGCATTGCCTCAATCTGAAAACCTCGTCGAAGAACTGTCTACGACCTTTTATCCGGCGCCTGCCCCTCAAGATGTTGATGCCAAGATATTGGGCAGTATTGATGGCATCGATTACAGTGCACCAAGCCAAGTGGTAATTTTGGACAAAGGGAAAGTGGACAATTTACGCCAAGGGCATATTTTCGAACTCTATAAAGCCTCAAACAACGTTTATCGTAGCAGTGACAGCCAATTCAGCTACGAGAAAAGTGGTTCTTCCGATGAGATATCCTTGCCGAAAAGTCGCATTGGTGAGTTGATGATCATTCGTCCTTACGAATACTTCAGCTTGGCGTTGATCACCCGCAGTACTCAACCGATCAGCCGTGACATTTTGGTCGTGGCGCCAGTGCAAGTTGACGAATCAGTCACGGCGCAAACGCCTTGATGAGTCAAGATGAACTGCATGCTTGGTTAGCACTCAGTTTTACGCCCAATATTGGGGTTAAGAAGCTAACCAAGTTACTCAGTATTGATTCCCCGATCAATATTCTGCGTTATTCCCAAGAGCAGCTACTGTCGCTGGGGCTGTCGTCCCAGCAAATCATCACCTTGCGAAGTAGTGCTCAGCAAGACGCTGAAGCCGCCCTTCAATGGCAGCAGCTTTCCTCCCAGCATCATATTCTTACCCTTCATGATGGCCTATATCCGCCGCTGCTTAAGGAAACGGCTTCACCACCCTGCCAACTGTTTGTACAGGGTGATCCTCATTGTTTAACTAAGCCACAAATTGCGCTGGTGGGGAGTCGTCATGCGACCATGCAAGGGTTGCAACATGCTCGCGACTTTGCGGCTCAACTGGTACAGCATGGGTTGGTGGTGACCAGTGGTTTAGCGCTTGGGATTGATGGCCATGCCCATGATGGTGCGCTGACGGCGGGAGGCGAAACCGTTGCCGTTCTTGGTTCGGGCTTTCAACATATTTATCCCGCTCGCCACAAAGGCCTTGCCGAGAGAATTGGTCAGCAAGGTGCGCTGGTTTCGGAGTTTCGTCCCAATACTAAAGCCAAAGCCGAACATTTTCCTCGTCGAAATCGAATCATTAGTGGCTTGTCTCTGGGGGTTTTGGTGGTCGAAGCGGCAGAGAAAAGCGGTTCTTTGATTACCGCCCGTTATGCCGCTGAGCAAGGTCGAGAAGTCTTTGCTTTGCCTAACTCTCTCCATATTACCAATGCACGCGGCGGAAACTTGCTGATAAAAAGCGGAGCGTGTTTAGTCACTGGGGTAGAAGATGTGCTGAGTGAAGTGCAAACTTTGCTCGACTGGTCGACAAACCAACAAGCGGATTTATTTTCTTCCTCTAATACGGAAGAACAATTGCCATTTCCTCAGCTGTTAGCTAACGTAGGTAATGAGGCTACACCAGTTGATATTCTAGCAAACAGGACCAATATACCTGTGCAAGAAGTCATGATGCAGCTCTTGGAGCTTGAGCTTTCAGGGCATGTTGTTGCAGTTAACGGTGGCTATATTCGAAGGGGGAGGGGCTAGCTATGATGATGGATATACTGATGTATCTATTTGAAACCTACATCCATAGCGATGCAGATTTACAAGTGGATCAAGATGAGCTTGAAGACGAATTGCTTCGAGCAGGATTTCACCAGCAAGATATCTACAAAGCCCTTCTTTGGTTAGAAGAGCTGGCAGCATTACAAAAAAGTGATGATCATTCTGCGATTTCGCGTTGCAGTGCAATCTCTTCAACACGAGTGTACACACCTAAAGAGATCCAACGATTGGATCTAGAATGTCGCGGCTTTTTGTTGTTTCTAGAACAGATCAATGTGTTAACCACTGAGACTCGTGAAATGGTTATCGATCGAGTGATGGGATTGGAAACCAACGAGTTTGAACTTGAAGATCTCAAGTGGATTATTTTGATGGTGCTATTCAATGTTCCCGGCAACGAGAACGCCTACACGCTAATGGAAGAGCTGTTATACACCAAAGAGCAAGGCATTCTTCATTAAACTGTTCCGCGAATACGGTAGCTATGAGTAGTAAAATTGATCGCACTTTGTTTTCCGCTCACGAGCATGCGCTTGAGCATACGCCTTGTCCGCAATGTGCTGGAGAGTTGGTGTTAAAACACGGTAAGCATGGGGCGTTTTTGGGGTGTAATCAGTACCCACAGTGCGATTACGTCAAGCCCCTTCATCAAAATGATGGCCATATCGTCAAAGAATTGGGGGTTGCTTGCCCTGAGTGCGGGAACGAGTTGGTGCTTCGTCAGGGACGTTACGGCATGTTTGTCGGTTGCAGTCATTACCCACATTGTCATCACATTGAACCAATCAATCAGCCTGAACCTGAGCAGAATTCCAAAGCGTTGTTTGCTTGCCCTGAGTGTGGCAAAGGACACTTAGTTGAGCGTAAAACCCGCTTTGGTAAAACCTTCTATGCCTGTGATAACTATCCGAAGTGTAAGTTTGCGGTGAACTTACCGCCAGTCAAAGGGCATTGTGAAACATGCGGTTTTCCCTTGTTGGTCGAGAAGAAACTCGCCAGTGGTGTGAAGCTACAATGCGCAAGCCGCAAATGCCAGCATACTCAATCGCGTTGAGCTCACATTGAAAAGGGTCGCACATGACGACCCTTTTGCTATCTGTTTAAAAGCCGAAAGGGCGACTACGCTTGCCACTTTTTGGCAAACTCATGTACCGCTGGAAAGGCTTTCTCATCCAATACATTGGCGAGAGCACAAAGGCGGCGCTGTAGCTCTCCGCTGTAATCACCACACACGTTGATATGGCCCATTTTTCGACCTGCGCGTTTCTCTTTTCCATACCAATGAATATGGCAACCATCCATTGCCATCACGCTAGCGGGCAGAGTATCTTCACCAAGGATGTTGATCATTGAGGTTTCACGAACCAGCTTAGTGCTCCCAAGTGGTAAGCCACAAACGGCACGCAAGTGATTTTCAAACTGGCAAGTTTCTGCTCCTTGCTGGGTCCAATGGCCGGAGTTATGAACTCGAGGTGCAATTTCATTGACCAGCAATTGTCCGTCGACATCGAAAAATTCAAGCGCCAACACACCAACGTAGTTCAATGTTTCAGCAACAGCAGTAAACATGTGTTTGGCTTGCTCTTGTAGGTCCGGTGAGTCGATTGCCGTTGAAAGGCTTAACACGCCATTAACGTGAATGTTTTCTGCCAGTGGGTAGACTTCGATTTGCCCTTCTTTACCACGAGCGCCAATCAATGAAACTTCACGTTGAAATGGAACAAATTCTTCAGCGACAATCGCTTGAGTTGGCGTAGCAGCGATACAAGCTGCCATTTCTTGCCAAAGGGTTTCAATTTGTGCGGCATCTTTTAAGCGCCATTGCCCTTTACCATCATAGCCACCTAATGCGCTTTTCAACACCATAGGTATCCCAACGTGTTCAATCGCTTTATTGAAGTCTTCACGCGTTTCAATGACGTAGTAATTGGCATTGCGTACGCCCGCATGGTCAAGCAAGGCTTTTTCCAAACGACGATCACCACCAGCCTTAATCGCCTCACTGCTTGGAAGAAACTTGCCACTCGCTTGGCAGATCGCCAATACGTCATGAGGAATGTGTTCAAACTCTGCTGTGATCACATCAACGTGTTCAATCGCTTGCTCCAAGCCGTGACCAAGGAGATGCAATGTCAAAGGGTGAACGACATCACCCGTTGTCACATCGTAGGCAGAAATCTGAATATTCAAAGGCGCACCGGCTAACGACATCATGCGTGCCAATTGCCCTGCGCCTAGAACCAATACGTGCATGATTTAGTCCTCTGCAGGATTTGGGTTAGCGAGGACGCTTTCAGTTTGCTCACTGCGGAAGGCTTCAACTTTAGCCATGATATTTTCGTCGTGAGTTCCAAGGATTTGCGCAGCGAGAAGACCCGCGTTTGCGGCACCGGCTTCACCAATGGCCAATGTACCTACTGCGATGCCTTTTGGCATTTGCACAATAGAGTAGAGGGAGTCGAGCCCTGATAAAGCACGTGATTGCACGGGTACGCCCAAAACGGGCAAGCAGGTAAATGCCGCTGCCATGCCCGGCAAATGCGCCGCGCCACCTGCACCGGCAATAATCACTTTCAACCCACGTTCTTTGGCGGTTGAGGCATATTCAGCAAGGAGATGAGGAGTTCGATGTGCTGAAACCACTTTGGTTTCGTATTCCACGCCAAATCTGTCCAGCATTTCTGCTGCCAGTTTCATGGTTGGCCAATCTGATTTAGAACCCATGATGATACCGACTTTCATCTCAAACTCCTTCAAGCTGCATAATTGGGTGAGCTGATCAATTTTGTGCGCATTATACGAGGTTTTTTACCTCAAGCAAACGTTTGCGTTTGAGTGAAAACCACCATGCGCGTTTTTCGCTGGCATTCGGCTGGTTATTGGCTTATTTGTAATAGGTTGAGTGTCTAGAGAGAAGAAGTGGTGAGTAATTTACAACAAGTCGTGAAGGCGTTAAAGCAAGGTCAAGTGGTGGCTTACCCGACAGAGGGAGTGTTTGGCTTAGGTTGCGATCCTGATAATGAGGTGGCCATTGAGCGTCTTTTGACGATTAAACAGCGACCCAGTGACAAAGGCTTGATTTTGATCGCTGCTGATTTTCAACAGCTCCAACCGTATCTCGATTTAACAAGCTTGTCAGCGGAGCAACTTCAGCGAGTTTTTGCCACTTGGCCCGGTCCTTATACATGGGTCATGCCTGCAAGTGCTCGGGCATCGGCGCTCGTCACGGGCTATCGTCAGACCGTTGCGGTTCGTGTGAGTGATCATCCTTTGGTGCAAAAGTTGTGCAGTGAGTATGGAAAGCCGCTAACCTCTACCAGTGCGAATTTGTCGGGCCAAACGGAGTGTAAAACCGTTGAGCAGGTTCAAGACCAATTGGGCAGCCAGATCTCTGTCATTTTGTTTGGTGAGATTGGTGAGCGCCATCGACCTAGTGAAATCCGCGATGCTCGTACAGAACAATTATTAAGACAGGGATAACCCTGCTCAGCTTCAAAAGGTAGTTTAGATGTCCACAATAGATAAAGAAGCCGTCAAGCTTTACTTGATGCAGTTACAAGATCAAATTTGTCAACGACTTGAACAAGAAGATGGCAAAGCAACATTTATAGAAGACGCTTGGCATCGAGAGCCAGGAGATCGATTGGGTGGCGGTGGCCGGACGCGCGTTATGCGTGATGGCAACGTGTTTGAGCAAGGGGGGGTTAACTTCTCCCATGTGCAGGGTAATGCAATGCCAGCTTCTGCAACGGCGCATCGTCCAGAATTGGCTGGGCGCCGATTCGAAGCCATGGGCGTTTCGCTCGTCATGCATCCTCACAATCCTTACGTTCCGACATCGCATGCAAACGTGCGTTTCTTCATTGCTGAAAAAGAGGGGGAAGCACCGATCTGGTGGTTTGGTGGTGGGTTTGACTTAACTCCCTTCTATCCGTTTGAAGAGGATTGCCAATTTTGGCACAACACCGCCAAGGAAGTGTGCGCGCCTTTTGGTGCTGATGTGTATGCGCAGCATAAAGCTTGGTGTGATGACTATTTTTATTTGCCTCACCGCGGTGAAACTCGAGGCATCGGCGGCCTGTTTTTTGATGACCTCAATCAGTGGGAGTTTGATAAGTGCTTTGACTACATCAAAGCCGTTGGTGAAGGGTATTGCGATGCTTACTTACCCATTGTTGAGCGTCGTAAAGTGACAGAATATGGCGAGCGTGAACGCGAATTCCAGTTGTATCGCCGTGGCCGCTATGTTGAGTTTAACCTAGTGTATGATCGCGGGACTTTGTTTGGCTTACAAAGTGGGGGGCGTACGGAGTCGATTTTGATGTCGATGCCACCACTGGCTCGCTGGGAATACAGCTATGAACCGCAGGCTGATTCGCCAGAAGCAAGCCTTTACCAGCATTACTTAAAACCGAAAGAATGGTAAGAAAGGAATCTCCTCTTCTATTGCTCTTTTCTATATAGATAGATAGTGATAGGGTCATCGTTAATCAGATGGCCCTGTTTTCGCTATAGCTAAACAAGAGCGAAATAGCTCGGTAAGAACAACAAAGGTAAGGAAATGACTCAACAAATCGATCGTTATGCCGTGTTTGGTAACCCTATCGAACACAGTAAATCGCCATTTATTCACACCTTGTTTGCTCGCCAAACCAACCAGCCTTTAATCTACACCGCAGAAACCGCGCCAAAAGAGGGGTTTGTTGAGGCAGTGAAAGCGTTTTTTGCTGAAGGGGGAAAAGGGTGCAATGTGACTTTACCTTTTAAGGAAGAGGCGTATCAGTTTGCGAGTCGTTTAACAGAGCGAGCCCAATTGGCTGGCGCAGTGAATACACTAAAAAAACTGGATGATGGCGATATCATTGGTGACAACACTGATGGCGCTGGCCTTGTGCAAGACTTGTTGCAGCACCAAGTTGTGTTAGCAGGTGCACGTATTCTAGTGATAGGCGCTGGTGGTGCCGCTCGTGGCGTGCTTAAACCACTACTCGACCAGAAACCAACCTCTCTCACCATTACGAATCGTACTTTCTCTAAAGCTGAAGAACTGGCTGTGTTGTTTGCTGCCTATGGATCTGTTATCGCAAAAGAGATGAATACAGTGACGGAAGAGTACGATGTTATTATCAACTCTACGTCTGCCTCATTGAGTGGTGAGTTACCTGCCCTCTCTTCATCTATATTTGCCGCCAACAGTACTAGCTATGACATGATGTATGGCAAGGGCGATACCACCTTCAATCAATGGGCTAAGCAACACGGCGCTGCTCATGCCTATGACGGGTTGGGTATGTTGGTTGGGCAAGCTGCCGAAAGTTTCATGCTATGGAGAGGGTTGCGTCCCGGGTCTAAACAAATCTTGCGCGAGTTAAGAAAAAATCTTGAAGGGCTATAAGCGATGAATCAAGCCATCTTATTTCCAGACATGCAATCTTGGGATGAAGCGTCACAATCAGTGAACTTCGCCGCGCAACAATCGGGTGCACTAATAGAGTGTTTTGTGGCGAAACATAAGCTAGAAAAATTATCGGGCTTAGAGCTCGATACTGAGCAAGCGGTGATCGCTGCTTTTATTGATTACCGATTTGATCTGGAAGAAATAGCAGAAGAGTTAATAGAAGATGAAGCCTTCAACGAAGAAGGCCATATCATTATCGATTAGTTTATCTTTCATGAAGGTCTTTTACTTCAGTTAAATAGTCATTCTTGTTTTGGACATAGTTGTCCGCTGACTTTAGTAAAAAAGCTCGTTCTTTCTCTGATAGAGGGCGAGCTTGTTTTACTGGGCTACCAACATAAAGATAGCCGCTTTCTAATCTTTTCCCTGGCGGTACTAGACTGCCCGCACCAATCATCACGTCCGATTCAACCACGACAGCATCTAAAACAATCGCCCCCATACCAACCAACACACGATCGTGAATATCGCAGCCGTGCAGCATCACTTTGTGGCCAATGGTCACGTCATTACCAATCAGCAAAGGGTAGCCATGAGGATTTTCTGCGTTTTTATGGGTTACGTGCAGCACGCTGCCATCTTGAATGTTAGTGCGAGCGCCAATGTGGATATGGTTAACATCGCCACGTGCCGCAACCAATGGCCAAATACTCGAATCATCACCTATTCGAATATCACCGACAATGACTGAGGTTGAATCGATATAGACGCGTTCGCCTATTTGGGGATGAATGCCTTTATAACTTCTAATCGAACTCATTTTTCCTCCTAATAAAGCCTGATGAATGGTGATATCGGGTGAGAAGAGTAGCAAAAACTCATCGTTTAGAATAAAAAACACTCAAACGATAGAAAAATC
>NZ_JAQQBT010000016.1:0-82913 GCF_028570825.1 Vibrio sp. CCUG 15886 | reverse complement strand
TTTACCTCACCCGACCTTGCTGAAGCCTTACGCTGTCTGCCGTGTCGGTGGATGCGCATTATAGGGAAGGCAGTTTCATTGGCAAGTGCTATTTGCCATTTTTTCTAAAAAAAACGTTCGAGTGATGATTATTCACTCAAACGTTTATTTGTCGTAGTTTTATCTTCAATATATAAAGAAGATATTCACAAAATTCTGTGGATAACTAATCGTCACTATCAAAGAAATAAGAAATTCGTGAGCGAGGGTTTAAGTACTCTCTCACTTTGTCAGGTAATTTATTAGGATGAATTGCACTGACTATCTTTATATCTTTGTCCGCTAAATCGATGATGGGCGCCTGAGTTCTTGGTACTGCTGGGTCGTACATCAAAACATTGGGATACAGTAGATGAGCCGCATTGACGGAAATGACCAGCCCGACCATGTTATTGGAAAGTTGTACGACCGTACCTGGTGGAAACACTCCCATGAACTTAATGAGAATATTCAGGTTCTCAGCACTATAGAGGTGCTTGCAGTTCTTATATAGATGAGATAGTGCGGTGTAGGGAATTTTCTGTTCTGCAGGAATGTTGTGATGGCATAAATTGTCGAAAGCATTCGCCACTGCAATCACTTGTGTCAGCTCGTCAATTTCATTTTCCTTTAAACCATCAGGATAACCGGAACCATCATTGAGCTCATGATGCTGCGCAATGACCTTTTTTGCACTATCTGGAAAACCATCTACTGTATTGGCTAAATCCAATCCGTACTTGGTATGCAGTTTGAGGTAATTAAACTCAGGATCAGTGAGTGGCGTTTGTTTACGGACAATCGCAGAGGGAATTTTTATTTTACCGATATCGTGAAACAAAGCGGCAAATGAAAGTTCTTTTAGCTGTGCCGCACTAAACCCTTTTGCACGGCCTATCATCATCGCGATGACGGACACGTTTAATGAGTGAAAATAGATATCTTCAAATTCACTTTTCCCATTCATGAGATGAAGGGTCACATTGTCATCACTCATCAATTTTTCAACGATGTCATCGATGAGTTGTTTTGCTTCATCAACCGCATCGGTCGGACGATTGCGAATTTTGGTCATGACAGAGCGCATTCTCGCCAACGAACGTTCAAATTCTTTTTCGCATTGAATGACACGACGTCGGTAAGAACTTAACTTCTCGATACGCTTTTGCTTTTCATCCCAAAGCTTTTTGGTTTCGCCATCAAGTTTTTCAGATTGCTGTTCACTTTCAGAAAGGTTTTGCTGATTGGCAGGCAATGGCTGCGTATCACTCTGATTAACATTGAGGAAGACCCACTTCACGCCCAAGTGGCGAATCATTTCCACTTGTTCCTGATCCTTGATCTTGAAGCTATTAAATAGAAAAGGGTGCTCGTTCCACTTCAACGGCAGACGTATATGTAATCCAGGTTGAATACGATCTACTGTAATTTTGATAGTTGCCACTTCTCGTTAAGACCAAAATTTCTAAAATAAAGGCGAAATTTTAGTGGATTTTGTCAATTAATTCATCAATAACAATTCACATTTCCAATCACTATCAATTTGTAAATTTACAGTGAATCATCCAACGAACACCAAATTTGTCTTCAACCTTTCCTAAACGACTGCCAATAAAGGTGTCAGTTAAAGGCATCATCACTCGCCCACCATCAGCCAATTGGTCAAACAACTTTAATTGTATGTCGAGATCATCAACGCGCAGAGACAACGCCATATTGTTTCCCGCTAACTCCTTGGCAACGACACCGTCGGAGAGCATCAGATGGATACCATTCGCTTCAAATTCGGCATGCATAATCCAATCAGGTTCTACCGATTCAATATATTGAGGGGCATCTTTGAACAAACGGATGTTGGTTACACGTCCACCAAAGCAATGATGATAAAATTCGAGGGCTTCTGCACAGCGTCCGGCAAAGTAAAGGTAGGGAGTAAGTTGAAACATATCTCTCTCCTTGTTATGTCTCTTACAAAGATAGTCAACAATTCAACTTACTGCAGGTGTCTGATTCGATTAAATTGTACGGTCTGCATTCCGCCTTTTTAGTATCGGCTGAAAACCGTCTATAGGGGTGAGTGGTTGATCTTTAATGAGATGTATCAAGGTTTGAACCGCCACTTCCGCCATTTCACTAATCGGGAAATGCACCGCTGTCACGGTCGGATAAAGGCTCTCACACAGATCGACACTATCAAAACTGACTATAGATATTTGCTCTGGAACTGCAATTTTCTTCTCATGTAAATATTGCAGTGCACCAATCGTCATTTCTTCACTGCAAGAAAATACCGCCGTCAATGTAGGTTCACGTTCAAGCAAAATTTGCATCGCGCGGTAGCCACTTTTTCGACCATAATCGCCTTCAATGCATAATGCTCTCCCTCCTTGATTCTCTATCTGCTTCATTGCATCTAGATAGCCTTGTTTTCTCAGTTGACTGTTATACCGTTGGCTTGGGCCAGTAATGCAACCGATTTGACGATGACCTTGGTGAATTAGATGATTCACAGCGATCAAACTAGCTGCTCGATGATCGAAGGTAATACAACGTTCTTCCAATCCTTCGACGTATCTATCTAATAAGACGAACGGTGTTGTTTGCTGAGCTAACTCTCTCAAATCATCATCAGATAAGTAACGACTGTGCAAGACGTAGCCATCACAGCGTAGGTCATGAAAGCGTTGTATTGCATCTCGTTCACCTTGCGCGGAATGGTGTCCTTGAGCAGTGATGAGAAACTTATTGTGTTGATCTAATTCGGTTTGAACACGGTCCATCATTTCTCCGAAGAAACCACCTGTATAGTAGGTAACTAATAGCCCCACCATATTGGAAGAAGAAGTGGCCAGTGAGCGCGCTATAGCACTTGGTCGGTAGTTGAGTTGCGCCATTGCCCATTCAACTTTCTTCTTGGTTTCTTCTTTAAATTTGCCTTCGCCATTAATAATGCGCGATACGGTAGAGCGGTTTACACCAGCAAGCTCTGCTACATCTTTAATTCTTGCCATTCCTTCAACCCAATTCGAAGCGCTCAGAGCTTCTTCATAAAAAGTGACTGCCAGCAACTTGAAAGGTGACTAGGGGGCGATGCTGGCAGTCTTAATCATACACAGCTGTGCAGTGGTGCAAAAATCAACTCGGAATAATCCGTGACTTCGATATCATGCTTTCTCAAACTTAGCTTGAGTTCATCACTGGTTAAAATGGCCAGTTCAAGTTCTCTTTGTTTGGCATAACCACTGCAAGCTTCTAACGCAGTGTCCACGATGGCGGGGTGACACATCACTTCTACAACGTCATAGTGCTCTTTTAACGTCAACAAGTGCTGTATCAGCGAATCGTGCCCTACTCGCTTGTCATAGAAATGATCGGTAAAGTGATAGCGGCAACCAAACTCTTCTTCACCAGCCAATCCCGTGCTTCGCAGCGGTACTTGATAGGTTCTCGCAATGTCGTAAATAACAGGTTCAAACTGTGGATGAGTATGCGCATGGTGGTGACTATCGATATGGCTCAAGTTCAATCCCAGCGCTAAAAAGTACTCCACTTGCGCTACCGCTTCGTTGTGTATCGCAATAGGATCGTAGTCTCGTCGATGCCAAAATTGCCCATAAGGAGTGAAATCGCCGTCTCTGCCGACTAGGTTTTGCTCTTCCGTTAGCGGTCTCCCCGCAGTGAATCTGAGATGAAGGCCCACTTTTAACTCTGGCAAATGGTTAGCCAACTCAACTGCATGGGCTTCTGCTGGCATACCAACCATCATCGTAGTTGAGCGCACTACGCCATCTAAATGAGCATGGACAATGCCATCATTCACCCCTCGCGTGAGGCCAAAATCGTCAGCGTTAAAAATAACTTTCATCTCAACATCCACCTTATTAAAGAGAGGTTAACTTAAACTGCGGTAAGTACTCTGCATTTTCTTGGAGAATATCGTCCAAAATCAGCTTAGCTCTACCAATATCAGGAACCAATGGATTATTCGCTAATGCCATCAAGGCCTGATGGTAATCGCCATGAACAGCAGCTTCGATCGCTAATTGTTCATATGCTTTCACTTGATGTAACAGTCCACTGACTTTTGGTGACAAAGTGCCTATAGCAATCGGCTTAGCTCCCCAACTTCCTACCACAGAACTGCATTCAATCACGGCATTATCCGGCAACGTATTTATCGCACCATTATTTAAGACGTTAACCACATGGATACTGTTTCGGTTGTTGTAAATCGCATCCACCAAGTTTAGTGACGCATCTGAATAGTACGCCCCACCACGTTGCTCTAACTCTTCAGGTTTATGATCTAAACCGGGATCTTGATAAAGCTGGAACAACGCTTTTTCTGTTTCCATCACCTGCTCAGCTCGCGTGCCTTTTTCTCGCGCGCTTTGCTTCTCTTCAGCCAACATTGCGTCGGTTTGATAAAAGTAGCGATGATAAGGACAAGGAATGGCCCCTAAAGCTTTTAAGAAAGTTGGATCCCAAGGTTCTTCCCAAATGTTCTTCATGCTGAAATTGGCACCATCACCAACTTTTTCCAACACGGTCTCCGTGATATTTTTTCCGTCTAGCCAAGCGTTATGTACCCATACCAAGTGATTAAGGCCAGCAAACTCAAGCTGCAATTCCTTGGGTTCGCAATCCATCATCTCTGCAATCATCATTTGCATTGAAACTGGCACATTGCATAAGCCAATGCTTTTCACCTTGGAGTACTTGCTTACCGCTTCGGAAACCAGCCCTGCTGGATTGGTAAAGTTCAGCATCCAAGCTTCAGGTGCTAGCTCTTCGATATCTCGACAAATATCGAGGATCACCGGGATGGTGCGCAGGGCTTTAGCAAACCCACCTGGCCCAGTGGTTTCTTGACCAATCACATCATACTTCAATGGGATGCGCTCATCACTGGCTCGAGCGGCTAATCCGCCTACACGAAATTGTGTCATGACAAAATCGGCGCCCAAGATCGCTTCTCTACGATCAAAGCCAGCTTTGATCTCAATCTTAGCGCCAACCTTATCCACCATTCTTTGCGATAACTGACGAATGATCTCCAGTTTTTCTGCACCCGCCTCAATATCGACAAAATGGATTTGCTCTACTGGCAGAAATGCTGCTCTTTTTAATACACCTTCGACTAACTCAGGGGTATAGCTACTGCCTCCCCCGATAATCGCAAGTTTTAGTCCTTTTCTAGACATAAGACTTCCTCATCCAGCCAACTGCTTATGAAGTTCGACCATTTCTACTGCAAGCTCATGAGCCAAGATTGTCGTCATAAGATGATCCTGCGCATGAACCATGACCAATGTCATAGGCACTTTGCCTTCACCTTGATCTTCTTCAATCAGCTGCGTTTGCACTAAGTGTGACTTGTTCAAACACTCCTTTGCTTGAGCCAGTTTTTCGTCCGCCAGCACAAACTCTTTCTGCCGTGATAATTTCAATGCTTCAAAGCACAAACTTCTTGCTTCACCTGCATTACAAATGATTTCCATCACCACCAGTTCTTGTTCCATTTTTCTCTCCTCCAAAGAGAGGCTGCGACTTCGCAGCCTCAAATCTCGATAAATTAAGCGGTAACACCTTGGCCACTGGCTTGTGGCTGCTCTTGAGATTCTGTGTTGGGTTGCTCTTGCTCCAGAATCTGTTTCTCAAACATTTTGAAAAATGGCAGATAGATGAAGAGATCAAGGATCAGTAACCCAACAACGAGGAGAATCGGCGTAAATGTCCAGCCACTTCCCCACGATGCACCGATGATGGCCGGAGTTGTCCAAGGCGTTGTCGCTACGCCCATGCCAACAAAGCCAAACTGCACAGCAAAATAAGCGATGGTGGCGTTAATCACCGGAGCAAAAACAAATGGTAGGAAGAGAATTGGGTTCATCACCACAGGGCTACCAAAGATAACGGGTTCGTTAATCTGGAAGAGTCCTGGTACCGCACTCATACGACCAATGCTCTTTAAATGCGCTGAACGGCTGAAAGACATCAACATCACTAGCGCTAATGTCGCACCAGAGCCACCAATAAAGATGTAGAAATCCCAGAATGGCTGAGTAAAGACGTTTGGAACTGGCTGTCCGGCAACGAACGCATCAATGTTTGCACTGATATTCGTTAGGAAGATAGGAGAAAGCAGGCCAACAACAATGGCCGCACCGTGAATACCAGCAAACCACAATAGCTGACAGACCAGCAAGGCACCAATAATAGCAGGAAGTGTATTGGATGCGCTGATCAGAGGTTTAAACATTGCCATAACCGCATCTGGAATCAACATATCGTATTGGGCTTGCACGAATAAACTCAGCGGGTAGAGCGTAATAAAAATCGCTAAGACTGGTAGCAGAACCTCAAAGGATCGTGCAATCGCAGGAGGAACTTGCTCTGGCATTCGAATGGTAATGTTATGCTTCTTCATAAAGCGATATAGCTCCACCGCGAAGAAGGCACACATCACCGCAGTGAAGATCCCCGTTCCGCCCATGTGTGCCATCGATAAAGCGCCATCTTTAGCCGGTGCTGCCACCAACAAAAAGCACATCAGTGATAACACAGCACTCGTGATGCCATCCATTTTGTAAGCTTTCGCCAAACTGTAAGCGACCCCCAACGAGACAAATATCGTCATGATCCCCATCGACATATTGAAGGGCATCATAATGGTATCGAAGTGCTTAGTAGCAAAATCTAACCACACTCGACCAAAAGTATTAGTGGTATCTTCTGAAAAAGGTGGAAAAGCAAAAATTAAAATAAAACTACCAACAATAATAAATGGCATGGCCACGATAAAACCATCACGCATCGCTCTCACGTGAGGCTGATTACCAACTTTAGCCGCTATTGGAGCAATATATTTTTCAACAACTCCAATTATCGCATCATAAAGCTTCATAGAATCCTTCCTTATTTTTAGACAAAGCAACCCTTAGCCATATTTAATATATGACCTGATTAACTTCTTAAAATTTTACGTTCGCGAATTAGTTAATTAAATCTAGCGCTTGCTGAAGAACTTCATCACCTTTCATCATTCCGTAAGCTTGCGGAGAGATCGCCGCAATATTCTTACCATGCTCCTGCGCCGTCTTCTGTAAAGACTCGAGTTGGAATCGCACTTGCGGCCCTAACAGACAAACATCGTATTCTTTAATCGCTTCCTCAAACGCATTGACAGATAACGCATCAATCTTGCATTCGATCCCTTTACTCGCGGCAGCTTGCTCCATTTTCTTGACCAGCATACTCGTTGACATGCCCGCACTACAGCATAACAAAATCTTTTTCATCACTTATTTTCCCTTGTTCAAAATCTGACCTAAAAACTGTAGCAAAATAAATCCATGCAAAAAAGCGCAACCGGTTGCATTGTTCGTGAACAAAATCTCATTTCGAACAATTAACCCTATTTTTAGATTGGTAATCATGGATAGGATAATAACCAAGAAGAGAGCAACGATTTTGATTAATCGTTATTTAATTAGCGAATATAAAAACACTTTTATCAATATAAAACTAACAACGTCATTATTAATTAATTTCAAAAAGGATAGAAAAATGAAATTAAAAAAACTGGCTTTACTTACTGCTGCGAGTATCGTTATTTCAGGAAGTGCTTTGGCACAAACAAGCCCAAAAGGCACGATTTATTTAACCTTTGATGACGGCCCAATTAACGCGAGCCTTGATGTCATTCAAGTGCTCAATGAAGGCGGAATTAAAGCCACATTCTATTTCAATGCTTGGCACTTAGATGGAATTGGGGATGAAAATGAAGACCGAGCACTTGAGGCGCTCAAGTTGGCTCTCGACTCTGGCCATATCGTGGGGAACCACAGTTACGATCACATGATCCATAACTGCGTGGAAGAATTTGGCCCAAACAGCGGAGCTGAATGTAATGCAACAGGTAATCATCAAATCAACTCCTATCAAGATCCTGTTTATGATGCTGCAACCTTTGAACAAAACCTTGCGGTTCTGGAGCGCTACTTCCCTTCCATTAGCAGCTACCCAAACTATAAGGGTGATGAGCTTGCTCGTCTTCCCTACACTAACGGTTGGCGTGTGACGAAAAGCTTTAAAGCAGATGGCCTCTGTGCGACATCGGACAATCTTAAACCATGGGAACCCGGTTATGTTTGTGATCCCGACAACCCATCAAACAGTGTCAAAGCATCCATTGAAGTACAGAACATTTTGGCTAATAAAGGCTATCAAACGCACGGCTGGGATGTGGATTGGGCACCAGAAAACTGGGGAATTGCGATGCCAGCAAACAGCTTAACGGAAGCGGTTCCATTTTTGAGCTATGTTGATGCTGCTTTAAACAGCTGTGCTCCTACCACCATCAATCCGATCAACTCTAAAGCCCAACAATTCCCTTGCGGTACACCATTACATGCGGACAAAGTGATTGTCTTAACTCATGAATTTTTATTCGAAGATGGCAAACGCGGTATGGGGGCAACACAAAACCTACCAAAACTGGCAGAGTTCATCCGTATTGCCAAAGAGGCAGGATACGTCTTTGATACGATGGACAACTACACACCAGAGTGGCAGGTCAATACAACCTACTCAACAGGCGCCTATGTCCTTCATCAAGGGACGGTTTACAAAGCCGTCACCAGCCACACAGCGCAAGCTGATTGGGCGCCCTCAGCAACCTCTAGCCTATGGACCAATGCAGATCCAGCAACGAACTGGATGTTGAATGTGGAGTACGCTCAAGGCGATGTGGTGAACTACAAAGGAGTACGCTATCTCGTCAATGTTCCGCATGTCTCACAGGTAACGTGGACACCTGACACACAGAACACCTTATTCACAGCTCTATAAGCTGTTCCTGCTATCACAATGTAGATAGTTTGCGCGGAGTCTTCTCCGCGCTTTTTTCGTTTATGTCGGAGAAACACGACTCGCTTAAGAGCTCAACGAAGTGATTGAAGCATTTTAAATTAAGGTACTTGTGACAAAGTCTGCTTGATTGAACACTTAGTGCTAGAAAAGCGGCGGCATAGGAGAAAAAGCAATACAAATGCAGAAAGAAAGCAAAGAGCGTTTTCCAAAAGCCCAAAACGACGAAAGGCCGCTATAAAAGCGACCTTTCTATGTATGGTACCGGTGGGCGGACTTGAACCGCCACTCCCGAAGGAAACGGATTTTGAATCCGTCGTGTATACCAATTTCACCACACCGGCATCTTTAGGCTATTGCCTTTCGATGCTTGGCATTATACGTAAGCTTTTCGGTTGTGCAAGAGCAAAAGATTGAAATAATTACCGTTTGCCTAAGTTTTCGCCACAAATGAACACAGTGTGCTCTAGCTCTCTTTTCTTCATAGGGTTGAATCTATATCCTGACGCACAATTTGAATGGTAAGTGAACGATGATGACTACAACAACATTACCGCCTGCTGGGCTTTTTCGTCGCCTTGCGGCACTTTTTTATGACGCTTTGATTATTATTGCTTTAGAAATGATGGCGGCCGGGGTCGTGATGGCCATCCTGTTTGCCCTAAATGGGATGGGCTTGATCAGTTATGGCGAATATGTGGATGCCGCAGATTTACTCAGCCGACACCCAATCATCAGCCCACTCTTTACTTTCTATCTTGCCGCTGTATGGATCTACTTCTTAGTCTATTTTTGGACTCGAGCAGGCCAAACACTTGGAATGCGAGCATGGAAGATTCAAGTACGTAATCACGACGGTTCGATGATTACTCCAACTCAAGCTCTAATACGCATTGCCACTTCTGCGTTTGGTTTGGCAAATTTCACTGTGCCAATCGATCCGAAGAAAAGGGGCTTTCACGACATTTGGGCCAAAACAGAAGTCGTTTTGCTGCCTAAAGTCAGATAATCCCAAGCTAAACAATCTAGGCGATCGAGTTAAAGAGACCATAAAAAATGGAAGGCATATTGCCTTCCATCTTCTTTTCTTTCGCGAGTCAATCCCATTATTTATTGCAGTTTTCGGTTCAACAACATCACGGCGACAATAAAGAACACAATACTCGGAGCCACTGCCCCAAACACTGGTGGAATACCATACACCAACGTCAAAGGCCCAAAGAACTCGCTGGAAATGTAAAAAGCAAACCCCGCAATCACACCTGAGATCACTCTCGCCCCCATGGTGACACTTCGAAGCGGACCAAACACAAATGACAATGCCATCAACATCATCACTGCAATCGAAATGGGCTGAGTCAACTTGCGCCAGAACGCTAACTCATAGCGAGAAGCATCTTGCTCGGAGGCTTTGAGATAGGTCACATAGTCATAGAGGCCACTGAGAGAAAGCTCTTCCGGTTTTACCGTCACAACAGCTAATTTATCGGGAGCCAATGAGGTTTCCCATTCCATCTGCTCTAATGAATGTTTGGAAATGACTTTCTCATCTTGCATATCGGTAATTTGCACGTAACGCATCAACCAGCGATTGTCTTGTTGGTAATCAACCTCTTCGGCAAAAATGACCGATTGCAGCTTCTTATTCTGGTCAAACTTCCACATGTTAAGCCCATAGAGCTTGTCCTCATCTACCTTGCCGATAAAAATAAAGTCATTGGCATCTTTGGCCCAGACACCACTGCGCACGGAAACAATGCTACCGCCAGATAAGGCAAACGAACGCAAATCGCGAGCCATTTTCTGTGCGTCTGGTGCACCCCATTGGCCCAGAGCCATCACTACCAGCATTAACGGTACTGCGGTTTTTAACACGGAGACGCCGATATCCAGCTTAGAAAAACCAGCAGCCTGCATCACCACCAATTCTGAACTCGACGCCAGCATTCCTAGCCCAATCAGAGCACCAAGCAAGGCGGCCATTGGGAAAAACATTTCGATATCGCGAGGAATACTCAATAAAACAAAGTACAGCGCATGCAAGAGGTCATACGTTCCTTTGCCCACTTTACGCAATTGCTCAACATACTTAATGATGCCAGAAAGGCCAACAAAGGTGACCAATACCAAAGAGGTGGTTGCTACGATCGTTCTACCGATGTAAAGGTCTAAAATTTTAAACACGATTTACGCTAGCCTCTTCTTTTTAAAATTGTCTTTGATTCGTCTAACGGCAATGCTGTCCATAAAGTTCGCCATAATCGCCACCAGCAGTAGCAAACCATTAATAGGCCACATACCAATCGAGGCAGAAATATCCCCCTCTTCCAACGCAGATTTCGTTGCGCTGATCGACAAGAAATACGCAAGATAGATGAGGATAGCCGGCCCCATTTTGGCAAATCGCCCTTGACGCGGGTTCACTGCTGAAAGTGGGATAACCAGCATGGTCAGTAAAGGGATACAAACGAATAGGGAAACGCGCCATTGCAGCTCAGCTTGCGCTTCTGGGTCAGGATTACCAATCAGCTCCAGCGTTGGAATCGCATCCCAATCTCGCCCTCGCTGTTTGACCGAACGTTGACCAATTAAACCGTCGTATTGTTCAAATTCAGTGATCATGTACTCCACGCGAGTTGGTACGCCTTCGTAGCGTGTCCCTTGCTTCATAGAGATGATCTGACGGCCATCAGACAGCTCTTTCACCTCACCGCTATTAGCGAACATCACACTCGGTAGAATGGAATCTCTGGGCATAAGCTGTGCGACAAACACATTAGACAGCTGTTTATCTTTGATATCATCAATGAAAACCACCGAAGAGCGATCAGGAGTGAACTGAAATTGGCCTTTCTTTAATAAATCGACACTATTTTCAGCCGCCACCTGTTCGGTCAATTGCTCAACACGATCCATCGACCAAGGAGACAACCACAATGAGTTGAACGCAGCCACGCCGGAGGTGATCACCGCCAAATACAATGCAGCTTGAATCAGGAACTTATTCCCAATACCCGTAGCGTTCATCACCACGATTTCGCTTTCCGCGTAAAGTCGACCAAAGGTAATCAAAATACCGATATACAGACTGAGTGGTAACATTAACAGTCCCATCGATGGCATGTTCAACGCGACAATCGACATGATCAAACTGGCCGGAATATCGCCATCCGACGCATCCGCTAACACACTAATGAACTGCTGGCTGAGAAACACCAAAAAAAGTACGAAAAAGATCGCAAATTGGCTCTTGAGTGTTTCGCGGATCAAATATCTAACAATAATCACGCTGAAATTACCTATACAAAACTTGTTTTTTTGGTCGAATCACTATAATTTCCCGTTGAACCTTTTATTTTTCAAAAAAACTGACTAAATGTTAATCTGTAACTTACAGAGTAGACCGAGAATAGAATTCAACAAGTAAGCGGTCATTATCTAACATTTAGAACTATTTGTCTTCAGGATGTAGGAGTACGCATGGAGTTCAGTGTAAAAAGTGGCAGTCCAGAGAAACAACGTAGCGCATGTATCGTTGTTGGTGTGTTTGAACCACGTCGCCTTTCTCCAGTAGCCGAACAGCTCGATAAAATCAGTGACGGTTACATCAGTTCACTACTTCGCCGTGGTGATCTAGAAGGTAAACCAGGTCAGATGCTACTGCTGCATCAAGTTCCAGGTGTGCTTTCTGAACGTGTTCTTTTGGTTGGTTGCGGTAAAGAGCGTGAGCTTGGTGAGCGCCAATATAAAGAGATCATTCAGAAAACCATCAATACACTTAACGAAACAGGCTCTATGGAAGCGGTGTGCTTCCTAACTGAACTGCACGTTAAAGGCCGTGACACGTACTGGAAAGTGCGCCAAGCGGTTGAAGCAACGAAAGATGGCCTGTATACCTTTGATCAATTCAAGAGCGTGAAGCCAGAAACACGTCGCCCACTACGTAAGCTTGTCTTCAACGTACCAACACGTCGTGAACTGAACCTTGGCGAGAAAGCCATCACTCACGGTTTGGCGATTGCTTCAGGTGTGAAAGCCTGTAAAGACCTTGGCAACATGCCACCAAACATCGCAAACCCAGCTTACCTCGCCTCTCAAGCGCGTCGTCTGGCAGATGACTACGAAACCATCACCACCAAAATCATCGGTGAGCAAGAGATGGAAAAACTGGGTATGTCTTCTTACCTAGCGGTCGGTCGCGGTTCAAAAAATGAATCGATGATGTCTATCATCGAATACAAAGGCCATCCAGATTCAGAAGCCAAACCGATTGTTCTTGTCGGTAAAGGTCTAACATTCGATTCAGGCGGTATTTCACTGAAACCAGGCGAAGGCATGGATGAAATGAAATACGACATGTGTGGCGCAGCCTCCGTATTCGGCACGATGAAAGCGCTGGCAAAACTGAACCTACCAGTCAACGTGATTGGCGTACTTGCTGGTTGTGAAAACATGCCAGGCAGCAACGCTTACCGTCCAGGTGATATCCTAACGACTATGTCAGGTCAAACCGTAGAAGTACTCAATACCGATGCAGAAGGTCGTTTGGTACTGTGTGATGCACTGACTTACGTTGAGCGTTTTGAACCAGACTGCGTGGTTGACGTTGCGACGCTCACTGGCGCTTGTGTTATTGCACTGGGTCACCACATTACTGGTGTTCTGTCTAACCACAACCCTCTTGCTCATGAGCTCGTCAATGCTTCTGAACAATCTAGCGATCGTGCTTGGCGCCTACCAATGGCGGATGAATACCATGAACAGCTAAAGAGCCCATTTGCCGACATGGCAAACATTGGCGGCCGTCCTGGCGGTACCATCACAGCAGCATGCTTCTTGTCTAAATTTGCTAAGAAATACAACTGGGCACACCTAGACATCGCAGGCACAGCATGGAAGTCTGGCGCAGCCAAAGGGTCGACAGGTCGTCCTGTCTCTATGCTGGTCCAATTCCTGCTAAATCGCAGTGGCCAAGAGACTGAAGAATAATTCAAGTCAATGTAAAAAGGGCCGCAAGGCCCTTTTTTTCATCGCCAGAGAGACGAACAAGCTATGCAAAGAGCCACGTTTTACATTGTCCGAGAACACACCCCACAAGCAACGCCAGAAGGTTTTGCTCACTACGTAGTGTTCCTTGCCCACCATTTTGCCAAGCAAGGGGCGAAGGTGTATCTCAATGGAGAAAGTAAACGTCACGCAGAGCAAATTGCAGAGTACTTTTGGCAAGTTGAGCCCGCTCAGTTTGTTGCGCATAATTTGGTCGGTGAAGGTCCAAAATACGCCACCAACATTGAGATAGGTCACGAAGGTGTCAAGCCAAGCTGGAACCGCCAACTGGTAATAAATTTGGCGAAAAATGAGACAACCTTTGCGAACAAGTTTGCTGAGGTGGTAGACTTCGTCCCTTGCGAAGAAAAAGCTAAACAGCTCGCGCGAGAAAGGTATAAAATCTACCGTCAAGCAGGTTACCAACTGCAAACAATCGAAATTGAACACAACTAGCGGTCAATCCTTATAGTTAAGCTCTCCCAATAGAGAGTTCACTTATAAAGATTGACCTAGATTAACTTAACCAGATTAAGCTCCCATGGAAAAAACATACAACCCAACCTCAATCGAACAAGATCTGTATAAGACTTGGGAAGAGCAAGGCTACTTTAAACCACACGGTGACACGTCAAAAGAATCATACAGCATCATGATCCCGCCACCGAACGTCACTGGTAGCCTACATATGGGCCACGCGTTCCAAGATACGATCATGGATACACTGATCCGTTGTGAGCGTATGAAGGGTAAAAATACCCTTTGGCAAGTCGGTACTGACCACGCAGGTATCGCTACTCAGATGGTTGTTGAGCGTAAGATCGCTGCAGAAGAAGGCAAAACCAAACACGATTACGGTCGTGAGGCTTTCATCGACAAAATCTGGGAATGGAAAGGCGAATCAGGCGGCACCATCACTAAGCAGCTTCGTCGTCTTGGCGCATCAGTAGACTGGGATCGTGAACGCTTCACCATGGATGATGGCCTGTCTAATGCCGTTCAAGAAGTATTCGTGCGCCTATACGAAGATGACCTCATCTACCGCGGTAAGCGCCTAGTTAACTGGGATCCTAAACTGCACACAGCGATCTCAGATCTAGAAGTAGAGAACAAAGACACCAAAGGCCACATGTGGCACTTCCGCTACCCGCTAGCGGATGGCGTGAAAACAGCAGATGGCAAAGATTACATCGTTGTAGCGACGACTCGTCCTGAAACCATGCTAGGTGATACTGGTGTTGCTGTTAACCCAGAAGATCCACGTTACCAAGATCTGATCGGTAAAGACATCATCCTGCCTATCGTTGATCGCCGCATCCCTATCGTGGGCGATGAGCACGCAGACATGGAAAAAGGCACTGGCTGTGTGAAGATTACCCCAGCGCACGACTTCAACGACTACGAAGTGGGTAAGCGCCACCAGCTACCAATGATCAACATTCTGACGTTTGACGCCAACATCCGTGATGCGGCAGAAGTGTTCACGACCAACGGCGAGCCAAGCGATGCTTACAGCACTGAGCTACCTGCTAAATACCACGGCATGGAGCGTTTCGCAGCGCGTAAAGCGATCGTGGCAGAGTTCGACGAACTAGGTCTGCTTGAAGAAGTGAAAGATCACGATCTACAAGTGCCTTATGGCGACCGTGGTGGCGTGGTTATTGAACCAATGCTGACTGACCAATGGTACGTACGTACTGCGCCTCTAGCGAAAACCGCCGTTGAAGCCGTAGAAAACGGCGACATCCAATTCGTGCCTAAGCAATACGAAAATATGTACTTCTCTTGGATGCGTGACGTTCAAGACTGGTGTATCTCTCGTCAACTATGGTGGGGCCACCGTATCCCTGCTTGGTACGACAACCAAGGCAATGTTTACGTCGGTCGCAGCGAAGAAGAAGTTCGTCAAAACCACAACCTAGAGTCTGTGATTGAACTACACCAAGACGAAGACGTACTGGATACCTGGTTCTCTTCTGCACTATGGACGTTCGGCACGCAAGGCTGGCCAGAGCAAACTGACGATCTGAAAGTCTTCCACCCTTCAGACGTGCTAGTAACTGGTTTCGACATCATCTTCTTCTGGGTTGCGCGCATGATCATGATGACCATGCACTTCGTCAAAGACGAAAATGGCAAGCCACAAGTCCCATTCAAAACCGTTTATGTGACCGGTCTGATCCGTGACGAAAACGGCGACAAGATGTCTAAGTCGAAAGGTAACGTACTTGACCCAATCGACATGATCGATGGTATCGACCTAGAGTCTCTAGTAGAGAAGCGCACTGGCAACATGATGCAGCCTCAGCTAGCAGCGAAGATCGAGAAGAACACGCGTAAGACATTTGAAAACGGTATCGAAGCCTACGGTACTGACGCGCTACGCTTTACGCTTGCCGCAATGGCATCAACAGGTCGCGATATCAACTGGGATATGAAGCGTCTTGAAGGTTACCGTAACTTCTGTAACAAGCTATGGAACGCAAGCCGTTACGTAATGATGAACACAGAAGAGCAAGATTGTGGCTTTGGCGCAGGTGAGATCGAATACTCACTAGCGGACAAATGGATCGAGTCTCAGTTTGAACTGGCAGCGAAAGCATTCAACAACCATATCGACAACTACCGTCTCGATATGGCGGCAAACACGCTGTACGAATTCATCTGGAACCAATTCTGTGACTGGTACCTAGAGCTGACTAAACCCGTTCTATGGAAAGGGACTGAAGCGCAACAACGCGGTACTCGCCGTACGCTAATCACGGTGCTTGAGAAGACGCTACGTCTAGCTCACCCAGTGATTCCTTACATCACAGAAACAATCTGGCAAAGCATCAAGCCACTAGTAGACGGTGTGGAAGGCGAGACAATCATGTTGCAGTCTCTACCTCAATACGATGAAGCGAACTTCAACCAAGAAGCGCTAGACGACATCGAATGGGTGAAAGCGTTCATCACTAGCATCCGTAACCTACGTGCTGAATACGACATCAACCCAGGCAAACCGCTGGAAGTGATGCTAAAAGCAGACGAGAAAGATGCAGCGCGCCTAGAAGCGAACAAACAAGTATTGATGTCACTAGCGAAACTTGAGTCGGTTCGTGTATTGGCTGCGGGCGAAGAAACACCAGCCTGTGCAACAGCACTTGTGGCGAAATCTGAACTGATGATCCCAATGGCGGGCCTGATCGACAAAGATGCAGAGCTTGCTCGTTTGGATAAAGAAGTGGCGAAGACACAAGGTGAAATCAAGCGCATCGAAGGTAAGCTGGGTAACGAAGGTTTCGTCGCCAAAGCCCCTGAAGCGGTTATCGCGAAAGAGCGTGAGAAGCTGGAAGGCTACCAAGAAACCTTGGCAAAACTTGAAGAGCAAAAAGCGACCATCGCGGCACTGTAATTCTTGTTAGCTTCATAAAACGAAAGGCAGCGTTATCGCTGCCTTTTTTGTATTTATCCTCTACGGTGCACCACGATTTTAGCAAAGCATGCTTGGCTACTCTTCCCTTGCGGCTTGAATTCGCTCGGAAAAATTAGGGTGAGAACTAAACCATTCCGGAATATCCATCATTTCCTGCGTTTGGAACAGCTCGAACATCTCAGCCAGCGGCTCACTTGTGCCATAGATCTGCTTCATTGCCTTTTTCGCGTACAGGTCTGCTTGCGTTTCCGCTTCACGAGACTGGCCATTGGAAACGATAAACACCCCAACCCCCGCTAGGTTATCAACAATCCCAGAACTTTCTCCTGTGATGAGAGAGACTGCTACCGAAAGGATGGTAGAGTGAACCACTTGCTTCATCATATGACGGTGATGGACATGGCCCATCTCATGCAGAATGATGCTGTCCAACTGTTGCTGGGTTTGTGCAAGCGCCACTAGCTCATCAAGCAAAACAATCGTCCCACCGGGTAGCGCAAACGCATTGGCGCCTTCTGGCATTGAGCGAAACTCCACCTTGATGTCATACGGCAACTCTGGCAATACCTGCGCAAACTGTTGAACTCTTTGGCGAATAGCGCTCTGCTGCTCCTCAGGCAATTGACTGGGTTCTAACTGCAAATCAAGCGAATCCAGCACCTGCTCTCCAACAGCGATAGATAAGGAATCCGGTAAGCTCTCAGCGATCTTCTGACTTCCCCAAGGCAACAGATAGTAATAGCACCCCGCGATCACCGCCAAACACACCATAGCCGAAAGAATCCAAGCAGGGATGTTACCTTCCATTCGATCAACAAAGCTTTGCTTTTTATGAAAACCTAGCCACTTCGATAACGCCGTACTGGGCTCAGTGACAAACACCCAACCATTCGGAAAGGAAATACGCACAGGTAAGCGACCTACAGGCTCACTGATGTGCAGGTAATGGTAATCAGCACTGAAAATCTCCCCATTCACATGCAGAGCAAGCAAGTGTGGTTGAGAAGTGTCGATCTCCGCCTCACAGCGCTCTGAGCTACGAGGCGGGAATGCGGTTCCAAAAATGCGCATTAGCTGATACTGAGGCCAAGATCAAACGCTTGCGCCACTTCATCACTGATGGCGTTTTTCACCGCAGAATCTTGATCGGTTGCTTTCAGCGTATCCATATCCCCAATGACACCAGTATGGCTAGCAACGTAGCGAGAGGTGCGCACCATCACCCAAGGACGAGCCAAGCCAAGCGTGATCACTTGCAACAAGAAGTTGGTGACTATCAAACTCATGTAGTCCCAAACACCAAAGGTTGACGCAAAACGAAACTCCGTCTCAGACTGAGCTTCTGCCGTTGCGGTCAGTCTCGAGAAAACATAATTGCGGATACGAGTCGTCGTATAGGCGGTGATACCCAGTGACATCGTAATCGTCACCAGATAAGTCACCACTACATACGCAAAATCCCCTTTCCCTTCCAGCAGGTCCACTTCGCCAGCAAAGATATTCATAATGTCAGTGCCCAACACAAACGTGCCCATCACAATCATAAAAGCCACTGCGGTTAAGAAACCAATCAGCATCGCTTTACAGTATGTTTTCAAGAAGAAGCCCGTTTCAATCTTAGCGACAAACTTCCAATCCCCATACTGATAACCTGAGGCAAAATATTGGTGAATACCTGCGACTACCCAAGCGTACAAAACAAACATCAGCACCAAGGTACCAAAGCCTAATAGTGTAGCGACCATCGCGGACGCATTGGCTGAAGCCACCACAATAGCAATGTAAATCGCGATAATAAGCAACGATGCGAGACCGCGACCTAGTATCGACATATAAGCCTCTTTCAACGAGCCATTAAAAGCAAAGTGGACATTTCGATAACTGGTCATAGCAGAATCAAACCGGGCGTTACTCCAAAGAAGCCAAGGGAGCGCCACATAGAACAGCGCAAGCAACACCAGCGATGCTAATGGAAAGAATGAGTTTGCTACCACCCAAATCACCACTAGAGCGAGTGCCACCAAGCGTCCTTTGAGAAGTTGCATCGGTTGCGCGTGGTATTCGAAATTATCACCCGCGATAAAGGTGTTGCCATAAAAGTAGCGCTTGGTGCGAACCTTGGCCCAGGCTGAGTAAATGCCTAGCGTGATCACCGACAATAAGATGTTGACGATCCAGATACCAAAGAACTCCCCTCCTTGGCCTTTAAATTGAATTGAGTTCGTGATGTGCTTAGTGTCCATTCATTTTTATCCTGACGTTGTTTTTCGATTTATTATTGATTAATCAAACATTAACTTTATAAAAAGCGTGTAATTTTAACCGAACGTCCGAAATACATTCAGTGACAAGGGTTTATTTTATCAACTAATTATTTATATAAATCAATCAACAAGCACAACCAATAGCATTTGGCTATTAAAATAATAAATTCAATCGATTTTAACTTTCGTAATTTTCCCATGATACTGTCACCAGTGGCAAAACGAGCCAAACGCATCATGAGAGATAAGATTATGAAAAAGACCATTACCTTTGCAGCACTTCATTTTACGGTCGCTTTCACTGTTGCCTACATCTTAACGGGCGATATCCTCATCGGCAGTTTGATTGCGATGATTGAACCTGCGGTCAATACCATTGCGTTTTACTTCCATGAAAAAGCATGGTCTACTGTGCCAGCGCTCAAAGCGCGTCAGTGGATGACGAAAATCAAGACCGCCAGTTTTGCTACCGTGCATTTCAGCGTGGCGTTTAGCGTGGTTTACTTGTTAACAGGTGATGCGTTTGTCGGTGGGGTGATGGCATTACTCGAACCGTCTATTAACACCGTAGTGTACTACTTCCATGAGAAGGTTTGGTTGCGCCACAGCGCGGCAAAACAAACCCTCGATTCGCACAGTTTTTGTTTGCACCCAACCGTGTAGTGACTCTATAGTTTTGACCATCATAATTTGAAATACGAATGGTCTTATGTCAGAAAAAATGGACTTTGTCTTGCGCCCTATCACCGTTGAAGACAACGCCTCAATCGCCAATGTGATTCGTCAAGTTTCGGCGGAGTATGGGTTAACCGCCGATAAAGGCTACAGTGTTGCCGACCCAACCCTAGACGATCTTTTTAGCATCTACTCACAAGCAAATGCCGCCTATTGGGTGGTGGAACATCAAGGGAATATCGTCGGTGGCGGTGGCTTTTCTGTGCTAACAGGGGTCGAAGGTGTCTGCGAGTTACAAAAAATGTACTTCTTACCCATTTGCCGTGGGCAGGGTCTGGCCAAGAAAATCGTATCGCTCAGCCGCAGCGCCGCGAAAAAGATGGGTTATCAACGCTGTTATCTAGAAACCACTGCCTGCTTGAAAGAAGCCATTGCCCTGTATGAAAAACTCGGATTTGAACATCTGCAAGCGCCACTCGGGCAAACCGGACATGACGCTTGTGAAGTGGTGATGATTTGCCATTTATAAGGCAACTAGCGGATAAAGTGGGTAACCGAAATCGCCTCATCGAGCACAACGGGGGCGCTCAGCGTCTGACCATCAAGCTCAATCTCTAATTGATATGGTGTCGCTGGACTGGGGGCGTCAATTTGAAATAAAGCACTGGCATGATCGCTGCGCAGATCCAGAGGGATATTGTAGCGGCGGCCATCAAACTTGACTGAAGCTGAAATCAAACCCGATGCGTAGGTTTGATAGTAGAGATCCACTTTAAATTCACACCCACCACCATGGTGCCAGATTTGCTCGGTCGTCACGCGATCAAGACGAACGTGGCGGATAAACTGCAAATACGGCTCTCGCCAGATCCCCATTCTTTCGTCACTGGGTTGATAGGCATTTGCCCCTAACTCGCACAATGCCAGTCTGTCTTCCTCAAACAGCAATTCTTCTTCCTCTTCGAGAAAAAGAATTTCAAAGCGATTACGTCCATGCTGCAGATAAGGACGAATATCTTTGCGATACTCAAACTGACTTTTATCACAATCAAACACAGCAATGCCGTTTAAGCGCACTTCGGCATGGTAATCCACTCCAGCAAGCACCATCTCAACCGCAGGATAAGCCAGCAAACTGTCATCCACTTCGATGTCGTGCATCAAGTGCCATTCTTGCGCCGCAATGGCTTGCTCAGAGAGGGAAGCAGGCAAAATCTCGCTCAGTGGCGCGGGAAAGCAGAGATCATCTTGTGGAATAGAGAGATCGGTAAGCGGGGAAAGTTGCCAATAACCAGTGAGTGAGAGTTGCATATCATAATTGAGCTAGATCAAGTTTGCCGCATTATATACACAACCCTGCCAATGAGCGAGTGCTGTTCTCTGTGTGAGTGTAACAAGATGAATAACAACGCTATGCGAGCAAACGGAACACAAACAAAAGCCGGCAATCGCCGGCTCTTGTTTTATTAGTCTTCGAAGTCTTCGTCTTCGTCGTCATCTTGGTATAGCGCATCTTCACCTTCGTAGTAAGTGCCCCAACCATCATAGATGATGTCGTATTTTTCAGCGAGATGAACCAACTTCTCTACTTGAGCATCAATGGTTTCAGCGTCCAAGGTCGACTGCATGGTTGCATCACAACAAAGCAGCTTATTGCCATCTTCATCTTCAGTTTCTTCAGCTTCCAGCACTTCAAAGCCCATCTTAAATGCTTCAACAACCGCTTTTTCTAGGGTGTCGAAATCTTCAGCAAATAGGTGGTGCTCGATTTCATACAGTGCTTCAGGATCGCTGCCATCTTCAAGCAGAGCAGCGATAATATCGCGAGTCTCTTCCTTTTGAATCTCAATTAACTCTTCTACTGATAGATATTCATCTTCGTGAGACATGTTTTAGCTCCGGAATCGTTACTCTAAATTGGATCAATTTGTTGCGGTGAAATATGGCATGGATCGCCTAGAAAAGCCACCGACAAAGCGACATACAACCTATCTTTTACTGCTTAACCTCAAAATGGGCCGTCACCACAATGCAAAACAACACATTTTTAACAATAGCGCTAATTTATTAATATTCAGAACATCCTAACGCCAAGAAGATGAAATATAGATAAATAGAATTGCCCTTATCGCGCGACTTCATGCAGTAAACAAATGCGCTTCTAGCATGAATAACGCCTAAGTCGAACGATAAAATGCAGTTTTTTGAATAAAAAATCACGTTTTATTCAAAAAGACTCAAAGTAAGCAAAGCACCGTTTACGCATAAAAAATCAATCCTGCCGTACTTTTTTTAAACACCACAAAACAAAATAAACATCCAAAGAGAGCAGTTATATTGGAATTTAAAACCAAAAACAACCAATAGTACAGGACTTAAACAAAGCCAGATGATTTGCATCTTATACAAAAGATTGTCATAAATAGCGCCAGGATAAACTGTAAGGATGCAAAATGAGTAAGTTGTATGTAGGTTCTGAAGTCGGTCAGTTGCGCCGAGTCCTTCTTAATCGACCAGAAAGAGCCCTAACCCACCTTACCCCTTCAAATTGTCATGAACTGCTGTTTGACGATGTCTTACTGGTTGAGGCGGCAGGTAAAGAGCACGATGCGTTTGCCGATACGTTGCGCCAACAAGGTGTTGAGGTGCTACTTCTGCACGATTTGATGGTGGATACCCTCGCCGTGCCAGAAGCAAAGCAGTGGCTGTTAGATGTTCAAATCTCCGATTTTCGCTACGGCCCAATTTTTGCGCGCGACTTACGTCGTTACCTTTCTGAGATGGACAACGAACACCTTGCCACCATTTTGCTGGGTGGTCTGGCTTACTCTGAATTACCCATTCAATCGGCCTCTATGCTGCCGCGCATGAAGCAGCCATTAGACTTCGTGATTGAACCGCTCCCGAATCATCTCTTTACCCGTGATACCTCATGTTGGGTTTATGGTGGTGTATCGCTCAATCCAATGATGAAACCCGCACGTCAACGTGAGACCAACCATCTGCGGGCGATTTATCAGTGGCACCCCATCTTTGCGGGGCAAGATTTCATCAAATACTTTGGCAACGAAGACCTCCATTACGACAACGCCAACATTGAAGGGGGCGATGTGTTAGTGATAGGTAAAGGCGCCGTGCTGATTGGCATGTCAGAGCGCACTACCCCACAAGGAGTGGAAAACTTAGCGGCCAACCTGTTTAAACATGGCCAAGCAAAAGAAGTGATTGCCATTGAACTGCCCAAACATCGTTCGTGCATGCACTTAGATACGGTGATGACACACATGGATGTTGATACTTTTTCTGTTTATCCAGAGATCATGCGTAAAGATCTGCATACTTGGCGCTTAACGCCAAAAGGCAATGGCGAGATGCAAGTAGAAGCTTTGCATAACTATTTGCACGCCATTGAACGTGCACTGGGCTTGAATCACCTCAATATCATTACCACCGGTGGTGACAGTTATGAGGCAGAACGTGAACAGTGGAACGATGCCAATAACGTGTTAACCGTGAAACCAGGCGTGGTGATTGGTTATGAACGAAACGTCTACACCAATGAAAAATACGATAAAGCGGGCATTGAAGTTCTCACCATTCCGGGGAATGAATTAGGCCGTGGCCGTGGTGGTGCACGCTGCATGAGTTGCCCGATTGAGCGTGATGATATCTAACTTCGTGCTAATGTTCTCACTAAAGCCAACTTTTTAAGTTGGCTTTTTTATGCTTAATTTTAAAATAATTATTCACAAAAGTAGCATTTCTATGTTTTACTAGTGCCATGACGATGGATAAATAAGGAACGAGTCATGGCATTTAATCTCCGGAATCGCAACTTCCTCAAGTTGTTGGACTTCTCGACAAAAGAGATCCAGTTTTTGATCGATCTGTCTGCTGATCTAAAGAAAGCCAAATACGCTGGCACTGAGCAGAAGAAACTACTGGGCAAAAACATTGCATTGATCTTTGAGAAAGCGTCAACTCGTACCCGATGTGCTTTTGAAGTCGCCGCCTTTGATCAAGGCGCACAAGTCACCTATATCGGCCCTTCTGGCTCGCAAATTGGTGATAAAGAGTCGATGAAAGACACTGCGCGAGTGTTGGGTCGCATGTACGATGGCATTCAATATCGTGGCTTTGGTCAAGCGATCGTCGAAGAGCTCGGTGCTTTCGCTGGCGTCCCGGTATGGAATGGCTTAACCGACGAATTTCATCCCACACAAATTCTTGCTGACTTCCTCACCATGCTTGAACACAGCCAAGGCAAAGCACTTGCCGACATTCAATTCGCCTACCTTGGTGATGCGCGTAATAACGTCGGCAATTCGTTGATGGTGGGTGCAGCCAAAATGGGCATGGATATTCGCCTTGTTGGCCCGCAAGCTTACTGGCCCGATGAAGAACTCGTCACCACCTGCCAAGCCATTGCCAAACAAACCGGCGGCAAGATTACCCTGACTGAAAATGTCGCAGAAGGGGTACAAGGCTGTGATTTCCTCTATACCGATGTTTGGGTCTCCATGGGTGAATCACCAGAGGCTTGGGATGAGCGCGTGGCATTGATGAAACCTTATCAAGTCAACATGAATGTCCTCAAGCAAACTGGCAATCCGAATGTCAAATTTATGCATTGCCTACCGGCTTTCCACAACGACGAAACCACCATTGGCAAACAAGTGGCTGACAAGTTTGGTATGAAAGGCTTGGAAGTGACCGAAGAGGTGTTTGAATCTGAGCATTCGATTGTGTTTGATGAAGCCGAAAATCGCATGCACACCATCAAAGCCGTGATGGTCGCAACTTTAGGCAGTTAATCGATTACATTTCAGACCTAAAGCTTGATGTAATCGCTTGCGCTCGCTTTTCTTACGCGTATAATGCTCGGCAATTTGTCCGAGGGTTGGTAAATAACAATGGATCATCGCAGTAACAAAACACGACGAGCAGGTACGCAATTCCACCTGCATGGTGTTGTTTCTTCTACCATTGTATTTGTTCAACCAATAGAATTTTGAAGCCTCCCGTCATGGGGGGCTTTTTTATGCCTGAAACATTCAGATAGGGAAGACGATTATGACAAACTCGCTTTATAAGAAGCACATTATCTCCATTCCAGAGCTTAGCCGCGCTGAGCTGGAATTGATTGTCAAAACGGCAGGTCAGTTAAAAGCAGAGCCAAACCCAGAGCTGATAAAGAACAAGGTCGTCGCGAGTTGTTTCTTCGAGCCTTCCACCCGTACTCGCCTGTCGTTTGAAACGGCCATCCAACGCATCGGTGGCGATGTCATTGGGTTTGACGATGGTGGTAACACCTCACTGGCGAAAAAAGGCGAAACGCTGTCTGACTCGGTACAAGTCATCTCGAACTATGTGGATGCTTTTGTCATGCGTCACCCACAAGAAGGTGCTGCGCGTCTGGCTTCTGAATTTTCTAACGGTGTTCCGGTGATCAACGCCGGTGATGGCGCTAACCAGCATCCAACTCAAACGCTGCT
The DNA here is from genome assembly GCF_028570825.1 of Vibrio sp. CCUG 15886. Classification (NCBI taxonomy): domain Bacteria; kingdom Pseudomonadati; phylum Pseudomonadota; class Gammaproteobacteria; order Vibrionales; family Vibrionaceae; genus Vibrio; species Vibrio sp. CCUG 15886. The sequence goes on along the minus strand of NZ_JAQQBT010000016.1, from coordinate 57,126 downwards.
TGATCTGTTCACCATCTCCGAAACGCAAGGTCGTTTGGACAACTTGAATGTGGCGTTTGTCGGTGACTTAAAATACGGCCGCACCGTACATTCGTTGACGCAAGCCTTGGCAAAATTCAACAACATCCGCTTCTTCTTTGTTGCGCCAGACGCATTGGCAATGCCAGATTACATTCTTGAAGATCTGGATGAAGCTGGCATCAGCTACAGTCTGCACACAGACATGGAAACCGTGATCCCTGAGCTGGATATTCTCTACATGACGCGCGTACAAAAAGAACGTTTCGATGAATCGGAATACGCGCACATTAAATCCGCCTACATCCTCACCGCAGCGCTATTGGAAGGCGCACGTGAGAACCTCAAAGTGCTGCATCCACTGCCACGTGTGGATGAGATCACCACTGACGTCGACAAAACACCGCACGCTTACTACTTCCAGCAAGCAGGCAACGGCGTTTACGCTCGTGAAGCCTTGTTGGCACTGGTACTGAACGAATCACTGTAAGTAGGAGAATCAAGATGAACAAAGAGACAAAATTGCAGGTTGAAGCGATTAAAAACGGTACAGTGATCGACCATATCCCAGCGCAAGTAGGCATCAAGGTGTTGAAACTGTTTGATATGCACAACTCATCGCAGCGCGTCACCATTGGCTTAAATTTACCTTCATCCGCTCTGGGTAACAAAGATTTGCTCAAGATTGAAAACGTGTTTATCAACGAGGAACAAGCGAGCAAATTGGCCCTTTATGCGCCTCACGCCACCGTCAATCAAATTGAAGATTACCAAGTGGTGAAGAAGCTCGCGTTGGAGCTGCCTGAGTTTGTCAGTGATGTATTTGAGTGCCCAAACAGCAACTGCATTACACACAACGAGCCAGTTGCGAGTAACTTCCGCGTGTTTGAGAAAAAAGGCGACGTGCGTTTGAAGTGCAAATACTGCGAGAAAGTCTTCTCCCGTGAGATCGTCACTGAGCGTTAATCGATACTATCCCCGCCTACCTAGCGGGGATTTTTTCTTTACCAATCATTTCTTTCACGGCACACTGAACGCTCTTTGTTTTCCTTGCAATCAAGACGGAACATAATAATGACTAAAGTACTTCATACAGACTCAGCACCTGCTGCAATCGGCCCATACATCCAAGGCGTAGACCTAGGCAATATGGTACTGACCTCTGGCCAAATCCCAGTAAACCCAGCAACAGGCGAAGTGCCAGCAGACATCGCAGCGCAAGCTCGCCAATCACTCGACAACGTCAAAGCGGTGGTCGAAGCCTCTGGCCTGACTGTAGGCGACATCGTGAAAATGACGGTATTCGTTAAAGATCTCAACGATTTTGGCACAGTAAATGAAGTGTATGGTAACTTCTTCGACGAGCACAACGTCGCGCACTACCCAGCACGTTCATGTGTGGAAGTGGCTCGTCTACCAAAAGACGTGGGCATCGAAATCGAAGCGATCGCGGTTCGTAAATAATCGCCAATCCAACCGATTTTAAAGGGTGACATTAAGTCACCCTTTTTCATGGGTGCTCGCTACACCAAACGGTTGAGCGTTTCACCTCGCCAATAGGCGTTGATGTTTTCCAGCAAAATCTCACACAACTGAGTAATCGCCGAATCACTGCCCCACGCCACATGCGGCGTGAGCAGCAAGTTTGGCAAATGCATATTCGCGAGCAGCGGATTGCTTTCATCGGCAGGCTCTGCGCTAAACACATCCACGCCAGCCGCCGCAATGTCGCCCTTTTTCAACGCCTCGACCAAAGCCTGTTCATCAACTAAGCCACCACGCCCAGTATTGAGTAAAATCGCGTTGCTTTTCATGCTGGCCAGCTCCGCCGCGCCGATTAAGTGGTGTGTTTGCGCTGACAGTGGGCAATGAAGGGAAATTGCATCTGCTTGCGACAATACCTCTTCAAAACGGTGATAACCTTGACGACAATCACTTTGCCCTTTTCGATCAGCAAACAACACCTTCACGCCCAAAGCTTGCGCCAATTGCGCCGTAGCTTGCCCTAATGCGCCAGAGCCAATGATGCCCAACGTCGAGCCTGCCACATCGCCAATGGGATGACTAAAAAAGCAAAACTGCTTGTCCTGTTGCCATACACCGGCAGCAATGTCTTGATGATAACCAAACAGGTTACGACGCAGTGCAAACAGCATAGCAATCACATGTTCAGGCACCGATCGCGTCGCGTAGCCTCGCACATTCGCGACGGCAATGCCTTTTTCCGCGCAAAAATCCACATCGACATTGTTAAATCCGGTTGCAGCGACCGCAATCATCCGTAAGTTCGGCAACTGCGCTAACACTGCTTGGTCGAGCAGCACTTTATTGGTGATGACAATATCGGCCGCTTGCAGACGTTCAATCACTTGTTCTGGCGACGTGAAATCGTATTCAACCCAGCGATGCTCAAACGCCAAGGTCGGCAGGGTGATGTGGGCAGGAATGGTGGCGCGATCGAGAAAAACCACAACAGGCAGCGACATAAAAACTCCTTACGCACTGCCAGTGAAAAGAAATCGAAAACGTGAAAGGCGAGAGCCTAGCTCTTGGGCAGCGACTTGTAATCCGGTAATTTACGCGCAGGATCGAAATATGAAAAGATCATCTCTTCGGCATCCGGATAGAAGTCACAAGGAACGAATAAGCTGCGTAGCCAATGGCTCTTAGGATGATAAAAGCTCAGCTCTGCGGCATGCAATTCGAGGCGTTCGGAGAAGGTAAACGCGTCACCTTGGGCGTAAAATTCATCGCCGACAATCGGATGCCCCAATGCCTGCATGTGCACACGCAGCTGGTGCGAACGCCCCGTCACAGGTAATAAGCGCATAATCGTGGTTTGTGCTCCATTGGCATGCACTTCGCGTTTGGCGACTTGGAACTCCGTTTGCGATGGCTTGCCATGTTCATGACACACCTTCTGCATCGGGCGGTTTGGCCAATCACAAATCAATGGCAAATCAATCATGCCTGAGTCTGCTTCTACATGGCCCCACACGCGTGCGTAGTAAATCTTATGCGTTAAACGGTATTGAAACTGCTTCTTTAATGCCGCTTCTGCGCGCTTGTTCTTGGCAAACACCATCAAGCCTGAGGTCGACATATCCAGGCGATGCACCACTTGGATCTCAGGATACTGCTCTTGCAAGCGGCTCCACATACTGTCGTGATGCTCTGGCAAGCGCCCCGGAACCGAAAGCAATCCCGAAGGTTTGTTGACCGCCAAAATATGGTCATCTTCGAAAATAATCTCCGTCCAAGGGTCGGTCGGTGGAAGGTACTCAAGCATTGCCATAGCAAAGTCTCACTATAAAAATGTCCCCAAACTACTTGGAGTTGCAGGTAGGCGGCAAGTGAGGTCATCCCCATGAACATAGAAAGACTATGTAATTGGGCCGGGCTGGCGACCCAGAGGACGAACGTAGTCAACGCCGCTGCAGCTTCAAGTAGGAAGGGGATAACGGGCATATTGTCATAACCCAACGGCTCCAGTAAAGGAGCCGATGGTCGTTTAACGAATCACTCGGGATCAGTTGTGGCTCACCACAATCAGACGCAGTGAATCCAATTGGAATTGCGCCTTCGAGATGTAACCGTTCAACTCTTTGATTTGCGCGTCAATCGCCTCAATTTCTTCATCACGAATGTTCGGGTTGACCGCTTTCAATGCTTGCAGACGCTCAAGTTCACTATTAAGGCTCTGCTGCATCTCTTGCTGCGCTTGCTGACGAATTGCTTCGACATTTTCCACCACCAACTGGTCACCGGCTTCAATCAAACGATGGATATCGTTTTGCACCGACGAAACCAATTTGCTCGCCAAATGGCGATTCACTGGGCTCAATTGACGGTTAAAGCTTTCAAACTCCACTTGACCAGAGAGATCGTTGCCACGAGCGTCCATCATCAAACGAATTGGCGTGCGAGGTAAGAAGCGACCAATACCACTGCGTTTCGGCGCTTGCGCGTCCACCGCGTAAATCAGCTCTAGCAGCAAAGTGCCAACCGGCAGTGCTTTGTTCTTGAGCAGAGAAACGGCACAAGTGCCCACCCCTTCACTCATCAGCAAATCAATGCCGCCTTGGATCATTGGGTGTTCCCAACTGATAAAGTGCATGTCTTCGCGTGACAACGCCGTATCGCGATCGAAGGTAATCGTCGCGCCTTCATACGGCAAGCCTGGGTAACTCGGCACCATCATGTGCTCCGACGGCGTCACCACGATCGCATTTTCACCTTTGTCATCTTGGTTCAAACCAATGGTGTCAAACAAGCTAAGCGCAAAACTCACTAGGTTGGTATCGCCATCTTTGACAGCAATTTCCGCCACGATTTGCTGCGCTTTCTCACCACCGTTGGAGTGCATTTCCAACAGACGGTCACGCCCTTGCTCAAGATCGGCTTTCAACGCTTGATTCAGTTTGGCCGATTCCGCAATCACGTCATCCAACGCCTCATTGGAACCCGATGCCAACATCTCGATCAGTTGATCGGAGACTTGGTCATAGACAGTGCGGCCTGTTGGGCAAGTTTCAGCAAATGCATTGAGGCCTTCATCAAACCAACGCGCCAAGACTTCTTGCGCGGTTCCTTGCAGGTAAGGCACATGAATATCGATATCGCGTTTTTGACCAATACGGTCCAAACGACCAATACGCTGTTCAAGCAAATCTGGGTTGAATGGCAGGTCAAACATCACCAACTGGTTAGCGAATTGGAAGTTACGACCTTCAGAGCCGATTTCACTACAAATCAGCACCTGTGCGCCACCCTCTTCTTGCGCGAAGTAAGCCGCGGCTTTGTCGCGCTCAAGGATGGACATACCTTCATGGAAAACGGTGGCACGAATGCCTTCACGCTCACGCAACGCTTGTTCAAGCTGCAATGCCGTGCTGGCACGCGAAGCGATCACTAAAACTTTCTCACTGCGTTGTGCTTTCAGCTTTTCCAGCAACCAGTTTACCCGGCAGTCAAACTGCCACCAGCTCGACTCTTCCCCTTCAAATTCTTGGAAGATCTCTTCTGGGTAGAGGTTTTTCATCGCACGCGCTTCTGGGGCCAACTTGCCACCGATCATGCCCGAAACACGCATCGAGGTGGTGTATTGGGTTGGGATCGGCATCGGCAACAGGTGCACATTACGCACAGGGAAGCCTTTGATCGCCGCACGGGTGTTACGGAACAAGACACGGCCAGTGCCGTGGCGGTCCATCAAATTATCAATCAACTCTTGGCGAGCGATCGCTTTGCTCTCTTCGTCAGCATTACTTTCGATGATGCGGAACAACGGCTCAACATCCTGCTCAGAGAGCAGTTCGGTAATTTGGTTTTTTGCCTCATCCGCCAACTTCACGCCGGAGAATAACGCAGTAATTGCATCCGCAACTGGCGCGTATTGCGCTTCTTCTTCAACAAACGCAGCATAATCGTAGAAACGGTCTGAATCGAGAAGGCGTAAGCGGGCAAAGTGACTCTCACGGCCAAGCTGTTCCGGGGTTGCGGTCAACAGCAACACACCGGGTGTGCGTTCTGCTAAGCCTTCTACCACTTGGTAGCCACGGCTGGGTTTCTCTTGGCTCCACTCAAGGTGGTGCGCTTCGTCCACCACCAGCAGATCCCAGTCGGCTTCAAGCGCTTGCTCAAAACGCTTGCGGCTTTTACGCAAGAAGTCGAGTGAACACAGTACGTACTGCTGGGTATCAAATGGGTTATCTGACTCGGCAAACGCTTCGACACAGCGTTCTTCATCAAAGATAGAGAAATGCAGATTGAAACGACGCATCATCTCCACCAACCATTGGTGTTGCAGCGTTTCCGGCACCACGATCAGAATGCGTTCAGCACGGCCAAGCAGCACTTGCTGGTGAATGATCATGCCCGCTTCAATGGTTTTACCCAAACCCACTTCATCCGCCAGCAACACACGTGGTGCATGACGACGACCCACTTCGTGGGCAATGTAGAGCTGATGAGGGATCAAGCCCGCACGCATACCACAGAGGCCGCGCATTGGACTGCGGTGTTGTTCGTATTGATTTTTGAGTGCGCGGTAACGCAACACAAAGTTGTCCATGCGATCGATTTGACCGGCGTACATTTTGTCTTGCGGTTTATTAAAACGAATTTGGTTGCTAAGGAAGATTTCACGCAGTGCAACACCAGTTTCTTCAGTGTCTTCACGCGTGCCAAGGTAGGTATATAACCCGTTCTCTTCCACCACTTGTTCCACTTTGAGTGACCAACCTTCTTGACACTCAACCACATCACCGACATTAAAAACTACTCGGGTTACCGGCGCATCGTTACTGGCGTAAACTCGGTTCTCTTCTGATGCTGCAAACATCAGTGTCACGGTGCGAGCATCTAATGCCACTACCGTACCTAAACCCAAATCGCTCTCCGTATCGCTGATCCAGCGCTGCCCCAAAGCAAATGCCATGAATAGACTACCTCGTTTTAATTGTGAATCTTAAAAGCTTAGTTCTGCTTTTTGTCACCGCCAAACGGGACAAATCAATTATCAATCGATGAAGAAATCGCCGCAGAAAAAGGCCGCTAATCTTACTTGATGGCGTGATGGAGGTCACGCTCAAACACTCGGAATCCCAATATTTTTTTCAAGCCGTGACGATGAAATCAAAATGTAAACAAAGCGTGTCATTTGTGAGTCCTGGTGTTCCAAAAATGACGTATACTCGAATTAAGCCAACATGAACGCGTCAGAAAGATGACTCGGCACAATTCATGCTAGCTTTAACGTAATCGATTTGGATCAACACGGGTTTGCAGTAAGTCGTCTCGCTACTCGGTTGACATGCCATAAGCGCCCCAATTGGTGCCTCTGTCGGTATATTACGCCGAATGCTCACGACCTCTTCTGCAGGCAAGATGCTAAGCAGGAAGCGCATTCTTCCGCTTAGTGTACTTTGAGCAAAGCCGGCTTTACGGCAAGGAGACGCTATGGGCGATACTGATCGGAAACTGTTTGTACTTGATACCAACATACTGCTGCACGAACCCTTCGCAATTTATTCCTTTAAAGAGCATGACGTCGTCATCCCTATGACGGTGCTTGAAGAACTCGACAGAATCAAAGACAGCAAACGAGATGTGGCCCGTGATGCACGCGTGGCCATTCGGGCGCTGGAAGATCTTTTCAAAGACGCGACACCTGATGAAATTTCAGAAGGTATTCCTGTTTCGAAAGAGGGCGAAGGCCGCGGCACCATTTCTATTCTGGCCGATTTTGAACTGCAAGAAACCGTCAAAGCATTCGCAGATAAAGCGGGTGACAACCGTATCCTCAATGCTGTGCTCTACCTACAAAACAAGCGTGCCCCACGCGAAGTGGTGTTGGTCACTAAAGACATCAACATGCGCCTACGTGCCAAAGGCGCAGGGGTGCGGTATGTGGAAGATTACCGCACCGACCAATTAATTGATGACATTCAATACCTCACCAAAGGCTACCAAGTGCGAGAAGGTGAGTTCTGGAGCCAAGTCGATCAGGTTGAAAGCTACGCGTTGGAAGGACGCACTTTCCATAAGCTGGATCGAGCGCCGTTTGATCCGACGTTTATCAATCAATACGTAGTGGATGCTGAGGAAAGTGATTTCGTTGGCCGCGTCGAAACCATCGATGGTGACAAATTGACGTTACTCGATCTCAGCCGTGAGCGCCTGATGCACCGCAAAGCATGGGACATCACACCGAAAAATATCTACCAAGCGATGGCATTGGACGCTTTGCTCGATCCCGATATCGATCTTGTGATTCTTACTGGTGCGGCGGGCAGCGGTAAAACCTTGCTGGCACTTGCGGCTGCGCTTGAACAAACCATTGAAAAAGACATGTTCGATAAGATCATCGTCACGCGAAACACCCCAGACATTGGCGAGTCAATCGGCTTCTTACCGGGTACGGAAGAAGAAAAAATGATGCCTTGGCTGGCAGCGGTCACCGATACCTTAGAAGCACTGCACAAGCACGATCACTGTACCGAAGGCTCGCTGAAATACATCGTCGACAAAGCCAACATTCAGTTTAAGTCGATCAACTTTATGCGCGGCCGCTCGATCCAAAATGCGTTTGTTCTGCTCGATGAGTGTCAAAACCTCACCGCCTCGCAGATCAAAACCATTATTACTCGCTGCGGCGAAGGGACGAAGATCGTCTGTTCCGGTAACCTTGCGCAGATCGATTCTCACTACCTCACCCCAGTTACCTCAGGATTAACTTACATGGTTGAGCGCTTTAAAAACTTTGAAGGCAGCGCCAACGTCCACCTCAATGGCGTGGTGCGCAGTCGCTTGGCTGAGTTTGCCGAGGAGAATTTGTAGTGGAAAAAGAGAGGAGCTAGGAGCTAGGAGCTAGGAGCTAGGAGCTAGGGTACTTGTTAGAGTCGCAATAAGTAAACAAGTTGACCCGCAAAGAAAAGGGGCGAACACGTCGCCCCTTTGATTTCATAAGATTACTCGGTACCACCCACGGTAATCGAGTCCAGCTTGAGGGTTGGCTGACCAACGCCAACAGGAATGCTCTGCCCGGCTTTACCACACACGCCGACACCGCGATCGATGCTGAGATCGTTACCCACCATCGAGACTTGCTGCATCGCTTCGATTCCCGAGCCGATCAAGGTCGCCCCTTTCACTGGACGGGTGATCTTGCCGTCTTCAATCAAATACGCTTCTGAGGTCGAGAACACAAATTTACCGGAAGTAATGTCCACCTGACCACCACCAAAGTTCGGCGCGTACAAGCCTTTCTTCACCGTCGAAATGATCTCTTCTGGGGTATGCTGACCTGGCAACATATAGGTATTGGTCATGCGCGGCATCGGTAAATGCGCGTACGATTCACGGCGGCCATTACCCGTTGGGTTAACCCCCATCAAACGCGCGTTGAGCTTATCTTGCATGTAACCTTTCAACACACCATTTTCGATCAGCGTGTTGTACTGGCCATTCACCCCTTCGTCATCGACGTTAAGTGAGCCGCGTAAATCTTTCAAGGTGCCATCATCAACAATGGTACACAGAGAAGAAGTCACTTGTTCGCCCACTTTGCCAGAGAAAACCGAAGATCCTTTACGGTTGAAATCGCCTTCCAAACCATGACCGACCGCTTCATGCAGCAGAACGCCCGGCCAACCAGAACCGAGAACCACTGGCATACTGCCCGCAGGTGCGGCATCGGCTTCTAGATTCACCAACGCCATGCGAATCGCTTCATCGGCAAAATGGAACGCGCGCTGTGCACCATTTTCATCGCCAAGGAAAAAGTCATAGCCAAAACGGCCGCCACCACCCGCACTGCCGCGCTCGCGTCGTTCGCCTTTCTCAGCTAACACACTAATGGAAAGACGAACCAAAGGACGAATATCCCCCGCGTACGTACCATCCGTCGCTGCCACCAACATTTGCTCATGCACGCCACTGAGGCTAATCGACACCTCTTTGATCAGCGGTTCTTTAGTGCGAATGTAAGCATCCAATGATTTAAGTAATTCAGTTTTCTGTTGTTTTTCCCATCCCGCCAGTGGATTGACTGCGGCATAGTAGTGCTGGTTTTCACTGCGTTTAAAGGCGTGAACTTGGCCATTTTGCCCCTGTTGAGCAATGCCTCGTGCCGCAATGGCACTTTGCTTTAAACCATCCAACTGAATTTGATCAGAATAGGCGAAACCCGTTTTCTCACCCGTCACGGCACGTACGCCGGCACCACAGTCAATGTTAAATGAGCCATCTTTGATAATGCTGTCTTCCAACACCAGTGACTCATGCCAACTGGATTGAAAATAGATATCGGCATAGTCAATTTGACGCGTCGCAATACTGCCTAACGTAGCAGCGATATCCTCTGCCGTCAGGCCCCCGGGTGCTAACAGCGCTTCTTCAATCTGATTTATGCTCATAAGCTTGGCTCTGCCTTGTTATTCAATCTTTATTGTCTAGTAAATGAGTAAAACGGCTGTGTTTCACCACTGGCATTTTACGTCGAATCGTGTCACTTAAGGCTAAGTCTATCTCTGCAAGCAGCAAATCACCTTGTTGCGGTAATTGTGCGACGACTTTCCCCCAAGGGTCAATGACCATAGAGTGGCCCCACGTTTCACGACTGGCGGAATGCATTCCGCCTTGTGCTGCGGCAATCACCCAGCACTGATTTTCTATCGCTCGAGCGCGCAAGAGTATTTCCCAATGCGCCTCTCCAGTCACCGCAGTAAACGCCGCGGGCACCAACAAAATATCGGCTCCCTTTTGACGTAGTGTTTGGTACAACGCCGGAAAGCGAACATCGTAGCAAATGGAAAGCCCTAAACGGCCTATGGGCGTGGCCACCACACTGCTGCGATCGCCAGCCAAAAAGCTGTCTGATTCACGGTAATGCCCATGGCCATCGCTGACCTCCACATCAAACATGTGCAGCTTGCTGTAATGACCAAGACGTTCGCCATTGGGGCCAAAAACCAAGCTGGTGGTGGTAACGTCATGCCCTTGGCGAATCGGCATGCTGCCAATCACCAGGGTCACTGCCGGCCGTTTGGCAAGCTGCGCCATGGCCTGTTGTAATGGGCCGCTACCAAGCGGTTCGGCATGCTGGTGGTAATCCTCTCGACATCCAAACAGCAAGGCGTTTTCTGGGGTCACCACCAAACTTGCCCCTTGAAGGGCCGCCTGCTCTGCCCAATGCTCAATATAAGCCACATTGTCTGTACAGTCTGACGTCGACGTCATTTGAATAATGGCAATCCTTTCCATCATTCGCTCCTTATTCTTGCGCTTCTTTGCGCAGTTTTTCTGGGAGTTCAAACTCACCACGGCTACGCGAAATTTCACTGACCGTTGGAGAGTCAAGCGGCCCTTTGACGGAATAGTTAACTTGGGTAAACACTTCCACAACCGGCGAAATCACGGTGGAAATCGCCAACACGTAGAGTGCCGTTTGTGGCGCAACCGCAAACGCCGTCAACATCGGGATGCCAGAGGTGATATCTGGAGTAAACTGCACTTCCGCGTCTACCGTTCGAGTCACCATGTTGGCAAGCCCGCGAATTTTCATCGCACCCGCTAAGGCATCCATCTCAATATCATTGGTCACAAACACGCCATCTTGGATCTTGCCCGTGCCTTTAATCGAGTTAAACGCCATGCCTTTGTCGAACACATCGGTAAAATCGAGCTGCATTTTACGAATGATGGAATCGAGACTAAATAGTCCCAACAAACGAGCCGCGCCGCTCACGTCAGTAATGATGCCTTTGCCAAATTCGGTTTGCACATCACCATCGAGCGTATTTACCCGCATCGACCAAGGCGCTCCATCCCAAGTCACTTGTGAGGTGATTTCAAACGGCGCTTTTTGAATGCCGGAGGTAATACCAAATCGCTCCATCAAATCGCTGTTGTTATCACTTTTCACCTTGAGATTCATGCGCGATTGACTGGTTTCCCCATCCAATGTCCAGTCACCATTCACATCCACGCGGTTTGAGCCACTGACCAGCGAAATATTTTTCCACACCAAAGCTTTGCCTTGGCGCTGCAAATCAATGTTCACTTTACCGACTTTGTAGCCCTGTAACCAAAAATCATCGATGTTCAGTGTTAAGTTTGGCATCAGTTGATGAAATTCGCGATCAAACTGACTGATCAATGGCGCTTCCAGACTCTCCGCGGTAAGTAAGGACTCACCCTGCGCTTTCTTCTCATCCAACCCTGGCACATAAAGATGCAAACGCTCTAATGATACCGCCAAGTCGTAAGGTTCAAGGTAGTTCGCCTGCCCTACGGCCTCTTGGCTTTTCAGGTTGAACTGCCAATTGAGATTTTTCTTCCGTGCCGAGAAATCCACATCATGAAACTCGATGCCACTGAGCATTAAGGTTGGCGTTTCGACTTTGATGCGTGTAGGCAATGGAATCTCTGGCGTATCCATTTGTGCCAGTTTCGATGTCGCGCCTTTAGGCGGTTGACTCAACACACCCAGCCATTGGTCGAGGTCAAAGTATTCGGTACGAATCAAGGCATGGTGGCCCACCACTGGGCTAATTTTGAAGCCACCACTACCCAGCACCAGGTTGGTTGCACTCAACACAGGCACTTTGCCCGTAATATCAATTTCCGTTTGGTACTTGGCATTGGGCATTTGCAAACGTGCAGTGATCGACTCTTGATTGCCCGAAGCCTGCATGCGAGCTTGCCACGCTTCGCCAACATTCTTATTCAGTGGATAGGGGTATCGGCTTGCAACGCTGTTCAACTTGGCATTGAGGTCGACTTGGTAGGTAAAGCCAACATCGTTTAATTGCAGATCGATATCCATGGTCCAAGGCGCGTGACCAGAAAGTCGGCCTAACCATTGCTCACCCACATAAGGCACCAACGGTTTTACATCCCAATCCGCCAAGGTGTTGATCACCACGCTATAGCCGTAATCTGCACTTTCTCCAGCAAAATCGATGGCAATGGGTTGCTTTAACAAACGAGCGGAAAGCCCAGATGCTTTCACCACATCATTGTCAAATTCAATCCTTCCCGAGACTTTTTCCAGCGTCATTGGCGGTGCATCAATGTCGACACGATTGCCCGCCAGTTCAGCGTATCCCCATGCTCGTGGTTCTTTGTCACTGGTAAACGGAATATTCAGTTGGAACTCAGACTTGACAGGCCCTTGTACTTGTAGCGCCGTCAGCGCCGCACCCACCGAATCCACCAGCGGCGTGGCGGTCATGTAGTCACGCACGGCATTGCCTTCGGCGGTCGCTTTCGCTTCAATCTCAATATGTCCACCTTCCGCTAATTCAGGAATACGGCCAGTAATTCGGCTCGCTTTAACATCTTTTAGCGTGGCGGATTTGGAATCCAAATACATGGCGTCATTTTGGAATAGCAGATCCAGTTGCAAATCGGTAATGGGCGGCCAAGCAGTATCAAAGCTGAATTTGCCTTGTTTTAAGCCGACCCAAGCTTGGAACATGCCGTCATTTTTGGTGTAAGGGAAATCCGCCAGTTCACCATACCAAAGCAGCTTCGCGGTATTGACCTTGCCGCCTTGAATGGCCGTAGAAAGGTAGTCCGTTAACTCCCGTCCTAACGCTAACGTGGGTAAATAGCGCCACGTTTCACCGACGTTATACGCATCGGCCTCGGCATAAAAGGACAAAAACGGGCTCTTGTCTTTTGGAAAATCAAGACGAAACGCCCCCAACACCTGAAGATCCGGTGTTGCTGCCGTCACTTTGTCGGCCCATAAACGCCAGCCGTTTTGATCGTTCTGCCAAACAATATCCACTTGTCCTTGCTTGATATTAAGTGGGGCTTGGAATACCTCGCCATAAGGGAAAACATCATCAATCACTGACATCGACGCTTTGGCTTGCGTCACGTCACCAAACAGCGTCCCACTGACATGATGAAAGCCCGGCAGCAAATCCCACTGCTGCATCGCCAAACTGTCTAGTTCTGCAGAATAACGTAATGAATCCAGATCACTGCCTGACATAGCCACACGAATATCTTCCACCGTGCCACTTGGCTGCAGTTTTTGCAGTATTTGGGTGGTTTGATCAGAGTCGGGTAACAACTTGGCCATCGGCAGCAGCGCTTCAAGACTCAATTGGGATAAGTTGAGCTTCCATCCTTGTGGTTGCCAATCAAAGGCAATGTCCAATTGAGGCCATTCAATCTCATCGGTACGGAGTGTCAGTGAATGACCACTCACCTTCCAGCCTTCACCATCGGGAGAGAGTTTTAAAATACCAGACTCCAGAGTGAGCTCATGTTGGCCATTTTCCGTCCAGCTCAACTCAGATGGCAGCAATTCGACAAACGCATAGCGTGGCTGAGAATGTTGCAACGTCAACCAAGATTTCAAACTGATCTTGCCTGAATCAATCCCCGTCTCTTTCTTGACATAGCGCGTTAACCATTGGGTAACCGCGATCTCTTCAGCATTGACGTAAAACTCTCCGCTGACATCTAACAAAGAGCCGTGGTCAACAAAGTTGGCACTCACTAACAAAGCATTGAGATTGGTCCCAGCAACACTCACCACGCCTTCCGCTAAATGGTGCGCACCTTGATTGCGCCAGCGTAAACGGTCAATATCAAGACGGCGGTTTTCGCCCGACACCGATTGGTACCAGATTTTAGATTGCGTGACGGAGAACTCTTCCAACTGACGCAGCAAAAGATTATCCAGTTGCTTGATTAAGTTAGACGATTCTTGCGATTCAGAAGAGGCTTCTCGAGTAGGAGGCCCTTCAGCGGCGACAAGCTCTATCGAGCGAATGTCGAGCGCTAAACCACTCATATTGAGATTGGCGACCACAGGTTGCAGACGCAGAATAGATTCCAGCAGGTCAAACTCAATATGCACTTCATCAACGGAAATATTGACCTTTTTCTCTCCAGGTAAGAAGGCTTCAAAGCCCTGAAGAGCGACCGAAGGATGGCTATTACGCCAAGAACCCGAAACACTGGAAATAGAGACATCCAACCCGGTGCCTTGCTTGACCCAGGTTTTGATTTCATCTTGAAATTGGTTCATCTGCGGCAACGCAATGCGCAGCCCAGTGACCAAGATGGCGAGCAGCAACAAGAGGGTCACTAATAACCACAACACCGCTCGCCAAAATAGGGTAAAACCAGAAATCACAAACTATCCATTACATCATCACGACATCAAACTGCTCTTGGATATACAAAGGCTCGGCTTGAATGCGTACTTGCTTACCAATAAAGACTTCCAACTCTGCCAAAGCATGGGACTCATCACCATGCAAAGCGTCTGCCACCGCTGGCGAAGCGTACACGACAAATTTGTCCGCATCGTAAGCTCGGTTGACTCGGGTGATTTCACGCAGAATTTCATAACATACGGTTTCTACCGTCTTGACACTGCCGCGCCCTTCACACGTTGGACAACTTGAACAGAGAATGTGCTCAATGCTTTCACGTGTGCGCTTACGGGTCATTTCCACCAGACCAAGCTGAGTAAAGCCATTGATGTTGGTTTTGACTCGATCTTTGCTTAAGGCATTTTCTAACGAGGTAAGCACTCGCTTACGATGCTCTTCTGACGACATATCAATGAAATCGATAATGATAATACCGCCTAAGTTACGTAAACGCAGTTGACGTGCAATGGCTTGCGTCGCTTCGATGTTGGTGTTGAAAATCGTTTCTTCAAGATTGCGGCGGCCAACAAATGCCCCGGTATTGATGTCCACCGTAGTCATCGCTTCGGTTTGATCAATGATCAGATACCCACCCGATTTCAGCTCCACTTTACGCTCCAAAGAACGTTGAATCTCGTTCTCCGTATCGTACATGTCGAAAATCGGTTTATCCCCTTCGTAAAGCTCGAGCTTATCCGTCAATTCAGGAACGTATTCTGACGTAAATTCTTTCAAGTTTTCAAATTCTTGACGAGAGTCGACCAAAATCTTATCCAGCTCGGTTCCGACAAAATCGCGAAGGATACGTTGCGCCAACCCCAGCTCACCGTACAACGTTGAACGGGTTTTGTATTTGCTACGACGCTCCATGACTTTGAGCCACAGGCGTTTCAAAAATGCCGCATCTTGTGACAACTCTTTGCCATCAGCGCCTTCCGCCGCCGTGCGGATAATAAAGCCACCATGTTCATCACAGTAATGGCTAACAATTTTCTTCAGACGTTCGCGCTCTGACTCACTTTCGATACGCTGTGAAACACCAACGTGGCTAGCGCCCGGCATAAAGACGAGATAACGAGAAGGCAGCGTAATGTCAGTGGTGAGGCGAGCCCCTTTGGTGCCCAGCGGATCTTTCACCACTTGCACAACAATGTCTTGCCCTTGGCGGACCAGTTCAGAGATATCGCGTACTTGGAATTGCTGCTTTTCATTTTCAGCAACACATTCCGTATGAGGAACAATATCAGACGCGTGGAGGAAGGCGGCTTTATCCAAACCGATATCAACGAAAGCCGCTTGCATACCCGGCAAAACTCGGCTTACTTTGCCTTTGTAGATATTTCCGACAATGCCACGACGGGCTTCACGTTCAATATGGACTTCTTGGAGTACCCCACCCTCAATCATGGCCACGCGAGTTTCACTCGGGGTCACGTTTAGCAGCAACTCTGCACTCATGTGCACACCTCAATGTTTGAAATTATATGAATTCGTGCAGCAGTTGGTCTGTTTCATACAAAGGGAGTCCTACGACAGCGGAATAGCTGCCCTCAATACGGGTAACAAAACGTCCACCCAAACCTTGAATTCCATAACTGCCTGCTTTATCGCATGGTTCACCTGACTGCCAATATTGTTCGATTTCTTCTTGAGTCAGTTTCTTGAACCACACCTCTGTCGTCACGACGATAGAGTGTTGTTTTTCTGCACTTACGACAGTCACCGCCGTCATCACTTGATGACGACGATCTGAAAGTTGCGTGAGCATTCGCTGAGCATCAGCAAAATGGTGTGGTTTTTCTAAGACTTGGCCATCACACACCACGACGGTATCGGAGCCCACCACGATGGAGGACTCTGACACTAAAGCCAACCCTGCTTGTGCTTTTTGTTGCGACAAGCGCAACACATACTCAGCGGCCGTCTCTTGTTCCGCCTTGCATTCTTCGATATCCGGTAACACGACATCAAACGTATAACCAAGTTGCGCCAATAACTCTTTACGCCTTGGTGAGCCTGAGGCTAAAACCAGCTTGTGCATCGTCTTACCTTACATGCCAGTGACGACGAACGCGCCGTAACAGTAAAAACACCCATGGCCAAAGTATACAGTTAATTACTGCGGTCCATAGCGATAATGGGTTGAATACTACGTCCTGGATCAAATATTCACCACAGAATATGAATACTTCTAGCAACACGCTTAGGAAGGCGATAAGCAAGGCTTGCTGCCACAATGCCATGTTGCGAATAACGAGGAAATTCAACGCGACCAAATACACGACGATCGACAGCATCATGCCGCGAATGCCTAATGTCGAGCCAATCAGGAGGTCCCACAAAAGACCAAGCACTAACGCGCTGCCAACGTTAACACGATGCGGCAGTGCCAGTACCCAGTAACAGGTCACTAACAACAGCCACGAAGGACGAAACAAATCCAATGCACCGGGCCAAGGAATGGTCTGCAATACCAAGGCAACGAAGAAGCTCGCACCAATAACTATCTTGCTGCGCAGCACACTATTCGCCATCACTCACCTCTTGAGTTGCATGTTCATCTACGTTGGCGTTCAACACTTTATGTTGGCGATCTTCATTTGGCCAAACCAGCAATAGGTAGCGTAAGCGATCAAACTCCACCACAGGCTTGGCTTTTATTGCCGCAAACTCTCGACGAGTGTCATGCTCAACGGAGGTAACGTAAGCCACGGGGTACCCCTCTGGATACACGCCTCCAAGACCAGATGTCACCAATAGATCATCGACTTGAATGTCGGTGCTGGTTGGAATATGTTCGAGCTGAATTTCGTCGATATCACCATTTCCTGACGCGATCACACGAATATCATTGCGAACCACCTGCACAGGAATCGCATTTTTTGCATCACTAAGCAATAACACGCGACTGTTGTGCGCTGCGACAAAGGTAATTTGTCCAACGATGCCTTTTTCATTGATCACTGGCTGACCAATGTAGACGCCATCAATACGACCTTTATCAATCACCACTTGATGACGATAAGGAGAGGTGTCGACCGCCATCACTTCGGCGACCATTTTCTTTTCATCACGCACAAACGAAGAGCCAAGAAGCTTACGCAGGCGCTGGTTTTCTTCTTTGTACTGTTCCAGTAGCAGAAGATCACTTCTCAGTCTCAATACTTCTCGCTTGAGATTTTGATTCCCCTCAAGCAGAGACTGACGGGTACTAAAACGCTCATAGACACCGTCAAACATGCTGCGTGGTAAGTTAGCAGTATATTGGATCGGTGCGACTAAACTATTGAGGAAATATCGAACACCAGAGAAAGCATCTAAGCGACCATCAGCCAGCATGAGGCTGGCTGATGTAATGACAGCAAAAAAAAGACGCAATTGTAGAGAAGGACCTCTACCAAAAATTGGCTTCATTTTGTTTTAGAACCTTAGGTTTGAAAGTTAAACGCCGCGGCGCTTAACCATCACCGTTATTCTTCAGAGAATAGATCGCCACCGTGCATGTCGATCATTTCTAGTGCTTTACCGCCGCCACGAGCCACACAAGTCAGTGGATCTTCTGCGATCACTACAGGGATGCCTGTTTCTTCTGTCAGCAAACGATCAAGATCTTTCAGTAGCGCACCACCACCAGTGAGTACCATGCCGTTTTCAGAAATATCTGACGCCAACTCTGGCGGACACTGCTCTAGCGCAACCATCACTGCAGAAACAATACCTGATAGTGGCTCTTGCAGCGCTTCTAAAATCTCATTTGAGTTTAGAGTAAAGCTACGTGGCACACCTTCAGCAAGGTTACGACCACGAACTTCAATCTCATGCACTTCATCACCTGGGTAAGCAGAACCGATTTCATGCTTGATTTTCTCTGCTGTCGCTTCACCGATTAAGCTGCCGTAGTTACGACGCACGTAGTTGATGATCGCTTCATCAAAACGGTCACCACCGATACGCACAGAAGAAGAATACACCACACCGTTTAGCGAGATCACCGCCACTTCTGTGGTACCACCGCCGATATCGACCACCATAGAGCCGGTCGGTTCAGAAACACGCAGACCCGCACCGATTGCTGCCGCCATTGGTTCATCAATCAAGAAGACTTCACGAGCCCCTGCACCCAACGCAGATTCACGAATTGCGCGACGCTCAACTTGCGTCGAACCACAAGGCACACACACCAATACACGTGGGCTTGGCTTGAGAATGCTGTTGTCGTGCACTTGCTTAATAAAGTGCTGAAGCATTTTTTCAGTCACGTTAAAGTCCGCAATCACGCCATCTTTCATCGGACGAATCGCGGAGATATTGCCTGGTGTACGACCAAGCATTTGCTTAGCTGCGTGACCAACGGCTGCGACACTTTTCGCTGAACCTGCACGGTCCTGACGGATTGCAACTACTGAAGGCTCGTCTAGCACAATGCCTTGGCCTTTAACGTAAATAAGAGTATTGGCGGTACCTAAATCGATCGATAGGTCGTTGGAAAACATGCCACGAAGTTTTTTAAACATATTCTTCGCTCATCCTGCAAGAAAATAGAAGATAAAAATTGTCCTAAATGTACCAATGCCTTGCTGTGACAGCAAGGCATTGAAGTATAAACATGGGCTCAAAGCCCCAAATTCTTACAGATTCCTTACTTAGCGCAAAAAATCCACATTATTTATTGGCCCGTTAAGCCCGATTCACCTTTGTAAATAACCCGATCGTTTCCACGGTTAATTCCAAAGGTGACGACAGCGTTAGGGTCTTCATCGCCTAAATTACGCCAATTGAAACGAAGCCACGGACGAACACCGCTGCCATTACACTGAATATCGTTATCTGTGGTAGCGACTTTTTGCAAGGTGGTATCACTGACGCGCAGCCAAAATCGCACCTGCTCGCGTATTTGATTGTCGGTATCGGTTGTCGACTGCTGAGCAGAGAGTCGATCCGAGCGCCCAACCGAGACGGTACCGCTGCCACTAAGTGAAGCATTACTGCTGGTTTGCGCTTGGCTATGCCAAATCAGCTGACGACAGAACTGACTGCCATCGAAGTCACTGCCAGAATCGTCCCCATTGGTGACAAACTGGCTGCCATTCCAATATTCCGCACTTAACGGCACTTCAATTTGATTGCCAGTAAAGCCACCCACGTCTTGCAAGCGCATGCGTCCATAGCGGAAATCTGGCTGCTCAGAAAATGCCTTGCCCGATTTGACGATGGCGCCACTATCATGCACTTCCAACTCTTTATTTTCAAAATCAACGCCATCCACCACCGTACTGGCCCACAAGCCAAAACCTTGCGTATAGGGCCCATCAGACTCAGTGGTATAGGGTGTCGACGCAGTCGCTTTTTTGGCGAACTCAAAATCAGCAAGTGATATGTTGAGTTTCCCTAAAGACCAAGCAGGTTGTTGCCAAGTTAACGTTGAATAATCTCTCACCCGATCAACGATTTCTTTGTGCGCGTTATCAACATTGAAATAAGAAACGGCTGAAACATACGCTGAATCGAACAAGCCATAATTCTGCGTCACTTGATCTGAAGCATTTTGCGCCTCAACACTAAAAGCGTGTTCAATGGGTTGGTTCATGTACGCGAATCCCGAATGCCCGGTGGCATACGTCCAGCTATTGCTCACTAACACCAATTTTTCAGGCACAAAGCGGCCAATATTGCGGTAGCCCAAGTTAATATCCATTCCCAGATAATTAGCCTGCGTATCCGCCATGACTTTCAAGCTACCCACTTCATCCCAATAGAGCTGAGTGAAATCATAGTGTTGATTTGTACCACTACCGCTGCCACTGTTGTGTACTTTGCTCAGTCCATTGTCTCCTTGAAGTAACACACTTGTGCTCCCTCCCATTGGGGAGTGTAAGGCACTGCTCATCTCAACGACCGCACTGGGCGCATTACTGGCAAAGAAGTTTTGGGTAATCGCTGCATTACAGTAGCTGCTGGTTTCAATCTCTCCTGAGACAGCACCACCGCTCTGCCAAACAATTGGTTTTACGTGAAGGTTAAAGCGTTCAGAGGCAAGTTTGAATTTAGTCCCCGAGGATGAAGTACCATCCATGGTCCACGCAGGCGTTTCACCACTGCAGATAGCAAACGTCCACGGGCGAGAGTTCACAACGAAACTGCCCGTCACTTCTTTTGTATTATCAGTGGGGCATCCTAGAAAGCCCGTACACTCAAAACTGTCACTCAAGGTTACCGTAAAGCTACCAGACTCAGTAATGGACAAACTATCAGACGAGATGCCAGATGAAAAAGTAGGGGAATAACTCAAGGTGCCATTCAATCCGCCACTGGGGAGAACAACCACATGCGTAACACTGGGTGAGCCCGAATAATTGCTTGCCACTTGCTTCGCACCCGAGTCATCACAGGCCAGAATTCGCGTATTGACCGTCTCGGCTTTGCCAGCAATGACATCGACAGATGGCAACGTCAGATTGGTGGCTGGATCATAAGCCTCAAACTTAAACGGCACATACTTGAAGTGGCTGCTTACCGACTTACCACTATCATCATCCATCACAACCTTCAGAGTGTAAGACTGGCTCAAATCGACTTGGCTAATGTCGTTAACCGCAATTTGCAGATCTAACTCACCATTACTGTTAGAGGTAAAATTAGGATAAACACCGCTCCCTTTGCCATTTGCCACACTGACGACAAAATTACTCTCATCTGGTGAAACAGTGACTCTCACTCCCAAGCTTTCAACAACATTATTGTTCGTCGTAGTAATCGAAAACTCGGGTTTATCATTACCACACATCAGTGCCAGCTCCGTCGGTGGAGTCATGGTCACTTGATAATCATCAGAAGGGTTGAAACAGTTATTGTCAGTGGCAATAATTTGAGAGCCATTGTTCATTTGAATTTGTCTTGCGGTAACCGCCCCATTCACAGTGGCGTTATTACTCAAAATGACATTTTTTTCACTGTATAGCAGACCAGTAAAAATAGAGTTATTGGCTAGATCGACCCAGTTATGAATCGTCCCTACGTTATAAGAATACGAAAGATCATGAACATAAATGATCAATTCACCTTTCCCTAATGTTTCAAAACTCGAGCCATTACTCAGAGCAAAGCCCTTGGTGTGGATAACGACTTTTTCTCCATCAGGAATACGAATACTGCCAATAATATTGATACTGTCTATCCAGTAAGTCCCCGATAGGAAAATCGCTTGAGAACCACCATTAATCGTTAATGCACCAATAGATTCGTTGTTTTGGAAGGTTCGTGTCGCGTTATTTTGGACCACCACATGCGTTAAACCAGAATCTGGCGACTGAAAACTCTCGAGTTGCTGTTTGGTCACTTCTAACCCAGTATCACCAAAGCACTCTGAACCATCACAACCTTGATTTTTATTGTCGTTGATGACGCTTTGAGGAAAACCGATGAATCTTTTCCCACCAGAAATTGGCGCTCCAGAAATATTAGCGTTGTTATCAATGTATATATAAGAATTCCCATTCCCTTTCCAAGTTTGTGCTGGAGAAGGAAAAAGCGCACAAACTTCACTGGTTGGCGGTTTATCAAATAGAAAATAGGAGTATGGTTCTACAACGTGAGCACGTTCAAAATCGCTTGCCATGTCCTCTTCATTTATCAACGCCACTCCGGTTTTGGAAACAGAACAACGCCTTAACCAACCACCGTTATTACCATTTCGAGTTCTTTTTGCAGCCAACAGTGTCGGCACTTTTGTAAAACCAGAAACGGGAAAAGTGCTGATCTGCGTACAGCCCTCAGTAATGGGTTTTATCACTTGGTCGTTGATGTTCAGAGTATTCTGAGTTGAACCTTGACCGAGCCAAAATTTACGTCCATTCACAAAGCCCTCACCTAAGCCTGCAACAAACGCGACTTGTTCGTTATTCGCTAAAACTGCATTTGCAGAGACCTCTGAACGATCCAACACTAAGCTGAACTGGCTTGTCGAAGGGTTGAGCGCTATTGATGTCAACCAGATTGGTTGGCCACCCGAATTATTGTTGCGCGATTGAATTTGAACCAAGACGCCTGGCGAAGAAGAAAAGTTGCTCGTTAGTCCGTAATCACGAAAGCGAACCGTTTTGTTTTGATTACTGATTCCTCCTACATTGGAATATGTACGGTTGTATTCAACAAGACCAGCAACAACTTTAGCTCCATTATTAAACTCGAAAACGCCGGGCTCAATAACGAGGTAATCAATGTTTTCCATTGGCGCGTTAACATAGTTCACTAAAGGATCATTGCTATTGTTACTACAACGCCAATTACCATTACTTTGCTGTCTTAAACGGACACACGCCGCATCATTGGGTGGCAAGATCTGTTTTATTGTGGCTTGCGTATTGTTGACATTCCAAACTCTTAGATCGGAAGGGTATTCTGTCGTTTTAGTATTAAAATTCGATCGATTTGCGTTAATCGTCGACATTACAAAAACTAACGGTGGAGAGGTATAGGTGTTTTGAAAGACGATATTACAAGTTACTGTAGGGCCGGAAACCGTACATTTATCCGCAGGAATAGTACCAAATTCAAATTGAGGGTTGTAATTGATAGCCCAAGAAGAAGCCGAAAAGATCATTCCAAACCAACATATGCACAAGAGGCTTCGCTTTAAGATACTCATTCCTTCACCCATACTTCTTGTCTACGCTCTACTTCAACTATACCACTCCCGCAGACTGCGCTCGCCTCAAGGCGATAAAAAGTCTCACCTTGCAATGTACCAATTGATTGGCAACTAATTTGTGGATTGCGGCAAGGGCTATTGGCACTGACATTTGGCGTTGCACCTTGAATGGCAGTACATGCAGTAGACACCGAGGCTGATACGCCAAGTGGGTAGAGCTGAGTTAACGCCCACTCATTGGCAGATTGCGCCATGAGCCATGCTTGAGTACCTAGCTGCTCACGCGTTAAATTATCGCTGTTAGACCAGTTAATACGCGTCAATGAAGAGGCGAGAAAACCCATCACCACAATGACGAAGATGGCGACCACCAGCATGTTTCCTTGTTGTTTACGTCGATTAGGGAACATTGAGCACCTGCACATCTTGTTGGTAATGACTCGATTCATCATTTTGCGTAAACGTCAGCTTGATATGCACTAACCCACCACGCTGCAGTGTCGGCTCTAAGTAGTTGAAGCTTGCTGCGGAAACACTATCGGCGACTTGCACACCGTTGCGACTGATGCGCCCTGCGGTAAAACAATATTCAACACGACCATTGGCGTTAAAAATATAGTGTCGACGGTTGATGGAATTACTTTCTAAGCTGGCGGCTTGGTTTAACACCGCAAAATAACCCGCGCCGTTAGTTAACCCTGAGACATCAAATGAACCGTTAACAAGATCTTGCTGACGACTTGGATTAATGACCAAGCTTAGCCCGTTGGCCAACGGTGGCGTAACATTCGTATTGCCTATCAAAAAACGAATATCATTGCCTTCCACGGCGTAAAAGCCCGAATAGACAATTGGATAAAAAGACAAGCAATTTCCGCTGTCACTGAAACTGTTTGGCACAGCATGACGAAATTCACGAGACAATTTCTCTAACACAAATTGGGCTTGTGTTTGGATACGCTGCCTGTCTACTGAATCCGCATAGCCTTTTGTCCCGAGCTCAACGAAACCAGCAATGCCCAGCACCAAAATGCTACCGACAATTAACGTCAGCACCATTTCCACTAAGGTAAAACCACGAGAACTCATCAATAGTTCCCCTTATACGCCACGAGAGGATACGGCCCGTATTGACCGGCGTGTATTGCCATTTCAATGCGCTTTAAGGTACTCACTGCCCCATCGTCACTGCCATCCATGTTGCCATCGTAGAACACACGCACATCAACCCGAAAATTCGGATATTCCGTGTTGATGGTACTGCCAAAGACATCCGCTAATGACTTTTGAACCGAACCCGCTGGGCATTGAGATTGGGTATTGGTGGTATACCAACAACCAATATAATCGTCGACATCGTTATAATCGACCACTTGTGATTCTTCTGCGCCTAAGCCATCAGCAGCAGTACACAACACGCCGTCTTCACCGCAACGTGTACGGCCACCATCAAAATTGCTGTTGTGATCAAAACCACGTGCGAGAATTTGGCTCATAAAGCCTTGTCCTAACGCAATGGCACGCGTTTGGTAGTGCGGCGCCGCGGAATTTTTTACATTGGGAAAGAGCAAACTGGTCAAGGTCACCATAGCAACGGCAATCAATACCATCGCCACAATACTTTCGATAAGTGTCATCCCTTGCTGTTTTTTCATCAGCAGCCCCCACCACTTACGTAGCCTTGGCTATTGATACAAACCGAAGCACTCTCTCCGGAGGCCGTAAAGGTAATGGTGACACTGTTAAGAGCAGAACCATTGGTCTGCAATGGATTACCACGCAAATCAAAGCGAATAGGAGAAATTGTCGAGGAGACGGATACACCATCGAGGCGCATCACATCACTGCGCGATTCCGCAGCTTGAGGCGTGGAGGCAGCAGTACAACCTGCGGTTGAACCTAAACAACCACCGCTGGCGGTTAACTCAAAATTTGGATTGGCAGAATTCGTGGTGTTGGATTGCATACGATAGACTTGGAGCTGACGAATGATCGAAATCGCCTGCTCTTGCGCGGCATACGCAGAAAAACTGCCAGTGCCAATATAGCGACTGGCAGCATAAGCAGAGACGATACTGAGCAGTAGAATCACCACGATCAGCTCGACGAGAGTAAAACCAGCTTGTGCACGCTTTATCATAGCTTACGCTGTTCGGCAGAAATAAAAGGCCAGCTAAGCTGGCCTTTTATTTCGATAACTTAGTTACAGTTAACTAAAGAAATTGTAGGCTCACCAGCACTGGTTGTTGGCGCTTGGTAAGTTACATGACAGTCTGCATTAGACGCAGTAAAACCATAACCAATACCATTAGTTGCACCACTCACCAATGTCCAATCTGTAGCCAAACCAGAAACTACAGCAGAAAGTGCTGCTGATGTTTGCGCTGGATAACCAAATGTTGTAGCAATAACAGTGCCATCAACGGTCACAGATGATGTTTGAGCATTTTCAGTTCCGTTAATCGCCGATTTACCATAAACAATACCAGCAGCGCCAGCAATGGCACCTTTAAGCCCTTCCGCAGCTGCTGAACGCGCATCATCCTGCAGATTTAGAAAACGCGGAGCCGCAGTTACTGCCAAAATACCTAGAATTACAATCACCACAACTAACTCAATCAGGGTGAAACCGCCTTGTCTTTTCATAGTGTTCTCTCTCTATGTTTAAATCGTGCAGGGTTACTGCAAAGTTACGGTCACACGACCATTTTTCGCTTCATATTCAAACTGATGCTTAGTATTGCCGTCAAGTTGAATATAAGTACATTTAGCATTTGCTGAGTCAGCAGATGCGGAATATTTGAAGCCGTTATCACTTGTGGTGCCTGAGCCTTCAATACCAACCTTTGGTGGGTTTTGCAGAAGGTTCTCCATTAAGTCTACACACATTTGGCCAGTTAGCGCCGTTGGATAACTCGCAAAGTTGCCCGCTAAGCCCCAAGGATAACCATCTCGGAAGCCCGTATCGGCATTCGAAGCGTCTTTAGAACGCGTTAACCAAAAATCGACACCATCGTAGTTGACGGTATTTTGCTCTTGGCTATTGATGTTTCTTGACGGACGAGCTTCGGCTTCCCACTGCGCTCGCGCAGATAAAACCCCCGTCGCAAATCCACCTGCCACACCTTCAATACTGGCTTTCTTCGCAGCGTCAGTGACATCCAAGAAGCGTGGTAGCGCCGCAACTGCCAATAAACCGACAACCACGATCACCACAACCAGTTCAACCAAAGAAAAACCGTTTTGATTTTGTTTCATACTCAACCTTTCACTTATAGGTTTTCGGCTATTATACCTATCTTTGAATATCAAAATAGACTAATGCGTCAAAAAATATCATTCTGCCATATTTTCGACACTAATTTTCAATATCTTATGTTGCTGACTTACCACAATCAATAAGCCATTCTGGTAGTTAAATTGACATTGATAGGTTTCATTTATCTTACTTTCGCTTACATTGGTTAAATGAGATTCCAAAATACGACGTTCTGGAGAGTGAAAGTCTAACCATCTCTGACAATCTAGCTGCCCATTTTCACCAATTAAGGGCACCCATCCATAAGTAGAGAGAGGAATGGATTGTCCATCCATCTCTATATGCTTAGGTTTTCCCTGCAAAAGCCATTCCTGCTTATACAGGTTCGCTCGCTCTAACATTCGCTTGACTGAGATTTGGGCAGCCGTTTTGGACGCCTCCGATTCAACCGGTCGCCACCACTGCACAAAAACCGCCATAATCACCAATACTAATGCCAACCAAAGCACTAAGCTGGCACGATGACTATCCCGAATCACAGGCTAACCTTTGATAACATCGAGCATTCCCCACATTGGTAGGAAAATACCCAGCGCCAACACCAATACCATGCCCGCCACGATCACCAATAGAATCGGTTCAATGCGAGCCGTAAGGGTTTTCAGATCATAATCCACTTCTCGATCGTAGAAATCTGCTACTTCCATCAAGAGCTCGTCAATACGACCCGTCTCTTCCCCAACAGAAATCATCTGAATCACCAAAGGAGTAAAAATACCGCTGTTTATCGCCGTGACAGAGACTTGGCTACCCGCTTCAATGTCGGCTTTCATTTTAAGGATCTTCAGTTCTAAGTAACGGTTACCCATCGCTTCTGCCGATAATGCCAGTGACTGATTCAGTGGCACGCCCGCTTTGAGCATCAGCGCAAACGTGCGTGAAAAACGCGACAGCTGAGCACGGTTGACCACCCCGCCAACGACGGGCAACTTTAATCGCCATTTATCCCAACGCTCTCGGCCATCCGCCGTCGCGACCCAGGCTTTGAAGCCAAAGATAAGCCCTACGATGAATCCCGCCAACAGCATCCAGTAGTTAACAAAAAATTCTGACATGCCAATCAGAATTCTCGTCGGCAATGGCAAATCCACCCCAAAGCGACTGAACATCGACGCAAACTGTGGGATAACTTTGACGTTGAGGATAAACATCGCCACCACAATAAAACTGATCACAAAAGTCGGGTAACGCATGGCCGTTTTAATTCGTTTACGTGTTTCCAGCTCTTGCTCGTAATAATTGGCCAGTTGCAATAAAGCCTGATCCAGTCGACCCGTATTTTCCCCAACATGAATCATTGAGACGAATAAAGGGCTAAACACTTTTGAGTGTAACTGCATGGACGCCGATAAACTGCGACCATTGGTCAATTCTGCCACGACCTCTTCAAGGGCTGCCTTAAGTTGCTTATTCTCACAGTTTTGCACCAAACCACGCATCGAGCGCAGTAATGGCACCCCTGCTTTGGTCAAGCTGTACAACTGGCGACAAAAGAGCACCAAGATCTCCAATGGCACCGCAGGAGCGAATAACGCATTGAGATCGAAATCGAGCCCAGACCCCGTTTTGCCTTGGGTTATCGATACTGGGATGATCCCTCGGTTCATCAGTTGCTCAGCAGCCGCTTCTGAGGTCACCGCATCGATTTGTCCATTGGCTTTGTTGCCGTCAAGCGTTCTGCCTTGGTAATGAAAGGTTGCCATGGTTTAACCTTACATAATGATCGCTTCAGTAACCCCAGAGGAGTCACCTTCGCCTAAATTCATCACTTCGTCTAAGCTCACTACGCCTTGCAGCGCCAACTCCATTGCCGACGCTAACAAAGGTTTATAGCCAGGCGAACGACGCGCAGCATGCGCAAACTCGACGGCATCATTGGCGCGCAACGCGTCCATCATTCCATGCTCAAGTTCCAGCATTTCAAACACACCAATACGGCCGCGATAACCTGTTAAGTTACAGTTTTGACAACCGCGCCCTTTCACAAAGCCTGCTTCCACTTGATTCGGGAAGCGTTGTGCCAACCACGCTTTGCGTGACTCACCAACATGATCTTCCGTTTTGCAATCCGGACAGACACGGCGCACCAATCGCTGCGCGACCACAGCACGTACGGCACTCGCGACCAGATAACCCGGAGCACCCATATCAATCATACGAAGCGCACTGTCTACGGCGTCATTGGTGTGTAAGGTACTCAATACTAAGTGACCGGTCAGCGCCGCTCGCAGGCCAATTTCAACCGTTTCATGGTCACGCATCTCACCAATCAAAATGATATCGGGATCCTGACGGAGGAACGTTCTTAACACGGTGGAAAAATCAAGGTTGATCTTCGGATTGATCTGCACTTGATTGACACGCGACAGTCGGTATTCAACCGGATCTTCCGCTGTGATGATCTTTTTCCCCGGTTGGTTTAACTCTGTTAGAGCACCATACAGCGTGGTGGTTTTACCAGAGCCCGTAGGGCCAGTCACAAGGATCATGCCGTGCGGACGTTTCAACTGTCGGCGTAGGCGCACTAAAAGATCGTCCGGCAAACCTGAGTCTTCTAATTTTCTGACTCCGGAAGATTGATTGAGCAAACGCATCACCACCGACTCACCATACTGAACTGGCATGGTCGACATACGGATATCCACCGACTGACCTTTGGAGCGGATGTTAAAACGGCCATCTTGTGGCAGACGTTTTTCTGAAATATCCAAGTTGGCCATGAGTTTTAATCTCAGTACCAATGCTGGCGCGATGTTGACTTCATTCAGCAAGGTTTCGTGCAACACGCCATCAATACGTTGACGCAAGCGCAACACATTGGCGTCCGGTTCGATATGGATATCCGATGCGCCCACCTGGATGGCGTCTTCAAACATCGAGTTGATGAGCTTAACGACGGTCACCTCATCACTGTCGTCATCTTCGATATTGAAATCGAATGCATCGTTGACTTGGTGCTCCGCTTGTAACTGCTCGGCAAAGTTGGCGATCTCTTTGGTACGGCGATAATAGCGATCAAAGCCTTCCACCAATTGTCTTTCTGGCGCGATAACAAACTCAATGCCATATTGTCCTAGCTGACCGATCAACGCTTCTTGCGCAAAAAGGTCCGCTGGATCACTCATCGCAATGCGCAACGTGTCGCCATTACGGCCAATCACCAATGCACGTAAACGACGAGCATGCACTTCTGGTAGCAACTGCACTGCATCGATATCGACCGTGGCTCGATTTAAGTCAATTAAAGGCAGATCAAGTTGCTGAGACAAAAACGCCAGCATCTGTTGTTCAGACAAAAAACCCAAATCAATCAGCGTATCGCCAAGCTTGCGTCCACCACTTCTTTGCGCGCCGAGTGCTTGATCAAGTTGCGCTTCATTGATAATGCCTTCCTCAACAAGAAGGTCACCAAGTCGCTTTCTTAATCTTACTTTCATTGTGCACTCTCCAAATTTTGTAACAGCGCGAGTCTATCTTTAATAAAACGTTGCGATTGATTGGATATTCCGACTTTACTCAATGCGGCTTGATAAGACACTTGCGCCGATTTGAAATCCAATGCCCGCTCTTGTTGAATCGCCAACCCTAGCCACCAGCGTGCATTTTCGCTGTCCATTTGGCTTAGGCGCTGATAGCTTTCTAATGCAATGTCATCTTTCTTAATTTTTTGTGCTAACGCGGCGCGCATCGCGAGATATTCTTTTCCAGAATCATCGTACAGTGCCACCAAGGGGGTGAGCGCAGCTTCATTTTGATTGGCTTTGATCAGCATTTTGCTTAATGCAATGCGTAAGGTTTCCCCTTCTGGATTAAGAGCAATCCCAGCCTGAAGCAATTCATACGCTTTGCGGCTGTCTCCTTTACCAAAATAGAGTGCCGCTAATTTCTGTCTCACCACTTCGTTGTTGGGTGTATGGCGCAGAGCGTCGCTGTAGGCAGACAAAGCATTTTGTAAGTTATTGGCATCCAGCGCTTTTTCCGCTCGACCAATGGCTTTTTCGGCTAGTTGTTCTTGGGTTAACTCAACTTGTTCAACCAACATGCTGTTTTCCACCGCTGGCGTATTTTGTGTGGCGGGGGCTTGAGCCTTCACTTGGCTTGGTACTGAGTGAGAAACCAGTTGATTTTCCGTAGCAGATGGTTTCGCAGCGGCTTTCGCTACCAGCGTTGTTTCCGATTTGCTTGGCGCTGGTGCTGGTTTTACCGAAGAGGGAGCAACAGATGTTGCCTTTTCCACTCGCGCAGTCGTGACAATGTTAGGCTGAGAAACAGTGACACTTTGCGCTCCCTCGGATGGTGTTTTTTGTGTCGGAGAGCGTAAGGTTTCTTCGGCAACCGTGACGACCGTCGTGGTCACAGGCTCAGAGTAATTTTGGCTAACAGGCGCGGATTGTGTGATTGCCCAACCCCCAACGGCTAAGCTCAAACCGAATCCAGTGGCAATCCATACAATCGGTTTCACCGAGGTCACTTTTGGCAGCTCCGCTCTTTGCAGTTGAGCAGGTTGCGACTTCTGACTTGCCAATTCAGCAAGCGCTTTGTTTATTTCGCTCAAAATGCTCTCCATCCCCACAATACCGGGGTTTTAAACAAAGGTTTACACGCATCATAAGTGTCATGAATCGCGGTAAATAAATGTTGATTAGTGACATTTTTCTGTTGTTGCATATAAGCCAACAAAAACGCCTTATGGCACAACTGGTTGATTAAACGAGGAATGCCACCAGCCCCGCGCCAAAGTGCTTTCTTTTGCTCTGTAGTGAGGTATTGATGCTCACCATCTCCCGCCTTCGCTAAGCGACTATCGATAAAGGCAACACCTTCTTCAATCGTCAGTGGTCGTAGTTGGCAGCTAAACGTTATACGCTGACGAAATTGCCTTAACTCATGTTGGGCGATACGTTCATCGAGCTCAGGCTGACCAAATAGCACTATCTGTAACAATTTCTCTTGCTCGGTTTCTAAATTGCCAAACAGACGCAATGCTTCCATCGCTTCGAGCGGTAATGCTTGAGCTTCATCCACTAACAACACAGTACGCATACCACGCTGACGCATGCCTATCAAACGGTCTTGGATCAGTG
This sequence comes from Vibrio sp. CCUG 15886, assembly GCF_028570825.1. Lineage (NCBI taxonomy): Bacteria > Pseudomonadati > Pseudomonadota > Gammaproteobacteria > Vibrionales > Vibrionaceae > Vibrio > Vibrio sp. CCUG 15886. Next base: position 25,374 of record NZ_JAQQBT010000016.1, on the reverse strand, counting down.
GTACCAAACTGACACTATCATAGGTTTTTAGCCCCATTTCGCGCGCAATGGCCATTTGCAACTCATGGCCACTCAACACGGGATTGGGTAGATAAACCAAGTTCACCTTATCGCTCAGTTGATCAATCAACATGCGGCACACCATGGTTTTACCAGTGCCCACTTCCCCAGTCACTTTGACGATCCCCTCTCCCATGTCCAGCGCCGCCATGACGGTTTGAATCGCTTCAAAGTGCGGCGCCAATCCCAAAAACAACTCGGTGTTTGGGGTCTGCGAAAAAGGCTGAGTGTGAAAACCAAAGTGCTGCAAATACATGGTTAAACTACTGCTGATCAGGGAACCATTCTTGAAGCAGATCCCTTGAACGCTCTAGCTCTTTCTGCCAAGTGTTCACACCCACTACCGTTGGCTTAAGCAAAATAACCAGTTCCGTTTTTTGCGTTAAGTTCGATGTATTGCGGAACAGGTGGCCCAAGGCTGGAATATCACCAAAAAATGGTACTTTAGACACGCGTTCAATCGTGTTCGACTTCATCAAACCACCAATAACCACCACGTCACCATCACGAGCACGAATCACCGAATCAGATTCACGAATAGAGCTTTTGGCCAAAGGAAGAGTGACGTTTTGGAAGTCGCCGCCCAGATTCAATTGCTTGGTTTCTTCTTCCACTTCAATCACCGCAGGGTGTACATGCAAGAACACATTGCCCTTATCGTCAATTTGTGGCGTCACATCGAGAGAAATACCCGAGAAAAATGGCGTTAGCGTCACTTCCGGCACAGCTTTAGATTTATCATCATTGCCCACGTTGCTTGACAACGCGGTGACGTAATACTGATCGTTACCCACTTTGATGACTGCTTTCTGGTTGTTCGATGCGGTAACGCGCGGGCTAGAAAGCACGTTCAAATCACCTTGAGTAGACATGAAACTTAATACCGCTTCAAAGCTACCATCAGAGATCGTTACATTGGTTTGCCCACCGAGCAGTGAGCCAATGGCATCCAAGCCAGGTAATACGGTAGAGCCCGGTCTGTTCACTACGATGCTGCCAGAATTACCAATCGACGCTGAGATGTTCGACCAATTGATCCCCTGTTGATAGCCGTCACTCAAGGTGACTTCAAGAATTTTGGCTTCAAGAATGACTTGGCGCTGCATGCGCTCTTGAGAAATGCCGAGGAATTGCCTTACTTCGCGAATCTCATCCGGGAAAGCACGAACAGTAATCACCCCCGCTTGAGGTGTCACGACGACACTTTGTCCTTTACCTGAACCAATTAAGCCCGCCACTGCTTGTTGCAATAACGGCCAGAAATCACTTTCCGTAATGGTTTCAATACGGGTGCCACCACTGGCTGTGGTTGTGTTATCTCCGCTGTTATTGGAGTTATTCGAACTGTTATTGGAATTAGAATCAGAATCGCCGCCGGAACTGGTGGAGCCCGTCGAGGTCACAGAGCCGGTCACGATACTGGTTAAAGAGCGGCCAGAACGTTGGAACTGGATATAATCGACCGGGATGGTCACTGTGCGTAAACCAGCGGGGTAAACTTGAATAACCTTGCCCGTTTTAATCACATCGTAGCCATACATATCTTGTACGATCAATAAGATATCATCGAGCGTCACATCACTGACATTCAGCGTGATACGCCCTGTTACATCGGGATGAACTGCGACACTGAACTCCGTGCCTTTGATCAGGGAGGTGAAAAACTGCCTTGCTTCAACGCCACTGGCTTTAATGCGAAAACGCTTCACCGTATTGCTGCCTGCCGTATTGGCCGCTTCCAGTTCCGGCATTAAGTCCTCTTCCACAGAAGGTGGCAGCTCATCCAGTGCTCGGCTATTAGCCTCATTGATGGACTGGTTTAAGGTCTGTTTGACTTCAACGGGATCTCTGTGCCCCATAGAGCACCCCATTAGCGAGGCAATGATAATTCCAACTACAATCTTGCGCATTTGATTCAAACCTTATTATTCTTTTATATCCAGATTAAAAAGCTCTAATTTCCACAGCTTGGAGCCTCGCTTTAATGTCACCACATCAGAATCAATTTGAGTGACTTTATAACCGCGTATGGTTTCGCCCACACTGACCACATCGTCATTTAAAATCGCCACACACTCTTTCGGTGACTGACAGACGATGCTTTGTAACGTCGGTAAGCGATATTGTCTCTGTGCACTTGGCTTGGTTTGAGCGGGCTTCGTCCAACCTAGCGGAGCCGTTGGATCTTGAGTCGCATACGCATTTCCACCAGCGAAACACAGTGATAACAGAAGAAATCTAACCACCAATAAACTCCTGTCTTGTTCCTAACGTATACACTTCCAACACCACGCGAGCTTGAGGATACTCCTCTACTTGGTAGTGGAAGCGGCGCCAATAGTATTTCACTGGCAAATTCTCAAGCTTACTCAAATAGCCTTGAATCGCGAAAAAGTCGCCAGTCATTTCTAATCGCACTGGGTGAACGTAATACCCCGAATACTCAGAATTTTCTGGGTTACCCTCTATTGGCTCTGCACGCAACGACTCCAATGAAATCAACTTAACGCCACTGCTTTTATCGAGTACCGTCTCCAGTAATTCCGCCATTTGGCTAGGAGAAAGCAGATTGCCAATCACTTCAGACAACTGCATGCCGAGTTCTTGACTTCGCGCCAATAAGCTCTTCATTTCGATGTCAATTTCTCTATTCGGATCTTTATTGAGCTTAGCCTGAATTACCAGAATGTCGCCTTGTAGCTTCTGATTCTGCTGAATGGTGCTACTCAGTTGTTCTTTTTTCGCCGCTAACTGCTTCCAAGCAGGCTCAATCACCAAGGTAAACAACAGCAGTACAATCACCACCAAACCACAGAGCGTAATCAGCCACTTCTCTCGGCCACTTAAGGCAAGAAACTTGTCATTCCAAGCATTCCACTGCTGCTTCATTGGCCTTTACCTTCTGCTTTCGTTTTGAGTTCGAACGTGATGACATCGTCTTCGTTACGTCCGATTTTCACCTTATCAAAGCTGCGACCAACCAGAGGCAGTTCATGCTTAAACTGGTTTACCCAGTTCGGCACCGCATTGGCACTGATCGCAAGGCCTTTCACGTCTAAATTCGCCCCCACCACACTGATGTCCGTCAGTGAGATGTCATTTCTGCCGAGCTTCGCTAGCGACAACATCATGCCAGAATACCCTGTTTGCAATGACGTATCATATTGGCTAATCGCGTTTAACGACGCTTCTTGCGCTCGAACTTTTACTTTTAAACGCTCCACCGCCGCCAGTTTTTCTGAAGAGGGTTTATGCTGGTCTAACTTGGCTTGCAGTTGACTAAGCTGCTGAGTCAGTTTCTGAGATTCCGCTTGCACATTAGCAAGTTGATTATCGATGGCGCGTTGCTGCCATAACGCGAAGGCGTACACCATCAAGAAAATCGCCGCGATGCCTCCCCAGCCAGCCGCTACATTATTGAGCGTGAACAGCTCTTTTTTAGGCTTAAGGTGCTCAGGATAAAGATTGATTTCAGCCTGACCGAGCTGCGCTGCACAATCCACTACGATGTTGCCAGAGAGCCTTCCCTCGTCATCTAATACTGAGGCATTCGCACTTAATCGTTCATTGAGCGCCGAGACAAGCTCTGCGTGGTCCTCTTCATCACAGCAAATTTTAAGCTGATTGAGGGAGACACCTTTAATTTGTGATGAGAGATAATCGATGGAACGTTGTAGCTCAAGAGCCAACCCATCAAGCTGAAGGGCACTGGCTGCTTCACCAGTTAATGGAGGAAAAACGGAACGAATGGTTCGTTGAAACATCGGCGTGTGTTCAACAAAGGCACCGAGTTTGAATTGCCCTTTGGCGCTGCGTTGCAATAGAAGAAAATTGGCCAACTCACCAGCGCTGTGCGCCCAAATTTCGTCTTCGGGAACAATCGAATGTAACTCGCACTGATTTCGAACAATCAAATCCAGCAGTTTATCCACGATCTTTTTCGACAGAACATACACTTGCAGCTTGTTGCTATTCGGAAGTAAACGTCCATCAGCGACAATTTCGGTTGGGCGTTCAGAAATAAGATCTTTGACTAGGAAAGGTAAAGCTGAAGGCCACTCTTCTCGTGGGATCGCTGGTTTTTCTATTTGAAAAACTTGGTAATGATGGCTGGCTAGTAACACAGTCACCTTTTCACCAGGCGTGAACTGTAACTGCAGAACTTTCTCAAGTGCTTTTTCCCAACTCTCATCGATAGGTTCAAAAAGCGCTTGAGACGTGGCACTTTCGGTACTCAACTCGCCTTGAGCGGCAAAGTAGACGGCATCAGGCTGAAGCATGACAAAACGCTGCTCCCCGCCATTAGCTTGGCCTCTCAATTTTTCGAGCAATGACTTCACATTCATCTGTTTTTCTTCTTATTTTCGACGCCAGCGATTGCGTCTTGCCGTTTTCGTTTGTTTTTCTTCCACAGTAGTCACGACTGGCGGTAACCACTGATTTTCAACGGAGAAATAGCGCCCTTGTCCACCATGTATGCCAAGCTCAACCAAGGTTGACCACTCTTGCTTGGTTTCAACGCCAACCGCAATGACTCTCACTTTCGTCCCTGCGCCCGCACCCAGCATACTACGAACAAACAACTGGTTTTCATGGCGTTGTTCTATTTTCTTTGTCAGACTTCGATGTAATTTTAAGTAATCCACACCCAAATCTTTCAAATAATGCGTACTCACAATGGTTCTACCAGCTTGCCCGACCACCAGTTGGCACCCCAAACCTGACAACATTTTTGCCACAGGTCTCATATAATCCAGATGCCTTACTAAGTGACTTTCAACAAACTCAAAACTCAATTTTGTTCGATACTCACTAGGTAACTGTAGCAGTTCGTCTCGGAACCATTTGAAATAATGACGGTTGGCAAACGGCGTGACGTGTAAATTCAGTGACAATTTGCCGATATTCTCAGAATTTGCACGCAAATGAGCAAACACTTTGCCGATGACCGCGCGGTCCATTTGACTCTCAAACCCAACCTGCTTTAACGCAGACATATAGCGAGAGGCTTTCACAATGCCGTTTTCTGGATCAACAATTCGACATGTTAACTCAGTATGCAATGGATTTAACTGCTGCCCGTCTAATAAATAAGACAATTGTCCGAAGACTAGCACATTTTCAGTCGACATGGCTGTCTCAAAAATGGTACGCCACTTCACACTACCTCTTGTTTCATCAATATGATTCCACTTCTTAAATCGACTCCAGTTATTATTGCTCTGTAATTGAGCACTTCGCAGTGCGGTTTCCGCTTCATCCATAATTTGGCTGTGTCGTTCCCCCTCCTGATACATAGTGACACCAATGTGACACCAGTTTTCTTTATCCAGTGGGTAAGGAGGATTGAGTTTCTCCAGCTGACGAATGCACTGCGACGCCAGATTGGCCACGTCTTTGGCACCTAAATGAGGGATAAAGAGAGCGAAGTCGGACGGGTAATAGCGTGAGAAGACCACTTCAGGAAAACGTTGAACCAAATTGGAAATGAGGCTGCCCACTTCAATAACAAATTCATCGGCCATTTGTTTGTCATTTTCTTCTGACACACTTTTCCAATCCGCAATGCGCATCAATAACACCGCACCTTGCGCCCCACTCTCATGCAGCGCCGATTCCAGTTTATTGTCAAATAACACCCGATTCGCCGTGCCCGTCAATTTATCCAGAAAAGTTTGGGTACGAATAAACGTATCAAAGCGACTGCGCTCTTGACGTGCATCGCGCAGCTCTTCAATCAGCATGTCTAACGCTTCACTTGCCGTGTAAGGCCACTCTCGCTCGTCACCTTTGGCGTATTGTTCCACTCGTCCTGCCAGAATCATGCGTCCGCGCTCTTCCAATAGCTCTGAGCCATATAACTGCTCTTTCAGCCATTTCACACCACGCATTAAACAAAAAATGATCAAGCCAACCGCTAAGGTAATCGACCACAACGCTTGAAACGAATAACCAAAGCCAACGTAAGGCGGTGTCGCTTTGAACTCGACGCGATACCCGGGATTACGCTGAAGCACATAACTTTGTTCATAAAGGCGATTGACGTCAATTTGTGGCGAGGTGTCCTTGAAACGGTAGACCACCCCAGAATCGGTAGAAAGCTTCATTTCTACGATATTGGAAGCTTGCAGCATTTTCGGCATCCAACGCTGCATAGAATATGCGGCATCAGGATCTTCCATCTCTTTATCCAACACTTCGACAATGCCCGCCAAATAGTGGTTGAGATATTCCTGACCAAGCTTTTTAAATGAGAGAGTGCCACCAATAAAGAGGATAAACATGGCACTGATAACGATCATTGTAACGAAGGCTACAAGTCGAGTACTGAGTTTGAGAGTCGGGGTATACCTCATGAACACCGAATTCCTTTTCCATTCATCATATACCGTTTATTTCTATATACTTGATAAGTGAATGGTTAACAATCTACTCTCAGTAGATGTGAGAAGTGTCATTGAAAAAGCCGCGGGAATCGCGGCTTTCGTCTATATAATTTAGCGACGGTTTAGAACGGAATGTCGTCATCAAAGTCCATTGGCGGCTCATTGTACTGAGGCTGAGACTGCATTGGCTGTTGTTGCGCTGGAGCCTGCTTTTGGTAAGACGGCTGTGCGGCTGGCTGTTGAGGCTGACCCCAACCACCTTGTTGCTGCTGCGGAGCACCGCCCATAGCTGGAGCGCCACCTTGCTGCTGACGGCCACCCAACATTTGCATAATGCCATTGTAGCCTTGTACAACAACTTCAGTTGAATAACGGTCTTGACCATTTTGGTCTTGCCATTTGCGCGTTTGCAGTTGTCCTTCAATGTAGACTTGAGAACCTTTGCGTAGGTATTCACCCGCGACTTCTGCCAGCTTGCCGTATAACGTCACACGGTGCCATTCTGTTTTCTCACGAGGCTCGCCTGTCGCTTTGTCGCGCCAAGTTTCTGAAGTTGCAACGGTGATATTCGCCACCGCACCGCCACTTGGCATGTAACGAATTTCAGGGTCGTTACCTAAGTTCCCTACCAAGATTACTTTGTTAATTCCACGGCTGGCCATGATGTGCTCCGTTTAACTTTCGGTATTAATAAATAGTTAGCGCAATAGAATAGCACGCTTTTAGCTATGGTAAAAATAGTCGCCAAATTGTGTGTTATCCATCACCTCAGACCAAGCTAAAAATTGCAAGATTTAGGAGCGACTAAACGTTTTTTTGCGCTAATAAATCTCTCATTTACTTATCCATATGAAATTCTACGCATTTCGCTATTCTGCCAGTAGCCTGTGCGATTTAATGATGACAACGTTGCACCCGCGCATTCGACTTATTCAATAATTAACCATAAATGGAGGTTGTTATGAGAAAATCTTCTTACGCGCGGAAGCCATTTTTTATCAGTTTGCAAAACGAACAAACTCCTGAGTTCGTCACGGTATTAGCTAAACAGATTCAAATGGAGATCCCTGTGATTACCCCGGCAACGCTCATGCAAGCCGATCCCAATCATCGTAATCGGATCTTATTGATTGATCATCAGCAACATAAGGTGCTGTTGAGAGAAATTAAAAACCTACCCCTGATATGGAAAGGGTTTGAAACGGTCCTGTGTAATGTACCTAGCCGATTGACGACTGAGGAACTGATCGGTTTTGGCCAGTGCAAAGCGATCTTCTACCGAGACACCGCCATGACAGACATGGCCAAAGGACTAAATTCGGTGATTAATGGCAAAAGCTGGCTGCCACGCGACGTCAGCGCACAACTCATCCACTACTATCGAAATATGGTTTGTTCACACACTTCACCAGTGAATGTGGATCTCACGATGAGAGAAATTCAAGTGTTACGCTGCGTGCAATCTGGCAAGTCAAATTCTCAAATCGCCGAAGATCTTTTCATTAGTGAATTCACCGTAAAGTCGCATCTCTATCAAACCTTTAGAAAGCTCTCCGTGAAGAATCGTGTCCAAGCTGCCGCGTGGGCTGACCAAAATTTGATCTCATAAGTAAGAAGATCGCGAATTTTCCTTTAGAGTGTAACGTATGACAAAATAACAGGTTAGAATCGCCCCTAATGATAACTAACTGTTTATGGAACAACACACCACAAAGGAAATGCTGCGCGCTCGGCTTTAATTTTTACGTGCGTATTGTTTCGGTGAGGAGTTCGATTTGATAAGGACACTATTCAATGATTAAAAAATGCCTTTTCCCTGCCGCTGGCTACGGCACTCGCTTCTTACCTGCGACCAAATCGATGCCAAAAGAAATGATGCCAGTGGTGAACAAACCTCTGATCGAATACGGTGTGGAGGAAGCCATCCAAGCGGGTATGGACGGAATGTGCATTGTTACTGGTCGTGGTAAGCATTCAATCATGGATCACTTCGATAAAAACTACGAATTAGAACATCAGATTAGTGGTACCAACAAAGAAGCCCTATTGGAAGATGTACGTGCTTTGATCGACTCCGCGAACTTTACCTACATTCGCCAGCGTGAAATGAAGGGCTTAGGGCACGCCATCTTAACGGGCCGTGAACTCGTTGGGGATCAACCTTTTGCCGTCGTACTGGCTGATGACCTTTGTGTGAATGAAGAACAAGGTGTCTTGGCACAAATGGTCGCGCTGTTTAAGCAGTTCCGCTGTTCGATCGTTGCTGTTCAGGAAGTACCTGAAAATGAAACTCATAAATACGGCGTGATCTCTGGCGAAATGATCAAAGACGATCTCTTCCGCGTAGACAACATGGTGGAGAAGCCAGAACCTGGTACCGCGCCAAGTAATCTTGCAATTATTGGTCGTTACATTCTTACCCCAGATATTTTTGATCTGATTGAGCAAACTGAACCAGGTAAAGGCGGCGAAATTCAAATCACCGACGCACTACTCAAACAAGCAAAAGCAGGTTGTGTATTGGCATATAAGTTTAAAGGTCGTCGTTTTGATTGCGGCAGCGTTGAAGGCTATATCGAAGCAACCAACTATTGCTACCAAAACCTTTATCTGAAAGATGAGAAGACGTCTGAATTGGGTAAATTCAGTACGCAAAAAGAGAAGTAATCAACTTCCTCTAAACCGAGACGTAAGGCGCTTTGATAAAGCGCCTTATTTTTAACTGTTTTTTTATCCAGTATTTTATTGCACATTTCTCACACTATGTAATACTTGCTCAACTTGTTGGTATTACACAGAGCATCAAAGATGGACAAGATAGAAGTTCGCGGAGCACGTACCCATAATCTCAAAAACATAAATCTCACCATTCCCCGAGATAAACTGATCGTTATTACGGGCTTATCCGGCTCAGGTAAGTCTTCTTTGGCATTTGACACTTTGTACGCAGAGGGTCAGCGACGTTATGTTGAATCCCTCTCTGCTTATGCTCGTCAATTTCTTTCATTGATGGAAAAGCCCGATGTTGACCACATTGAAGGCCTCTCGCCAGCCATTTCTATCGAGCAAAAATCCACCTCGCACAACCCGCGTTCAACCGTAGGGACCATCACCGAAGTGTATGACTACCTTCGCCTACTGTATGCCCGCGTTGGTGAGCCTCGCTGTCCTGACCACAAAGTCCCTTTAGCGGCTCAAACCATTAGCCAAATGGTCGACAAAGTGCTGGAGCTGCCTGAAGGTGCCAAAATGATGTTGCTCGCCCCCATCGTGAAAGAGCGCAAAGGCGAGCACGTTAAAACATTAGAGAATCTTGCTGCTCAAGGTTTTATCCGTGCGCGTATTGATGGAGAGACCTGTGACCTCACCGATCCACCAACGCTAGAGTTACACAAAAAGCACACCATTGAAGTGGTGGTTGACCGCTTTAAAGTGCGTGGCGATTTACAACAAAGGCTCACAGAATCCTTTGAAACGGCACTGGAACTCTCAGGTGGCATCGCTGTGATTGCCCCTATGGAGGGTGACGGTGAAGAGATCGTTTTTTCCGCCAATTTTGCGTGTCCCCACTGTGGTTATAGTATGCAAGAGCTTGAGCCACGTTTGTTCTCGTTCAATAACCCAGCAGGGGCTTGTGGCACCTGTGATGGCCTCGGGGTACAGCAATATTTTGACCCAGAACGTGTGATTCAAGATGCCAATTTAAGTCTTGCACAAGGGGCGATTCGGGGTTGGGATCAGAAGAACTATTACTATTTCCAAATGCTCACCTCGCTGGCTGAGCATTACGATTTCGATTTACATGCCCCTTTTAATTCGCTTTCAAAACGCATCCAAGAGGTCATCTTAAAAGGCTCAGGGCGCACTGAAATCGAATTTAAGTACATTAACGATCGAGGCGACATTCGTCTTAAACGCCATCCATTTGAAGGTATTCTCAATACACTCGAGCGCCGTTATCGCGACACCGAATCTAACTCGGTACGAGAAGAGTTGGTGAAATATATCTCCACCAAACCTTGCACCAGTTGTGGTGGAACACGTCTGCGCCTAGAAGCACGCAACGTGTTTATTAATGACACGACATTGCCACAAATCGTCGAGTTGAGTATCGCTGATGCATTGACCTTTTTCGCCACCTTAAAACTCGAAGGGCAGCGAGCTCAAATTGCGGAGAAGGTCATGAAAGAGATCAACGATCGACTGCAGTTTTTAGTCAACGTTGGCCTCAATTATTTGAACCTGTCTCGCAGCGCTGAAACCTTGTCTGGTGGCGAAGCACAGCGTATTCGTCTGGCTAGCCAGATCGGTGCCGGTTTGGTTGGCGTGATGTACGTGCTCGATGAACCGTCAATAGGCCTTCACCAGCGTGACAACGAGCGCTTACTCAAAACACTCACGCACTTACGCGATCTCGGCAATACCGTATTAGTCGTAGAGCATGATGAAGATGCGATTCGTTGTGCCGACCATGTGATTGACATTGGCCCTGGTGCAGGCGTACATGGTGGCCAAGTGGTTGCCGAAGGAACAATGGCCGAGATTCTCGCCAATCCAGATTCCTTGACCGGACAATACTTGAGCGGTGCCAAGCAGATTATTGTGCCGACTCAACGCACACCAAGAGATAAGAACAAAACCGTTGAGCTCATTGGAGCCAGTGGCAACAACCTTAAAGAGGTCAATCTTTCGGTGCCTGTCGGGCTATTCAGTTGTATCACTGGGGTTTCTGGTTCAGGTAAATCAACACTGATTAACGACACCTTCTTCAAAATTGCGCATACCCAACTCAATGGAGCGACCACAGCTCAACCAGCGCCTTATAAGTCTATTAAAGGCTTAGAGCATTTTGATAAGGTCATCGATATCGACCAGAGCCCCATCGGTCGCACACCGCGTTCGAATCCAGCAACCTATACGGGGATTTTCACTCCGATTCGAGAGCTGTTCTCCGGCACCCAAGAGTCTCGTTCACGTGGCTATAAGCCAGGGCGTTTCAGCTTTAACGTTCGTGGTGGCCGCTGTGAAGCTTGCCAAGGTGATGGTGTTATCAAGGTTGAAATGCACTTTTTACCTGATGTTTACGTCCCTTGTGATGTGTGTAAAGGCAAGCGCTACAACCGTGAAACGTTAGAAGTACACTACAAAGGGAAGAGCATCGATGAAGTGCTGGAAATGACGGTTGAAGACGCTCATGAGTTTTTCGCTCCTGTCCCTGTCATCGCGCGTAAACTGCAAACCTTAATGGATGTGGGTCTTTCTTATATCCGCTTAGGTCAAGCGGCCACCACCCTCTCTGGCGGTGAAGCACAACGTGTGAAACTGGCCCGAGAGTTGTCCAAACGCGATACGGGCAAAACCCTTTATATTTTGGATGAACCAACAACGGGCCTACACTTCCACGATATCCAGCAACTGTTGACCGTATTGCATCGCTTACGTGATCATGGCAACACCGTTGTCGTGATTGAGCATAATTTAGATGTGATCAAAACGGCCGACTGGATCATCGACTTAGGTCCAGAAGGCGGCCAAGGTGGAGGGGAAATCATTGCCCAAGGAACACCTGAAGATGTGGCGCAGATCGAAGGTTCGCATACCGCACGCTTCCTTAAGCCTATGTTGAAATAGAAAAAACAGGTAAAGTGATGAAACCAGCGTAAAGCTGGTTTCTTTTTTCAGATTAAGAATCACGTTATGGCAACGATACACGTAAGCGGTACGCAATTAGCAGAACCTAAGGCACAAGTGCCTCTCAACAAAAAGTTTTTACTGGCACTGGCGATCCTCTTTCTCGTCGCTATGCATTTCTTTATGCCCAATCCTGGAGGTGCGGGGCTTGCGCTCTCTTTCAACCCAACCACTTGGATTGCGTTCTCCTTTGTCTTTGCGCTTGGTTGCTACCAACTTGCTAGTCAGCAATATTTGCGTTATTCCAAACTGACCATTGGCCTATTTGTCAGTTGTCTCATTCTGACCGTGCCACTTTTTTATGCCAACAGCCACTACATGCAGTCGGTGGGTCGCTTGGTTGGCCTCTGGGCTGGCTTTGGCTTCTTTGTGTTACTGCAACAATTCAGCTTTAGTAATAAACACAAACAACGCTTGTTATGGCTCGTCGTATTGGCTGTCGTGATCGAATCCTTCATCGGCTATTACCAGTTCCTTTGGCTCAAACCCGGTAATTGGATGGGGTATGACACGCTGTCAAATCGACCCTATGGCATATTTCAACAACCCAATGTGATGGCAAGCTTCCTTGCAACGGGGTTAATTATTTCTGGTTACCTACTAGCGAGACAGCCACACAAATACAATAAGCATCTGAGTGAAATCACTTTACTCTATTTGATTCCACTGCTCACCGTCCCTTTGATCGTGGTGTTAGCTTCTCGTACCGGTTGGCTAGCCGCTATGATTGCCACTCTTTTGTTGCTGCCCTATCTCTACCGATTTGGTACTAAAATTCGTTTTTGGGGTTGGCTGGGGTCCATTATTCTGGGTTTAAGCTTATCCGGTGCGCTACTTCAAAGCACCGATAGCAATTTGGCGGGACAGAAAACCAACTTAGAATCACCAAGAGCCTATACCTTCCCGCAAGCACTCGATATGCTGATAGAGAAGCCCTTCACTGGTTACGGTTACGGCAATTTTGAATCGGCTTACACCTTGTACACGGCAAGGCAGCACTTACTCAACAAGCAATATCCACCAGCACTTCCGGCGATGGATCATCCACATAACGAGCTACTCTATTGGGGTGTAGAAGGTGGGCTTGTTCCACTATTAGGGATTTTTCTCGCAGCCATCTTGGTATTGAACCGAATCTACAGTGCCAAGAAAGGCACGCGTTTGGCCATGTTTGCCCTGTTTGTGCCGATCGTACTACACAGTCAACTGGAGTACCCTTTTTATCACTCTGCGGCACACTGGCTGATTTTCATCATACTCATCTATTGGGTTGATCAACGTGTAGCGAAAGTCAAAAGCGTGAATTTTTCTCGCATCAGTAAAACGGCATTACGAGTCGCCAGTTTAGTGGTGCCGATACTGACCACTTTCTACATGCTGAGCGCCCTGCATACTAACTACGTGCTGACCAAGTTTGAAACCACTCGCCCAGTCAATCCAGATCTCTTACAACGCGTCACCAATCCCGTGGTGTGGAAAGATCGTTTCGATTGGGATGTCTACAGCACCTACCTCAACATTGGCTTAGCAACACAAGATGCCAAATTGATTCAGACCTATATTGATTGGTCCCTTGACATTATTAAGACCAAGCCAAGACCAGCGTTTTATTCCAATTTAATCTTAGCCTACCAAGGGCTTGGCGATTTGAGTAAGGCAGAACAAGTAAAGGCGGAAGCTGAATTCCTCTTCCCTAAAAACGACTTCAGCAACATTCACTATCAACCACCGTCAGCGGCATTGTCTCACTCCGTGTCGTCCGGTCAGTAGTTTGTCATGTAATACAAAAGCGAAGCTCACCAGCTTCGCTTTTTTATTGTTAACTGACCAAAGATTATTGAGTGAGCGACTCTTCAAGCGCTCTTAAACATAACGCGACATTTTCCTCTCTCGCACCGTAACCCATCAAGCCTATACGCCACGCTTTACCAGCTAACGCTCCTAGACCGGCGCCAATTTCCAAGTTATAGGTTTCAAGCAAATGGCTACGCACTTTCGCTTCATCGATACCTTCAGGCACATAGATCGCGTTGAGTTGAGGCAAACGGTACTCTTCATCGACCACAAATTGGAACCCTAATTTTTCGAGACCCACTTTCAGCTTGCTGTGCATCTTTTCGTGCCGCGCCCAAGCGTTCTCCAGGCCTTCATTTTTCAGCATCAACAACGCTTCGTGCAGTGAATACAAACTGTTGACGGGTGCGGTATGATGATAACTGCGTTTTCCTTCCCCACTCCAATACCCTAACACTAAGCTTTGGTCTAAGAACCAGCTTTGCACGGGTGTTTTACGTGACTGAATTTTCTCAATGGCGGCAGAAGAAAACGTCACAGGAGCAAGACCCGGGACACAAGAGAGACATTTTTGACTACCGGAATACACAGCATCAAGTTGCCATTCATCGACTTTAAGCGGAATGCCTCCCAGCGAAGTGACCGTATCAACGATCGTCAGCACTCCATATTGTTTTGCTAATTTCCCCAGTGTCTCCGCATCACTTCTTGCGCCTGTCGATGTTTCTGCATGAACAAAAGCCAGAATTTTGCTATCCGGATGTTGCGTTAAGGCCTGCTCGACCTTCTCAATCGAGACTGGTGTTCCCCACTCATCATCCACTAATATCGCCTCACCACCAGCGCGAATGACATTTTCACGCATGCGCTCACCAAACACGCCATTGCGGCAGACGATGACTTTATCTCCCGGTTCAATCAGGTTCACAAAGCACGCTTCCATTCCCGCACTGCCTGGCGCAGAGACCGCAATGGTAAAGTCATTCTTAGTTTGAAAGGCGTATTTAAGCAATTGTTTGAGCTCATCCATCATCTGAATAAACAGCGGGTCCAAGTGCCCCACGGTTGGGCGGCTAAGTGCTTGTAATACTTGCGGGGAAATATCAGATGGTCCTGGCCCCATTAAAATACGGCGTGGTGGAATAAAGCTTTGAATTGACATACCGGCTCCTTGCTAAGCGTGAAAAAGGTTAACGGACAGCGTAATCGTTTTAATGCAAATTATGTTTCTCCACACTAAAGCAAACGAGCAACGACAGCAATTAGCCGACAGTCTTAGAGGTCAAACCAGTGTCACAAATTTGTTAATAAAAACTTTCAATCACGATCGAATTAAGCGTTGACATTGGAGTGTGAAAAACGTTCAATGTTTAAGCTTTTTGCAGAAGAGGAGCACTGCCCAGGCAGATGTTTTGTGGAGCCGCAACTCCAACACAGAACATTCAGGGGGAGTAGTGCCGAGGTAGATCAAAATTGCAGGATTTGATCTGTCGGTTGACTTGGGTTGAGTCCCATCAACTGTCATCAGCTCAGCCTGATGAAGAGCTTCTGAGATGGATTTTCTGATTATTCAAACTGACCTCTCTAAACTGCTCTGCCCCTTTCCTCACCAAAACAAACATCGGATGTTGGATTACCAACGGTTAATATTTTTCGGAAGTCGTGGGAGAAATGCCGTGAGCGCATTGAATGTAGCGAAATTTGGTGGAACAAGTGTTGCAAACTTTGAGGCAATGAGTCGTTGCTCGGCCATTATTGAAAACAATCCAGAGACACGCTTAGTGGTAAGCAGTGCATGCTCTGGCGTCACTAACCTATTGGTAGAGTTGGCCAATGGTGTTCAATCACAAGAAAGACGCGCTGAACTTCTAGCCCAATTGGCTGAAATTCATGACGCGATTCTCAATCAATTGGAAGATGCAACAGAAGCGGCGGCGGAAGTGTATGCCATTCTCGATACCATCACTAGCCTTGCTGAAGCCGCATCGATTCAAGCCAGCAATAAACTCACCGACCACTTGGTCGCGTGTGGTGAGTTGATGTCGACTCATATTCTGGCCCAGTTGATGCGTGAGCGTGGAGTCAACGCGGTGCGATTTGATATTCGAGAAGTCCTACGCACAGACGACAACTTTGGCCGCGCAGAACCCGACGTGGCAAAGATTGCAGAGCTGGCGCAAGAGAAGCTTTTACCACTTTGCCGCGATTACGTGGTAGTAACTCAAGGCTTCATCGGTTCGGATGAGGAAGGCAATACCACTACCTTAGGCCGTGGTGGCAGCGACTACAGTGCGGCTTTGATTGCCGAAGGCGTTAAAGCAAGTGGCCTAGAGATTTGGACCGATGTTCCAGGGATCTACACCACTGATCCTCGCATTGCGGCGAAAGCAGCGCCAATTCCAGAAATCAGCTTTGCAGAAGCGTCTGAAATGGCTAACTTTGGTGCCAAAATTCTGCACCCATCAACGCTCGTTCCAGCCCTTCGTCACGACATTCCAGTTTTTGTCGGATCGTCAAAAGAGCCAGAAAAAGGCGGTACTTGGATTCGCCACGAAGCACAAAGCTCGCCGCTTTTCCGTGCACTGGCACTGCGTTGCAATCAGACTATGGTCACCTTACGCAGTGCGAAAATGTTCCATGCGTACGGCTTCTTAGCCAAAGTATTTGAAATTCTCGCAAAACATAAAATCTCCGTGGATTTGATCACAACCTCAGAGATCAGCGTTTCCCTCACTCTAGACAAAACAGACACTTCTGGTGGTGCACCTGAACTGCCACAGGCCGCGCGAGAGGAGCTTGAAGAGCTATGTACTGTTGAAGTCGAGCACAACCTTTGTCTGGTGGCCTTGATCGGCAATCATATGGAAACCAAGGGTTACGCTAAAGAAGTCTTCAGCACCTTAGGGGATTTCAATTTGCGTATGATCTGTTACGGGGCAAGTGATCACAACCTTTGCTTCTTAGTCGATGCACACGACTCTAAGAGCGTGATCCAAAAACTGCATCAAGATCTTTTTGAACGCTAAACATCGTTTCAAGATCACATTGATCCAAAGAGAAAAGGTCACATCGCTGTGACCTTTTCTTTTGCTCAACGCAGGCCAGTATCAGCCATTAATATTAGGACCAAGCCATTTTTCGGCTTCCAAGAGATCCCAACCTTTACGCTCAGCATAGCTTTCCACTTGGTCTTGCTGAATTTGTGCGATGGCAAAATAACGAGAATCGGGATGAGAGAAATACCATCCTGATACCGAAGCTCCCGGCCACATTGCGTAACTGCTGGTGAGTGACATGCCAATGGTCTCTTCTACGTTAAGCAGTTCCCATAACGGCCCTTTCTCGGTGTGCTCTGGACAGGCAGGGTAACCCGGTGCAGGACGGATCCCCTGGTATTTCTCGCGAATCAGTTCTTCGTTTGAAAGGTTTTCATCGGCAGCATAGCCCCAAATTTCTTTACGGACACGTTCATGCAGATACTCTGCAAAAGCTTCCGCTAGACGATCGGCAACCGCTTGAATCATGATGGCGTTGTAGTCATCACCCTGTGCTTTGAACTGATCTGCGAGCTCACGCTCGTTCACCCCACCAGTCACAGCAAAAGCGCCGATCCAATCTTTTTTACCACTCTCTTTTGGCGCAACGTAATCTGACAAACAGTAGTTCGCCCCTTTGGGTTTCTCCGTCTGTTGACGAAGATTGTGCAACACTTTCGCCACTTGAGTGCGAGACTCATCGGTATAGACTTCAATGTCATCACCAACACTTGCCGCTGGGAACAAACCACACATGCCACGCGCCTTGAGTAACCCTTCTTGTTCGATACGATCTAGCCACTCATTGGCATCTTCAAATAGACGCTTCGCCTCTTCACCTACCTCTTCATGCTCAAAAATCGTTGGGTATTTACCCACTAATGACCAGGTGAGGAAGAATGGTGTCCAGTCTATGTATTGGCGTAACGTCGCCACGTCAAAGTCATCAAACACGTGCACACCAGGCTGACTCGGTGCAGGAGGCGTGTAGCTTTGCCAATCAATTACCACCTTGTTCGCACGTGCCGCTTCTAACGTCACCGGCTTAGTACGCGGCTTCTTGCGATTATGCTGATCGCGAACCAACTCATAATCGGCCTGTAAGCGTTCAACAAACGCAGGACGCAGTTCATCAGAAAGTAACGAGGTACAAACACCGACTGCGCGAGAGGCGTTATTTACGTATACAACAGGATGTGAGTAGTTTTGTTCAATCTTCACCGCGGTGTGCGCTTTTGATGTGGTCGCGCCGCCAATCAACAGTGGCAAATCAAAGCCAAGGCGCTCCATCTCTTTGGCTACGTGCACCATTTCATCGAGTGATGGGGTAATCAAACCAGAAAGACCGATGATGTCGACTTGCTGCTCTTTCGCGACTTTCAAGATCTGCTCACACGGCACCATCACACCGAGATCGATGATCTCGTAGTTATTACATTGCAGTACCACGCCAACAATGTTTTTGCCGATGTCGTGTACATCCCCTTTCACCGTCGCCAATAGGATCTTACCGTTCGAAGAACCCGCTTGTTTGGACGCATTGATGAAGGGTTCCAAGTGAGCCACCGCCTGCTTCATTACGCGTGCGGATTTCACCACTTGTGGTAAGAACATTTTGCCCTCACCAAACAGATCGCCCACCACGTTCATGCCGTCCATCAGTGGACCTTCAATCACTTCCAGTGGTTTGCTGGCATTTAAACGTGCTTCTTCGGTGTCCTCGACAATGAACTCGGTGATCCCCTTAACCAATGCATGCTCAAGACGTTTCTCGACAGACCAAGTACGCCACTCTAGCGCCGACGCATCTTCTTGCTTGCCCACGGCATTTTCACGGTACTCTTCGGCAATCTCCAACAAACGCTCAGTGGCATCGTCGCGGCGGTTCAGTACGACATCTTCAACCGCTTCACGTAACTTTTCAGGCACGTTGTCATAAATTTCGAGCTGGCCAGCATTCACGATGCCCATGTCCATCCCGTTCTTAAAACAGTGGTAAAGGAACACAGCGTGTATCGCTTCACGGACGTAATTGTTACCACGGAATGAGAAGGAAACGTTCGATACCCCGCCAGAAATCATTGCATGCGGAAGATCGCGTTTGATGTCCGCCACCGCTTCAATAAAGTCGACCGCGTAGTTGTTGTGTTCATCAATGCCCGTTGCAACAGCGAAAATGTTGGGGTCGAAGATGACATCTTCCGGTGGGAAACCGACTTCATCGACCAAAATACGATAGGCTTTGGTACAAATCTCCAGTTTGCGTTCACGCGTATCCGCTTGGCCGACTTCATCAAATGCCATCACGATCACCGCCGCGCCATAACGACGAATCAGCTGCGCCTGTTCGACAAACTTCTCTTTACCCTCTTTGAGAGAAATGGAGTTCACGATGCCCTTGCCTTGAATGCATTTCAGGCCAGCTTCGATCACTTCCCACTTAGAGGAGTCGACCATGATCGGCACTTTGGAGATTTCTGGCTCAGATGCACATAGGTTAAGGAAACGCACCATGCACGCTTCTGCATCGAGCATCCCTTCATCCATGTTGATGTCGATGATTTGCGCACCGTTTTCAACTTGCTCACGCGCAACGTCCAACGCTTCATCATACAGCTCTTCTTTGATCAAGCGTTTAAAGCGCGCAGAACCAGTAACGTTAGTACGCTCACCCACGTTAACAAAAAGAGTATCTTTGGCAATCGTCAGCGGTTCTAAGCCAGATAAGCGACAGGCAACTGGAATCTCAGGCAATACACGAGGACTCACCCCTTCTACCGCCATTGCCATATGGCGAATATGTTCTGGCGTGGT
This sequence comes from Vibrio sp. CCUG 15886, assembly GCF_028570825.1. Lineage (NCBI taxonomy): Bacteria > Pseudomonadati > Pseudomonadota > Gammaproteobacteria > Vibrionales > Vibrionaceae > Vibrio > Vibrio sp. CCUG 15886. The sequence continues at coordinate 5,594 of NZ_JAQQBT010000016.1, read as the reverse complement.
GCCACAACAACCACCAATCAGGTTTAGAAAACCACTTTGTGCCCATTCTTTGACGTGTTCCGCCATCTCTTCTGGAGATAGGTCGTACTCACCAAAGGCATTCGGTAAGCCCGCGTTCGGGTGAGTGGAAACAAACGTTTCAGAAATTCGAGAAAGCTCTTCCACATAAGGGCGCAGTTCATCGGGCCCAAGCGCACAGTTTAAGCCGAAAGAGATCGGACGTACGTGACGAAGAGAGTTGTAAAAGGCTTCCGTCGTCTGACCGGAAAGCGTTCGACCTGAGGCGTCGGTGATGGTACCCGAAATCATGACAGGGAGTGCGAAGCCTAATTCTTCAAACACCGACTCCACTGCAAAAGCACACGCTTTCGCGTTCAAGGTATCAAAAATAGTTTCAATGAGGATGAGGTCAGAACCACCGCGGATAAGCGCACGAGTCGATTCAGAATACGCCTCTACCAGCTCATCAAAGCTGACGTTGCGATAACCCGGATCGTTTACATCTGGCGAAATGGAACAAGTACGGTTGGTTGGGCCAAGTACCCCCGCCACATAGCGCGGTTTTGCGGGATTTTTGGCTGTCCACTCATCCGCGGCTTCACGTGCTAACTTCGCGGCAGCAAAGTTGATCTCTTCGCTCAGGCTTTCCATATCGTAGTCAGCCATCGCGATGGTGGTGGCGTTAAAGGTGTTGGTTTCAAGAATATCGGCACCCGCTTCTAGATAGGCATGATGAATTTCTTTAATCAACTGTGGCTGAGTTAGAACCAGTAAGTCGTTATTGCCTTTTAAATCGCTATGCCAATCAGCAAAACGCTCACCACGATAATCTTGCTCCTGCAACTTGTAGCCTTGGATCATGGTGCCCATACCACCATCAATCAATGAGATTCGCTGCTTCAGTTGTGCTTCAATCTGCGCTCTAATATTACTTCCCACAATACCGCCTCATTCCTTTTTCTATTATCGACATCCTATCACACAATTTTCAGGAGTCTAGACGTCTAAAAACACTAATTTCATTACAGCTCATTTGGACTAATTTACTAGGAAAAAGAGATTGCTATTTGCTCATCAAACGAGGAGAATTTCGTTCACAATTTGTTACAAATAGAGAACTGTATGTCGGTCTACTATACTCTCTGCTTTCTATCCGCTGCAGCAATGTTGATTGCTTTTGTAAACAGCAAGATAGGCAAAATGCAGACTACCATCGCGATTACCGCAGGTTCAATGGTGCTCTCATTACTTATTTTAATTGCTGGTCAGAACAACTGGTTCCACTTAACTGAAATCGCCACACAAACCATGTCGAGCATCGACTTTGAAGATTTCCTCCTCAAAGGTATTTTGGGCTTCTTATTGTTTGCTGGTGGTTTAGGTATCAAACTACCCAACCTTAAAGACCAAAAATGGGAAATTACCGTGTTGGCGCTAGGTGCGACACTTTTCTCTACTTTCTTTATTGGTTTTGCTCTGTATGGCATTTGCCAGCTCATTGGTATTCAGTTTGATCTGATTTACTGCCTGCTTTTCGGTGCACTCATTTCACCGACCGACCCGATCGCCGTTTTGGCTATCGTGAAAAAACTCAAGGCACCTCGTAGAATCTCAACGCAAATTGAAGGGGAATCACTCTTCAATGATGGTTTTGGCCTTGTGATTTTTGTGACCTTGTTTACCATCGCATTTGGCCACGAAACACCCACGGTAGGCAGCGTTACCATGTTGTTTATCCAGGAAGCCATCGGGGGTATTTTGTATGGTTTCGCATTGGGGTTACTCTTCCATTATCTTATCTGTGCCACTGATGACCACTCAATGGAGCTACTACTCACCATTGGCATCCCAACGGCAGGTTATGCTTTTGCAGAAGTGCTCCATGTTTCTGGTCCATTAGCAATGGTGGTCTCTGGCATTATGATTGGTAACTGGACACGATTCATCGGCTTCTCTAAAGAGAGTGAAGATCATCTCGATCATTTCTGGGAGCTCGTCGATGAGTTTCTCAACGGTGTGCTTTTCCTTCTGATTGGTATGTCGATGTTGCTGTTTAAATTCCATCAAGAGGACTGGATTTTGATGGCCATCGCTATTCCACTGGTCTTAATCGCTCGTTACCTCAGCGTATTTTTGTCCTATATCGGCTTTAAACGCTTCCGCCAATACAATCCATGGTCAATTAAAATCCTCACTTGGGGCGGATTACGCGGTGGTTTAGCCTTAGCGATGGCACTCTCAATTCCATCAGGTATTTGGGTTATTCCAGATAAGCTCATCGACGTGAAAGAGATTATTCTGGTAATGACCTACGCGGTGGTGGTTTTTTCAATATTGGTTCAGGGTTCAACCATCACTCCAATGATCGAGAAAGCCAAAAAATCAGAAGCTGAATTCGAAGCGAAGCAAAGTTCGGTGACTGTTCCTGAGGGCAAGACAGAATCCATTTCATCATAATGATTAAGGGCCTTAGGGCCCTTTTTACTTCAGCCATTCATTAACAGTGGTGAGATAACACAGTTCCGACCATGCGCTTTTGCGTAATAGAGGCCTTCATCAGCCTGTTTCATCAATTGTTCGAGAGGCGTGTTAAGCTCCGACGGCTGCAATGTTGCCACGCCAATGCTAATGGTCATTTGTAACGGTTGCTGTTCATAGTGGACTTGCATGTTTTCCACAACGCTTCGTAATCGCTTCGCCACTTCAAATGCTTCCTTTTCACCTAATCCTGGTAATACAACGGCGAACTCTTCTCCTCCTAAACGACCGATAATATCTATTTCTCGTGTTGATAAATCAGCCATCTTAACAAGTTCAACAAGGACCAAGTCACCAGCGGCATGACCATAGCTATCGTTGAATTGTTTAAAGTGATCGATATCTAGGATCATGATTGACAGTGGACAGTTCCAACGTTGACACGTTCTGATTGATTTTTCGGCTTGCTCCATAAAACTACGGCGATTAAATGCACCTGTAAGCGGATCGGTCGCCGCCAGATTACGCAACATGGCTTCAAGCTTTTTACGTTCACTGATATCGGTGATCGACATGATGATCATTGGTTTGCCTTCAAAAACTAAGCGGCTGAAGGCCATCTCAATCGGAATATCTTTCTTTTCCGGCAGCATGAGTAACAAATCCGCACGAGCAATTTCCTGACTATCTTGTTCGTTAATGGTTTTTTGAATATAACGCTGGAATAACTCCCGGCTACGCAAAGAAATAAAATCCATTGGATGGTGGAACAACACATCTTGTTCAGACATGCCAAATAGCTGACAAATAAAATCATTCGTCATCAAGATATTCAATCGAGGATCGCAAATTAAAATACCAATAGGAGCAGAGTTCACGAGCTGCTGTAGCTGTTTTTCAGCACGTTTCGATTGTTGTAAACGCTGATATTGCATCTCTTCGAGCTTTTTACGCAGGTAGATGTCTTGTAACACAAGCAGCCAACGATGATTCCCGACAGCAGTAATGTTCGCCCTCACTCTATATTCGTGGTCATCCAACTGAAATGCGATGTCTTCGCTTCTTCCACCACGTGACTGATAGTTCTCAAGAAAAGCTTGAAACTCGCTAGATGCTTTGATGAAAGGGAGCTCAAAAATGCAATCCGTATCAGTATCATGGCCAAGTAGTGGAGGGTCAAAATGACCAATTCTGACATCTCGAATAATGCCATCTTTATCCATCCATAAACTCATGTCAGGCAAAGAGTCCAAAATCGAATTTAAGGTTTGATTGCGTTGATTGAGCTCATCACTACTAATGTCTAGTGAACGCTCTAATATCGTGAGTTGCTCTGAGAAGGATTGATAGCCAGACTCCACCAACTCAACCAACAACTGAATTTTAGGGTCATCGGGAAGACCTTGTGGAAATACTTTTCTGAGCTGTCGCTGCAGTAAGCGATGCATACTATATTTCCGACAGAGTAGTAATGGTCATGGTTTGATTATGCAGATCTGCGCTTCCTTCCTCCGAGCTAGGGGCAATCTCACCATAAGAGTAAAAACCGCATACCCTAGTATTTTCGCCTAACTCTTCGCTCACCGCCTCAACCTCGTCTTCAGCCAACTGCCTCAAGAGTAAGCGCCTTCCGACACAACTGATTAAGATGGCCAACGCAGGAGATGAACTATCGTGATGGCACAAACTCGCGGCATTACGCGCCCCCTCAATAAGCGATTCTGAACTGGCTCTCATCAATTTAGCAGTGACGCCTTTGGGTACGTTGCCTGCAAACGTTATCGATCCTTGTGCGTCATCAATCGCGAGTAACGTGCGCACAAGCTTTAGCTCTTGACCAGGTACACTAATCTCTAGGGGAAATCGCAAACCACTAGCGGGCAGTTCTTGTGCTAAGTCTCCTAAATACGTTTTGTATATAGACAAAGCATCCTGATCGTCAAGCTCATAAAGAACATTATCGGTTGAACGTGTTACCTTTCTTTCCATGCCAAAAGGACACCAACCGCCACGTGAACCATACCCTACAGACAAATGCTCACCATACAACCCTAACGCGACCACAAGCCCAGAGCTAGATCGGTTTCCTGAAATCACGGTTGTTTGCTCAAACCGCTCACCATCACCCGCTAACCCGCCAGTCACTTTAATGTTTTTCGGCAAGACAGAATGAAAGCCTTCAACAAGATGCCCCCCATTAATGAGCAAACCATCACTCAGAACAAAGACGTGTTTTAAATTATCCTTGTGAGAAGATAACTCCTGACCTAACTGAACTCCGATGTTGAAACTTGCTCTCATTCCTTCTTCGATGTGTGCACTCGCTAGATGAATTGTCGACTTTTCAAATAGTATGATGGTTGCAACTACAGCATCTTCAAGAATCGTATTGTCAATAATTTCTCCTGCTGTGCTACAACCTATGACTTGGGAGTAGGGCATCTGAGCGCTTAACTGCTCGAGCGATGTATCACTCGCTCGTCCAAACACGATGATTAATGTATTTATGCTATCTAACTGGCTGGAGGAAGATAAACCTTGCCAATGACCTTCTTGCCATACAATTTGCTCAATCTTCATGATGCGCTCCCATCCCTTTAAATTAAAGTTAGTTGCTTTTGCCTATCATTCAAGAGCAAATACTGAAGGTGGAATAAAATAAGCAGACAGAGAGGCGCTTTCAGAAACAAAGAAGATGCGAAAGGGAATATGGGATCGATGATATAGTCACCAACAACAGAAGTTTACATACTCTAAAATGGAATATGAAAAAGGCTCTGAACTTTCGTTCAGAGCCTTAAATATGGCAGGGGTGGAGAGATTCGAACTCCCAACACGCGGATTTGGAATCCGCTGCTCTGCCAATTGGAGCTACACCCCTAAATTTTTCTTATATCTAAAAAAACGCTAATTAGCGAGGTTTCTAAATAAGTGGCGGAGCGGACGGGACTCGAACCCGCGACCCCCGGCGTGACAGGCCGGTATTCTAACCAACTGAACTACCGCTCCGCACTGGTTAGACATTTAAGTCTAAATTTAAAGCCTGGCGATGTTCTACTCTCACATGGGGAAACCCCACACTACCATCGACGCTATTTCGTTTCACTTCTGAGTTC
>NZ_JAQQBT010000015.1:0-84267 GCF_028570825.1 Vibrio sp. CCUG 15886 | reverse complement strand
CGCGCTCGAGAGGATTCGAACCTCTGACCGCCTGGTTCGTAGCCAGGTACTCTATCCAGCTGAGCTACGAGCGCGCAATCTATCGTAAAACGATTCGCAAGAATGGCGGTGAAGGAGGGATTCGAACCCTCGATACGGGATAAACCGTATACTCCCTTAGCAGGGGAGCGCCTTCAGCCTCTCGGCCACCTCACCGTCTTGCGGAGGCACATATTACGATTTACCAAAAATAAGTCAAACATTTTCTTTGAAAAAATAGCGCAATACCGCTCAAGCGTTGCCTATTTAATCAATACGTGTGATTAATGAACTTTGTTGCTGTAAAAACAACCTTTAAGCAAGAAAATGACCTTATTGTCGTGCAATGAAATGCACGACCAAATGAGAAAATTATCTGAGCAATCACTTACGAAACTTTCTTGTGCTAAACATAAAGCTACCCCATCTTAAATTGCCAAGTTGGAAGTTGTTTCACCACCTTGCTTTCTCATCCCCGGAACAAAGCATTTAAGAAATTGCAGATATAAAAAAGGCTGACCTTTATGGCCAGCCTCTATCATTCAGAGATTAAGCTTAGTAGTTACCTGGGGTAACGTTGCCTTTCTCAGCCTGAATGCGCATGTAGATCTCTTCACGGTGTACAGAAACGTCTTTAGGAGCGTTCACACCAATACGAACCTGGTTGCCTTTAACACCCAGTACCGTTACTGTCACTTCGTCACCAATCATCAGTGTTTCGCCTACGCGGCGAGTCAAAATTAGCATTCTTTGCTCCTTGAGTAATCTCTAAATCTCTAGCTACGAGGCTATTATCCAACAAAAGTTATATTTTCGTAAACTACCATGTTTGTGAAAATTAACCTAAAAAGGCTTGTTTCTGCTGAATATTTAAGGCTTCGTTAGAACTAATATAAGCATCGTGCAGTATGTTTGCTGCCTGATCGACACTCTCAGGAGATACAACTAACATACTGGACAACGGCGTCACACATTGATGACGAATCGCTATACCTTGTGTTGTCAGTGCATCACATGCATGTTGCATCAATGAATTCGCTTCAAGACCGACGACGGTCAACAAGCTTACTGCTTCACTATTACGGATTTTATCGCTGAAAACCAGATCCAACTTAGCACAAGCATCCTGTTTTATCATGATACCTGCCCAATCTGCTTCTTCGATCACATTCCAAATTTCAATACCCAACATCTGACATTGCTTTGTCAGGCTGGATAAAGACTCTTTAGAGACCTTAATCATGGCAAGATCGCGTTGCAGTGCTATACCGCATACAGCTTGTGTGCCAGTTTCTCCTTTAACCAGACTCCCTTCATTAATCTCGAAGGTCGAAAGCACGCGCAGCGGCACTTCATTTTCCCAAGCGAATTGAACGCAAGGCAAATGCAGTACTTTAGCTCCTTTTCTGGCCATCTCTTCCATGGAAGGAAAATCGATAATGTCCAGCTTCTGAGCCGTTTTAACCACACGTGGATCACACGTATAAATACCATCAACGTCGGTAAAGATTTGACATTCATCAGCCGCTAATGCGCCAGCTAATGTCACGGCACTCGTATCGGAGCCGCCTCGACCTAAAGTGGTGATATCCCCATTTTCATTCACACCCTGAAAACCTGCGACAATCACGATCTGATCTTGTTCAAGTAGCTCGTTAATTGGCGTCGTATCAATGTGTTTAATCGTCGCGTCATTGTGCTGAGTATCCGTCACAATATTCGCTTGTGCTCCGGTAAGTGAGCGCGCTGCATAGCCTAATTTATTCAGCGTCATTGCTAGCAGTGCCATAGACACTTGCTCACCAGCAGAGAGCAAAACATCAAGTTCCCGGGCCGTAGGTACACTATCTACCTGCTTAGCCAAGTCCAATAGTCGGTTGGTTTCACCTGCCATCGCAGAGACAACAACGACAACTTGATTACCATCATTTTTCGCCTTAATGATGTGTTCAGCCACTGTATGAATTCTTTCAATCGAACCCATAGAGGTTCCGCCGAACTTTTGCACGATAAGGGATTTTTTCACCAGTCTTCACCTTCCCAAGACCAAAGTCTCATTCGGACCACTTCCTATTTGATCTGACAAATATTCCGCAGTAGTTACATAAAAAACCAAGCAGTGTAATTGGTCTGTTTAAATTTCCGCCAATTAAACCACTTGGTTGACACAAAAAAAATACGCTCAATCAAAAAAACTTTGATTGAGCGTTATGATTTATAAATTAAAGACGTTCAGCGATCCACGCGTCGACAGATGCCAGAGCTGAAGGTAGAGCCGAGCTATCGGTACCACCAGCCTGTGCCATATCTGGGCGGCCACCACCTTTACCACCCACTTGCTGCGCAACCATGTTAACGAGCTCGCCTGCTTTCACTTTTGAAGTCAAATCTTGGGTCACACCCGCGATAAGGCCCACTTTGTCATCAGCAACGTTACCCAACATAATGATGCCGCTGCCCATTTGGTTTTTCAGCTCATCCACCATGCCGCGCAGCGCTTTGTTATCAGCACCGTCAAGCTTCGCTACTAAGACTTTCACACCCGCAATTTCTTTTACTTGATCAATCAAATTTGCGCTTGCTTGTGAAGCCAACTTGTCTTTAAGCTGTTGAATTTCTTTCTCTAGCGACTTCGCTTTATTCGCTGCATCTTGAAGTTTCTCTTCAAACTTACGAGCTTGAGCGTCAATTGCCTCCAACGCAGCTTCGCCAGTTACCGCTTCAATACGGCGAATACCCGCCGCAATACCACCTTCTGAAGTGATCTTGAACAAGCCAATATCACCGGTATTTGATGCGTGAATACCACCACAAAGTTCGGTAGAGAAATCACCCATAGACAACACACGAACTTCGTCATCGTATTTCTCACCGAACAGCGCCATAGCCCCTTTCTGCTTCGCCGATTCGATGTCCATGATGTTGGTTTCAATGGCATGATTACGACGAATCTGAGCATTCACCAGACGCTCAACTTCTTTCAGCTCTGCTGCCGTAACCGCTTCTAGATGTGAGAAGTCAAAGCGTAAGTTCTCTGCCTTCACCAATGAGCCTTTTTGCGCTACGTGCTCACCAAGCACTTGGCGTAGAGCGGCGTGAAGCAAGTGCGTCGCAGAGTGGTTAAGTGAAATGGCAGCGCGGCGCTCAGCGTCCACGATCGCAGTAACTTGATCACCTTTTGCCAATACACCTTCAACCAACACACCGTGATGTGCAATGGCATTACCCAACTTCTGGGTGTCTTCCACTTGGAATAGACCGGATTCTGTTTTCAACACGCCGCTATCGCCACATTGACCACCCGATTCAGCGTAGAAAGGCGTTTCTTGCAGAATGACGATCGCTTTGTCGCCTGCAGAAAGCGTTGCGGTCTCTTCACCTTCAACAAACAGAGCAACCACATCGCTACGCTCTTGTGTTGAGGAGTAACCACAAAATTCAGATTGTGCGTCTACTTTGATTTTCGCGTTGTAATCGGTACCAAATTGACCAGCTTCACGAGCACGCTGACGTTGCTCTTCCATCGCTTTCTCGAAACCAGCTTCGTCGATAGTGAAATCACGCTCACGAGCAACATCGTTCGTTAAGTCAGCTGGGAAACCGTAAGTGTCATAAAGCTTGAATACCGTTTCACCATCAAGTTCTTTACCTTCAAGTGCATCGAGTGCTTCATTGAGGATCACCATGCCGCGCTCTAATGTGCGGCCAAAGTTTTCTTCTTCGATGCGAAGTACTTTTTCAACAACCGCTTGTTGCTTCTTCAGTTCGTCCGCGGCACTGCCCATCACTTCAGCCAATACGCCGACAAGTTTGTGGAAGAATACGCCTTGTGCACCTAGCTTGTTACCGTGACGAACGGCACGACGAATAATGCGACGTAGCACGTAACCACGACCTTCGTTTGAAGGCATAACGCCATCCGCGATTAGGAATGAACAAGAGCGGATGTGGTCTGCGATAACGCGTAGCGACTGGTTTGATAGGTCTTCACAACCCACGATCTCAGCTGTCGCTTTGATTAGCTTTTGGAATACATCAATTTCATAGTTTGAATGTACGCCCTGCATGATGGCAGAAATACGCTCAATGCCCATACCGGTATCAACAGACGGCTTAGGAAGCGGCTCCATCGTACCATCGGCATGGCGGTTGAACTGCATGAAAACGTTGTTCCAGATTTCGATGAAACGGTCACCATCCTCTTCAGGAGTGCCAGGACGACCGCCCCAAATGTGTTCACCGTGGTCATAAAAGATCTCAGTACAAGGACCACACGGGCCTGTGTCACCCATAGTCCAGAAGTTGTCTGACTCATACTGCTTGCCACCTTTTTTATCGCCGATGCGAATGATGCGATCAGCTGGCACACCGACTTTTTGGTTCCAGATATCAAAAGCTTCATCATCCGTTTCGTAAACCGTGACCAAAAGGCGATCTTTTGGCAGTTTTAGCGTCTCAGTTAGGAATTCCCAAGCAAAAGCAATCGCGTCTTCTTTGAAGTAGTCACCAAAGCTGAAGTTACCTAGCATTTCAAAGAAAGTATGGTGACGAGCGGTAAAACCTACGTTTTCTAGGTCATTGTGTTTACCACCTGCACGTACGCAACGTTGAGCCGTAGTTGCTCGAGTGTAGGCACGCTTTTCGGCGCCTAAGAAGCAATCTTTAAATTGGTTCATACCTGCGTTAGTAAATAGCAGGGTTGGATCGTTATGTGGAACCAACGATGAACTGTCTACGATTTGGTGTCCTTTGCTCTCAAAGAACTTGAGGAACGCGTTACGAACCTCATCAGTGCTCATGTACATGCAGCTCTTCCTGAAAATAGTCGAGTTAGAATTTTGCCGTATTGTAGATCATGCTTAAAGCTTCGACTAGTTTTCTTATGGAAAAGAGCGGATGAAATGAAAAAATCGTTTAATCGCGGGAAATCATGATTTCTTCACGAATGTGAGGAGAGAAAATTGGCAGGGAACTGACGGAAACATTATGCTTCATCGCTCAACGCATAGCGTATCTGTTCAAATGAAAAACCACGATATTGGAGAAAGCGAACTTGTTTTGCATACTCTTTTTGTTCTTTGGCCTTCACTCCGTTGAACTTTTTCATCGCAACGAATTTGGCTAACTCAAACCAATCTTGTGGCTCTTCCGCAAATGCATTTTCAACGACAGAATCAGACACTTGTTTAAGCGATAACTCCTGCCGTATGCGTCTTTCGCCATGCCCTTTTCCAACGTGTTGTCGAATTTGGCTTTTGGCATAACGAAGATCATCAAGATAACCATGTTCCAAGCAAAAATGCATTGCACTTTCAATATCTTGACTAGCATACCCTTTAACTGTGAGCTTTTGCCTCAACTCATACTGACCATGATCTCGTCGACTGAGCAGTTGAATCGCCGTGTCTTTGCAACTCATCATTGGCGGCGTAAAGCGATGATGCATCAGAACTCCTTAAATAGGGGGATAAGTAATAACAATGAATCCGAAATGGAAAATAGAAGAAAAAAGCCCTGCATTGCAGGGCTTAATAAAATAGAGGCTGAAATTAAAACTCTTCTTGCTCTGGCATTTCTTCGACTAACTCTGCCGATTCATCGCTGATGTTTGCTGAAGAAAGCAACAATTCACGTAATTTCGTATCCAATACTTTTGCTACATCTACGTTTTCTTTCAGGTACTTACAAGCGTTCGCTTTACCTTGGCCAATTTTGTCGCCGTTATAGCTGTACCAAGCGCCTGATTTTTCAATCAGCTTACATTTCACGCCTAGGTCAATCAGTTCACCTTCGCGGTTAAAGCCTTGGCCGTACATAATTTGAGTATTGGCTTCTTTAAACGGCGCAGCGATCTTATTCTTCACCACTTTGATACGCGTTTCGTTACCCACTACCTCATCACCTTCTTTGATCGCACCAGTACGGCGAATATCAAGACGAACAGAAGCGTAGAATTTCAGTGCGTTACCACCCGTTGTGGTTTCTGGGTTACCAAACATCACCCCGATCTTCATACGGATCTGGTTGATGAAGATACACATACAGTTAGACTGCTTTAGGTTACCCGTTAACTTACGCATCGCTTGAGAGAGCATACGAGCTTGGAGACCCATGTGCGAGTCGCCCATCTCACCTTCGATTTCTGCCTTTGGCGTCAATGCTGCAACAGAGTCGACAACAATAACGTCAACCGCACCTGAGCGAGCAAGAGCATCACAGATTTCCAATGCTTGTTCACCGGTGTCAGGCTGAGATACCAACAACTGGTCGATATTAACGCCAAGCTTCTTCGCATACACAGGATCCAACGCGTGCTCGGCATCGATAAACGCACAAGTTTTGCCTTCACGTTGAGCCGCAGCGATCAGCTCAAGGGTCAACGTGGTTTTACCTGAAGATTCTGGACCAAAAATTTCAACGATACGGCCCATTGGTAAGCCACCCGCACCCAGCGCAATATCCAGAGATAGTGAACCTGTCGAGATGGTTTCAACATCCATCGCACGGTTGTCACCTAGGCGCATGATTGAACCTTTACCGAACTGCTTTTCAATTTGACCTAGTGCGGCGGCCAGTGCCTTCTGTTTGTTCTCGTCCATTACTCTCTCCAGATAGTCACTCTCAGGTGATAGGTAATTATGTCGAAATAGGGTCGACAATGTTTGTCATGTTGGGGCTCATTATACTGTTGATTTGTACAGTGTCCACCCCTGTGTAAAAAAATTTCGCCTGTTATTGACGTTCACTGCCATTTTTCAGTAGCGCATCACACAAGACTTTTAAACTGTATTCAATCGCTTGTATGCGAACTTTTGCTCTATCGCCAGCAAAATAGCAAGTCTCACACCGTAGCCACCCATGCTTATCCGCAAAACCAAAACAAACAGTGCCAACAGGCTTTTCCGGGCTACCGCCGCTCGGCCCTGCAATGCCGCTAATGGAAACCGCGATAGTTGCATTCGAATGGGCTAAAGTCCCCAGTACCATTTCTTTGACCACCGCCTCCGAGACCGCACCAAAGTCGGCCAAGGTTTTTTCTGCCACCCCCAACATTTCTTGTTTTGCTTCATTGCTGTAAGTGACAAATGCACGATCAAACCAAGCCGAGCTGCCTGCGACTTCCGTAACTATGTTTGCAACGCCACCGCCAGTACACGATTCGGCGGTAGCCAACACTTCACCTTGTTGCAAAAGACGCTCACCCAGTTGTTCTGATAATTGTATTAGTGATTGCATGCCGATTTCCCTTTTCTCTCTTTTACACTATCAGTGATTCACGTATCCTAAGCCGCAAACAGTCCAAACTAAAGATAAAAACCGTGAAAGCTGAACAACAACATACCCCAATGATGCAGCAATACCTCAGATTGAAGGCAGAAAATCCCGATATTTTGCTGTTTTATCGCATGGGCGACTTCTACGAACTTTTTTACGATGATGCAAAGAAGGCGTCGCAATTGCTGGATATTTCTCTCACCAAGCGCGGTGCTTCGGCAGGAGAACCCATTCCGATGGCAGGTGTGCCATTCCATGCCGTTGAAGGGTATTTAGCCAAATTGGTTCAGCTTGGGGAGTCGGTCGCGATCTGCGAACAAGTTGGCGATCCTGCCACCGGTAAAGGCCCAGTAGAGCGCAAAGTCGTTCGTATTGTCACGCCGGGTACGGTAACGGATGAAGCTTTACTGTCTGAACGTTTGGATAACTTAATTGCCGCGATTTATCACCACAATGGCAAATTCGGCTACGCCACCTTGGATGTCACCTCTGGTCGTTTCCAATTGGTTGAACCTCAGTCAGAAGAGGCAATGGCTGCTGAGCTACAACGCACCTCTCCGCGTGAGTTACTCTTCCCAGAAGATTTTGAGCCCGTTCATTTGATGACAGGCCGTAACGGCAACCGTCGTCGTCCAGTTTGGGAGTTCGAACTCGAAACGGCCAAACAACAGCTCAACCAGCAATTTGGCACCAAAGACTTGGTCGGTTTTGGCGTAGAAAATGCGATGTTAGGGTTGTGCGCAGCAGGTTGCTTGATCCAGTATGTCAAAGATACTCAACGTACAGCACTTCCTCATATCCGCGCGCTTACTTATGATCGCCAAGATGACTCGGTTATCCTTGATGCCGCGACCAGACGCAATCTCGAATTGACTCAAAACCTTGCTGGCGGAAGTGACAACACGCTTGCTGCGGTTTTGGATCATTGTGCAACGCCGATGGGAAGCCGGATGCTGAAACGTTGGATCCATCAACCAATGCGCTGTATTACCACGCGAGAGCATCGCCTAGACGCCATCGCCGAACTGAAAGAACAAGCTCTATTTAGCGATATTCATCCTGTGGTGAAACAAATCGGCGATATTGAACGTATTTTGGCTCGCTTAGCACTCCGCTCTGCTCGTCCACGCGATCTCGCGCGATTACGCCATGCGATGCAACAGCTACCCGAATTGGCTCAAACGCTGTCTTCACTGGGCAATAGCCATCTCAAATCACTGGCCACGGCAGCCGCTCCAATGGATGATGTGTGTGAATTGCTCGAGCGTGCCATTAAAGAAAACCCGCCGGTCGTGATTCGCGATGGTGGGGTCATTGCCGAAGGGTACAGCGCTGATTTGGATGAATGGCGCGATCTTGCAGACGGTGCCACGGGCTACTTGGAAAAACTCGAAGAGGAAGAGCGTGATCGCCACGGTATCGATACACTGAAAGTGGGATACAACAATGTCCACGGTTTCTACATCCAAGTAAGCCGCGGCCAAAGCCATTTGGTTCCACCACACTATGTTCGCCGTCAAACGCTGAAAAACGCTGAAAAACGCTGAACGTTACATCATTCCTGAACTGAAAGAGCACGAAGACAAAGTTCTCAACTCAAAATCGAAAGCATTAGCCATTGAAAAGCAACTGTGGGAAGAGCTCTTTGATTTATTGCTACCTCACCTAGCCCGTTTGCAAGAGTTGGCAGCAGCGGTTGCACAATTGGATGTATTGCAAAATTTGGCGGAGCGTGCTGATACGCTGGATTATTGCCGCCCAAATTTGACCAAAGATCCAGTCGTTCACATTACCGCGGGTCGTCACCCTGTGGTAGAACAAGTCACTTCCGATCCCTTTATTGCCAACCCAATTGAACTGAACAGCCAACGTAAAATGTTGATCATCACCGGTCCAAACATGGGGGGTAAGTCCACCTACATGCGCCAAACCGCATTGATTGCTTTAATGGCGCACATTGGTTCTTACGTTCCTGCAGAATCGGCCACCATTGGCTCAATTGATCGCATCTTTACTCGAATTGGTGCATCGGATGATCTCGCGTCAGGTCGTTCAACCTTCATGGTAGAAATGACAGAAACAGCCAATATCTTGCACAACGCGACAGCAAATAGCTTAGTTTTGATGGATGAAATTGGCCGTGGTACCAGTACCTATGATGGTCTTTCCCTAGCGTGGGCAAGCGCACACTGGCTTGCGACTCAGATTGGGGCAATGACGCTATTTGCGACGCATTACTTTGAACTGACAGAACTGCCAAATCAACTCCCTCACTTGGCCAACGTGCATCTTGATGCGGTTGAGCATGGCGACAGCATCGCCTTTATGCACGCCGTACAAGAGGGGGCGGCAAGCAAATCCTACGGTTTGGCGGTGGCGGGGTTAGCGGGCGTTCCAAAAACGGTGATTAAAAACGCCCGTCAAAAATTGTCTCAACTTGAGCTACTCAGCGCAGAGGGTTCGCAGCCGAAAGCAAGAACGGTGGATATCGCTAACCAATTAAGCCTCATTCCAGAGCCAAGTGAAGTAGAACAAGCGTTGGCCAGCATCGATCCGGATGATCTGACCCCACGCCAAGCGTTAGAAGCCCTATATCGTTTAAAGAAAATGCTCTAACATTTTAAAACGAACATCACTAAAATGACAAAAGGCTATGATTCCATAGCCTTTTTTCTATTGGAGAATGCAGATTCAATCCATATCGATATCAAACAAATTTTCCATATTCAGACCTTGTTTGATCAGAACTTCACGGAGGCGACGTAACCCTTCAACCTGAATCTGGCGCACTCGCTCACGAGTTAAACCAATCTCTTGCCCAACTTCTTCCAGTGTTGAAGGCTCATAGCCCAACAAACCAAAGCGACGTGCCAACACTTCTTTTTGTTTCGGATTGAGCTCTTCCAACCAATGAATCAAGGAAACACGCATGTCTTCATCTTGCGTTGAAACCTCTGGGTCTGAGTTGTTTGCATCAGGAATAATATCCAATAACGCCTTCTCTCCATCTCCACCAATCGGCGTATCGACAGAGCTAATGCGCTCGTTCAAACGCAGCATTTTGCTCACATCGTCAACCGGAATATCCAGTTGCGCAGCGATCTCTTCAGCGGTTGGCTCATGATCGAGTTTTTGAGAAAGCTCACGCGCCGTACGTAGATAAATGTTCAGCTCTTTAACAACATGGATAGGTAAACGGATGGTTCGAGTCTGATTCATTAAAGCACGTTCGATGGTTTGGCGAATCCACCATGTTGCGTAAGTCGAGAAGCGGAAACCACGCTCTGGATCGAATTTCTCTACCGCACGGATCAAACCAAGGTTACCCTCTTCAATCAAATCAAGCAGTGCCAGACCGCGATTACTGTAACGGCGGGAAATCTTAACCACTAGACGTAAGTTACTTTCAATCATACGTTTACGCGCGGCTTCATCGCCTCGTAATGCACGTCGAGCATAAAGCACTTCTTCTTCTGCGGTTAATAGTGGAGAAAAGCCAATTTCTCCTAGATAGAGCTGCGTCGCGTCTAAGCTCTTGTTGCTGGCATCAAACTCCTCGCGAAGTTTGACTTTTTCTTCGGTAAGATCTTCTTTTTCATTAATCTCGATATCGTCGTTAAAATCATCATCCATCTGATTAACATCGAAATCTTTAACTTTGGTGACTGTGTTGCTGATACTCATAACGCCTCCCCATGGCGAGTTAGCAAGACATTACAACTTTAAATGTCGCTAGTTGTGTCGCAAGTTGTTTCAAAGTTGATTTACGGTAAATAGCGCTTTGGATTCACTGATTTACCTTGGTAACGAATTTCAAAATGCAGCATCACTGTTTTGGCTCCAGAACTGCCCATTGTGGCGATTTGTTGCCCAGCTTTAACACTTTGCCCTTCCGATACCAACAACCGATCGTTATGCGCATACGCACTGAGGTAATTATCGTTATGTTTAACAATGATTAAATTGCCATAACCTCTTAGCGCGTTACCCGAATAAACCACGGTACCTCCTGCCGTTGAAACGATAGGCTGACCTCGCTGTCCTGCGATATCAATGCCTTTATTTCCTTGTTCTCCTGCAGAGAAGTTTTTGATTACTCTCCCTTTTGTTGGCCACTGCCACTTGGCTATTTTTTGGTTATTTGCCGGTGGTGGTGAAGTGACAGGTTTAACATTTTCTTTACCTTTTGAACCAACATACTCCTTTGGTTTGGATTGATCAATACCCTTAACTGGATCTTTTTTAACCACTTGAGGCGCAGGTTTTGCGGGTTTCTGAGTAGAGTTATTATTCGATTTTTTTGGCGTTGTCGGTGTTGGTTTGGGAGCCACCACCGCGACAGTTGACGCAGCAACCACAGTGGTAACAGGGGCTTCTACCGTTTGGCCATATTTGGGTGCGACATAAGCAGGTGCCCATAACTTGAGTTTCTGGCCCGGATAAATCGTGTAAGGCTCTGTCAAATTATTGAAACGGATTAACTCATTTACATCTTTATCTGTGACGTAGGATATAAAATACAGCGTATCGCCCTTTTCAACTTCGTAGTAGCTGCCACGATAGCTACCACGATCAACCGCGTTATAGTCTTTACTCAATCCCGTTACCGGCGCAGGAATATGCGCAGCACAGCCTACCAGTAAAGCTGTACTGAGAATCATTGACCCACGTAAATAAAGACGCTTACTCACACCTAATCTCAAATTATGCCAAGTCTCCGGCGATCAGCGGCACAAAGTTCACCGCTTCAATCACTTGGGAAACAAACTGATCTTTTTGACGCTCAATCAAGATCAACTGCTGCTCATCCGTACCAACAGGGAGTACCATGCGGCCACCATCATTCAATTGTTGAAGTAACACTGGTGGAACACTTTCCGCTGCGGCGGTCACAATGATCGCGTCAAAAGGTCCTTTATTTTCCCAACCAAGCCAGCCGTCGCCATGCTTCGTCGAGACATTGTAAATATCCAACTGTTTTAAGCGACGTTTTGCATCCCACTGTAAAGATTTGATTCGCTCAACAGAATATACATGCTCAACCAGAAGCGCTAATACTGCGGTTTGATAACCCGATCCAGTGCCAATTTCCAATACTTTACTGTCTCTTTTGAGACGCAAAAGTTCCGTCATTTTGGCCACAATATAGGGCTGAGAGATCGTCTGACCTTGACCAATAGGCAATGCGTTGTTGTCATAAGCCTGATGCATCATAGCTTGTGACAAAAAACACTCTCTCGGTACACGAGCGATGGCAGATAGCACTTCGCTATCACGGATGCCATTGACCGCTAAGAAATGAACCAATCTTTCTGCTTGAGGATTGCTCATGATTACTTTTCCTTTAGCCAAGTATCCATCGCTCGGAGCGATTCATGGGCAGTTAAATCAACTTGCAGTGGTGTAATGGACACATAGCCTTGTTCAATCGCATGAAAATCGGTTCCCTCCCCCGCATCTTGCTCTTTACCCGGAGGGCCTAACCAATAGATTTCATGACCACGGGGATCAAGCTGCTTGATCATATTCTCTGCATGATGGCGCGCGCCTAAACGAGTCACTCGTATCTCTTCTAGCTGTTCGAGCGGCAGATCCGGAATATTGATATTCAATAAACGATTGGTCGGAATAGGTTTCGCTAAATGTTGCTCAACGATCCGCTTGGCAATGGTTGCTGCGGTTTTAAAGTGGGTTTTGCCAACCAAAGAAAAAGCGATCGACTGCACGCCAAGAAAATGCCCTTCCATCGCTGCGGCGACCGTGCCCGAATAAAGCACGTCATCCCCCAGATTGGCGCCATGATTGATGCCACTTAACACTAAGTCTGGGAGATCATTTTTCAGTAGTTCGTTTAAAGCAAAATGGACACAATCTGTCGGCGTGCCTTGCACTGAATACACATTTTCTTCAACACAGGTCACTCGCAGCGGCTGTTCCAGTGTTAACGAGTTCGACGCTCCTGAGCGATTGCGATCCGGAGCAACGATGATCACTTCTGCCAATGTTCTTAGCTCACTGGCTAACGTGCGAATACCTTCTGCGAAAACGCCATCGTCATTACTCAGCAAAATGCGCAGCGGTTTAGCTTGCTTATCTTCCATGATAATTAGAATTCTCTTTCAAACGCGATTTCTTGTACTAGCTCGCGGATAATAGACGTAGCAAAAGAGCCAGCATCGAGCGAGAAAGTCAGGATGATGTTATTGCCATCCACTTGCCAACTGAGATTGGCTGGCTTCAATGCGATCGCTCGGCGATCGTGTCTCATGCGATTGCCGCGAATCAGCGCCATAAGATCGGGTTCAGCATCTAAGAACACTTGCTCTAGCGCCAACGCGTCATCTTGAGTCGGCAAGGCATTATCGCCAGCCAAGGCACCACTGATCACCAAGTCGCCAGCATCATATTGAGACTGGAGATCCGCATGATTTTCTGCACTCACCAATAGCTGTTCATCCCCCTTAAACAGGATGTCGCCAAGCAAAACCTTATCAAACAGTGATTGCTCAAGTCGCGCCGAGACAATTAAGTTGAAGATCCACGAACGCGCAGCAGACAAGTAGAGGCTACGTTGATTTTGATTGCGGCTACGAACATTGTCTCTACCCCAACGTTTTGCTTCTTGCAGGTTATTGCCATTGTTACCAAAACGCTGATTACCGAAGTAATTTGGAACACCGAGTTTTGCAACCGTCTCTAGACGTTTGAGCACATCGTCCACATCCGAGACTTCGGATAGCGTCACAACAAAATCGTTCCCAACAAGGTCTCCAGGACGTAATTTCTTGTTATGACGAGCGGTCGTGAGAATTTCAATCGATGGGTACTGTGCGAGGAAAGCGGAAAAATCCGGTGTTTCCGCTTTAGGCAAATGGACACTAAGCCATTGTTCCGTCACCGCGTGGCGATCTTTCAAGCCAGCCCAACTGACGTCTTTTGATTTCACGCCACATGCTTTCGCCAATTCATTGGCAACAAAGGAGGTGTTCTCACCAGTTTTTCGAATGCGCACCATCAAGTGCTCACCAGAACCAGTGAACTCAAAACCTAAGTCTTCTCTTACCTGAAAATGTTCTGGTTTTGCTTTGATTTTTGCTTGTGCGGTTGGTTTACCCGCTAAATAGGCCAGAGAAGCCAAAGTGTCTGTCATAGAACTATCCACTGCCAGTTTTGCTAATGCTAATATTATTGCTTAATCAGTAATACAACAGCTTCCGTTGCAATACCTTCTTTGC
Organism: Vibrio sp. CCUG 15886; assembly: GCF_028570825.1. Taxonomy (NCBI): domain Bacteria; kingdom Pseudomonadati; phylum Pseudomonadota; class Gammaproteobacteria; order Vibrionales; family Vibrionaceae; genus Vibrio; species Vibrio sp. CCUG 15886. The sequence goes on along the minus strand of NZ_JAQQBT010000015.1, from coordinate 69,739 downwards.
GTCCTGTAAAACCCAAACGCTCGGTTGTTGTCGCTTTGACATTAATGTTACGAATATCGGTTTCCAAGTCGTGAGCAATGGCTTCACGCATGGCATCGATATAAGGGGCCATTTTGGGTGCTTGTGCAATGATGGTCACATCCGCATTCCCCAGTTTGTAACCTTGTTCTTTGACTCGGCGATAAACGTCTTTCAACAATTCTCGACTGTCTGCCCCTTTCCATTTGTCATCCGTATCTGGGAAATGGCGACCAATATCACCCGCAGCAATCGCCCCCAGCAGAGCATCGCTTAACGCATGTAAAGCAACATCACCATCGGAGTGAGCAATAAGTCCTTGTTCATAAGGAACCGCAACACCACCGATGATAACCGGGCCTTCGCCACCAAATTTGTGTACATCGAAACCGTGACCAATTCTAATCATTTTCTATCCTTTTCTCGGCTCAAATAAAATTCCGCTAAAGCAAAATCTTCAGGTTGAGTGACTTTGATATTACTCGAACACCCTTGAACTAAAGCTGGCAGCTCTCCTCGCCACTCTAGCGCAGAGGCTTCATCGGTAATCGCCACACCTTGCGCCAACGCATCGCTTAGCGCGTCTGTCAGTACTTCGGCTTTGAACATTTGCGGCGTTAAGGCATGCCAAAGTGCATTGCGATCCACTGTATGGTCGATCATTTGTTGTGCGTTGGCGCGCTTCATGGTGTCACGTACGGGCGTCGCCAAAATCCCCCCCGTTTCATGCGAGAAGCAGCGTTCAATCAAGGCATCAATATCTTGATGAGCAACACAAGGTCTTGCTGCATCATGTACGAGAACCCAATCTGTTTTTTGTGGCTGCTGCGAAAGGAAACGTAACGCCGATAACACCGAATCTGCTCGCTCTTTCCCACCAGCAACACGAACGATATCGGGATGCTGCGCAATGGCGAGCTCTGAGTAATAGGGGTCGTCTTCACTCACGGCAACGACGACTTGTGTAATGGCCGGGTGAGAGAGCAACCTTTCGATGGTATGTTCTAAAATGGTTTTGCCGTGAATCTGCAAATACTGCTTTGGTCGGTCTGCCTTCATTCGACTGCCGACACCTGCGGCTGGTACCACTGCGACCAATGACGTCATACTACGCGCCATTATTGATTCTCCTCACCGACAATGCGATAGAACGTCTCCCCTTCTTTCAGCATACCCAGCTCGTGACGAGCACGCTCTTCAATGGCATCAAGACCTTGCTTCAAGTCATCTATCTCTGCGTACATTTCGCTGTTTCTTGCCTGCAACTTGGTGTTCACCAATTGCTGCGCTTCAATATCACTTTCAATCGTGTAGTAATCGGAAACCCCATTTTTACCAAACCACAGGGTGTACTGCAGCCAACCAAACAGTAAGGTTAAAACGAGAATAAACAGTCGCATGGCAATTTACTTATGACTTATTAGAAGGAAAGATTGATGAAGCCCTGTTTATAGCACAATTAGCTCATTGGCTCTAGAGAGGGTTAGACAGAAGCAAGTGAAGAGAATGACAGAGTCTGATGCACGGTCACTTTTTTATTTATCGAAGATAGAGGGGACTCGCGGAAATATTGGCGATAAAAAACACCCCGCAAAAGCGGGGTGTTTTTAAAGCTTCAATCTAAGCGATTAATTCAATTAAGAATTAAGCTTGACCTTTAACTTCTTTAAGACCGTTGAAAGGAGCGCGCTCACCTAGAGCTTCCTCGATACGGATTAGTTGGTTGTACTTAGCAACACGGTCAGAACGGCTCATAGAACCAGTCTTGATTTGACCTGCTGCAGTACCTACCGCTAGATCAGCGATAGTTGCATCTTCAGTTTCGCCAGAACGGTGAGAGATTACTGCTGTGTAACCTGCGTCTTTAGCCATCTTGATTGCAGCTAGAGTCTCAGTTAGAGAACCGATTTGGTTGAACTTGATAAGGATAGAGTTAGCAATGCCTTTCTCGATACCTTCAGCTAGGATCTTAGTGTTTGTAACGAATAGATCGTCACCAACTAGTTGGATCTTGTCGCCTAGAAGTTGAGTTTGGTGTGCGAAACCAGCCCAATCAGACTCGTCTAGACCATCTTCGATAGATACGATTGGGAATTGCTCAACTAGACCAGCTAGGTAGTGGTTGAACTCTTCAGAAGTGAACGTTTTGCCTTCACCTTTCATGTTGTAGATGCCAGCTTCTTTGTCGAAGAACTCAGATGCTGCACAGTCCATAGCAAGAGTAACGTCTTTACCTAGTACGTAACCCGCTGCTGCAACTGCTTCTGCGATAACTTCTAGCGCTTCAGCGTTAGACTTAAGGTTAGGAGCGAAACCACCTTCGTCACCAACAGCAGTGTTGTAGCCTTTAGACTTAAGAACTTTAGCTAGGTTGTGGAATACTTCCGCACCCATGCGAACTGCTTCTTTCAGAGTTTTTGCGCCAACTGGTTGGATCATGAACTCTTGGATGTCAACGTTGTTGTCAGCGTGCTCACCACCGTTGATGATGTTCATCATTGGTAGAGGCATAGAGAACTGACCAGCAGTACCGTTTAGCTCAGCGATGTGCTCGTATAGAGGCATGCCTTTAGAAGCAGCCGCTGCTTTAGCGTTAGCTAGAGAAACAGCTAGGATTGCGTTCGCACCAAACTTAGATTTGTTTTCAGTGCCGTCTAGCTCGATCATGATAGCGTCGATTGCTGCTTGATCTTTCGCATCTTTACCAACTAGAGCGTCAGCGATTGCACCGTTTACCGCTTCAATCGCTTTAAGAACACCTTTACCTAGGAAACGTGCTTTGTCACCGTCACGTAGCTCAAGCGCTTCGCGAGAACCAGTAGATGCGCCAGATGGAGCTGCTGCCATACCTACGAAACCGCCTTCTAGGTGTACTTCAGCTTCAACAGTTGGGTTACCACGTGAGTCGATGATTTCACGACCTAGAACTTTAACGATCTTAGACATTAATGTTTCCTCTCGTTCAAATATAAATGTCAAATTTAAAGGGCGGCAGCACAACCTTTGCAACCGCCCGTATCCTTTTACTTCAGTTCGCCGCGCGCGTTTTCACCCGCTGCTTTAATAAAGCCAGAGAACAGTGGGTGACCGTCACGTGGCGTAGAAGTGAACTCTGGGTGGAACTGAGCTGCCACAAACCATGGGTGGTTCGGGTTTTCGATCATCTCAACCAGTTTCTTGTCCGCAGACAGACCGGATACTTTTAGGCCTGCTTTTTCAATTTGTGGACGAAGATTGTTGTTCACTTCGTAACGGTGGCGGTGACGTTCATGGATCGTATCGCTACCGTATAGCTCACGAGCTTTAGTGCCTTTCGCTAGGTGACATAGTTGCGAACCTAGACGCATCGTACCACCAAGATTTGACGATTCAGTACGTTCTTCAACGTTACCTTCACTGTCCACCCATTCCGTGATCAAACCTACCACAGGGTACTTGGTGTCTTTGTTAAATTCTGTTGAATGTGCACCTTCCATACCCGCAACGTTGCGCGCGTATTCAATCAGTGCCACTTGCATACCTAAGCAAATACCTAGGTAAGGAACCTTGTTCTCACGAGCGTATTTCGCCGCAAGAATCTTGCCTTCGATACCACGGTCGCCAAAGCCACCAGGTACAAGGATTGCGTCAAGTCCTTGCAGAACTTCAACGCCTTTGGTTTCTACGTCCTGAGAGTCTACATATTTAATGTTAACGCTCAAGCGATTTTTCAAACCTGCATGTTTAAGCGCTTCGTTTACTGATTTATACGCATCAGGTAGTTCGATGTATTTACCCACCATACCGATCGTAACTTCACCAGTTGGGTTCGCTTCTTCGTAAATCACCTGTTCCCATTCAGACAGATCCGCTTCTGGCGCATTAATGCCGAAACGTGCACAAACGAGATCATCAAGACCTTGAGATTTGATCAGTTGAGGGATCTTGTAGATAGAATCTACGTCCTTCATGGAGATTACCGCTTTCTCAGGAACGTTACAGAATAGCGCAATCTTCTTACGCTCGTTCGCTGGGATCATGCGATCTGAGCGGCAAACTAGTATATCTGGTTGGATACCGATTGATAGCAGCTCTTTAACAGAGTGCTGAGTCGGTTTTGTTTTCACTTCGCCTGCAGCTGCAAGGTAAGGAACAAGTGTTAGGTGCATGAACATAGCGCGTTCACGGCCGATTTCAACGGCTAGCTGACGAATCGCTTCCATAAATGGTAGAGATTCGATATCACCAACAGTACCACCCACTTCAACGATCGCAACGTCATGGCCTTGAGAACCATTGATCACGCGGTCTTTGATATCGTTTGTGATATGAGGGATAACTTGGATAGTTGCACCTAGGTAGTCACCGCGACGCTCTTTCGCGAGAACGTCTGAGTAAACACGACCTGCAGTGAAGTTGTTGCGCTTAGTCATCTTAGTGCGGATGAAACGCTCGTAGTGACCAAGGTCTAGGTCTGTTTCGGCGCCATCTTCTGTAACGAACACTTCACCATGTTGAGTTGGGCTCATTGTGCCTGGATCAACGTTGATGTAAGGGTCAAGCTTCATCATAGTCACTTTAAGACCACGAGCTTCTAAAATCGCTGCAAGAGATGCTGCTGCAATACCTTTACCTAGAGAGGATACAACCCCGCCAGTAACAAAAATGTAATTTGTCGTCATGTTTAACCTGAAATTGGTTGAATGAGGGAAACGGATTTCTTCTGGACGGGACGAAAATATACCAGAAGACCCTAACCGCCACAACGTGAAATCTATCACACGCCAATTTTTTATTTTTTGCTTCAAATCAAAGTGGATAAACACCAATCGAGTTGAATAAAAAATAGTTGAGTCAAATGTGTCTCAAATTTCTACTCGGCAGCTTGACTGCGTTCCGCGCGCTTCACTTGATCCCAAATGGCATCCAACTCTGCTAAATCGCACTCTTCAAGCTTCTTACCTTTTGCGTGTACACCTTGCTCTACTTGTTTGAATCGATTAGAAAACTTGAGATTAGCCTTGCTCAATGCCGCTTCTGGATTGACCTGCAAATGACGCGCTAAGTTGACGGTGGCAAACAGCAGGTCCCCCAGCTCAAGCTCCACTTTTTCATCATCGACATCGACTTGAAGCGCCTCTTCCACCACTTCCTCAATTTCTTCTTTGACTTTGTCGACCACAGGCCCGAGTGAATCCCAATCAAAACCATAATGAGCGCATTTTTTCTGGATCTTTGTAGCACGCATTAACGCAGGTAGAGAGTTTGGTATTGAGTCTAGAATACTTTGCTCATTTTTGCCTATTTGTGCTTTCTCTTTGGCCTTTTCTGCTTCCCAATTGGCTTTTATTTCTGCTTCTGTCTCAAATTCGACTTGGCCGAACACATGGGGATGACGGCGTGTCAGTTTTTCGTTCACGGTTTCTACCACGGCGGAAAAATCAAACAACCCCTGCTCTTTTGCTAATTGGCTGTAGAAAATCACCTGGAACAACAGATCGCCCAACTCTTCCTGCAAATTAGGCCAATCGCGATTATGAATCGCATCCACCACTTCGTACGTTTCTTCGATAGTGTGAGGAACAATGGTGTCGAAGCTTTGCTTTAAATCCCAAGGGCAACCACTTTGCGGGTCGCGTAGCTTCGCCATAATTTGTTCTAATTGTTCAATTGGATGACTCATTTCTTGTCCCTTAACTCTTTCTATCTAAAGAAAAAGGTGAGTAGTCAAAACCACTCACCTTAAATTACTTCGCTTACAACACTGCGTGGATTTTTATCAATACTCGCCTTTCACTAAGTAATTGTTGTTTTGACAAGGCAACAAGCTTTCGAGGCTCCTGAGCATGGTTCACCATGTGATTGAGCGAGAAAGCGAAGTTAACGCAGTAAAAACAGCAAGTACGACGTGAAAGTTAGCCGAGGCGTTTTACCAACATCACATCCTTGATCTGCTCAACACGCTTCATGATGCGAGTCAGCACTTCAATGTTGGTCACTTCGAGTTCGAAATCCATCACATTGAGATGGGTGCGGTAATCAAGTCGACTCTTCATGCTGATGACTTTGATTTTCTCATTCGCCAGCATGGTGGTGATGTCTTTTAGCAAACCACTTCGCTCCATCGCCTCGACGCGCACGGTTAACATGTACGAGCCGACAACATCACTTCCCCAAACGGTATCTATGATACGTTCTGGGGCGTGGTGGCGCAGTTCTTCAAGCTGTTCACAATCGGCTCGGTGTACTGAAATGCCTCGACCTTGCGTGATGTAACCACAGATCTCATCACCCGGTATTGGTTGACAGCAGCGGGCTAAGTGAGACATCAGGTTATCTACCCCTTGCACAACCACGGCATCTTTGCGTGGACGAGTTGGGCTACCTGCGGCTTTATTGCCCGCTTCTTGCAGTCTTTCGAGTGCTTGACGATCTTCTTCTTCAGCCGTTGGTTTGTTCACTAACGCATTAATATGGTTCAAGATTTGGTTAATACGCAAATCACCACTGCCGACACCAACGTACAATTCATCGGCTGACTTCACATTAAAACGTTTGACGGCGTACTGCTCTGCGTCTTTTAGCGTTGCACCGATTTTCGCCAGTTCGTTTTCAAGGATCTCACGGCCAGCTTCGAGGTTTTTCTCACGGCTTTGTTTGCGGAACCAAGCGTTGATTTTCGCCCGAGCACGACCTGAGGTCACAAACCCCAATGACGGGTTTAACCAATCGCGGGAAGGGTTCGGCTCTTTCTGGGTAATAATTTCCACTTGATCGCCCATGTTGAGTTTGTGGGTGAATGGGACGATGCGTCCTGCCACCTTGGCACCGATACAGCGATGCCCCACCTCTGAGTGAATATGGTAGGCAAAATCAAGTGGTGTCGCACCCATTGGCAAATCAACAACATCACCACGCGGGGTAAAGGCGTAAACGCGGTCATCAAACACTTGGCTGCGCAGCTCGTCGAGCATTTCGCCCGAGTCTGACATTTCTTCTTGCCAATCCAGCAGTTTGCGTAGCCAGGTGATTTTCTCATCGTAACCACTGCGGCCGCTGCTGCTGCCTTCTTTGTATTTCCAGTGCGCAGCAACCCCGAGTTCCGAATCTTCATGCATCTGCTTGGTGCGGATTTGAATCTCGATGGTTTTGCCTTCTGGGCCGAGCACCACGGTATGAATCGACTGGTAACCATTCGGTTTTGGGTTGGCGACATAGTCGTCGAACTCACTTGGCAGATGTTTATATTTGGTGTGCACCACGCCTAATGCGGCATAACAATCTTGCAGTTTATCGGCAATGATCCGCACCGCACGCACGTCAAACAGCTCATCAAACGCTAAGCTCTTCTTCTGCATTTTGCGCCAAATACTATAGATATGTTTGGGACGGCCACTGACTTCGGCGTTAATGCCACACTCTTTCATTTCTTCAGAAAGGTCATCGACAAAGTCTTTGATGTATTGTTCGCGCACAATACGACGTTCAGATAACTGCTTAGCAATTTGCTTGTAGGTATCTGGCTGTTGATAGCGGAAAGCGTAATCTTCAATTTCCCACTTTAACTGACCAATGCCTAAACGGTTGGCCAGCGGCGCATAGATATTGGCACACTCTTTGGCTGCGGCACGGCGCACTTCATCTGGCGCTTTTTTCACTTCAATCAGATTGCAGATACGCTCAGCCAATTTGATGACCACGCAGCGGAAGTCATCCACCATCGCCAGCAGCATGCGACGCACATTGTCGACTTGCGCCGAAGCAGCACTGCCTTCAAGAGTGATGTTTAGCTGGCCAATCGCCGCCATTTCATCCACACCATCAATCAGCTTGATGATCTCTTTACTGTAGTGCTCCTCTAATGGCTCGCGTGCAAAAGCGCCACTTGAGACTAATGGGAACAGTTGCGCGGCAACCAAGGTGGCCTTATCCATGGATAAGGTGACGAGAATTTCAATCATTTCTCGTCCCCGCCACAACAGAAGTTCGGCGTGTTCATGACCTTGCAGAATGGTCTGACAGTGGCGATAGACTTCAATCAGGCGCTTGGAGACGCCCGCGTCTTGTTTCAGGCTTGCCACCCAGCTTTCCAGCTCAAACTGTTCGTTTTGATTCAAATGTGCGCTTCTTACCGCAACCATCTTATTATCCTAATATTGCTTTTTCAGTTTCGACTAACAACATCCCAGTTAGTTCGTTTTGTCCCAATCAAACGATGGCTTTCTCACCATGTGGTTTATTTTTCAAACAGCGCCATCGATTCGAGGTGACTGGTATAAGGGAACATGTCCAACATACCTAATTTGGTTAAGCGATAACCTTGCTCCAACAGGCTTTGGCTATCCCTTGCAAGGGTAGCAGGATTACACGAAACATAAACCACTCTTTTCGCACCGAGTGCGGAAACCTGCTCGATGATACCGCTTGCGCCAGCCCTTGCAGGATCGAGTAAAATCTTATCAAACTTCTCGCTTGCCCAAGGCTGCCCAACAAAATCCTGCTCCAGATTAGCGTGGAAAAATTGCGCGTTATTGATTTGGTTCAAAGAGGCGTTGAGTGCTGCTTTTTGCACCATATCATCCACCCCTTCCACCCCAGTCACCGACTTAGCTTTACTGGCGATCGGCAAGCTAAAATTTCCTAGACCACAGAAGAGATCTAACACACGGTCGCTGCTTTGCGGGTCTAACCACTCAAGCGCTTGAACCACCATCTGTTGGTTTACCTTTTGGTTCACCTGAATAAAGTTGTTTGGCTCAAATGGCACTTTAAAGCCAATTTCTTGGTAGTACGGCGCTTCGCCAGAAATACGCTCGAGCTGATCGCTTGCGGGCATAAGGTACAGCGTGGCTTGATGTTGTTCTGCACATTGACGTAGCTTAGCCACGTCTTCATCCAACAATGGGCCTGTATGTCGAAGCGTAATGACCGCGCCATTGTCTGCCGCCACCAGTTCAACGTGGCCTAAGTGTTCAGGATGGTGGAAATGGCTCAAGATCGCTTTCAGTTCTGGCAACAGACACTCAAGCTCAGCCACTAATACCGGGCACTGAGTAACGTTTTCGATTTGCTTGCTCTGTTTACGGCGGAATCCAAATTGCAACTGGCGCGATTTTTTGTCCCACATCAGGCTGACGCGTGCACGACGACGATACGCCCTCTCAAGCCCCGTTACTGGTGGTGATAAAAGGATCTCACTGCCGGAAAATTTCTTCATCAGTTGCAGCAGAGTGCGCTGCTTATAAGCCAGTTGAGCTTGGTAATCCATGTGCTGCATGTCGCAACCACCACACTGATTAAAATGAGAACAGAATGGTTCAACACGTTCCGCCGCTGGTTTGAGCAATTTGATCAGTTTACCGCGCGCAAACTTACTTTTACTCTCCGTCAGCTGCGTCACCACCTCTTCCCCCGGTAAAGTGCCATCAATAAAAAGCGGCTTTTTGTTGAGATAGGCAATCCCCGCCCCTTGATGGTCGAGTTTTTCCACCAACACCTGCTGATGTTTGCTTTCGGGTTGAAGTTTCTTTTTCGGTTGGAAAAAACGTGCCATGCTCAATTACCTGAATGATTTACTCAAATTTGTTTTACCGCTTCACTATTCTGCTGCGCAATCGTTGTGCCTGTGAGCGGTTGTGATTATGCTTAGCGACTATCCGGCTGGGTCACTGACATATTAGTGGCGCCTATTTTCCCATATCCAGACCTTGATGTAATTAGATAACATGACCAGATATGGCTTACGAGCACGTGTAATTACGCTCACCCTAGCGCCAACCTTGATCATCGGGTTGTTGCTCAGTAGTTTTTTCTCTTTCAATCGCTATCAAGATCTGGAACGTCAGGTGATCACCACGGGCAATAGCATTATTGAACCGATCGCCATCGCCAGCGAGCCTCATCTGCTTTCTGAAAGTCGGGAGGCCGTGAGACGCTTAGTCAGCTATGCTCACCGCAAAAATTCCAATTTGGTGCGCAGTATTGCCGTCTTTGATAGCAAACACGAACTGTTCGTTACCTCTAACTTTCACCCTAATTTTGAGTCGTTAACCTACCCGAAAGACCAACCGATCCCTCTTTTGGGCAACGCGGAAATCCGCAGCGACACCATGATTTTGCGTGTTCCTGTCCTCTCGGAAGGACACTATTTGAGTGATTTGGCCGAGCCAGGCGAAGCCACCCGAGCCATTGGTTACATTGCCGTTGAGTTAGACCTCTCTTCACTGCGCCTACAACAGTACCAAGAAGTCTTCTCCGCTTTCCTAGTGTTGATCCTTGGTTTGGGCTTAGCGAGTGTGTTTGCTTCGCGCCTAATGCAGGATGTTACCCAGCCGATTACGCACATGAAAAACGTGGTCGACCGCATTCGCCGTGGTCAATTGGATGTGCGAATTGAAGGCAAAATGCACGGGGAGTTGGATTCGTTGAAAAACGGTATCAACGCGATGGCGATTTCGTTGTCGGAATACCACGTTGAGATGCAGCACAGCATTGACCAAGCCACCTCCGACTTACGAGAAACACTCGAGCAGCTTGAGATTCAAAACGTTGAACTGGATATCGCCAAAAAACGCGCCCAAGAAGCGGCACGAGTCAAATCCGAGTTCCTCGCCAATATGTCGCATGAGCTGCGTACACCACTCAATGGCGTGATTGGTTTTACTCGTCAGATGCTCAAAACGCAGCTTACCAACAGCCAAACCGACTATCTGCAGACCATTGAAAAGTCGGCCAACAACCTGCTCAATATCATCAACGATATTTTGGACTTCTCGAAACTGGAAGCAGGCAAGCTAGCACTGGAAAACATTCCATTCGATTTCCGTGAAAGCCTAGAAGAGGTTATCAGCCTTCAAGCCACTAGCGCGCACGAAAAAGGGTTAGAGATCACGTTGAAGATTGATCCGCGTATCCCAGAAGGCGTGGTGGGCGATCCATTGCGTATTCAGCAGGTACTGACCAACCTAGTGGGTAACTCAATCAAGTTTACCGAACGTGGCAACATCGATGTCAGTGTGGAGATGCGTGCTCAATCGGGTGACAGCCTTGATCTACAGTTCATGGTGAAAGATACGGGTATCGGTATTTCTGAGCGACAGCAAGCGCAGCTTTTCCAAGCCTTTAGTCAGGCCGACGCCAGTATTTCTCGTCGCTACGGTGGTACCGGCCTTGGGTTGGTTATCACCCAGAAACTGGTCAGTCAAATGGGCGGTGAGATCAGCCTTACCAGCCGACTTCACCAAGGTTCAACCTTCTGGTTCACCTTGCGTCTGCACTCCACGCAAATGCCAATGAGCGATTCGATAGAAGCCGAATATCTGCAAGGCAAAGAACTGCTGTTGGTTGAGCCAAACATGCAAGCGGCGGCGGTCACCCAGCAAGTCTTAACGCAAGAAGGCATCAATGTCACCTACCGCTCGCTCTTACCAGACAATGCCAAAGGCTACGATTTTGTCCTGCTGAGTTTGGCGGTAAACCAAGTGTACGAATTGGAAACCATTGAAAACTGGTTGAGCCGAGCGCTGCACATCTCTGCCAACACCATTCTGGCCATCCCTAGCACCGAGTTAGCTCTGGCGGATCAATTGACCGAACGTTTTGGCATTCAATGTTTAACCAAGCCGCTAGGTCGAAGAAAACTGCTGCAAAGCCTCGCGGCAAAACAAACCTTACAACCTTTGCTTCCTGCGCCTGAAAACGCACAAGCAGAGCGCTCTTCCCTATCGGTACTGGCCGTAGATGACAACCCAGCCAACCTAAAACTGATCACCGCGCTCCTTGCAGAACGCGTGGTTTCGGTCACCTCTTGCAGTTCAGGCCAAGACGCGGTCGATATTGCCACCAGCCGCCAATTCGATCTGATCTTTATGGATATCCAAATGCCGAAGATGGATGGGGTGACGGCTTGTAAGTTGATCAAACAAACCGAACTCAATGCCAACACGCCAGTGATCGCGGTAACGGCACACGCCATGAGCGGTGAGCGTGACCGCCTACTCAAGGCAGGCATGGATGATTACCTCACCAAACCCATCGAAGAGCATATTTTGCAGCAAGTGCTGATCCACTGGAATCCCAACACCTGCGATAGCCAAGTTGAAAAGATCTCTCCAAGCTATATTGCGGCCGAAGAGAGCAGTGTGGATCAGAATATCGCACGCAGCAGCGACATCATCATTGATTGGCAAGCAGCACTGAAGCAATCTGCTAACAAGGAAGATTTGGCAAAAGATATGCTGAGAATGTTGGTGGAATTCATTCCTGAGGTGGAGAGTGCCGTCGAGCTCGCGTTAGAACAGGAAGACTACCCGCGTGACGAACTGATTCATGTCATCCATAAGCTGCATGGCAGCAGCTCTTACTGTGGTGTACCACGCTTAAAGGCGCTCTGTGCCACCATTGAGCAATCCCTGCGCAGCGATGCCGATCTGATGGATGTCGAGCCTGAACTGTTTGAACTGCAAGATGAGATGCTCAAGGTATCCACCACCGCGCAGTTGTATCTCGCCTAATGCCATTAAAAGAAAACCGCCGTCACGGCGGTTTTCTTTCTCAACAATTTTCTTTCTCAACAAACAGTCTATTCACGGCCCTACGACAACCCATTGAACGGATCAGTTACCTACCGACTGGCTAACCGGTCGGCGAAAAAAACGCGCAGTGTTTTTCCCATCCTGTTTGGCAAGGTACATTGCATTATCAGCTTGAAGCAGCAACTTCTCCATATCGGCTTTTGCGGCCGTTGCCGTCGCAATGCCGATACTGCAACCGACATGTACTTGCAGTTGTTTCACTTCAATCGGCGTATTGCTCGACTCAATTAACTGCTCAGCAAACGCCAACAAAAAGGCTTCCATTTTTTCTGGCCCATCACGATGTGGCAAGTAAATGACAAACTCATCCCCACCAATCCGCCCCACGACACTTTGATTAAAATGCTCTTGGGTTAGATGAAGGTAACGATTCGCGATGGTGGATAACACGGCATCACCCACTGCATGCCCATGGCTGTCATTGACGGCTTTAAAGCCATCTAAATCAATGAGTAACAGTGATAAATAAGCCTCACTGTGTTTCATGTGTGAAAAGTGTTTTTCACAGCCCAAACGGTTTTTGAGACCAGTTAAGGTGTCTTGCTCCGCCATACCACGGTAGTAGATTTCCCAACGTTCAATCTGAGAGCGTAACTCTTTCTCTCGGATCAGCGCCTGATGCGAATTTTCAATAAAGGTGTTGATGCTATTGGCTACCAAACCAATTTCGTTATTGCGATTGATATCATCCACTTCAACGGTTTTCACCTGCCCTGGAGTGGCACGAGACACCGCAATCGAGAGCGCCCTCAATGGCTTACCGATGATGCGTTTTACCACCAACGCAATGACCACAAACGTCATCAAAAACTGCAGCAAAACAAACAAAATCTGGTAAAGCACTTTGTCGAGGGTTTTACGTTGAATCACTAAATGATTGTCGTGCACATATAGAATCCCCAACGGTTTGGCATCCACTGGTGAGAGTAAAGGGTATTGATTCGCGTGCAGCCACATGTCTTTTTCAAACTGCCCCGGTTTGATTTTGTCAAACGTCACGCCCTCTAAACTTTCAAGACGCACAGCATTGATTTCATCATGCAGCAGTAAAGAGTCAATCACCTCTTCAGCAATCTCATGGTTATTGACATACAACGCGATGGCCGCCGAGTTAGAGAGAGACAGCACCAATTTTTGTTCTAACTCCGTATGCGCTTGCTGCGCATTTTTAAAGCCAAACGGAATCATCAGCGCCAGCAAAAGCACTAGATAGACAATCGCGCATATCGAAACAAATCTCAGCAGGCGATTCGCTAATGAATGTCTCGGCAAGTTATTCATAAATTGTGGCAACCACCTTTAACTCCTCAGGAGGTGAAGTTTGCATATAACCAATGGCATTTGGGTTGGCAAGCAAGTGCTCAACCAGTTCAATGTCGGTTTCAATCACATCAGGCGCTCGCATCCGTCCTGAAAATTTAAGCTTAGCCCAATACGCGTTAATCTGACTGGTGCGCATATTGGCCACTTTGCCAAAAAAACGCGCTCGAACCTCATCACTGCGGTCAAAAACTTGCGTAATGTCCACGCGGCCAAAAGAGCGTTTTCTGCCTAAATACACATCCGCCACTTCGCTTTCGTTCATTTGATGAATGGCGCTTTCATGGCTAACGACCACAAAAATTTCGCCGTAAACGGGCATCATCACCAAGCTGGCTAGGAGGGAAATTAGATATCTCATCTTCATCTCCCCCTAAAAAATAAAGTTCACACTAAGGGTGTAAAGCTGAACGTCTCGCCCTTGAGTTGATGAACGACCGTCAGCCGCCCAAAGGCCATACCCCACATCGTGAATCTGGATGTAGTCAAATTGCCCTTTGATCGCGACTTGCGGGTGAATATCCCAGCGTATGCCTAAGGAGTAAGTATTCTGATCGATGTAAGTGGAATTGATGCCGCTAATGATGAGTTGCTGAAATTGCCCTAACTGTGGGGAGATGAGCCCCCAATCGCTTTGTGCTTTAACGATGTCTCTTGCTGGCTCAAAAAACGATACGGTTGCATAAGGTGTAAAACGATGAATGCTTCGACCTAACATCAGATAGCCACCACTACCTTGCGGGATGGCTTGCTTCATACCTGCCACATAAAAAAGCTCGGACTGCATCTGCCACTCGCCATCAAAGTAACCAAGCCCGACCTGCCAGTACTTTACCGATTCTCCATTAAGGTTGGATTGGGCGTAAATCTCAGCCGCTTCTAAACTGGCCGCCCCCAATCCTGCTTGCGCTAACTGGGCAATCCCCAGTTGTGCTTGTTGGCTGTTTGGACCAAGTGAGACCGTTAAATCCGCCACATCAACAAAAGAAAAGCGCCCACTCCACTCGTGGTAATCAAACGTCAGTGCGATGGCCAACGTATGATCTGAACTGGCCTCTGAATGATCTTTTGTTCGCTCATCTTCGATCACCTGAGAAATGGCGCCATATTGCAAGCTGGCAGACCAGTTCACCTCGTTAATCGAAGAGCGGTACGTAACATCAAGACCATCAATTGAGTCATAAAAAATACTGCCGTAAAGCTCTTGAGGTGGGCGAACCCAGAGGTGGGCGTAGTCAATCCGTCGGCTGTCTGCTGCGGTATAGGCATTCAGGCCAACACGGCCGATGCGCAAATCCCAGTTGGCATCGGGTAAGTAGCGAATAAACGCCAGCTCGGTGACGTTATTAAAATCTTGCTCAACGCGATCTTCTAGCACCCACTGTGAAGTGAGCGACCATTGATAATTCAGCGCCCAATCAACCTGTACACCAAAATTTGAATCGGGAAGAAATGAGCCGTTGCGTTCAACATCAGGCGGCTGAGAAATGTTACGCAAATAGCCGATATCGGGCTCATTTTCGTAGCTATAACCCACAGAGCCGAAACCTGAAAACGCCACTTCATTCGCTGAAGCGGTACATGAGCTGCTGAGTAAAAGACCCAGCAGGGTGAGAAAAGAGAGCCTAAAAGGCCAAAAAGCAACACTCAACATGGCACCGCCTTTCTTAATGAAATCATCGCTATACTGCTTTTAAACCGACCCATTCAAGTTAAAAATTAGCGAATAAAAAAGGATAAACTGGCCAACCTTGTATTTATGATTGTTATATTTAAAAACCCTACACCCCTAGAGTATATGCAATTTAATCAACAATCGACACGATCATTTGGAACAAAGATCACTGACTAAAAGAGTATTTTTGGAATTTGTGAAAAGACAGACAAATATGAAAAGTTTATAAAAGCGCCTTATCTCGCTGAAATATCGATAAAGCGCTTCTCATTAAGATTCGAAGATGACCGTTGCGACAGCGTAGTGACGCTCATCGGAAAGAGAAAGGTGGGTGTGGCAAACCCCCATTTGATGGGCCAGTTCTGCCGCTCTACCAGCAAGCTGCAGATAGGGTTTACCATTGCCATCATTCTTGATGGTGAAGTCTTGGAAAGAGACGCCGTGAGCGATCCCGGTTCCTAACGCTTTAGAGGCCGCTTCTTTGGCCGCAAAACGCTTAGCAAGAAAACGCCCTTGCTGTTTTAAGCTGACAAACGTTTCCATTTCTTGCGCAGAGAGGATCCGTTCTGCAAACGCAACACCACTGCGAGCAAGTGCCTTTTCCACTCGCTCGATTTCAGCAATGTCGGTACCCAGTCCAACAATAGCCATTTACTGACGAGCCGCAACCATGATGGCTTTCATGTCCGCTACCGCTTTATGGAGACCATCAAATACCGCACGACCAATGATCGCATGGCCGATGTTCAGCTCGTAAATCTCAGGCAATGCCGCAATTGGTGCCACGTTGTGGTAAGTCAAACCATGACCTGCGTTCACCGTAATACCCAAATCCGCTGCGTAACTTGCGCCTGCAGCAATCTTCTTCAGCTCATCCAATTGGTCGGCTTCTGTCGCGGCATCCGCGTAATGACCCGTATGAAGCTCAATAAAAGGCGCGCCACACGCTTTGGCGGCATCAATTTGTTCACGATCTGCATCAATGAATAGGGAGACTTTAATGCCCGCTGCGGTTAATTTTTCCGTCGCAGCTTTGATTTTGTCTAAATGGCCAGCAACATCTAACCCGCCTTCGGTGGTGAGCTCTTCACGCTTTTCAGGTACCAAGCAAACATATTCAGGTTGCGTTTTGAGGGCAATCTCGATCATTTCATCTGTGACAGCCATTTCTAAATTCATACGCGTTTGCAGGGTTTCACGCAGAATACGAACGTCACGGTCGGTAATGTGGCGACGGTCTTCGCGTAAATGAATGGTAATGCCATCCGCGCCCGCTCGCTCTGCCACTTCTGCGGCATGGACAGGATCAGGATACTTAGTACCGCGGGCATTGCGTAAAGTGGCGACGTGGTCGATGTTAACACCCAGGTAAATTGAACTCATTTTTCCATACTCCGTGTTCGGGGAATCCTCATCTGTATAAACAATTCCCGACTTTTTAAAGGTTTGCCGCCAAGATACGGCTTTAAGGCTATTCGTGTAAAGCGTTTTGCCGCTTGAAGTTGCTCTTTCGTGAGAAAGCGACGCTCACTGATGGCAATCAATTCATTGCCCAAAAACGTCAGGTTGTCACGCCGCACTGACGCAATAAACCCTTTTTGCTCTCGGTAGCGATAAGTCATTTGCGGATCAATCGGCTCGCCAGTGCCAGCACAATGCAAAAAATCCACGCCGTAGCCCATCGCAGCCAGCAACGCGAGCTCAAAACGGCGCAAAGCCGGTTCAGGATTGTCCGCTTGGGCAAGCTCCGTCAAAGCAAATAGATAGTCATGGAACAGTCCCGGCATCGGCACTTCTTGCATTAGAACGCGTCCGATCAGCTCATTCACGTACAATGCAGAATAGAGATTAATGCCCGTCAGAGGCAGGCCTAAGCTGATCGGCTCAGCTTGGCGTAAGGTTTTCATTGCACCTTTGCCAGACCATTTCAGCAGTAAGGGGGTAAACGGTTGGAGTGCCCCTTTTAAATTTGATCGCTTACTGCGTGCCCCTTTCGACATCAAGGTGATGCGACCGAACTCTTCGCTGAATACGTCCAAGATCAGACTGGATTCGCTATAAGGGCGACGATGGAGAACAAAACATCGCTGTAAACCGTCAGGCGCGTTCATGCTGTGCTTCTATTCCACAAAAAATAAGGAGCCACTTAGGCTCCTTAACAAGATACGATCGGAGCGATAACTCTCGCTAACCGAGTTAGAGGTCGTCAATGTAACCCAATGAGCGCAACGCACGTTCATCGTCTGCCCAACCGGATTTCACTTTCACCCAAGTTTCTAGGTAAACCTTGCGACCAAACAGTTCTTCCATATCGAGGCGTGCCTCGCGTCCGATGGTTTTGATTTTCTCACCGCCTTTACCAATCACCATTTTCTTCTGGCCGCTACGCTCAACCAAAATTAACGCGTTGATGTGGAAACCATCGGTTTCCGGGTTGTAGTCAAAACGTTCGATCTCCACGGTCACTGAGTATGGCAGTTCGTCACCGGTAAAACGCATCAGTTTTTCACGTACGATTTCAGACGCCATGAAGCGCTGCGAACGATCCGTCACATACTCTTCAGGGAAATGGTGCACTGCTTTTGGCAAGTGATCGCGAACGTGCTTACGCAGTACATCGATGTTTTTACCCTGTTTAGCAGAAATAGGCACCACATCGACGAAGTTCATCTTCTTCGACATTTCCATCATGTGCTGCATGACTTCATTTCGATCTTGTACGTTGTCGACTTTGTTGACACACAATACGACTGGGAAATTCGCTTTCTGCAGCTTATTGAGCACCATTTCATCGTCGTTGGTCCAGTGGGTACCGTCGACCAAGAAAAACACCAAGTTCACATCACTGAGTGATGAGTTGGCTGCGCGGTTCATCAAACGGTTGATGGCGCGTTTCTCTTCGATGTGCAATCCCGGAGTATCGACGTAAATCGCTTGGTAATCACCATCAGTATCCACACCCATAATGCGGTGACGCGTGGTTTGTGGTTTGCGCGAGGTAATCGAGATTTTCTGACCAAGAATTTTGTTCAGTAGGGTCGATTTGCCCACATTAGGACGACCAACAATGGCGATAAAACCACAGTGCTGGTTTTCGGACGATGTGCTTTTCTTCTCTGTCGAGAAAAACGCATCGATATCAAATTCATTATCAGCCATTGGTTAACTGCTCCAGAGCCAATTCCGCAGCCGCTTGTTCTGCCTTGCGGCGGCTGGTACCTCTACCGACAACGGGCTTATCCATACCCGCGATATCACACTCAACCGTGAATTCCTGATTGTGTGCTTCACCTTTAATATTAGTCACTGTGTAAACAGGCAGCGGTTTTCTTCTGCCTTGCAAGAACTCTTGCAAACGTGTCTTGGGATCTTTCTGTGAAACACCAGGCTTGATGGCTTCCAAACGAGAGGCGTACCAATTGAGTACAATACCGCGCACCACTTCTAGATCGCTATCTAGATAAACGGCACCGATAATGGCTTCAACGGCATCAGCCAGAATCGAATCGCGACGAAAACCGCCACTTTTCAGCTCGCCTGGACCTAATTTTAAGTAATCTCCCAAACCGAATTCACGGCCTAGCTCTGCCAATGTATTACCGCGTACTAACGTCGCTCGCATGCGGCTCATGTCTCCCTCATTCACTTTCGGGAAACGATGATAAAGTTCATCAGCAATGACAAAACTTAAAATTGAATCGCCCAGAAATTCAAGACGTTCATTATGTTTGCTGTTGGCGCTGCGGTGAGTCAGCGCCAAATTGAGCAGCTCGTCATCTTGAAATTGATAGCCGAGCTGTCTGGTTAGTTTCTCAATTGGAGAATTCATACTTTTCCGATAATCATCAAAGTTAGTGAATACCGCCGATGCGGTTAAAACGCACGCCAGTAGGGATCCAAGAAGGCAGTACGCTATCTGAACCACGATCAAACTCGAAGCTGATCCAAATCGCCACGGCCTTACCTACTAGGTTAGCTTCTGGTACAAAGCCCCAGTAACGGCTATCAGCACTGTTGTCACGGTTGTCACCCATCACAAAATACTGACCTTGTGGTACCACCCATTCACTCACACCTGCACGAGGCGCATACGCTTCTACGCGGTCTTGACGCAGTGGGTTAACCAAAATCTGGTGTTTTACTTCGCCCAATTGTTCATCTGTTTGCGTTAGGTTGATGCCGTCTTGAATAAATTCGCTTTCCACAACGTTATTGCGGATCGCCATATGACAGACGCTCTCGCCTTTTGGCTGGATACAGATTTCTTTTTGGCGGTTATAACGCACCGTATCACCAGGCAAGCCGACTACTCGTTTGATGTAGTCAATGTTAGGTGACGGTGGGTATTTGAAGACAACAATATCGCCACGCTCTGGCTTACCCGTTTCCACTAACTGGGTACGCCAAACCGGATCTTTCAGGCCATAAGCGTATTTCTCTACCAGAATAAAATCGCCCACAAGGAGAGTCGGCATCATTGAGCCTGAAGGGATCTGAAACGGTTCATAGATAAACGAGCGTAACACCAAAACAAAGGCGATAACCGGGAAAATAGAGACACTGTTTTCCACCCACCAAGGCTGCATTTTCGCCTTTGCGAGAGTTTGTGCATCTAACCCATTAACCGTTTGACTTTCAATCTCCGCCACTTTTTGTTGGCGTTTCTTGGCCCAAACCAGTTTTTCGAGCAACCAAACCACACCTGTGATCAGCGTGACGATGACCAAAATCAGTGAGAATGTATTCGCCATGGACTTCCCTTATCTAAAAAATACGAAAGTGAAAGAGCCGTAACCCTTTCACTTATTTGGATATCTACCGTCTTATGACTGGTAAGCAAGATGTAAGTTCAAACTGTTAATCTTTACCTACATGGAGAATCGCTAGGAAAGCTTCTTGCGGTAGCTCAACGTTACCGATTTGCTTCATGCGTTTCTTACCTTCTTTCTGCTTCTTCAGTAGTTTCTTCTTACGGCTCACGTCACCACCGTAACACTTCGCTAATACGTTTTTACGTAGCTGTTTTACAGTAGAACGCGCAATAATGTGGTTACCAATTGCGGCTTGAATCGCGATGTCGAACATCTGGCGAGGAATGAATTCTTTCATTTTCTCAACCAATTGACGGCCACGAGTCTGAGACTGATCTTTGTGAGTAATGATCGCCAAAGCATCGACTTTGTCGCCGTTTAGCAACACGTCTACACGCACCATGTTCGACTCTTCAAAACGTTGGAATCCGTAATCAAGCGACGCATAACCACGCGAGGTCGATTTCAAACGGTCGAAGAAATCCAGTACCACTTCCGCCATCGGAATATCGTACGTCAATGCGACTTGGTTGCCGTGGTAAACCATGTCTACCTGAGTACCACGCTTCTCAATACACAAGGTAATCACATTTCCAAGGTAATCCGCTGGCACAAGAATATTACAACGTGCGATTGGCTCACGAATTTCTGCCACGTCATTCACCGCAGGCAATTTCGCTGGGCTATCAACATAGATAGTCTGTTTGCTGGTGGTCAGTACTTCGTAAACTACCGTTGGCGCAGTGGTGATCAGGTCGAGATCGTATTCACGCTCTAAACGCTCTTGAATGATCTCCATGTGCAGCATACCAAGGAAGCCACAACGGAAACCAAAACCAAGCGCTGCCGAGTTCTCTGGCTCGTAGAAAAGTGACGCGTCGTTTAGGCTGAGTTTGCCTAGTGCATCGCGAAACGCCTCATAATCGTCAGAGGAAACAGGGAACAGACCCGCGTATACCTGAGGTTTCACTTTCTTAAAACCAGGCAACGCTTTCTCTGCACCATTTTTCGCCAGAGTTAACGTATCGCCAACAGGTGCGCCAAGAATGTCTTTAATACCACAAACCACCCAGCCTACTTCGCCAGTGTTGAGTTCTGTTGTATCGATCTGTTTTGGTGTAAAGATACCTAAACGGTCTACACCCCAAACTTGGCCCGTACTCATCACTTTGATCTTGTCGTTTTTCTTCAGCTTGCCGTGTTTAATACGCACAAGAGAGACAACGCCAAGGTAGTTGTCAAACCACGAGTCAATGATCAGTGCTTGCAGTGGCGCTTCCGGATCGCCTTCTGGTGCTGGGATCGCGGAAACAATCTTCTCTAGCACATCATCAACGCCAAGACCGGTTTTGGCTGAACAGCGAACCGCATCAATCGCATCGATACCAACGATGTCTTCAATCTCTTCCGCCACACGCTCAGGCTCTGCCGCCGGAAGGTCAATCTTGTTTAGGATTGGAACGACTTCCAAATCCATTTCAATTGCGGTGTAACAGTTTGCAAGCGTTTGAGCTTCAACACCCTGACCTGCATCCACCACCAACAAAGCACCTTCACACGCGGCCAGCGAGCGCGATACTTCGTAAGAAAAGTCAACGTGTCCCGGAGTATCGATAAAGTTAAGCTGGTAAGTTTCACCATCTTGGGCTTTATAGTCGAGGGTCACACTCTGCGCTTTAATGGTAATTCCACGCTCACGCTCTAACTCCATGGAGTCTAGAACTTGTTCTGCCATTTCACGGTCGCTCAATCCACCACAAACTTGGATTAAACGGTCTGATAGGGTCGATTTGCCGTGGTCAATATGGGCGATAATCGAAAAATTACGAATGTGCTTCATAGATTTGGGGTGACTAAACTCTGTTATTCTGGGACATAGAAACGCCGCTCATTGGCGGCATTTCAGTTAAGTTGGCAGATTCTACCCAATTTCAACTCTGGGCGCATCATAATTTAGGCGATAGGTTCACCAAACACTCTCATCAACTCGACCTGAGCAGCACTTTTCTGCTCAAGCGGCTGAGCCAGTTTTTTGGCTAAGAGGATGCCGATAAACGCAAAAAGCATCGAGGTCAGTACTACCGCCCCCTCTCCCATCTCTAACCATGGAGAAAGCACCAGATGGCCAAACAAAGCCCCCAGCAACATCGCAACGATAGGCAGCAGATAAACCAACATCGCCGATTGAAGAAGGCTTTGCTCTGGAATACCTATTTCAACCACTTGACCAACGTGAAGTCGTCGCTGAGTCTCTAAATGCCAAAGTAAACTTTTGTTACCAAACGCTTTACTGACAACCCCTGTTCCGCAGCTTTTTTGTGAAGAACAACTGCTGCAACTGGTTTGCTGCTCACAACTCAACGCCACCTCAAACCCATGGTCATTCGGTGTCACTTGGGTGACGGTGGCGAGTGCAGTCATCATTGCGGTTTTGCCTTATTCTGATTAAGTTCAGCCGTGAAGGTGACCGATTGAGCGATACGCTGCGCAGTGGCTGGCGGAATATCTCCCACCACAGAGATTTCATGCTCACCCACCACCACACTATGCAAAGTACGGCGGCCTTGACGTACCAATTGGCCTTTCAACGAATGATCGTCTTTCTCTGCGACATAAACAGAGAAACTAAACAAGCCATCAGTGAAAAGCTGGCTTTCCACCATTTGATCTGTCAATGCCAAGCGATAACGGCTTAGGTCGTTGGCAACAAATCCTTCCGGAGTCCATGACACACGCCAGTTGCTCTTCTCCACTTCCCCTTTCGGTAAAGTCAGAACAGCAGGTAGCTGCACATCTTCAAGACCACTCATTAGGTCGGCAATTTTCTGATTCACGGTGTATGTAATGGCACGATACTGCTCAATCACCTCACCGTCACGATCCACTAGGTCGGCGCGTAAAGGCAGCTTGCTCTGCTCATCAATCCAAACCACGTAGGAATAACGTAACCCATCTTTCGGCACAATACGGATCACTTGCGTAGGAGAGCCGGCTTCACGTGCTCGGCCGACTTGCACGTAATCATAAAACTTGTGCAGTTGATCAATGTCACTGCCTAACATAGGCATGACCGGGGCAACCATTTCTCCGGCTTGAATGGTAAACGGCTCCACACCAGGTTCTATATAGCTGACTTCATGGCCACGTTTAATCACTTCGCGTACCGGGCCACTAAGATAAATCAAATGCGCATACTGCTGCGCTTCTTTACTGGCATGACGATACAGTAAAGGCTCTATGCTGTTTTTCTTGATAAGAATATAAGCTAACTCGTAGCTCAAATTTTGGCTGGCTTCGCTCATTTGATGCAATAAAGCCTCCGCCGGCTTATCGCTGGCAAAGGCTTGGGGAGTCATCACACTGAACAGAGCACAGACACTGAACAGGAATTTCTTCATTCAATTTCCGATGTAGATTGCTCACCTGCAATATGAGATGAGTCACTATTTAATCTTAGCTGGAGCTCATAATCACGTAACATAGCATGAACGCGTTTACGCTGCTCTTGAATTGACGATTCGCTCATCGATTTTTCGACCGATTCACGCGTCAAACTCACTGGCTCAGCACTGCCGGCAAACGGAATTGTCTGCAACACAGGTAATTGATCCGCTTGAGGCGCCGCGGGATCACTGCCACCGTATTGTTGCACGCCAAGGATGACCGCAAGGGACACACACGCCGCAACCGCGACTTGGCCAAACTGAGACAACCACGCTGGTAACTGCCTTCTTGCCTGTTGTGGCAAAGGTTGTGACTCTGGAGGCATCTGAGTAAGCTCAATGACTTTTTGCTGATGTAAACTGTGCGCGGGTTCGTTTTCCAACGCTAATGCGACACTTTCAGCAATATTCCACTCGGGCTGTTGCGGTGCTTCACCACGCATAACATCACCGATTAAGTGGTAATTGCGCCAAGAGGCCAAAACGTCATCGTCTTGAGCGATCTCTTTGATCAAAGCCTTATCGACAATTTCGCCATCCATGAGCGCCGAAAGCTTTTCTTTGTCAGCCATTCTAATTCACCATTGTTGTTACTGGTACTAGCGTTGCAAAAGAGGTTGAATTTTCTTTTCCACCGCCTCACGAGCACGGAAGATACGCGAACGTACCGTTCCTACAGGGCAATCCATTACTTCTGCAATTTCCTCATAGCTCAAGCCATCAAGCTCTCGTAGAGTCATTGCTGTTTTTAAATCTTCTGGTAACGCATTGATCGCACTAAAAACCACTTGCTTCAACTCATTGGACAACGTGAGGTTCTCAGGGTTCGAAATTTCTTTCAAAGCGTTACCTGTCTCATATAATTCAGCTTCATCAGCATCCACATCACTGGCGGGTGGCCTACGGCTCTGGGCAACAATGTGGTTTTTCGCCGTATTCACTGCGATGCGATACAACCAAGTATAGAAGGCGCTTTCGCCACGAAAACTTGGAATAGCTCGGTAAGCTTTAATAAAAGCCTCCTGCGCTACATCAGGGACATCACCAGGATTACTAACGTATCGGGAAATAAGATTGCAGACTTTGTTTTGGTACTTCACCACCAAAAGATTGAATGCTTGCTTATCGCCACTCTGAACTCGCTCAATCAATACTTGATCGGTCAACTGCTCGTTCATTCGAGCGGATACTCCTATTCGTTATGCTCCACATATCTCAGATATGGGCAATAATTATGCAAAATGTAGTATTGACACCACTGCTTACTTGAGCACTATTGTGACTCGCGCCAATCAAGAAAGTTCCCACTTAAGTGAAATTTTTTGTCAATTATTGAGGCGCAATGTGATGTAATAAACACTCTCTGTCGCTGATTTTGGAGGGATGGAGTGAGAAAAGCAATGGCATTAATCTCAGATTGCCTTTCTAGCCGATGTAAATCGGCGTTTTTGCGTGTACTGGAAGCACATGATGTGCGGATTTATACAAAGTGAACTCATTCACTTTAGACCGGGATTTTGAAAATTTTATGAACGCAAACCGTGAACATGAATGTGATGTGTTAGTGGTGGGCAGCGGAGCTGCTGGCTTGTCGTTGGCCTTGCGCGTCGCCAATCACTGCAAAGTTATCGTGTTAAGTAAAGGACCTCGTAGCGAGGGAGCAACCTACTATGCTCAAGGTGGTATCGCTGCGGTATTCGATGAATCAGACAGTATTGAGTCACACGTTCAAGACACTCTGATCGCCGGAGACGGCATCTGTGAAGAAGCAACTGTGAAGTTTATCGCTGAAAACGCCAAAGAGTGTGTGCAATGGTTGATTGATGGCGGTGTGCCCTTTGATCGTGAAGAGGACGACTCTGACGACGAACCGCGTTATCACTTAACCCGCGAAGGCGGCCATAGCCATCGCCGTATTTTGCACGCAGCCGATGCCACAGGCATGGCGATGCAAACCTCGCTGCAAGATAACGCTCACAACCATCCTAATATTCATGTTTTAGAGCGTCATAATGCCCTCGACCTGATCACCGAAGACAAAATTGGCGGCGATAAAAATAAAGTGATCGGCGCGTATGTCTGGAACCGAAACCAAGAGCATGTGGAAACCGTTAAGGCGAAGTTTGTCGTGCTCGCGACCGGCGGCGCATCAAAAGTTTATCAGTACACCTCCAATCCAGATGTTTCTTCTGGTGATGGTATTGCGATAGCTTGGCGCGCAGGATGTCGCGTGGCCAATATGGAATTTAACCAATTCCACCCAACCTGTTTATACCACCCAGAAGCTCGCAACTTCCTCCTGACAGAAGCATTACGTGGTGAAGGCGCCTATTTACGTCGTCCGGATGGTTCACGCTTCATGCCCGATTTTGACCCGCGTGAAGAGCTGGCTCCTCGTGATGTCGTGGCACGAGCAATTGACTTCGAAATGAAACGTCTTGGCGCTGACTGCATGTACCTTGATATCAGCCACAAACCCGCTGAATTCATTACCAAACACTTCCCAATGATCCACTCACGTCTGATGGATTTGGGCATTGATATGACCAAAGAGCCGATCCCCATCGTTCCGGCCGCACATTACACCTGTGGCGGTGTGATGGTCGATACCAACGGGCAAACAGATTTGCACAATCTCTATGCCATCGGCGAAGTGAGCTACACTGGCCTACACGGAGCAAACCGTATGGCTTCAAATTCCTTGCTGGAGTGTGTGGTCTATGCATGGGCGGCGGCAAAAGACATTTTGAAAAAACACAAACAAGTCGACTTAGCCTCCAGCTTACCAAGCTGGGACGAAAGCCAAGTGACCTGCAGTGATGAAGAAGTGATCATCCAACACAACTGGCATGAGCTGCGACTGTTTATGTGGGATTACATGGGTATTGTACGCACTGACAAGCGCCTTGAGCGTGCACTGCGTCGCATTCAAATGTTGCAACAAGAGACGCATGAATACTACAGTAACTTCCGCGTATCCAATAACTTATTGGAGTTGCGTAACTTACTGCAAGTCGCGGAGCTGATGGTACGTTGTGCGATGCAAAGGAAAGAGAGCCGCGGTTTACACTACACACTCGATTACCCTGAGCAACTTGAAAACAGTGGCCCGACGATTTTGCGCCCAGAAGAGTAAACCACTTTTATCGCTGTTCATCTTTTTTATGACTTGGGGAACGAATTCAGTTCCCCTTTTTGTTGCCACTGTTTTAGCACAATCATCAACTGTCGATAATCCGAATCCTGACAGCTATCTCGCCAAATCAAATAGCGCCGCCCATTGGCCAGCTTTATTGAAACAAACCACCAATAAAACAACAAACTCAATGAGTGGATATGCTCAACCTGCCGTTGATATTTAATGGCCCCAGAAGCGTTTACCGACACAGCTCCTTGCCATGCGGGATAACAGAAACCATGTATGGTTTGAAATTGATAGAGGGGGTAAAACAGGGCGACTACGACAACAAGCGGAAAGGGAGAAAAAAGTAACGCCCAGATGATGCTGATAGCAATCAAGCCATCAACCATCCGAGCGCCACGAGAGTCATTGAGATTAAGGTTAACGAACCTTACTGAGGTTGTGTGCGACAATTTTATCTACCATTGACGCATGACCAAGATTCTCACTTCGTCCATGCCCCATCACCCAAGTAAACAAATCGGGATCATCGCACTCCAATAAAGAGACAAAATCACGTTGTTCTTGTTCACTGAGCTTATCAAAACACTCTTCAAAGAAAGGCATAACAACCACGTCCAACTCCAACATGCCACGGCGACATGCCCAGCGGATACGTGCTTTTTCTTCTGTAGTGTACATCGGCTATTCCCCACCAAAGTATTTATAATTTAGCGCGGAGTGTAACAAGGCTACTGATTTGCCACTAGTAGATATGTCACAAACTGAGTAGCAATCGCATCTCAACAAAGGGAAGTCCCTACATTTCCTCTGCTGACAAAT
The DNA here is from genome assembly GCF_028570825.1 of Vibrio sp. CCUG 15886. Classification (NCBI taxonomy): domain Bacteria; kingdom Pseudomonadati; phylum Pseudomonadota; class Gammaproteobacteria; order Vibrionales; family Vibrionaceae; genus Vibrio; species Vibrio sp. CCUG 15886. Next base: position 41,936 of record NZ_JAQQBT010000015.1, on the reverse strand, counting down.
GGTCACTTGCAGATTAACATATCTCAATAAATCGACTTTATGGATAGCGAATAACATGCAATCGACTCAACCAATCCAACGATGCACACTTGGCAGCCAACAAGCGTTACCAGAGCTCGCCGTCAGCTTATTAGATAATCTTGGTCTGATTACCATGACAGGTAACGATAAAAAATCGTACCTTCAAGGTCAGGTGACTTGCGACGTCGTTTCTTTAGAAGCGGATCAAGTGACTTGGGGCGGCCACTGCGATGCAAAAGGCAAGCTGTGGAGTGCCTTTCGTCTGTTTCATTACGCCGATGGCTATGCAATGTTGCAAGATAAGTCAGCCATTGACGTGGAGTTGCGTGAACTCAAAAAATACGCCGTCTTTGCCAAGGTTGAAATCCATGTTAGCGATGCCATCTTGCTGGGCGTTTGCGGTGTACAGGCGGAACAAGCCATCGCGAAACTGACCAACAATGCAGAGGCGGCAGTGGCAACCTTTGCCCAAGGGACAGCGGTAAAGATCTCACCACAGCGCTGGTTATTGGTCGTAGATGCAAACCAACAAGATGAAGTGCTTGCCATGTTGGCGACAGCACCGTTGTGTGACCACGCTCTTTGGGATCTTTACGATATCCTAGAAGTCTCTCCACGCATCCCTGCTTTTGCCCAAAATGAGCACATTCCTCAAGCCGTAAATTTGCAGGCGGTGAATGGCATTAGCTTTAAAAAGGGCTGCTACACAGGCCAAGAGACCGTTGCACGAGCCAAATATCGTGGTATCAACAAGCGAGCTCTGTATCGACTCTCTGGCGCCATAGAACCATCAGCACCAGAGACAACGATCAGCTTGGAACGCAGTGTGGGTGATAACTGGCGCGCGGCTGGTGAAGCGTTGGTGAGTTATCACTTTGATGATGGGCGCGCGACCGGACTCTTTGTGCTACCAAATGATCTGGAGCCCGAGACGCAATTTCGCCTAGCAGGTCAAAGTGAGCAATTGTGGCAACGAGAGCCCCTACCGTATTCCCTCGATGACGAATAGTGATTTGTCCACAGCATTGACCCGCTACCTTGATGAGCAACAGATACCTTATCATCTGTTGCCTCATCAAACGCCAGCCACCACCATCGAAGACGCAGCCAAACAGCGGGGGATTCGTCCTGCGCAAATGGTCAAATGCATTTTGCTGCGTGATATGAGTGATCGCTATGTACTGACGTGTGCACCAGGCGATCGCGCTGTTGATCCGAAAAAAGTCAGAGCATTAATGGATTATCGGCGCATGACCTGTGTTGACAGTTCGCAAATTTATGCAATTACAGGATATCAACTGGGCACCGTGACTCCCCTGTTACTGAAAACCCCTATGCCAATTGTCTTTGACCATGCACTCCAAGCGGAGTCGATGGTCACCATCAGCAGCGGAAACAATATGGCAGGAGTGGCTTTATCGTTAACAAGCCTAGCTCAACTCAGCACCCCCATCTGGGCTGACATTTGTCGTTCTAGTGAGCTAGGCACATTCCCAACCCACCAAAAGTAATCGATTGCGCTCACAATTTGTGATCAACTTCAAATCAACAGAAAAATCTCAATAGAATTTTTAGTCACATTAAAAACATAAATAGTCACAGCGATTATTTTAGGATAACCTGAATTTGTTGATTGACCGCTCAATGAGCGTTCAGTTGACCCAAGTGAATCCACTGACCTTAGTCAGGAAATCCACTTTTGTGTAATGCATCTGTGACTATTCGCCCGCTGTTGCGGGCTTTTTTTTAGGCTCCAACCTATTCGAGTGAATCTTTTCCCCATAAATAGCCACCTCATAGTGCGTAACAAATAATTACCAACTATTCTTATTCTTGTAACAAAACTATTGCTTAATGCGTCACGTAAAACATGAGTGACCATGATTCGAAAAGAGACAGATAACGTTAAGGTTCCGTTTGCATGACCATTTTGAGCTTAACCTCACTAAATTGAGGGCAATTATGGGGAAATTTGTCTAGCTCAGCACAATTATCTAAACACGAAAGACTTAGCTCTATTTTAATCCAGAGATGTCACACATTTAAGTCACAGTAACTGTTAGACTAGCGGAGCTGATTGAGAAAAAAGGAAAGTAAGTATGAGACTGTTTAAGCGCTATACACCAGGTATGATTGCTAAACACGTGAGTCGACTATTTAAGGGAAGAATTTACATTTACGGCGTAGGAAAATTTGAGTTTGATAATGGTAAATTGATCCTGCCAGCAAAAGCTGAGCAAAAGCATTTTCAAACCGTGAAAGAAGTCAATCAGGAGATCATGAAGCTGCGCTGTGCCTACGCTTAATTGTCTTGTCGATAAAACAAGATAACCCACTGAATTCAAAAAAAGAAAGGGCTGAAAATCAGCCCTTTCTTTTTATTCTCACTATGAGCGAATCAGCTCTGGTTGACGACGTTTCGCCAACTCAGGAAGCTCGCCATCCAATCCCAACGCACGTCTCATGATTTGCTCTTTAGCACCCGGAAGGTGTCCTGCCATTGTCAAACCAACGCCACGTAAGAACTTTTTCAACGGATTATAGCCGGCAAACAACTCTCGAAAACCTTGCATCGCGGCAATCATTTGCGCCGCTTCCGCTTTACGCCAACGTTCAAAACGACGCAGGTTGCGCTTGGTACCAATGTCTTCACCACGTTGCCAAAGCGCGAGGATCTCTTGCGCCAGACTGGCAGCGTCGAGCAAGCCCAGGTTCACACCTTGCCCCGCCAACGGATGGATTGTGTGTGCAGCGTCACCAATCAGAGCGACACGCTCTTTGACAAAATCTCGAGCAAAACGCATTTTCAGTGGAACGCTAAAACGCTCCCCAACCACTTCGCACAGTCCCAAACGCATATCAAATTCGGCACTCAGCGCCTTATTGAACTCACTGTCTGACATCGCCATCAAACTCGTTGCGCGCAATGATTCAGTCGACCACACAATCGAGGTCATGTTCTCTTCAGACATTGGCAGGAAGGCCAAAGGTCCTTGAGGAGTAAAAATTTGACGTGCAACTGAGCAATGTGGCTCGACAGTGCGAACATTGGCTACGATCGCAGAATGGCCATAATCCCAATGAGTTAGCGGGATATCCTGCTGACGTCGAACCCAAGAATTGGCGCCATCAGCACCAACCACCAATTTGGCCGTGAGCGCCTGACCATTGTCGAGCGACAACCACACTTCGCTCTCTCCTACACTCATCGATTGACACTGACAAGGCATCAGCACCATCACATTATCCAGCTTGTTAACCTGCTCCAAAAGTGCCAGTTGAATGACGCGATTTTCAACAATATGGCCAAGATCCGGCTGTGCCATCGCATCCGCACTAAAGTCAATGTGGCCAAAACTGTCTTGATCCCACACTTCCATCGCCACATAAGGAGAGGCTCGTTTTTCCACAATGGATTGCCAAGCACCCAGATTTTTTAAGATATGTTCGCTGGAACGACTGAGCGCGGAAACTCTCACATCCGGTAGTTCATTCATTTGCAGATTTGGAGCCTGCCCTTCAATCACTGCAACACGCAAATCACTGTCTTTAAATGCCGCGGCCAGTGCCAGTCCCACCATGCCACCGCCAACGATCGCCACATCCACACTTTGTATCATTTTGTTTTACTCGCTATCGGCTCACCAGACCTAATGTCTGGCGTAATAGTGGCTGTTTCAGCCCAGAAAGATTATCCATCATCACTAGCCCGAGGTTGCGAGCCACTCTGAGTGCAAGGTAATCATTAGAGAAAAGGTGTACCAAACTGGTCGTCATCCAAATGGTGTTCTGTCGGTCACCACAACGGCGCTGCTTAAAGCGCATAAGAGAAGAATACGCCCCAACATCATCAAGCTGCTTGGTGATCTCTTCTGCCAGTGAGGCCACATCGCGAATGCCAAGATTAAACCCTTGTCCTGCAATCGGATGTAAGGTTTGCGCCGCGTTACCTACCACAGCAAAGCGATGAGAGATGTTCTGCTCTCGATGACGTAATATCAGCGGATAACTCGCTCGCATACCCACTTTTTGCATTTGACCTAACCGCCAACCAAACTCTTGCTGCAAACGTGCCAAAAATTGCTCTTCAGAAAGCAACATCACCTGCTCAGCTAAATCCGGAGGCAGACACCACACCAAAGACATGCGATTGTCAGACATCGGCAGCAACGCGACTGGACCATGCTCAGTAAAGCGTTCAAACGCACGCCCACGATGCGCCTGTTCTGTCACAACATTAGCAATGACAGCGGTTTGTTCAAAATCATGCTGCGCAAGGGGCATGCCCAGTTGCTGGCAACAGTTGGAGACAGCCCCATCAGCGGCCACCAGCAGTTTTGCCTGCAGCGTTTCTCCATTATTCAAATGCACCGCAACGCTATCCGTGAATCGCTCAACGCGTTCCACTGCGTCAGGGGTGTAGAGGGAAATGGACTCACAACGCTGCAATAACGACTGATAGATGCTCCCAACATCCGCCAGCTCCACCACATAACCCAGTGCGTCAACGCCAACTTGTTGCGCGGAAATATCGGTCATTGCCAGATGAGAGCGATCAGAAACGTGAATATCCGTAATCGGCGTGGCACAAGGCGCTATCGATGACCAGAGTTGGAAACGACGCAAAATATCAACGGTGCCATATGAGAGTGCTATTGAGCGAGAATCGAACCCCGGGTGACTGGTATCAACCTGATAAGGTTCGACAACCGCGACGTTCAATTTATTATCCGTCAGGTGCGAAAGTGCCAAAGCGAGCGTCGCCCCAGCCATTGCTCCGCCTGCAATTACAACATCATATTGCGTCATTTCCGCCCCTAAGATTAATGAATGGTCGGGGTTTCAGAGGAAGACGTTTTGGCGCCAAACTCTGCATGAATCAGCAACGTACACGCTTTAACATGTTCAATAACTTGTTCCAGCAGCTCTGCCTGCTCTTGCAAATCGTCGTCTTCATCAACACCGAGACGAGCCATCTCTTCGAGATCCGCCAGTGCTTCTTTCGCCTCTTCTGACGCCTTGTTGAGCGCTGCTCCCGCTAAGCCCAAGCCAGAAATATAATGATTAACCCAATCAGAAAGGGCATCCGCCAACGCAAAAATGGCTTCTTCACCTTCTGCGTTTGGCAACAACAGGTTTAACACCATTTCATCACTGGTTAACTGAGCTGAAGTCACGTTAAACAACGCTTGCGCCTGTTCCAACGCCGCACTCGGCCAACCCATGCCATCATTGGTATAATCAAACAACATTGGCTGCCAACTTTGATCTTGCTGTGACAAACCACCACTGATCATGCCTGCAAGTAATCCATGCAGCTCCGCTGGAGTTACCGCCAGAGTGGCCATTTTCATTTCATCAGCAACGACTTGGTAGCTTGGAAGTTGATTTTTACTCATTGTCTTTCTTCATAGTGATCATCTGTGGGGAGTAATCCTACCATTTAGCGCCTTGAGCGAAAACGATGATAAACGCGTTTTCTGCATAGCAAATGAGCAAATTGTCCAATAACTGACTTCTTGTTGTCACATTTATCTCAAGACGTTGTGAAATGCTTGAATCTTGATAGCGCTTTACCTATAGTTTGTTCCTCAGTCGTTGTTGAGTACAGCATCTCAGTTCGCGCGTTATAGAGTTAATCCATCATGAGCAACCAAGCGGTAGACGTTGAAATTCTTGGCAAAATCACCCGTGTTAACTGTCCTCCAGGGCAGGAAGAGGCGTTGGTCGCAGCTGCTCAAGATCTCGATGCCCGTTTGAAAGAGATGAGCGAACGTACTAAGGTAACTAATGAGATCCAGTTACTGACTTTCGCAGCACTGAACATCTGTTACGAGCTCAACAGCAAGAGCAGTGCGAGCAATGAACAGCAACAACTGATGGTAGAGCGAATGGAACAGCTCACCGATTCGCTTGATAAAGCGCTAATGAAAGTCACGCAAGGATCGGCGCAATAACAGCATTTTACCCTGGAGTGTTTGTCAGCCGGATTAAAGTCCCTGAGCCGATAAGCAACACCAAAGGGTTGGTACTTGATCGCTATTGAGCAAGCTTGGCCCGTACCGAGAAGCCTACGGTAATCATTGCCGATCCGCCTTGAACCAGCTGGTTCAAGGGCCACAATCCGCGACGGCACTCTGGGGTATCCTCTATGCAAAATCTTTCCCGGCAAGACATCCGTACACTTATCCGCCAAAGACGCAATCAATTATGCAGTGATACTCAATATCAAGCTGCGCTGGATTTGACAGCCCACTTTGCCCAGCTCGATGAACTCACTGACGCGCAACACATCGCCCTCTATCTTTCTGCTGACGGAGAGCTCGATACCAAACCGTTGATTGAATGGCTTTGGGAACTGGGTAAGCAAGTGTATCTCCCAGTCATCCATCCTTTTTCCAAAGGGCAGCTTCTTTTTCTGCACTACCATCGCCACACCGATTTGATCTACAACCGCTACGGTATCCTTGAGCCCAAGCTTGATAAACGTCATATCATCCCACTCGCAGAGCTTGATTTAATTTGTACGCCACTGGTCGCCTTTGACAGCACAGGGCAAAGGCTCGGTATGGGAGGCGGCTACTATGACCGCACCTTAGAGCGTTGGTTTCGCACTGGCTTAGGTGCCAAGCCTATCGGTATCGCCCATGATTGCCAGCATGTTGAGCAGCTACCTTGCGAAGTTTGGGATATTCCTTTGCCTAAGATCGTGACCCCAAGCCAAATCTGGCAATGGGAAAACGACGTTTAACTCGTTATAATCGCGCGGCACGAACTATCCTTCATCAATTCAGGAGATGAGCATGACTCAAGATGAAATGAAAAAAGCCGCTGGTTGGGCAGCGCTCAAATATGTGGAAAAAGGCAGCATTGTTGGCGTAGGAACAGGCTCAACGGTTAATCACTTCATCGATGCTCTTGGAACCATGAGTGAAGAGATCAAAGGTGCGGTATCCAGCTCTGTTGCATCAACAGAGAAACTTGAAGCGCTAGGTATTAAAATTTTCGACTGCAATGAAGTTGCCTCTTTAGACATTTATGTTGATGGCGCGGACGAAATCAACGCCGATCGTGAAATGATCAAAGGTGGTGGCGCGGCGCTCACTCGCGAGAAGATCGTTGCGGCGATTGCGGACAAGTTTATCTGTATCGTTGATGGCACAAAGGCTGTCGATGTTCTTGGGACTTTCCCTCTTCCTGTTGAAGTCATCCCAATGGCTCGCTCATACGTTGCGCGTCAATTGGTTAAACTTGGTGGTGATCCTTGTTACCGCGAAGGAGTGATTACTGACAACGGTAACGTCATCCTTGATGTTTACGGTATGAAGATCACCAATCCAAAACAGCTGGAAGATCAGATCAACGGCATCCCAGGTGTCGTCACTGTCGGCCTATTTGCTCATCGCGGTGCTGACGTGGTCATCACCGGCACTCCAGAAGGCGCCAAAATTGAGGAATAAATAGCTGGTTTTGCGCTATTTTCCGTTATTTGATTACAGACGGCGCCCAAGGGCGCCGTTTTTTATGACTTTCTTGAAGAAAATTATCTCTTATTCCGTAATTTTCTTACCCAAAACAAAAATTTTTTGTTACTTTATTGAGCAGAAGACGCACAAGGAAACGTTTGTCCTCCGCCAAAACTGTTAATTTCACTGCTCTTAACGATTTTGTTTAACGTGCGCCAAATTAGCCCACCTTTCCATTTTAAGGACGAAAACAATGGCCAAAGTTTCACTGGAAAAAGAGAAAATAAAAATCTTACTTCTTGAAGGCCTCCACCCTTCTTCGGTAGAAGTGCTACAAACGGCAGGTTACACCAATATCGAGTACCACAAGGGTTCCTTGTCGGATGCGGATCTTCTAGAAGCGGTTAAAGATGCGCACTTCATCGGTATTCGCTCTCGCACCAACTTAACCGAAGAAGTCATTAACGCAGCGCAAAAACTGGTTGCGATTGGCTGCTTCTGTATTGGCACCAACCAAGTGGATCTGAATGCGGCGGCAAAACGTGGTATTCCTGTGTTTAATGCCCCATTCTCTAACACGCGAAGCGTAGCGGAATTAGTGTTGGGTCAAATCCTGCTGTTACTTCGTGGTATTCCAGAAAAAAATGCCTTGGCACACCGTGGTATTTGGAAAAAGAGTGCCGACAATTCTTACGAAGCTCGTGGTAAGCGTCTTGGTATTATTGGTTACGGCCATATCGGTACTCAGCTCGGTATTATTGCTGAAAACTTGGGTATGCGTGTTTACTTCTACGACATTGAAAACAAACTGTCATTGGGCAACGCAACGCAAGTGCACACAATGAGTGAACTACTCAACAAGTGTGACGTAATTTCTTTACACGTACCTGAGACTCCAGACACGAAAAACATGATGGGCACAGAAGAGTTTGCGCGCATGAAGCCAGGATCTATCTTCATTAACGCGGCACGTGGCACCGTTGTGGATATCGAAGCGCTTTGCCATTCACTCGAATCAGGTCATATTGCTGGTGCAGCAATCGATGTGTTCCCGGTAGAACCTGCAACCAACGCAGATCCTTTCGAGTCGCCATTGCAAAAATTCGACAACGTGATTCTTACTCCACACGTTGGAGGGTCAACTCAAGAAGCACAAGAGAACATTGGTGTTGAAGTCGCAGGCAAATTAGCGAAGTATTCAGACAACGGCTCAACGCTGTCTAGCGTTAATTTCCCTGAAGTGTCACTGCCAGAACATCGCAGCTGTTCACGCTTGCTGCACATTCACCAAAACCGCCCGGGCATTCTGACGCAAATCAACACCATTTTTGCTGAAGAAGGGATCAACATTGCTGGTCAGTACCTACAAACATCCGCTGATATTGGTTACGTGGTGATTGACGTCGAAACTGAGCGTTCTGAAGAAGCATTAGTGAAATTGAAAGGCATCGAAGGCACCATCCGCTCTCGTATCCTTCACTAAATCACACAGACAATAAAGGGCAGGTTATCCTGCCCTTTGCTATGGACTCACATTTTTTCTAATCGAGTTTGTAGGTCACATCCACCTGATCACGAATGATTAAGCTCGAATCTTGATAGCTGTTACTTTCCGATTTAGCGTCCATCATCATCGTACGCATCAACACAGGCTGAACGTTCGGCTGGTTATAGTTGATCTGCCAAACCTCGCCCAGCGATTTACCAAACCCTTTCGCCAAGAATCCCGCCTTCTGCTGCGCATCTTTAATCGCTTCAAGGCGAGCTTGCTGCTGATATTCCGCCTCGTTGCTAACCAACAACTGAATATTATCCACCTGATTGATCCCCGCATTCAACGCAAGATCAAGATAGGCATTAAGGTTTGCTAAGTTGGCGACTTTCACCGTGACACTACGAGAAGCGCGATAACCAACGAGGTCTGGCTTTTCATTTTTCGGGTAATGATATTGAGGAGCAAGATAGAGATTGGTACTGGTGATTTGCTGTTTGTCCACTCCCGCCTTGGTTAAAGCCACTAAAAAAGCATCCACTGTGGTATCGACTGACTGTTTGGCGGATTCTGCGGTCATGGTCGAATCCACCACTTTCACCGTAAATATCGCCATATCCGGTTTTGCAACCACTTCACCATAACCCGTTGTTGACAGGTGAGCGAAGTTGGGGGCCTCTGCCATTGCATAACCCGCGACCAAACTTGCCGAAAGCACCACGCTTGTAGGAAACCATTTCATGCCATAAACCTTCTGTAAAGAAACTGTCTTGATAATAGAAGGTTTAGCAGATTAACCAATATCTCATGAACACTTCTTACACAACTTTGACTCTGTTATCTCTGTGCTAATGCTCCCCTGAGTCGCCTCTACTGGGGTAAATGAGCTTGTGCGTATTGAACAATCGCTTGCGAAATTTCCTTCAACACCCCGCTCTCTAGCTGCCAATGATGCCAATAAATACGGTAAGACAATAAAAATCCTGGCGTGATGTCCATCAGTACGCCCGACGCCAACTCTTGTTCGATTTGCAGTTTAGGAATCAAGCAGTAGGCAATTCCTGAAACGGCAAGACGGACAAACGCTTCTGAGCTTCCAACATTATGATTGATGATGGAATCGCGAGAGATGTTGAAATGGTCGTGCAAAAAACGGTTATGAAGATCATCATATTGGTCATAAGACACAGCAGGCGCTTTACGCAACGTTTGGTAATTCACCCCTGCAGCAAAATAACGTTGATAAAAATCCGGACTGGCGACACAAACATAATCCATTCGCCCAAGGTAGTCGGCTTTACACCCCGCAATGGGTTGCGACTCAAGGCTTATCGCACCAGCAACTTCACCACTCTTTAGCTTTTCAATGGAGCGAGATTCTCCATAAATGGCTAAATTAAGTTCTACTTGTCGCAGTGTCATCACCTCTTTGAGTGCTGGCAGTAACCACGTAGCCAAACTATCCGCGTTGGTTGCCAAAGCCAGTTGAATGGGCTTTGCTGTGTCATCGTTCATGAGCTCAGGAATCAGCTCATATTCAAGAATGCGCACGCGTCGATACAAGCCCAACAACTTCTTTCCCACAGGTGTTGGTTTAGGTGGCTGTTCACGTATTAGCACTGGTTGCGCCAAAAAGCGCTCTAGTTGTTTAATTCTCTGTGATACCGCCGATTGAGAGATGTACAATTCTTCCGCGGCTCGCTCAAATCCACCTTGTGCAACGACAGCATCTAACGCTTCTATCCATTTGTAATCTAAACCACGCATGACACTTACCTCAAACAAATCAGCCTTGCTTATATAGGATTAAAATCATTAATTATACTTATGCCAGTTAAAACGATACCTTGCTCACATTCTCTTTATCATTAGATCATTGTTACCGAGGTTTATCGTGAATTTTTGGGTGTTACTACAAGGCTTTGGTTTAGGTGCCACCATGATTATTCCCATTGGGGCACAAAATGCCTTCGTTCTCAATCAGGGCGTCAAACGTAACCACCATTTAACGACTGCAGCTGTTTGCAGTGTCTTAGATATGGTGTTTATTTCTCTGGGTATTTTTGGCGGTGGTGCCATTCTCTCGCAAAATGAAGTGCTGCTTACCGTGGTGACATTAGGCGGTATTGCCTTTCTCAGTGTTTACGGTTTGATGTCGCTCAAAAGCGCCTTTAAACCCATCGAGCAAGTTGAGAAGCATCATGAAGTGATTGCTCGTGGACGCAGAATGGTCATTTTGGGTGCCTTGGCTGTTACGGTATTAAATCCACATCTGTATTTGGATACGGTTGTGATTTTAGGCTCGATTGGCGGCCAATTTGAAGGTCACGATCGCATTGCCTTTGCGATTGGAACAACACTGGCATCGTTCACTTGGTTCTACGCACTCTCCATGGGTGCCGCAAAACTAGGGCCAACATTATCAAAGCCTAAAGTGAAGAGAGGGATCGACATTGCGGTGGCGGCTATGATGTTTACCATCGCTGCGCTTCTTACTAAGTCTCTTTTGGCTTAACAGCAATAAACCGTGCTGTGACGGAAACAAAAAAGCGAGGTCGTAACCTCGCTTTTTTCGATTTGGATTTAGTCCACCTTGTTTAGGTGCACATCCATTTGTGGGAATGGAATTTCGATGCCATTCGCATCCAGTGCTTCTTTGATAGCTTGCATAGAATCAAAGTAAACATTCCAATAATCTTCTGTTTTACACCATGGGCGTACCACGAAGTTCACTGATGAATCTGCCAGGGCGACAACACCGATCGTCATGTCTGGATCTTTCAAAATACGCGCATCTTTTTCTAGCGTCTCACGGATCACTTGTTTCGTTTTCTTCAGATCCGATTTGTATGAAACACCGATCATTAGATCGACACGGCGTGTTGCATGGCGAGAATAGTTAGTGATCGCACCACCAATCACACCTGAGTTAGGTACAACCACCATCTTGTTGTCAGGAGTTTTCAAGACCGTTTGGAAGATCTGAATCGCTTCAACAGAACCCGCTACACCACCGATTTCCACGTAGTCACCCGATTTAAACGGACGGAATGCAACAATCAAAACACCAGCAGCAAAGTTTGATAGAGAACCTTGCAAAGCAAGACCAACAGCAAGACCCGCCGCACCGATCACTGCAACAACAGAGGCGGTTTCAACACCAACACGGCCTAAAGCGGCAATCAATACGATAACAAACAGCAAGTAACGAACTAAACCGTGGATAAACTCCACAACCGCTTTGTCCATTTCTTTCTTATTAAGAACTTTCGATACACTGTTCGCAACGGCTTTCACAATGATGTTACCAATGAACAGAATGACGATCGCAGAAATGATGTTCACACCGTACTGAATCAGTAGATCTGAATTGTTGGTTAGCCAAGTTTCAGCCTGATTTAGACCATCCACTAATGAGGTATCAATCCCCACTGTTTCACCTGCCATAATGTTATTCCTCAAGTTATGACTTTAAAAATGGTACTGGCGTTATATATACGCCCGTTCTTGTTAGTCATCTGAATATGCGTCAGAATTTTGGCACGATATCTCATTTTTGACATTTTGCAAAGTCAGGTTTTTGCAAAAGCTGTCAAAACAGAGATTTACACTCCGTTCAATATCGCTGATCAAGATTAAGCAATTATTTCAAACTGTGCCAGAGTTTTTCTATCCGTCAGCAAGTGGTATAAAAAAACCCGCTCAGAGAGCGGGTTTTGTCTGCAAATCATTCTGTTCAGAATTACAGTACGTCAACTGCGTTAAGGTCAGCGAATGCTTTCTCTAGACGAGCAACCATTGACTCTTGGCCAGCACGTAGCCATACACGTGGATCGTAGTATTTCTTGTTTGGCGCAGATTCGCCAGTTGGGTTACCGATTTGACCTTGAAGGTAATCGTGGTTCTTCGCTTCGTATTGACGAATACCATCCCAAGTTGCCCACTGAGTATCAGTATCGATGTTCATTTTGATAACACCGTAGCTGATAGACTCTTTGATTTCTGCTTCAGAAGAACCAGAACCACCGTGGAATACGAAGTTTAGTGCGTTTGGAGCAATACCAAATTTCTCAGAACAGTAAGCTTGAGAATCACGTAGGATAGTTGGAGTTAGAACAACGTTACCTGCTTGGTAAACACCGTGCACGTTACCGAAAGATGCTGCGATAGTGAAACGGTGGCTGATTGGGATCAGTTTCTCGTAAGCGTAAGCAACGTCTTCTGGAGAAGTGTATAGCTCAGACTGATCCATGTGAGAGTTGTCTACGCCGTCTTCTTCACCACCAGTACAACCTAGTTCAAACTCTAGAGTCATACCCATTTTTTCCATACGCGCTAGGTACTTAGCACAGATTTCGATGTTCTCTTCTAGAGACTCTTCAGAAAGGTCAATCATATGAGAAGAAAATAGAGGCTTACCAGTTTGAGCGAAGAACTCTTCACCTGCGTCTAGTAGACCGTCGATCCATGGAAGTAGCTTCTTAGCAGCGTGGTCAGTGTGTAGGATTACTGGCACACCGTAAGCTTCAGCAACTGCGTGTACGTATTTCGCACCAGCGATAGCACCAAGGATTTGAGCACCTTGACCTTCAAGTTTCACGCCTTTACCAGCGAAGAAAGCAGCACCGCCGTTAGAGAACTGAACAACAACTGGCGCTTTCACTTTAGAAGCTGCTTCAAGAACACCGTTGATTGAGTCAGTGTTTACTACGTTTACAGCTGGAAGAGCGAAGTTGTTTTCTTTTGCTACTTCAAATACTTTCTGAACGTCATCACCAGAGATAACACCTGGTTTTACGAAATCGAAGATCTTAGACATGGATGTAATCCTATTTATCTGTCGTTTTAAAAATAAAACTCGTTAAGTTTAAATTCTTGCAAACGTTTGCTCACAACTCGCGCTATTCTAGCAAAAATGAGATGTGCCGCAAACAAGAAAGCGGGAGAGTTACCCCCGCCTTCGTTTAATTACTTAGCGCGTGCTTCTAGCATTTCAACTGCTGGAAGTACTTTACCTTCTACAAACTCAAGGAACGCACCGCCGCCAGTAGAGATGTAAGATACGTCCGCTTTGATACCGAACTTGTCGATAGCCGCTAGCGTATCGCCACCGCCTGCTACAGAGAATGCTGGAGACTGAGCGATCGCTTCAGAAATACCTTTAGTACCCGCTTCGAAGTTTTTGAACTCGAATACACCAACAGGGCCATTCCACAGAATAGTTTTCGCGTTTGCGATGATTTCAGCTAGTGCAGCCGTTGAGTCTGGACCAAGGTCGAAGATCATGTCGTCGTCTTGTACTTCAGAAACATGTTTGATTTCCGCTTCTGCGTTCTCGTCGAATGCTTTCGCACACGCTACGTCAGTCGCGACAGGAATTGCACACTCTTTCATCAGTTTTTGTGCAGTTTCAACAAGATCCGCTTCGTATAGAGACTTACCTACATTGTGACCTTCAGCTGCGATGAATGTGTTCGCGATACCACCACCAACAACAAGTTGGTCAGCGATTTTAGATAGCGACTCAAGAACCGTTAGTTTAGTAGACACTTTTGAACCACCAACGATAGCAACTAGCGGGCGCTCTGGGTTGCTCATTGCTTTGCCTAGTGCTTCTAGTTCAGCAGCAAGTAGAGGACCAGCACACGCTACTTCAGCAAACATACCCACACCGTGAGTTGACGCTTGTGCACGGTGAGCCGTACCGAATGCATCCATTACGAATACGTCACATAGTGCCGCGTATTTCTTAGAAAGTTCTTCGTCGTTTTTCTTCTCGCCTTTGTTAAAGCGAACGTTTTCAAGAACAACAAGTTCACCAGCGTTTAGCTCAAGACCATCTAGGTAATCTTTAGCCAGTTTCACTTCGCAATCTAGCGCGTCGTTTAGGTAGTTAACAACTGGTTGTAGAGAGAACTCTTCTGCGTATTCACCTTCAGTAGGACGACCTAGGTGAGAAGTGACCATTACTTTCGCGCCAGCTTCTAGACATAGCTTGATAGTAGGAAGAGATGCGATGATACGTGCATCAGAAGTTACTTTACCGTCTTTTACTGGCACGTTTAGGTCAGCACGGATGAATACACGTTTACCTGCTAGATCCAGGTCAGTCATCTTGATTACAGACATGATGTGTCCTCTCAAATATTAAAAATAAAGTTTTTGAAAACTCGGCAACCCTGCCAAGCCTGTTAATTCTTCAAACTGGTTATTGATATGGAGTCATTACGAATTTATTTCAAGGCTAAAAATAAATTTTCTCCGACGCTGCCGATACGACTATTGGGCAGCTTGCATTGCGAGCGCAGTATCCAGCATACGGTTCGCAAAGCCCCATTCGTTATCGCACCAAACCAGCATTTTCACCAAATGCCCGTTACTGACTCGAGTTTGGCTACCATCTACAATCGCGCTATGGGGATCGTGATTAAAGTCGATGGAAACGAGCGGCGCTTCAGTATAGTCAACAATGCCACGTAATGTACACTGAGATGCGTTAACAATGGTTTGATTTACGTCATTAACTTTCACATTTGTATTAATCGTGACACTTAAATCCATTGCAGTGACGTTTACTGTCGGCACTCTCACTGAAATAGCTTCAAATTTGTTGGAAAATTTCGGGAAGATTCTTTCAATTCCCTTATGCAACTTGGTGTCAACTGGAATGATGGATTGACTTGCGGCTCGGGTGCGGCGTAAATCGCTATGGTAGGCATCAATCACTTGTTGATCATTCATCGAAGAGTGAATGGTGGTAATGGTACCAGATTCAATACCAAATGCCTCGTCCAACACTTTAATGATCGGCACAATACAGTTAGTGGTACACGAACCGTTGGAAACGACGTTGTGCTCGGCTTTCAAGGTTTCATGGTTAACACCATAGATGATGGTGTTGTCGAGGTCACTGGCACCTGGATGCGAAAACAGCACTTTTTTCGCTCCGGCTTTGATGTGTTCTAGCCCATCAGCCTGACAACCAAACACACCCGTACAATCGAGGACCAGATCGACCTCGAGGTCACGCCAAGGCAGAAGATTGATTTCGGAAAGGTGCAGAATACGGATAGAGTCAAATTCTCCCTTACCTTGAGGGCAGGCGTCATGGTGAACGTAGAGATGTTCTTGATCGTGGGAGATTCTCTTGCCAAAACGGCCATGACTGGTGTCATATTGTAGCAAGTGAGCCATGGCTTCTGGTTGAGCAAGCTCATTAACCGCGACCACTTTAATTTGTTGATGCTTACCGCTTTCATACACGGCGCGCAGAACATTACGACCGATACGTCCAAATCCATTGATCGCAACTTTTAGCATCTATCCTTCGCCTCACCAAAAATTTCGTGTCACAGATAGTACCCGATACGCAGGCTAAACGCATTAAGTAAGTGATCTCAGTCGCGGTAAACTCTCTTTTCACTTCCAGAGACATTCATTTCACCAATATATTGAATTGAGACGTCGCGTATTTCACTTGGCACTTTAGCTCCTTGTTTGATCACCAAAAGGAAACGCGTATGTCTGGTTTTCCCGCTGCTCACTTTTGCAAGCGATGCAATAAAGAAACACCGCACTCAGAAGTGCTGGTCCGTAAGCCAAGTCGCTATGATACGGATAAAACGATTCTTGGAACTTTAAAGCTTTGGGCTCATACCCTGATAAATGGCGGTCACTATTACGATATGGATCGCTATGCCACCTGCAAGGAATGTGGGCACAAAGAGAAGGACAATTGGGGAAAAGAATTTGAATAGGCACAAAAAAACCGAGCTTTGACGCTCGGTTTTTCTTTTATCTTCTTCAGCTTACGCGAGAAGTTCTTTCGCTGTGTTCACCACATTTTCTACCGTGAAACCGAACATTTCGAACAGTTGATCTGCTGGTGCAGATTCACCGAAGGTAGTCATACCGATGATGCGACCGTCGAAGCCAACGTACTTGTACCAGAAGTCAGCAATACCCGCTTCGATAGCGATACGTGCCGTTACGTCTGATGGCAGTACTGCTTCACGGTAAGCCGCGTCTTGTTTGTCGAAAGTATCAGTAGCAGGCATTGAAACCACACGTACTTTCTTACCTTCAGCGGTTAGTTGTTCTGCCGCTTTCACTGCTAGCTCAACTTCTGAACCCGTTGCGATTAGGATGAGCTCAGGCTTACCATCGCTGTCTTTCAGGATGTAACCACCTTTGGCGATGTCTGCCACTTGCTCAGCGCTGCGTGGTTGCTGTGCTAGGTTTTGACGAGAGAAAATCAGTGCTGATGGACCATCTTTACGTTCAATCGCCAGTTTCCATGCCACTGCAGATTCCACTTGGTCACATGGACGCCATGTGCTCATGTTTGGCGTTAGACGTAGCGATGCGATTTGCTCAACTGGTTGGTGAGTTGGGCCATCTTCGCCAAGACCGATAGAATCGTGCGTGTACACTTGGATGTTTTGCACTTTCATCAGAGCCGCCATACGCATTGCGTTACGTGCGTATTCCATGAACATTAGGAAGGTTGCGCCGTAAGGTACGAAACCACCGTGTAGTGCGATACCGTTCATGATCGCAGTCATACCGAATTCACGTACACCGTAGTGGATGTAGTTACCAGAGAAGTCGTTGGCTTCTAGCGACTTAGAACCCGACCACATGGTGAGGTTAGAAGGCGCTAGGTCAGCAGAGCCGCCCATGAATTCTGGCAGCATTTTACCAAACGCTTCTAGCGCGTTTTGCGATGCTTTACGTGATGCGATGTTTGCTGGGTTTGCTTGAAGATCCGCAATGATTTGGTTTGCTTTCTCTTCCCACTGCGCTGGCAGTTCGCCATTTACGCGGCGTTTAAACTCGGCAGCTTCGGCTGGGTACGCTGCTGCGTACGCGTCGAACTTCGCATTCCAAGCGGCTTCTTTTGCAGCGCCTGCTGCTTTTGCATCCCACTCTGCATAAACATCAGCAGGGATTTCAAATGCAGGGTGTTCCCAACCTAGGAATTCACGTGCCGCTGCGATTTCTTCCACGCCTAACGGTGCACCGTGACAGTCGTGAGAACCCGATTTGTTTGGTGAACCAAAACCGATGATAGTCTTAGTACAAATTAGAGTTGGGCGAGGATCTGCTTTAGCGGCTTCAATTGCTGCGTTGATCGCTTCAGCATTGTGACCATCCACAGCTGGGATAACGTGCCAGCCGTATGCTTCAAAACGCTTAGGCGTATCGTCAGAGAACCAGCCTTCAACGTGACCGTCGATAGAGATGCCATTGTCATCCCAGAATGCAATCAGTTTACCAAGGCCTAGCGTACCCGCTAGAGAACATGCCTCATGCGAGATACCTTCCATCAGACAGCCATCACCCATGAACACGTAAGTGAAGTGGTCAACGATGTCGTGGCCAGGTTTGTTGAACTGCGCTGCGAGCGCTTTCTCAGCCATTGCCATACCAACCGCGTTGGTGATGCCTTGGCCTAGAGGACCCGTCGTTGTTTCGATACCAGGAGCGTAGCCGTACTCTGGGTGACCTGGAGTCTTAGAGTGAAGCTGACGGAAGTTTTTCAGATCATCGATAGAAAGCTCGTAACCGCTCAAGTGCAGTAGCGAGTAAATCAGCATCGAGCCGTGGCCGTTAGAGAGTACGAAACGGTCGCGATCAGCCCACTCTGGATTTGATGGGTTGTGGTTTAGGTGGCCACGCCAAAGAACTTCAGCGATGTCCGCCATACCCATAGGTGCGCCTGGGTGGCCTGAGTTTGCTTTTTGTACGCCGTCCATGCTGAGTGCGCGGATTGCATTAGCGAGATGTTTACGAGAAGGCATGTCTGCTCCTGAGTGCATTAAGCGAATTGATAACATAGAAAATCGAGTGGCGATTATTTTCGCAAAGCAATCTCTCGACTGCAAACGATTTACCTGAACAATTTGTGGAAATGTAAGCGACTTAATGCCATTTCACTGAGAAAAAAACATTTTCTCACTCAACCAAGCAAACGTTTGGTTTTCGCTAATAATAAAAAAGAGCTTGTAATTCGAGCATTAAAAACTAGAATAGACGTCTAGATGTAGAAACACCTACAAATATTATTGTATTTCCTGCTGCTGGAGTATGCATTCTCACAGCAGAATAGATTAACAAAAGTGGAGCTCTCATGGCTAAGCACCTGTTTACTTCTGAGTCGGTTTCAGAAGGTCATCCAGATAAAATTGCAGACCAGATTTCTGATGCGGTTCTTGATGCGATTCTTGAACAAGACCCAAAAGCGCGTGTTGCATGTGAAACGT
Organism: Vibrio sp. CCUG 15886; assembly: GCF_028570825.1. Lineage (NCBI taxonomy): Bacteria > Pseudomonadati > Pseudomonadota > Gammaproteobacteria > Vibrionales > Vibrionaceae > Vibrio > Vibrio sp. CCUG 15886. The sequence goes on along the minus strand of NZ_JAQQBT010000015.1, from coordinate 22,692 downwards.
ACGTAAAAACTGGCATGGTAATGGTTGGTGGTGAAATCACCACTTCAGCATGGGTTGATATCGAAGAGTTAACTCGTGAAACGGTGCGTGAAATTGGTTATGTACATTCAGATATGGGTTTCGATGCAAACTCATGTGCAGTACTGAACACTATCGGTAAACAGTCTCCAGACATCAACCAAGGTGTTGATAAAGCCGATCCTAAAGAGCAAGGCGCGGGCGACCAAGGCATCATGTTCGGTTACGCATGTAACGAAACTGAAGTCCTTATGCCAGCACCCATCACTTACGCTCACCGTTTAATGGAGCGTCAAGCGAAAGTTCGTAAAGATGGCACACTGCCATGGTTGCGTCCTGATGCAAAATCACAGGTTACTTTCCAATACGAGCAAGGCAAAATTGTTGGTATTGATGCGGTTGTTCTTTCAACTCAGCACTGCGATTCTATTTCCACACCGGATCTTCGCGAAGCGGTCATGGAAGAGATCATCAAGCCAGTTCTTCCTTCTGAGTGGCTAAACAAAGAAACCAAATACTTCATCAACCCAACCGGCCGTTTCGTTATCGGTGGTCCAATGGGTGACTGTGGTTTGACTGGTCGTAAGATCATCGTTGATACCTACGGCGGCGCAGCTCGTCACGGTGGTGGTGCTTTCTCTGGTAAAGATCCATCGAAAGTAGACCGTTCAGCTGCTTACGCAGCACGTTACGTAGCGAAAAACATCGTCGCGGCGGGTATGGCAGATCGCTGTGAAATCCAACTGTCTTACGCAATCGGTGTTGCTGATCCAACCTCTATCATGGTGGAAACATTCGGTACTGAGAAAGTATCACACGACATCATCATTGAAGCGGTACGTCAGTTCTTCGACCTACGTCCATACGGTCTACAAGAGATGCTGAATCTACTTCAGCCAATCTACAAGAAGACCGCAGCATACGGTCACTTCGGTCGCGAAGAGTTCCCATGGGAAGCGACTGACAAAGCAGCACTACTGCGTGAGTTTGCTGGTATCAAGTAAGATAACCTCACCTCATTCTCCAAAGCCTTCGCTCAATGCGAAGGCTTTTTCATTTGTGCGACGAAAAATTCGCCACGGCATTTGTATTTTTAACTAACTCCAACGATAGTTAAATAAATGTTAAATGAGATTTATCTCTCATCTTAACGACAACAAAACAGATGCTAACGGTAATAAAAGAGAGCTTGCCCCGCATCTGAAACCTACTGACAGTCAACGTCAGTCTGACAGTGAATCGATCAAGGAGGAGCTATGCCTCGTACCGTAGACCCATCGGATCTGGAGCAAAAACGAAAGGACGTTCCCGATCACGAATACGCTCGCACTATTCCATGTAACCAACTCAGTGTGTCCGCCCCGTTTCACTGGCTAGCACTTGGCTTGCATGACTTCATTCGAATGCCACTTATCAGCGCCTTTTATGGCTTATGCTTCATGGCTGCCGCCATCGGTATTGTGCTACTGGTTGAGTGGCAAGGAACTCATTTGGTGGTAATGCCCAGCTTAGTGGTTTACATGCTCATCGGCCCATTTCTTGCGCTTGGTTTGTATGATGCCAGTTGGGAAAGAGAACGCGGCCATAGCGCCAGCCTACTCCACTCAATGAAAGCCATTGGACGCAACTCTTCTTCTCAATGGGCCTTTGCGGTGCTGTTAGCGGTGTGCATGATTTTCTGGATGCGCATTGCCGCTTTACTCCATGCCCTCTACCCTTCTGTGCAAGGAGCACCACTTACAGAGTTTCTTCCTTTCTTAGTGATTGGTTCACTCGTTGGTTTTGTCCTGGCCAGTATCGTCTTCAGCATTTCTGCGTTTTCGATTCCTATGATGATGGAACGCCGAGTCGATATGATGACAGCGGTTTTCAGCAGCTTTAATGCCGTGAAGTCCAACATTCCGGCAATGATTGTTTGGGCAGCCATTATTTGTGGCGGCATTCTAATTGGCTTTGCCACTTATGGCATTGGTATGCTCTTCACCATGCCGATACTTGGCTACGCCACTTGGCACGCCTACCATGAAACCATCAAGAAAAAACACCACTAGGGTCTTTGCCCCTAGAAGCATCAACAGATAATGCTATTATTTGCCCTCATCACACCATGAGGGCAAATTTTTGATGAAAAAGATCGAGTTTGAGCTGCACTACCAAGCCCAAAAAGCACTGCACGCTTGTATCGATAAAGCTAACCGCTACTTTCAGCGCCAATTTCCAATGCCACTTCTTAGCTATCAATTGAGAGGCAAAGCGGCGGGTAAGGCGTATCTGCAACTCAATCAAATTCGTCTTAACCCGATTTTGTTCAAAGAGAACAAAACGGCTTTCTTGGAAGAAGTGATTCCTCATGAAGTGGCTCACTTGCTCACTTATCAGTTATATGGCCGAGTTAAACCTCATGGCGCAGAATGGCAATCCATCATGCAAGGAGTTTTTCTCTTGCCCGCCAACACGACACATCAATTTGCTGTCGCTTCCGTGCAAGGAAAAACCTTCCAATATCGCTGCCAATGTCGCGAGTTTCCGCTAACTATCCGTCGCCACAACAAAGTTCTGCGTAATGAGGCAAGCTATACCTGCCAAAAGTGCCGACAAACCTTGATCTTCACCGGCATCCAACTCTCATAGCTTGGCACTCCCCCCTGTTGCTATTATTAACTTACTTATTACATTGAATAAAATACGCGTGTTAGAATGCTAAAAGTCATACTTTTTAAAGACTTTTAGCATGAAGCGATTATTCATTTTTATTGCCTCGTTCACTGCCTTTGCGATCCAGGCCGCGCCACCCAGCTCCTTCTCTGCCGCCAAACAACAGGCGGTGAAGATCTACCAAGATCATCCCATTAGCTTTTACTGTGGCTGCGACATTGAATGGCAAGGCAAGAAAGGCATTCCTAACTTGGAGGCATGTGGCTACCAAGTACGCAAACAGCAAACTCGCGCATCGCGTATAGAATGGGAACATGTCGTCCCTGCTTGGCAATTTGGCCACCAGCGTCAATGCTGGCAAAAAGGTGGACGCAAAAACTGCAGTAAAAATGATCAACAGTTTCGCTTGATGGAAGCGGACTTACATAACCTCACGCCAGCGATCGGTGAAGTCAATGGCGATCGTTCAAACTTCAACTTCAGTCAGTGGAATGGCATGGATGGTGTCAGTTATGGGCGCTGTGAAATGCAGGTCAACTTCAAACAACGTAAAGTCATGCCGCCAGACAGAGCTCGTGGGTCTATTGCTCGAACCTATCTCTACATGAGTCAAGAGTATGGCTTTCAGCTTTCCAAGCAACAACAGCAACTGATGCAGGCTTGGAACAAATCATACCCCGTTGATGAATGGGAGTGCACAAGAGATGATCGCATTGCCAAGATTCAAGGCAATCATAATCCGTTTGTGCAGCAATCCTGTACCGTGAGATAAAAATATCCCAGCTCTTTGGCTGGGATATATGTTACGAGCAAATGATCACTCTTTAGCACCGATATCTTCTAGGTAACCAAAGCGCTCTCCTGCTTTAAAATACGGAGCAGCAAAACGAGCACCTGCGGCACTATCATAATTAGCCCCTAGAGTCTCACACCACCCTTTTCCTATTGGCATCGCCGTTGGCACTGAGGAAACAGGAGGCAAATTCTCCTCGATTACTTGAGGCGTTTGATCGAGAATTTGCTGAGCAACAAACAGTGCTCTACTGCGTACATTTTTATCGGATAAACGATCTCTTTGTCCCCAAAGTATTTTCCAGTCATCACAGGTGTATGCTTCTGTTTGGGGAACGCTTACAAAGGCCACTTCATCAATAGCGCCATATTTTTTGTACATCATATAGCTTTCAAACAACGTTGCGACATCTTCTCGTTCGGTCGAATAGCCATAAAAGGCAGCGGCACCGTCTGTTTCAAATTCTCCTCCAGCCTGCTCTCCCGTTGAATTTCTCACTAGGTCCGTCATCGGTTTACCATGAAACGATGTCGCTGCCGCCTCAAGAAGCAGTTGCGACGTTAAACCGTGTGCGGAGCTAAGCTGAGAGTAGATGTGATTGGCATCTTCAATCTCATTAAGGATAGTGCCACGGCTAGCGAGCTGAAGTAGGTCGTTGGGGGGAAGCAAATCATTGGCATGTGCCAGTTCATGCGCCAACAGCCTAAATAGGCCGGGGGCAATCTTCTCTGCACTGCGAGTGCTATTTCGCTTCGAATCATACTGATTGGAGACTGTTACGTAGTTAAGTGTCTGGCCATAGACATAACGAGACGCATTTTCGTACGTAAACTCTCGAGCGAACTCCTTACGATAATCGTCTTGTTGATGAATCGTTCTCCAATCGGAGTAATCTCGCCAAAGGTAGCGAGCATCAATGTACATTGATGCAGTCCGTGAATGATAAAAAGAAGGACGGATGTCATAACTCAGGACTATCGTGTTCAGTGGTTTGAACAAATTCAGCAAATCTTGATCATTTATCGCTTTAAGTGCTGCGATAAAGCTTTCTGCCATCCATTGATGTGATACGAGCAGCCGACTTTGAATCTCTTCAAGGGTAATATCCTCGGTTCGATTAGCACCGATTGGGCGTATTTTTTCCAACGAGCAAGACAGATTTTGTTTGTAAATCTTGGTACACTCGATGGCCGTGGTGGATAAATCACTCTCTTGGTAGGAATAAATTTTATCCAGTGAAGGATCCCCTTTGATGTTAGGGCTACCAAGCTCACCAGGGCCATCAGAAGATGATCCTGAGTTACACCCAGCCATCGTTGTTAGCAACGCACAAACCATTGCCAGTTTGGTCTTATTCATAACACTTTCCATTATTTTTCATTATTGTTTATCTCTTAAACCACCTAAGCCATTGAGTAAATTCGCAAAAGCTAAAGCATCAAGAACGAAAGAAAGTATTCACACCAAGAATGAATTACAATCAAATCCTCCTCAAATTATGAACTCACGCTTAAATTACTTAACTGACTTGTTTTTTACCCTCGCAGCATCCATGTTAGTCTCTAAATATTCGCGTAGTCAGGAACTTGAAATACCATGCGTATCCCTCGAATTTATCATCCAGAAACCATTCAACACCTTGGCGTTATTGCACTTAGTGATGACGCTGCTGGCCATATCGGGCGTGTGTTACGCATGAAAGAAGGCCAAGAAGTCTTGCTCTTTGACGGCAGTGGCGCTGAGTTTCCCGCCGTGATCAGTGAAGTGGGTAAGAAGAGTGTGATGGTAGAACTCAGTGAAAGGGTTGAGCGTAGCAGTGAGTCACCGCTCGATCTTCATCTTGGGCAGGTCATCTCCCGCGGTGAAAAAATGGAGTTCACTATCCAAAAATCGGTAGAGTTGGGGGTAAATACCATTACTCCGCTGATTTCTGATCGTTGTGGTGTGAAACTAGATGAAAAACGTTTCGAGAAAAAACTGGCCCAGTGGCAAAAAATCGCGATCAGCGCGTGTGAGCAGTGTGGCCGTAATACCATTCCTGAAATTCGCCCAATCATGTCTTTAGAAGCTTGGTGTGCAGAAGAGTACGATGGACTTAAACTCAATCTACACCCACGCGCAAAATACTCCATTAATACCCTGCCAGAGCCTGTCACAAAAGTACGCTTGCTGATTGGTCCTGAGGGCGGTCTCTCTTCTGAAGAGATCGACATGACACAACAATATCAATTTGAAGAAACTCTGCTAGGACCACGTGTATTGCGCACAGAAACGGCAGCGTTAACGGCAATTACTGCCTTACAGGTTCGTTTCGGCGATCTGGGATAACACGGAGAACAGTGATGATCAAACTCGGCATCGTAATGGATCCAATTTCGTCCATTAACATTAAAAAAGATTCTAGCTTCGCCATGATGCTAGAAGCTCAACGTCGCGGTTGGGAAATCCATTATATGGAGATGAATGATCTACACTTAGATCAAGGCGTTGCTATTGCTGACACCAAAGTGGTGCAACTGAAAGAAGATCCTAATGGTTGGTATGAGTTCACATCAGAACAAACCATCGAGTTGGCGGAACTGGATGCGGTCTTGATGCGTAAGGATCCTCCATTTGATACGGAGTACATCTACGCGACCTACATTTTAGAGCGTGCGGAAGAGCAAGGCACCTTGATCGTCAACAAGCCTCAAAGCTTGCGCGATTGCAATGAAAAACTCTTTACCGCTTGGTTCCCAGAACTAACGCCAACCACGATCGTGACGCGCAAAGCAGAGAAAATTAAAGCGTTTCGCCAAGAGCATGGCGACATCATTTTAAAACCGCTGGATGGTATGGGTGGTGCTTCGATTTTCCGTGTGAAAGAGAATGATCCTAACGTTTCAGTGATCATCGAAACACTGACCAACCATGGCCAAAATTACGCAATGGCGCAAACTTTCGTGCCTGATATCAGCAACGGTGACAAACGGATTCTGGTGGTGGATGGCGAACCGATGCCCTATTGCTTAGCACGTATTCCTGCTAAAGGGGAAACTCGTGGTAACTTGGCTGCTGGCGGCAGCGGTGAACCTCGACCACTGAGCGAAACCGACCTAAAAATTGCAAACGCAGTGGCTCCAACATTAAAAGAAAAAGGGCTTATTTTTGTTGGCTTGGATGTGATAGGCGATAAACTGACGGAAATTAACGTCACCAGTCCAACCTGTATTCGCGAAATTGAAGCTGCCTTCGATATCTCGATTACCGGTAAACTAATGGACGCGATTGAACGTCGTTTACAAGCTCAAGCTTAAACATGAGTGTTGCAGAGCCAGCGATGGCTCTGCTGTAACAGATTGGAGTCCTGTATGAACCTGACAAATCATTTTCTGGTTGCGATGCCGGGTATGAAAGATCCCTACTTTCAGCACAGCGTCATCTATATCTGTGAACATAATGAAGAAGGCGCAATGGGCTTAATGATCAACGCGCCTATTGATATCACCGTGGGCAAAATGCTCGAGCAAGTCGATGTCCAGCCTGTTCATCCTCAGTTGAACACCTCAAGTCTGACCAAGCCAGTCTACAATGGCGGGCCAGTCGCTGAAGATCGCGGCTTCATTCTCCATAGACCGAAAGATTTCTATGAGTCGAGCTTACAAATGACCGAGCAGATCTCCGTTACGACCTCAAAGGACATTTTGACTGTGCTTGGCACAGAAGCGGAACCAAGCAGCTACATCGTCGCACTCGGTTACTCAGGCTGGAGTGCTGGACAACTCGAAGCCGAATTAGCGGAAAACTCGTGGCTCACGGTTGAAGCCAATCCTGATATTATTTTTGACACACCGATAGCAAAGCGCTGGCAAAAAGCCGTGCAGATGCTTGGAATTCACGCGTCTCAGCTTTCCGATCAAGCTGGTCACGCTTAACCCGTTTGACTTAGGTTATTTATGTCTCGCACCATCATGGCATTCGATTTTGGCACCAAAAGCATTGGTAGTGCCATCGGCCAAGAAATTACTGGCACCGCATCACCACTGAAGGCTTTCAAAGCCAATGACGGCATTCCAAATTGGGATGAGATTGAAAAGCAAATCAAAGAGTGGCAACCCAATTTATTGGTGGTGGGACTGCCGACAGATTTGCACGGCAAGGCCTTAGAAACCATTACCCCACGCGCGAAGAAGTTTGCTCAGCGCCTACAAGGGCGCTTTGGTCTTCCGGTTGAATTGCATGATGAACGCCTATCGACCACAGAAGCGCGTTCTGAGCTGTTCTCTATGGGCGGTTACAAAGCTTTGAGCAAAGGTAACGTCGATTGCCAATCTGCGGTGATTATTTTAGAGAGTTGGTTTGAAACTCAGTGGGGCTAACTCACAGAAGACTCTTCACCTTCGCACTCCCTAAACACAAAACGAGAGACTTCTGGTCTCTCGTTTTTTCATGGTGTTTTAGCACTGTCGAACTAATCCATATCAATCTTCACGTTCGCCAATGAGCCGGGGGAACTAATATCACCTCGCTGCGTCTTCAGCATCAAACGTAAATCATTGGCCGAATCGGCACTGTGCATGGCGTCTTCTTCGCTGATTTTGCCTTCCACTACTAATGTATAGAGTGATTGGTCAAAGGTCTGCATACCGACTTCTTTCGACTTCGCCATAGTCATTTTCAGCTCATGCAAATCGCCACGACGGATCAAATCCGACACGCGCGGGCTGTTAAGTAACACCTCGAACACACCGTGACGACCTTTACCATTTTTATCACGAATCAACTGCTGACCAACCACCCCTTTTAAGTTCATGGAAAGGTCAAACAAAAACTGCTCTTTTTGTTCTTTGGGCACCAAGTGTAAGATGCGCTCCAGTGCTTGGTTGGCGTTATTGGCATGCAGTGTCGCCATACACAAGTGACCCGTTTCAGCAAAGGTCATGGCGTATTCCATGGTTTCCCGACTGCGAATCTCACCAATTAGAATCATATCTGGCGCTTGACGTAGCGAGTTCTTTAGTGCGACTTCATAGCTTTCCGTATCCAAACCGACTTCACGCTGGGTGACAATACAGCGTTTATGTTCGTGGACAAATTCAATCGGATCTTCCACCGTCAAAATGTGTCCACTACGGTGGGTATTTCGATATCCTGTCATCGCAGCCATGGTGGTCGATTTACCTGAGCCCGTCGCGCCCACCACCAGCACCAATCCACGTTTGGCAATCGCTAAGTCTTGCAAAACATGAGGCAGCTTAAGTTCCTCAAAGGTTGGAATGTTGGTTTCAATGCGGCGAATCACCGCGCCAGGTAGCTCTCGTTGGCAGAAGGCACTGACACGAAAACGCCCCGAATCTCGCACAATGGCAAAGTTTGACTCGCGGCTTTTGCGAAAGTCTGCGCGCCGCTCTTCGTCCATCGCCCCATCCAGCAGCTGAGCGACTTCAATTTGCGATAATTTTTCGCCTTGCGGGCGCAGCTCGCCATCGACACGAAACAGCACGGGGGCACCAACCGTGATATAAAGATCCGACGCTTTAAGCGTGATCATCCCTTCTAAAATCTTGTTTAAATCCATGCTCATTGCAGACCTCAGTTAAAACTGGATAGTTTCAATCTCAATTTTGGCGTCGACTTCTTCTTTGGCCACTTTGCCCTGTGCAATCAACTGACGCGCATTCTGTTCCATCGTCTGCATGCCGTGCGCAGCCCCTGTTTGGATAATGGAGTACATTTGTGCCACTTTATCTTCACGGATCAAGTTACGAATGGCGGGCGTTGCCATCATGATCTCATGACACGCCACTCGCCCGCCGCCAATGCGTTTCAGCAGTTTCTGTGCGATAACGGCGCGCAATGATTCAGAAAGCATTGAGCGCACCATGTCTTTGTCACTGCCAGGGAACACATCGATAATACGGTCAATGGTTTTCGCTGCACTACTGGTGTGCAACGTACCAAACACCAAGTGACCCGTTTCTGCCGCGGTAAGCGCTAGGCTGATAGTCTCTTGGTCACGTAACTCACCCACCAAGATAACGTCTGGGTCCTCACGCAAAGCACTGCGCAGGGCATTTTTAAAACTGTGGGTGTCACGATGAACTTCGCGTTGGTTAATCAAACATTTCTGATTTTGGTGAACAAATTCAATCGGATCTTCAATGGTCAGGATGTGTTTATTGTAGTTGCGGTTAATGTAATCCACCATCGCCGCTAACGTGGTCGATTTACCCGAACCTGTCGGCCCGGTGACCAACACCAAGCCCTTTTCACACTTCGCAATTTTTTCAAAAATTTGCGGGCACTCAAGCTCTTCCAAGGTTGGGATATTGGTTGGAATGGTACGAAACACCGCAGAGCAGCCGCGAGATTGGTTGAAGGCGTTAACACGAAAACGACCTACGTTAGGCAATTCAAAGGAAAAATCGACTTCCAACTTCTCTTCAAACTCACTGCGCTGTGAATCGTTCATGATCTCAAAAACCAAACGATGCACATCAGCATGATTAAATGCGGGCACACCGAGCTTTCTTACATCGCCATCTATGCGTACCATAGGAGGCACACCCGCAGAAAGATGTAGATCTGATGCGTTATGTTTTACACTAAAATCCAGTAACTCAGTGATATCCATTATTTTTCCCTTAAAAGACTTGCGATGAACAGTATTCAACAAAACATTGAACATATCACCACACAGATTCACGACTCTACGCAAAAGTGTGGACGAGCTCGAGACTCAGTGCAACTTTTAGCGGTCAGTAAAACCAAACCTGTCGAGGCGATTCTCGAAGCCTATCATGCAGGTCAAAGGGCTTTTGGTGAGAACTACGTGCAAGAAGGCGTAGAAAAAGTCCGATTTTTTGCCGAGCAACACCCTGAGAAATCCATCGAGTGGCATTTCATCGGTCCCATTCAATCGAATAAAAGTCGCTTAGTGGCGGAGCACTTTGCGTGGGTACATACCATTGATCGTGACAAAATCGCTCAACGTTTAAATGATCAACGCCCAGCCGAGCTCCCTCCGCTGCAAGTGCTGATCCAAGTGAACACCAGCGGCGAAGCCTCTAAGTCAGGCGTATCCGGTGAGGAAATATTTGCACTTGCTGAGTTGATTTCTACCCTCCCGAACCTCACGTTAAGAGGGTTGATGTCAATCCCTGAAAACGTCGATGACCACGCTTCTCAGTTGGCTGCATTCCAACCGCTTGCTGAGCTACAACAACGCTTGGTTCAACGCTATCCAAGCGTGGACACTTTATCGATGGGCATGAGTGGCGACATGGATGCCGCCATCGAATCAGGTTCAACCATGGTGCGTATTGGCACCGCCATTTTTGGCCATCGCGATTACAGCAACAAAGCGTAACTCGGCGACTTTTACTTACTAGCGGAACAGAAATATGGAACATAAGAACATCGCTTTTATCGGTGCTGGCAATATGGTGAGAGCCATTGTCTCTGGCTTAGTGGCAGACGGTTACCCTGCCGATAAAATCACTGCCACCGCACCCAGCGAGACGCGTCGTTTACCCCTTGAGCAGCAGTTTGGCATTCAGACCACCAGCGACAATCTCATGGCAGCAACGCAAGCCGACGTGATCGTCCTTTCTGTCAAACCGCAAATGATGGAAGAGGTGTGCAAACCACTGCAATCCGTCGATTTCTCCAATAAGCTGGTTATTTCGATTGCCGCAGGCATCAATTGCGCACGATTAAATGACATGCTCGCCACTCAACTCAACTTAGTGCGCGTCATGCCCAATACCCCATCACAACTCGGGTTAGGCATGAGCGGCTTATATGCACCAGTCTCCGTGGCAGAGCAAGATCGCCACTTTGCCGAGCAGTTGATGCAAGCGGTCGGCAAAACCTGCTGGGTCGATGAAGAATCGGGCATTAACCACGTTATTGCGGCGGCAGGCAGTGCTCCGGCGTACTTCTTCCTCTTTATGGAAGCCATGCAAGCTGAAGCGATGGCGCAAGGGTTTGATAAACAAACCGCTCGTTTACTGGTTCAACAATCCGCATTGGGGGCGGCCAGTATGGTGGTGGAAAACCCAGACACCGAACTGGCAACTCTGCGCGAGAACGTCACCTCGAAAGGAGGGACCACCGCCGAAGCATTACGCACTTTCAATGAACATCAACTCTCTGATATCGTAGCCAAAGCCATGCAAGCGGCAGTGGCTCGTGCGCAAGAGATGGAAAAACTGTTTTAATCACCTGGCTGCTTAGCAGCTCTACGTTTTAAGGGGCATCTATGAATGCAATGAGTTTTCTGATTTCGACGCTGTTTGATCTCTATATCATGGTCGTGATCTTACGAATTTGGCTGCAAGCCGCGCGTGCGGATTTTTACAATCCATTTTCGCAGTTTATCGTCAAAGCAACCCAACCCGTGATTGGCCCACTGCGCCGTGTGATTCCATCCATTGGTAGCCTAGATCTGGCAACCGTGTTGTTTGCCTACGTCTTGTGTGTGTTGAAGTTTGTTGCGTTGATCCTGATTGCTTCTGGTGGTTCCGTCACCTTTAGTGCCGATTTCCTCTACCTTGGCCTACTGTCACTGGTGAAAGCCGCAGGTGGTCTGTTGTTCTGGGTACTGTTGATCCGTGCGATTCTGAGCTGGGTGAGCCAAGGTCGCAGCCCTATCGAATACGTGTTCCATCAATTAACTGAACCTATGCTGGCACCGATTCGTCGTATTTTGCCCGCCATGGGGGGCTTTGACTTAAGCGTGCTGGTGCTGTTCATCGCTCTGCAATTTGCCAACTTCTTGATGGGCGATGTGATTGGCCCGATTTGGTATCAGTTGTAATGAACCCAGCGGTTTGGCTTGATGGTGAGGATGTGGTGCTTCGTCTCTACATCCAACCCAAAGCAAGTCGTGATAAAATCCTTGGCTTGCATGGTGATGAACTGAAAATTGCCATCACCGCGCCCCCCGTGGATGGGAAAGCAAATGGGCATTTAACCAAGTTACTGGGTAAGTGGTTTAAAGTTGCTAAAAGTCTGGTCACGATAGAAAAAGGAGAACTCGGACGGCACAAACAAGTGCGTGTTCACGCTCCACAACAAATACCAGACGAAGTGAAAGCCATCTTGTGATGGCTTTTTGTTTACCGCCAATAACGAGTAAGGAAGTCTACAATGAACAAATGGATGGTTGCGTTACTGAGTTGTCTGATGGCTCTGCCAACATGGGCAGAACAATTCAAAACCATTAAAGATGCGGAAGTGCATTACATCGCATTCAACTCCACCTTTTTAACCGCTAAAGTGGCGAGAAGCTATGGGCTAAAACGTAACGAATACAGTGCCATTATCAACATCAGTGTGTTGGACAAAAGCCGTGTAGGAAAACCAGCACTGGACGCCACAATATCCGGCCAAGCCAAGAATTTACTCGGCCAAATTCGTACTCTGGAATTTAAGCGAGTCCAAGAAGGGAGCGCGATTTATTATTTAGCTGAGTTGCCGATCAGCCACGAAGAGACCCTGACCTTCGATCTGGATGTCAACGCGGGCATCAAAGGCGCAGGCAAGCTCAAATTTACCCAAAAGTTTTATGTTGAAGAATAACGAGAACACCATGAAAAAGATCGTATTAGCCACAGGTAACCAAGGCAAAGTTCGCGAAATGGCAGACCTACTTGCCGATTTCGGTTTTGATGTCGTCGCACAAAGCGAATTCAATGTGTCTGAAGTGGCTGAAACGGGCACGACTTTCATTGAAAATGCTATCATCAAGGCGCGTCACGCCGCTAAAGAGACCGGGCTTGCAGCGATTGCGGATGATTCAGGTTTAGAAGTGGATTTTCTTCAGGGCGCTCCTGGGATTTACTCTGCACGTTACGCAGGAGAGAAAGCCTCAGATCAAGAAAACTTAGAAAAGCTATTAACAGCGATGGAAGGTGTGCCAGAAGCACAACGTACCGCGCGTTTCCATTGTGTGTTGGTGTTGATGCGCCATGAAAACGACCCGACACCCATTGTCTGCCACGGCAAATGGGAAGGCCGTATCTTAACACAAGCACACGGTGACAACGGCTTTGGCTACGATCCAATCTTCTTCGTCCCAGAAGACAACTGCGCTTCTGCCGAGCTTGAACCTGTGCGCAAGAAACAACTCTCTCATCGTGGTAAAGCATTGAAACAGCTTTTTGCTACGCTACGTGAACAACCTTTGGTGTAAGGTGCTCGCATGTTAACGCCCCCAGCACTCAGTTTGTATGTTCACATCCCATGGTGTGTACAAAAGTGCCCTTATTGCGACTTCAACTCTCACGCGCTCAAAGAGCAGATCCCAGAGCAGATGTACATCAATGCGCTGCTGGAAGATCTTGACCGTGACATCGAAAAGTATCAGCTTCACCGCGCGCCAAGACCACTGCACTCGATTTTTATCGGTGGAGGCACACCAAGCCTCATCTCAGCAGAAGGCATTCGAGATCTTTTGCAAGGGATCGAAAAACGCATTCCCTTTACGCCTTCGATCGAGATCACCATGGAAGCCAATCCCGGCACCATCGAAGCTGAGCGCTTTGCGGGCTATCGCAAAGCAGGGGTCACGCGCATCTCCATCGGTGTACAAAGTTTTGAACAGCAAAAACTTGATCGTTTGGGGCGTATTCATGGCCAAGATGAAGCAGTGAACGCCGCGAAACTGGCTCATCAAATTGGCTTGAACAGTTTTAACCTCGATCTCATGCACGGTTTGCCCGATCAAAGCATCGAACAAGCTCTGGCCGATCTGGACAAAGCGATTGAACTTAATCCGCCTCATCTTTCTTGGTATCAGCTCACTATTGAGCCAAATACCATGTTCTACTACAAACCACCGGCTCTCCCCGACGACGACCAGTTGTGGGACATCTTTGAGCAAGGCCATCAAAAACTCACACAAGCGGGATACGTGCAGTATGAGATTTCCGGTTACAGCAAACCCGGTTATCAATGTCAGCACAATCTTAACTACTGGCGTTTTTTTGATTACTTAGGGATTGGCTGTGGCTCACACGGCAAACTGAGCTTTGCTGACGGTCGCATAATTCGCACCACCAAAATTAAGCACCCGAAGGGCTACTTGGCGGCGCATCAAAATATGGTCAAACCCTATCTTGATAGCGAACAGTTGGTCGAAGAGATCGATCGTCCGTTCGAGTTCTTTATGAATCGCTTTAGATTGATGGAAGCGTGCCCTAAACAAGATTTTATTGACACAACAGGGCTACCACTGAGTTTTATCGAGACAACCATTCAATGGGCCGTTGAGATGGGCTATTTGAATGACAACGAAACCAGTTGGCAAATCACAGAGAAAGGTAAGCTGTTCCTAAACGATTTGCTCGAAGCGTTTATGGCTGAAGAGTAGCCTACTCGGAGAGCAGTTCGGCATCCAGCATCTCCCAGATATGCAAAGCAAGATAGGTACGATAAGGCGTGGCTGCGGATAAAATAGCTTCAGCATCAACGCCTTCTTTTTCGGCCAACGATGAGAGACCACGCATCAGAGCGGCATCACCAGCAGACCAGACATCAGGCATGCCAAAGAAAAACATCAGCGCCATCTCTGCCGTCCAAGGCCCAATCCCCCATAAACCCGTTAACTGCTTCACAATCGTCTGGGGATCATTACTGGCCAAAAATGCACTGTCCAGCGCCCCTTCCATCAGGGCCTGATTAATGCCCAAAATGGTTTTGACTTTGGCATTCGATAACCCGCAATCGCGCAGTGCTTGATAGTGTTCATCAACAAACGTCTGTTGCAAAGAGCCCTTCTCTGCGCTCAACGACTCTACACGTCGCCAGATGGTCTTCGCTGCGTTAACTGACAACTGCTGCCCGGCGACCGCTCGGCTTAAGTAAGGCAGAAAACTCGACGTCGGTTGTCGCTCAAGTGTGCGTGGGCCATTACGCTCCAGCACGGAACACAGAAACGGGAAAGATTGGCACTGCATCAGCAGCGCTTGATGAATTTGCTGGCTTGTTTGGTGTGGCATCTCGCCTCCTTGCGATTTCCCTCATGGATCCTGAAAGATTGGGGTATTAAAAAATCGAACGCCCAATTCGCTCAGAAAGCAACTCTAGCGCTTTCGTGCCCGCTAACGAGTTTCCTGACGGGTCTAACTCTGGTGACCAAACCGCAATGGTCATTTCCCCCGGCACGATGGCGATTATCCCGCCGCCCACGCCCGATTTGCCCGGCATTCCCACGCGATACGCAAACTCCCCCGCCCCATCGTACAAGCCACAGGTTGCCAATAATGCATTGAGCTGTTTAGTTTGCACTGGGCTAATAACGCGTTGGTCTGTGTGTACCGACACGCCTTTGTTCGCTAAATAACTAAAGGTCTTAGCCAAATCGACACAACTCATTTTCAATGCGCAAGCATGGAAGTAGTTGTTCAAAACCGGGATCACTTCGTTCTCAAAATTGCCAAATGAACGCATCAGATAGGCAATGGCCGCATTGCGGTCGCTGTGCATCATTTCAGAGGCCGCCACCACTTTGTCGTAACAGATATGCGTTTCACCAGAAAGCTGGCGGACAAATTCCAGCAAACGCTGGCGTGGCGCAGATAAACGGCTGGCCAGCAGATCGGCCACCACAATCGCCCCCGCATTAATGAACGGGTTGCGCGGAATCCCCTGCTCCATTTCTAACTGAATCAGCGAGTTAAACGCCTGTCCAGAAGGCTCCTTACCCACTCGACGCCAAATTTCGTCCGGCTGATACAGGCCCATGGCGAGGGTTAAACTCAGCGCTTTAGAAATGGATTGAATCGAGAACGCCTCATCGGCATCTCCCGCTTTGATCACCTCACCTTGATTGGTGTACACCGCGATAGCAAGCTTATGCGCCGGCACTCTGGCCAAAGCAGGAATATAGTTGGCGACTTTCCCACGCCCAATCAAAGGGCGAACTTCATGCAAAATTTCATTGAGCAGTTCTTTTGTTGGCTTCATGACAGACTTTACCAAACCATTATTGTGTTTATTGTAGGGTCAAAAAAGCCAACATTTCTCAATGTTGGCTCTTCTTTTTCGCAGTGTGCTGATTTTATAAAAACCAGTCAAACAATAAATCCGCGATTAGCTCACTCGCTTAAATTTAATATCCCACACACCGTGGCCAAGACGATGACCACGCGCTTCGAATTTGGTCAGCGGACGCTCTTCAGGGCGTGGAATATAATCGCCTTCTTGGGCAATATTGCTGTAACCTGGCGCTTGGTTCATGATTTCAATCATGTGCTCAGCGTAGTTTTCCCAATCCGTCGCCATATGGAAGATACCTTCATTCGGGATCAGCTTTTGACGAACCATTTCCGCAAACTCAAGCTGTACAATACGACGCTTGTGATGGCGCTTTTTGTGCCATGGGTCTGGGAAGAACAATTGCAACGTCGCTAGGCTGTCGTTCGGAATCATGTGCTCAAACACTTCAACCGCATCATGACACATCACACGCAGATTGGTGATGCCTGCTTCACGAGCGTCTGACAGACACGCACCAACGCCAGGGCTGTGCACTTCAATACCAAAGAAGTTCTTTTCTGGGGCATTTTTCGCCATTTCAACCAAAGAAGCGCCCATACCAAAGCCAATTTCAAGCACGACAGGATTATCGTTACCAAATACCTCTTTCCAATCAAGAAGTTGCTTTTGGTAATCGATGCCCATTGTTGGCCAGCACTCTTTCATCGCATTTTCTTGACCTTTGGTTAAACGGCCTTCGCGACGAACAAAACTGCGGATTTTGCGGATCAGCTTGCCGTCTTCATTGTATTCGTTAGTGGTGACTTCACTCATGGATTCTGCCTGCACATTGATTAATCAAAGCGGGGATTATCCAAAGAATTTTCTTTGGTGCAAGTGTTATCAATAAAAACCATTATCCCCACACTTTGTCGGTTGTACTTTCACCACAATCTGTGGTGCAATTTTGCCTACAAATAATAGAACACAGAGCATGTCGTGACACCTTTTGCCAGCGCCATTTTGAAATGGTATGACGCCTACGGAAGAAAAAACCTTCCTTGGCAACACAATAAGAGCGCTTACAGCGTTTGGTTATCGGAAATTATGCTGCAACAAACGCAAGTTGCGACCGTAATTCCCTATTACCAACGTTTTTTACAGCGCTTTCCGACCGTGGTTGATCTCGCCAACGCCGAGCAAGATGAAGTGCTTCATCTATGGACGGGGTTAGGCTACTACGCTCGCGCACGCAATCTGCACAAAGCCGCGAAAATGGTGGCTGAGCAATATCATGGTGAATTTCCATTGGAACTGGAGCAGATGAATGCTCTGCCGGGGATTGGCCGCTCTACCGCCGCTGCCGTGCTCTCTTCCGTTCACAAACAGCCACATGCCATTCTTGATGGCAATGTGAAACGCACCTTATCTCGCGCCTTTGCCGTTGAAGGTTGGCCTGGGCAAAAAACGGTCGAAAACCAATTGTGGCAATTAGCAGAAGCACACACCCCCAACACCGATGTCGATAAATACAACCAAGCGATGATGGATATGGGGGCAATGGTCTGCACACGCAGCAAACCCAAATGCACATTGTGCCCGGTGGCCGAGCTATGCCAAGCCAACAAACAAGGTAACCCGCTGAACTACCCCGGTAAAAAGCCTAAAAAAGAGAAACCCGTTAAAGAAACGTGGTTTGCCATGCTGCACTACAACAATCAAGTGTGGTTGGAACAAAGGCCACAAAATGGTATTTGGGGCGGATTGTTTTGCTTTCCGCAAAATGAGCATGCACAACTTGAAGCACTGCTCGAGAAGCGAGGCATAAAAGAAGGTGACATTCGCACACAAAACACCTTAATTGCTTTTCGCCATACTTTTAGCCATTACCATCTCGACATCACTCCGATTTTGCTGGACCTATCAAAGCAACCTGACATGGTGATGGAAGCCAGCAATGGTCTTTGGTATAACTTAGCCAATCCCGAAGAAGTTGGGTTAGCGGCTCCCGTCAAACAATTACTGGAGAGCTTGCCCCATGAACTTCGTTAATGCTTTATTTAAGGAGTCATTATGAGCCGCACTGTGTTTTGTGCTCGTCTAAACAAAGAAGCTGATGGTTTAGATTTTCAGTTGTACCCAGGAGAGCTTGGAAAGCGCATCTTTGACAACATTTCTAAAGAAGCTTGGGGTCAGTGGCAGCATAAGCAAACCATGTTGATCAATGAGAAAAAGCTCAACATGATGGATCCTGAACACCGCAAATTGCTCGAAACTGAAATGGTCAACTTCCTCTTTGAAGGTAAAGAAGTCCATATCGAAGGTTACACACCACCGAGCAAATAATCTGGTTTTCTTCATGGTTAATCAATGACATCATAGCCAACGCTGTGATGTCATTTTTTTAGGTTTGAATAGGTAAACGATGAAAAAGTTTGGGTATTTTTTAGCTGCATTGCTCTTAACCGGTTGTAGCCGCGAATTTATCGAAAACATCTATGACGTCAATTACCAACCGACCAACCGCTTTGCTAAAAATCTCGCAGAGCTGCCAGGACAATTTGAAAAAGACACGGCAGCACTGGATGCTTTGATCAACAGCTTCTCAGGCAATATTGAAAAACGCTGGGGGAGCCGAGAAATAAAAATGGCAGGCAAAAGTAACTATGTGAAATACATAGACAATTACCTCAGCCGAGCCGATGTCAACTTTAGCAATGGCACCATCCTCATTGAGACGGTTTCACCCACAGAACCCAAACAGCACCTGAAAAATGCCATTATCACTACCTTGCTAACTCCAGATGATCCGGCCAATGTCGATCTTTTCTCCTCCAAAGAGATCCGCTTGGAAGGGCAACCTTTTCTCTACAATCAAGTGTTAGATCAAGACAAACAAGCTATCCAGTGGACTTGGCGCGCCAATCGCTTTGCCGATTATCTGATCGCCAATAAACTCAAGACACGTACGGTTGATTTTAAGAAAGCCTACTACGTTGAAATTCCCATGGTGGCAGACCACGTAGACAAACGCAGTTATAAATACGCCGATATCGTACGCCGCGCCTCAAGAAAGTACGACATTCCCGAAGATCTGATTTACGCCATCATCAAAACCGAAAGCAGTTTCAACCCTTATGCCGTGAGCTGGGCAAACGCCTATGGCTTAATGCAAGTCGTACCGAAAACCGCAGGCCGCGATGTGTTCAACTTGGTTAAAAATCGCAGTGGCGAACCCAGTCCGGAATATCTCTTTAACCCAGAAAACAATATCGACACCGGAACGGCTTATTTTTATCTGTTGAAAAATCGCTATCTAAAAGAGGTCAATCATCCTACATCTCTCGAATATTCGATGATTTCAGCCTACAACGGTGGTACAGGCGGGGTACTCAACACCTTTAATCGCGACGATCGCAAGCGCGCAATGCGCGATCTCAACGCATTGCAACCCAATCAAGTGTACTGGGCATTAACCAAAAAACACCCCAATGCAGAAGCTCGCCGTTATTTGGAAAAAGTAACCAAATTCAAGCAAGACTTTAATCAAGGACATTCTCTTTGATTACAAATGAATATTTTCTAAGCAAATGATCAATTTTTTACTTTTTTTGCAAAAAATCGGTTGACGAGGCAGGTAAAAATCCGTTTAATAGCGCTCCGTCGCCCGGATAGCTCAGTCGGTAGAGCAGAGGATTGAAAATCCTCGTGTCGGTGGTTCGATTCCGCCTCCGGGCACCACGAATTCAAATCGTTGGTGCAAATAGTACAAGCGATAATTAAAGCATATAGTGTGCCGACTTAGCTCAGTAGGTAGAGCAACTGACTTGTAATCAGTAGGTCACCAGTTCGATTCCGGTAGTCGGCACCATTCTTAAAATTTGTTCCTCCTTAGCTCAGTCGGTAGAGCGACGGACTGTTAATCCGCAGGTCGCTGGTTCGAGCCCAGCAGGAGGAGCCACCTTTAAAAGCCAAGTCGAAAGACTTGGCTTTTTTCATTTCTGCGCTTTATTTCCCTGCCAATTCATTACTTTTCCTCTATTTATACTTTTTTCACGCTATAAATTTAATCACGATCATGCTTTGACGCTAAGCAGCTACTTGTTTCACTCGTGCTACATTAATATTTCATTTCAATTAAACGGACAAACCAAGCATTTGCCGTGTTCATTGTGACTACAATATGAGCATTTTTATGAAACTTAAGACACAAGCTTATTTATTATCGGGAATTATCTTAATTGCCCTACTCGCGTTAACCGCTACTGGCCTTTGGACACTAAGGGTGGCCAGTAATCTAGATAACAAAGCACGAGTAACCGAACTCTTTCGCAGCGCTTATAGCATCCTGACCGAAGTCGAGAAAATGGCCGTAGAAGGAAAAATGTCTGAGCCAGAAGCGAAAGCATTAGCCACTCGACTACTGCGTAATAACATCTACAAAGACAATGAGTATGTTTACGTTGCCGATGAAAAAATGATCTTTATTGCCACTCCATTAGATCCACAACTTCATGGCACCAGTTTTCATGATTTTCGAGATGGTAATGGCAACAGCGTTGGCCAGTTAATCCTAGATGTGCTTGGCCGAAAAACAGGCCAACTGGTGGAATATACTTGGACGCAAAAACTGGCCGATGGCTCGATTGAGGAAAAACTCTCAATCGCAGAAAGAACCCCACACTGGGGTTGGGTTGTCGGTACGGGTATCGGCTTCAATGAAGTGAATGCTCGCTTTTGGTCTACCGCCCAATGGCAGTTGGTCCTTTGTCTTGTGATTGCAGGCACGATTTTGGGTGGCTTGATTGTTTCCATCAATAAAATGCTGAATCTGTTGGGTGGCGAGCCAAATGATGTGCGCAACGCAGTACAAGACGTGGCAAAAGGTCGCATCCAAACCAGTTTCGACAATAAAGCGCCACAAGGCAGTATTTACCAGGCCGTGCAAGAGATGAGCCTCTCCTTAGCCGAGATGATCAGCAACCTAGAACGTTCAATGCACGCACTGCGTGACGAACTGGCGTCCGTTGAAAGCCGTAGCGATACCATTTCCAGCCTCACTGCGACACAGCAACAGTCGACCGCGATGATAGCAACAGCGATGACAGAAATGGCTTCTTCTGCAAATCACGTCGCCGATTCCGCCAGTGATACGGCCAACAATACGGATGAAGCCGATAAACAGAGTAAACATACACAGGAGCTGATTCACAATACCGTCAGCAACATCCAGGGATTGGCAAGCCAGTTAGGCACCGCCAGCCAAGCGGTGGCAGACCTCGACAAAGACGTGAACAACATTGTAAAAGTGCTCGATGTGATAGGCGATATTGCGGAGCAGACTAACCTGCTCGCGCTCAATGCAGCGATCGAAGCGGCGCGAGCGGGCGAGCAAGGAAGAGGTTTTGCTGTCGTCGCGGACGAAGTACGTAACCTTGCAGGAAGAACCCAATCCAGCACTAAAGAGATCCAGTTGATGATCAATAACTTGCAACAAGGTTCTCGCAACGCCATCCAAACCATGGAAATCTGTGCGGAGACCAGCCAAAGCACCGTTGTTGAATCGCAAACAGCTTCAGAAGCGTTGCAACAGATTGTTCAGGCATTGGAGTCCATCAGTACCATGAGTCAACAAATTGCGACCGCCGCTGCAGAACAAACACAAGTGAGTGATGATATTGCACAGCGTATCAACATGATTGAAGACAGCGGCAATCAGCTTACCAGCGTCGTCACAGAGAGTCACAACAGCACGCGCAGCTTGGCGACCTTAGCGAACCAACTCGAAAACTGGGTCAATAAGTTTTCTGTAAAGCATTAAACTAAACTTGTTTTCTAACTAAGCACGCCTTATCGCGTGCTTTTTTATTGCTGGAATCGCTGTTCATCCCATTAAATCTGATAAACAAATGTCGCTTAGATGTTTATATACTGTACTTCCATCGTTTAAAACGAATAAAAACACCCCATTGCGGGTACAAAAGCAGCAAACGATATTTTTTTTGCATTTTTATATTGACCTAGAAAGCGAAAAACCGTTTAATACACCTCGTCGCCCGGATAGCTCAGTCGGTAGAGCAGAGGATTGAAAATCCTCGTGTCGGTGGTTCGATTCCGCCTCCGGGCACCACGAATTTAAAGTCGTTGGTGCTTAACGTACGAACGACAATTTAAAAAGAATATAGTGCGCCGACTTAGCTCAGTAGGTAGAGCAACTGACTTGTAATCAGTAGGTCACCAGTTCGATTCCGGTAGTCGGCACC
>NZ_JAQQBT010000014.1:0-86371 GCF_028570825.1 Vibrio sp. CCUG 15886 | reverse complement strand
GAGCGACACACGAGGTTCGAACTCGTGACCTCAACCTTGGCAAGGTTGCGCTCTACCAACTGAGCTAGTGTCGCAATCAACAACGTTTTACGTCGTTCAGGGCTGCGAATTATAAGAGCATTTTTTTGTGATGCAAGTCCTTCGTGGAAAAAATCCTTAAATTTTTTCCGTTCGATGAAAAAGCGCACAAAGCAGCTAAAAATTCATCGCCCTAGCGCGTGAAATCAATACTAAATCTTAAAAATGGTTTGGCGATAGAACTTAAGTTCTGCAATAGATTCCCGAATATCATCGAGTGCGAGGTGAGTTCCCTGCTTAGAAAAACCTTTCAACACTTCTGGACTCCATCTTCTGGTCAATTCTTTCAAAGTACTGACGTCGATATAACGGTAGTGAAAATAGCCTTCAAGCTCAGGCATATGGCGGTACAAAAAACGACGATCTTGCCCAATGCTGTTACCGCAGATTGGCGATACTCCTTTAGGTACCCACTTTTCTAAGAAAGCGATGGTTTGTTCAACCGCCTCTTGCTCAGTAATTTGACTACCACGCACTCGCTCTACGAGACCACTACCCGTGTGTGTATTGGTACACCACTCATCCATTTTTGCGAGTTCCTCTTCTGACTGATGAATCGCAAGTACCGGTCCTTCGGCTAAAATGTTTAGCTCGCTATCGGTGACGATAGACGCTATTTCAATAATTTTATGAACGTCAGGATCCAAGCCTGTCATCTCAAGATCGATCCAAATTAAGTTCTGATCGCTAAAGGACATAGATGAGTTGCCTATTTGTTTGCTGCTAAAAGAGGTACTATACCTCAAAATAGTGATAACAAGATACTTCGATAATGTAGCGAAAGTCGTCATACTTAGCTCGTTATCAGCGAACAAATAAAGTAGATATCGTGGCAAAAAAGAAGAAGTTAACTCAGGGTCAAGTACGTCGTGTACGCGACAACCAACAAAAAAGACTGAAGAAACAAGCCGACACCATTCAATGGGATGAAGCAATGTTGGGTGATAGCCGTAGAGGGCTAGTGATCACACGTTTCGGTCAACACGCAGATATTGAAGATGCCGAAACAGGGCTGATTGAGCGCTGTAATTTGCGTCGTGGTATTGAATCACTGGTTTCCGGTGACAAGGTCATTTGGCGCAAAGGCTTAGAGTCAATGGCCGGAATTTCAGGCGTGGTTGAAGCTGTAGAGCCGCGTACTTCAGTGTTAACTCGACCTGACTATTATGATGGTTTAAAACCCGTTGCGGCCAATATTGATCAAATGGTTATTGTCTCATCGGTGCTGCCAGAGTTGTCACTCAATATCATTGATCGCTACTTGATTGCGGCAGAGACCCTTGGTATCGAGCCGCTGTTGGTGTTAAACAAAATCGATTTGTTGCAAGAAGCCGAGCTCGCTACGTATCGTGAGTGGTTGGCTGACTATGAGAAAATTGGCTACAAGATCCTTTATGTGAGCAAACGCTCTGGCGCTGGCATTGCAGAGCTCGAAGCGCAATTGCAAGATCGCATCAATATCTTCGTCGGACAATCAGGCGTGGGGAAATCGAGCTTGGTGAATGCGCTCATTCCTGAGCTGGATATTGAAGAAGGGGAAATCTCCGAGCTATCCGGTTTGGGCCAACATACGACAACAGCAGCACGCCTCTATCACATTCCGTCAGGTGGTAACTTGATCGACTCTCCAGGGGTTCGTGAGTTTGGGCTCTGGCACTTGGAGCCAGAAGAAATCACCAAAGCCTATCTTGAGTTTCGTCCTTACTTGGGCGGCTGCAAGTTCCGAGATTGCAAGCACGCGGATGATCCAGGCTGTATCATTCGTGAGGCTGTAGAAAATGGTGAGATCAGCGAAGTACGCTACGATAATTACCATCGCATTATTGAAAGCATGGCGGAGAACAAAGCCAATCGCCAATATTCGCGCAATAAGAAAGCGGACTTATAACGCGTATTGTTGTGTAAGTTTTCGTCACCGATTACTGACAAGTGGAATAATTTTCAGTAACATCACGCGCCCGAAACAAGAATCAAACAGACATCATCGGTATTTATAATGGATAAGATTAAAGTTGGACTGCAGTATTGGATCCCACAACATGGCCTGACTCGCCTAGTGGGTAAATTGGCTTCCGCCAAAGCAGGCAGCCTGACCACAGCGATCATTCGCTGGTTTATCAAGCAGTACAACGTCAATATGGACGAAGCGAAACACGCCGATCCTAAACACTACAAGACGTTCAATGAGTTCTTTGTGCGTGAGCTAAAAGAAGGCGCACGTCCAATTGCTGAAGGTGATGCGATCATTACCCACCCAGCGGATGCTTGTGTCAGCCAGTTTGGCCCTATTACCAACGGCCAATTGATTCAAGCGAAAGGGCATGACTTCTCCGCTCAAGAGCTGTTAGGCGGTGATGCTGCTCTTGCTGAAGAATTTAAAGACGGTAGCTTCGCGACGTTGTATCTGTCACCTCGTGATTACCACCGTGTACACATGCCATGCGATGGTACTCTGCGCCAAATGATTTACGTTCCTGGTGATCTTTTCTCGGTGAATCCTCTGACAGCAGAGAATGTACCCAACCTATTTGCTCGCAATGAGCGCGTGGTATGTATCTTTGATACTGAGTTTGGTCCTATGGCTCAAGTGCTTGTTGGTGCGACTATTGTTGGTAGTATTGAACAAGTATGGGCGGGTACCATTACCCCACCTCGTGGCAATACGGTATACAAATGGGATTATCCAGCTTCTGGTAACCATGCGGTTATCTTGAAGAAGGGCGAAGAAATGGGTCGCTTCAAACTCGGATCAACCGTCATTAACCTTTTTGCCAAAGACGCGATTCGCTTTGATGAGTCGATGGCCAATGGCCAACCAACGGTAATGGGCACCCCATACGCCCACCAGCAATAAGTTTATTTTTAGCCCCAACAACCGTTGGGGCTTTTTCTTGACGAAAAACAAAACTCTTCATAAAAAATCAACGGAATTCAGAAACTTCAACCCGCCTCTAAGATGTTCTTTGCACAATGAATTAACCTAAGTTTTCACGTGAAATCTTGAGGTGTGATGAATGCAGAAATTGAACATGACTGTGGTATGGAAGCTGCTGGT
Source organism: Vibrio sp. CCUG 15886 (assembly GCF_028570825.1). Taxonomy (NCBI): domain Bacteria; kingdom Pseudomonadati; phylum Pseudomonadota; class Gammaproteobacteria; order Vibrionales; family Vibrionaceae; genus Vibrio; species Vibrio sp. CCUG 15886. Next base: position 83,238 of record NZ_JAQQBT010000014.1, on the reverse strand, counting down.
TTGTTTTGCGCTCCCTATCGGCATTTTGTTAATGCCCATCGATGCGATTCCTATCGATGATTTGACGCTCATTCAGCATCGACTACTGGCCATCTTTCTACTTGCAGCCTTACTTTGGGTTTTAGAGCCCGTGCCCGTTTTTGCCACTTCAATTCTGATCATCGCCCTCGAGCTGATCATGATTTCCGATAAAGGATTACATCTGTTCCGTACCCCGCCCGCCGGACACGATCTCGGTGAGTTGATTGGTTATACCGACATTTTTTCTGCGTTTTCCTCGCCAATCATCATCCTTTTCATGGGCGGATTTGCACTCGCCATTGCCGCATCAAAATACGAGTTAGATAACAACCTCGCTCGGGTACTGCTCAAGCCTTTTGGCCAGCAACCCAAATTCATTATGTTGGGATTGATGCTGATTACCGCCGTGTTTTCGATGTTTATGTCCAATACCGCGACTACGGTCATGATGCTGGCGTTATTGGGGCCCATCGTTGCCTCGGCACCGAAAGGCGATTTGGGCATTAAAGCGCTAGTATTGTGCATCCCAATTGCGGCGAACACGGGTGGTATTGCGACCCCGATTGGTACCCCGCCCAACGCCATTGCATTGCAATATTTAACTGGAGAAAACAGCATCGACTTTCTCAGCTGGATGGCAATGGGTTTACCCTTTGTTCTTGTTCAGTTGACCATTGCTTGGCTTTTATTACAGAAACTCTTTCCTTCTAGCGAAGCGAAAATGACGCTGAAATTAGACGGCAAGTTCAAGAAAAGCTGGCGTGCCGTAGTGGTGTATGTCACGTTTGCCGCCACGATTTTGCTATGGATGACCACGCAATTGCACGGCATGAATACCTATGTAGTGGCCATCATTCCGCTGGCAGTGTTTACATTGACGGGCATTATGGGCAAAGAAGAACTCAAGCTGATCAACTGGGACGTACTTTGGCTGGTCGCGGGGGGGATTGCCATTGGTATCGGCTTGGAAAAAACCGGGCTGGCGAAAGCCTTAGCGCATGCGATCAATTATGAAGCTTTGTCGCCTTTTGCCATCATCGTATCGCTCTCCTTAGTCTGCTGGCTCATGGCGAACTTTATGTCCAATACCGCGACCGCCAACTTGTTGATGCCAATCGCGGCCGCCATCGGTACCTCAATGAGCAGTTTAGAAGCCGTCGGAGGCTTACAAGGCTTGCTGGTGGTGGTGGCATTCTCAGCCTCGCTCGGGATGATTCTTCCTGTGTCAACGCCTCCCAACTCTCTGGCTTACTCTACCGGCCTAATCGAGAGCAAGGACATGGCAAAAGTGGGCTTGCTGATCGGTGTGATTGGCTTAGCCATCGTCTATGGGGCCGTTTTGATTCTCGCTTAATTGAGAGAGGATAATGAGAAAGCACGACCACAAGGCGGAGAAAGTCACGTCTGTGCTTTGCCAAGATGATAACTTGAGGCATATTGTCGATCTCTTCAATTAGGGATCACACAATCAATGGGATTTGAATGGCTTGCACTGGCCGCAGCACTACTGTGGGCGATCGCCAGTTTACTTTCGGTCACGCCGGCTCAACATTTGGGGTCGTTTGCTTACAGTCGTTGGCGAATGGGATGCACGGCGGTCATGCTCTCCAGTATGGCTCTGTTTACCGGAGGCTGGTCGAGTGTCATGGCAGAGCACATCACGCCCATGATGTTTTCAGGCTTAATTGGCATCTTTATTGGCGATACCGCGCTATTTGCTTGCTTAAATCGTATGGGACCTCGCCAAGCGGGCTTGCTCTTCTCTTGCCATGCCGTCTTTTCCGCCATTCTCGGTTACTTTCTATTTAGCGAAAGCATGACGTCAATAGAGCTACTCGGATCGCTGCTGGTGTTTTCCGGCGTTGTTCTGGCGATCTTTTTTGGCCGACGTGGACAAAGTCAGAATGCACTGGAAACCGTCAAAGGTGCAGCTTGGATCGGCATCGCCTTGGGGTTACTGGCGGCTCTATGCCAAGCACTAGGGGGCATTATTGCCAAGCCAGTGATGCAGACTGACATCGATCCTGTCGCAGCATCGGCGATTCGTATGATCAGCGCTTTTGTGGCACATTGCCTCCTACGAGCCACCGGCGCAAAAATTTCTCGGGCAACACAAAAAATGAATGGGCGCATCTTTACCATTACCGCCATTAACGGCTTTCTCGCCATGGCGGTTGGTATGACGTTGATCCTGTACGCTTTGCGCGATGGGAATGTCGGAATGGTCGCCTTGCTCTCCTCGACAACCCCAATCATGTTATTGCCAATACTGTGGATCTACACCAAACAACGCCCCAATCGTTACGCGTGGCTTGGTGCCTTCGTCGCGGTGGCGGGGACAGCCATCTTAGTTCAGTGACGCACAGAGACAAAAAAGCCCGAGTCATGCTCGGGCTTTCATTTAGCTGTTTAGGCTTACTTAACCAATACTTGGCCAGTCATCTCTGCTGGAATCTCTAGACCCGCTAGAGACAGCATGGTTGGTGCTAAGTCAGACAGTTTACCGCCTTCCTTGAACTCAACCGCTTTGTCACCGACGTAGATAAGTGGTACTGGTAGGCTAGTGTGAGCGGTGTGGATACCGCCGGTTTCTGGGTCAACCATCATTTCTGCGTTACCGTGGTCTGCAGTGATCAATAGCTGACCACCCACTTCTTTGATCGCTTCAACCACTTGGCCAACGCTTGCATCCAGCGCTTCAATCGCTTTTTCTGCAGCTTCATAAACGCCAGTGTGGCCAACCATGTCCGCATTCGGGTAGTTACAGATAATGGTGTCGTACTTACCAGATTTGATCGCCGCCACCATTTTCTCAGTCAGCTCAGTTGAGCTCATTTCTGGTTGAAGGTCATAAGTCGCCACTTTAGGAGAAGCGACAAGCTGACGCTCTTCACCTGCAAATTCCGTTTCCACACCACCGTTGAAGAAGAAGGTCACGTGTGCGTATTTCTCAGTTTCAGAAATACGTAGCTGCGTTTGACCCTGCTTAGACAACCACTCACCGTAGGTGTTTTCTAGCGATGCAGGTGGGAATGCGATAGCAAGAGGAATGTCGGCTGCGTATTGAGTCAGCATCACAAAGTTCACTGCTGGGAATGCTGCACGTTCAAAGCCAGCGAAATCAGCGACGAAGGTACGGGTGATTTGACGTGCACGGTCTGCACGGTAATTCATGAAGATCACCGCATCGCCATCTTGCATTGCTGCACTTTCTTGGCCTTCCGTTTTGATTTCTGTCGCTTTAACGAACTCATCGTTTTCACCACGCTCATACGCGGCAGCAAGACCTGCTACTGCTGAGTCATAAGTGAAGTCTGCCTTCGCTTGAGTAAGAAGATCGTAAGCCACTTGAACGCGATCCCAGTTGTTGTCACGGTCCATGGCGTAGTAACGACCCACCAAAGATGCCACGCGGCCTTTACCTAGCTTAGCGAATAGATCTTGGAAGCGTTGTAGAGAACCTTCTGCACTACGTGGTGGTGTATCACGACCATCAAGGAAGCAGTGTAGGTAAATCTTCTCAGCGCCACGCTCTGCTGCCATTTCTACCGCAGCAAGAATGTGGTCTTCGTGTGAGTGAACACCACCAGGAGACATCAGACCCATGATGTGAACCGCTTTTTCCGCTTTCACTGCAGTATCAATCGCTTCAACAAGCGCTGCCGTTTGCTGGAATTCACCATCTAGGATTGATTTCGTGATACGAGTGAGATCTTGGTAAACCACGCGACCTGCGCCAATGTTGGTGTGACCCACTTCAGAGTTACCCATTTGGCCGTCAGGCAGACCGACATCCATGCCAGAAGCAGAGATAAGCGTGTTTGGTTGATTCGCAATCAGCGCGTCCATAACTGGGGTTTTTGCGTTTGCGATAGCGTTGCTTGCTGTGTCTTCACGGTAACCGTAACCGTCAAGGATAACTAGAGCCAAAGGCTTCTTAGCAGACATAGTGATGACCTCGTCAAATTTCAGTAACTTTCGGCACTTAGGGCTCATTCCCTGTTTGCCTTGAAACAAAACTAGCGTAATTTTACTACACTTTTTAAGCAAAACTGTAGGGTAAGATCAAATTATGTTGGCGAACCCCCGTTGTATTCTTACAGGCCATAAAGAAAAAGGCGCTTAACCAACCACCAATTATAGTTTCGCTTGGGCAGAAAGATTTCATTGCCATTATAATCCACCACTTCGACTCTTTTCTAAAGTCGATATCGCCAATCACTTCGATAGCCCAAACCGACATGAGGCGAGATAAGATCCCATTTATTGGTTAGAAAGTTTTAACTCACTCGCCACTCGCGACTAACCTCGTTATACTCCTTGCCACTTTATTTTTCCGCTTATGGTTCGAGAGCAAACAAGATGCAAGAGTACATCGACTTTATTCAGCAAAATATGATCATGTTTTTGGCATGGGTTGGCCTAGTGATCGCCGTGATAATGAGCTTCGTGAAATCGGCTACCGCCGCGTACAAGATCATTACTGTCAACGAACTTACCGCATTGGTAAACCGTGAAAACGGCCAAGTGATCGATATTCGTGCGAAAGACGAGTTCAAAAAAGGTCACATCACCGACGCAGTTCACATTTTGCCATCAGACATCAAGAACGGTAACTTCGGTAGCCTTGAAAACCGTAAATCTGACCCAATCATCGTAGTATGCAAAACAGGCCAAACCGCGCAAGAAAGCGCTAACCTGTTGGCTAAAGCGGGTTTTGAAAACGTCAGCGTATTGAAAAACGGTCTGATTTCGTGGAGCGAAGCGAACTTACCTTTGGTACGTAGCAAACGTTAATCCCCACTAAAACCCGTCAGATAACTGGTTATTATCAAAGCAGTTAATCATCTAAGTTGTGATACTTGGCACGTAATGACGGGTTGATCTGGTCATTGATGAATGGCTCGGTTAGTCTCAGGGCAGACACATTCAAGACTTGAAGCGACAAGTCTGATTTAACGAATATTGAAGGATTTAAAAATGGCTGAAGCAGCACCACAAGATACCCAACAACACTTTGCTATCCAACGTATCTTCCTAAAAGATGTTTCTTTCGAAGCGCCAAACTCACCAGTCATGTTCCAAAAAGAGTGGAACCCAGATGTGAAACTGGATCTCGATACGCAAAGCCGTGAGCTAGGTGAAGGCGTTTACGAAGTCATTCTACGTTTGACGGTCACCGTGAAAAACGCAGAAGAAACGGCATTCCTATGTGAAGTGCAACAAGGCGGTATCTTCACAGCAGAGAAGATGGAAGCAGGTCAATTGGCTCACTGCCTAGGTGCATTCTGTCCAAACATCCTATTCCCATATGCGCGTGAAACCATTTCAAGCCTAGTGGTGAAAGGTACGTTCCCTCAACTGAACCTAGCGCCAGTAAACTTTGATGCGCTGTTCATGAACTACCTACAACAGCAAGCTGCACAACAAGGTGCAGAACAAGCTTAATTCCGTATGGAATTCCCCTCTCACTGGCCACAGTGAAAGGCATTAAAAGAAATGCACATGCATCCTAAAACACGATGTTATGTGCATTTTTTATTGGATCTAACTTAGGTAAGCGATACCCAAGCTCGCTTTAATGAGGGTATACTCTGCCAATCATCATGAAACCAACCATCAGGTAAACGCATGACTCAAACACTGGTTAATAACGCCTACGGCAAAGAGATTTCAATGACTGTGATCGGCGCAGGTTCGTACGGCACATCATTAGCAATCTCACTTTCACGTAACGGTGCCAACGTTGTCCTTTGGGGACATGAACCAGAGCATATGGCTAAGCTCGAGGCGGATCGCGCAAACCACGAATTCCTGCCCGGTATTGAGTTCCCACCGAGCCTGATTGTGGAATCCGATTTAGCAAAAGCCGTGCAAGCGAGCCGAGATCTGTTGGTTGTCGTACCAAGCCATGTGTTTGGTATTGTGCTCAATAGCTTAAAACCCTATCTGCGTGATGATTCTCGTATCTGCTGGGCCACCAAAGGTCTTGAACCTGAAACCGGTCGCCTTCTAAAAGACGTCGCGTTTGATGTACTGGGTGAACACTACTCCTTGGCCGTGTTGTCAGGCCCAACCTTTGCCAAAGAGCTGGCTGCAGGCATGCCAACTGCGATTTCAGTCGCCTCACCAGATGCGCAGTTTGTCGCAGACCTACAGGAAAAAATCCACTGCAGCAAAACCTTCCGTGTTTATGCCAACAGTGATTTCACTGGCATGCAACTCGGTGGCGCGGTGAAAAACGTCATCGCCATTGGTGCAGGGATGTCTGACGGAATTGGCTTCGGTGCCAATGCTCGTACCGCATTAATCACTCGTGGTTTGGCGGAAATGTGTCGTTTGGGGGCTGCGCTTGGAGCACAACCAGAAACCTTTATGGGCATGGCAGGTTTGGGCGATCTGGTGCTGACGTGTACCGACAACCAATCACGTAACCGCCGCTTTGGTCTTGCACTTGGGCAAGGAAAAGACGTCGATACGGCGCAAGCGGATATTGGCCAAGTGGTCGAAGGCTACCGCAACACCAAAGAGGTGTGGATGCTGGCACAACGTATGGGCGTTGAGATGCCTATTGTTGACCAAATCTATCAAGTATTATATCAAGGAAAGGATGCGCGCCTGGCAGCGCAAGATCTGCTGGCTCGCGATAAGAAATCCGAAGGAAAATAAGGACACTTTGGCCCCATTCCAAAGTAGTGAGAATACGCCATGAAACACTGTGAAAAACAAAAAGTCTGGCAGAGCATTGTCAAAGAAGCCCGTGAGCTATCGGAGCAAGAGCCGATGCTTGCCAGTTTTTATCACGCCACCATCATCAAGCATGAAAGCTTGTGTGCTGCGTTGAGCTACATTTTAGCCAATAAGCTGAACACAGCCTCCATGCCGGCGATGGCAGTGCGTGAAGTGGTTGAAGAAGCCTTTGCGGCTGACCCTAACATCACCGATTCTGCCGCCTGCGATATCTGTGCGACGGTGAATCGTGACCCGGCTGTTTCTATGTATTCTATCCCACTGCTTTACCTAAAGGGTTACCATGCCTTGCAAGGCTATCGCGTGGCAAATTGGTTGTGGAAACAAGGCCGCTACGCGCTGGCGACCTATCTGCAGAACCAAATCTCGGTGGCATGCCAAGTGGATATTCACCCTGCTGCTCGTATCGGCAAAGGCATCATGCTGGATCACGCAACAGGTATCGTGATCGGGGAAACCGCTGTCGTCGAAAATGATGTATCCATCCTGCAAGACGTGACGTTAGGTGGTACTGGTAAAGAGTGCGGCGACCGACATCCTAAGATCCGCGAAGGGGTGATGATCGGAGCTGGTGCAAAAATCCTTGGCAATATCGAAGTTGGAGAAGGTGCAAAAATTGGCTCCTGCTCCGTTGTACTTCAACCCGTTCCACCGCATACTACCGTCGCTGGTGTACCCGCACGAATTGTAGGGAGACCGCAATCCGACAAGCCTTCTCTCGATATGGATCAAGGCTTTAACGGGAAATACCCTAACTTCATTGACGGTGACGGCATCTAACAGCGCGCCTAACAAGCGCAATGCTTATTTCATTGATAGCTCAGGAAAGAACGTACGTGGCAAAACAGAAAACCAACAAATCAGGCTTTTTTTTCCTTTCCACCTGCGTTCTTCTTACTTTTCTGAGCTTCCCGACCAATGCGGCGAGTCCAAGTGAGCTACAAGGGGTCAAAAATGAAATTTCTCGCCAGCAAAAAGCCTTATCGAATCAAGAGAAGCAGCTCGACGAGTTGCAAAAATCGCTGCGCAGCCAAGAGACAAGCATCGCGCAATTAGAGAAAGAGATTAAGCAAACTAAGCAAGCGTTGGCCACGGCAAAAGCGAATGTGGGGCAGTTGCAACGCAAAATGGATGAACTTGAAGGTCAAAAGAAAGCGCAAACTGAACGCTTAGAAACCCTAATCCAGACCTACTATGTCACCCAAAGAGCCAATGCCTCTGCCTCATTACTGCAACAGGGCGTCGAAGAAGATCGCATTAGCCAATATTTCCAGCATCTCGCCAAAGCGAGAGCGGAAACCATCAACGAGTTAGAATCCACCAAGAAACAACTTAAACAAAGTCAGCAGCAGTTGCTGAATGAGCAAAGTCAGATCGAATCTTTACTCAAGCAACAATCGACGAAACACGAACAACTGGCGAAAACTCAAGGCCAGCGTAAAAAGACACTCGGTAACATCAAACAAAGTATTTCCAGCGACAAAAACTACCTCGCAGAGCTGCAGCGTAATGAAACTCGTCTGAAAGCAGAAATTGCTAAAGCGGCTAAACGCAATGCCATTCCTATGGACGGTTTGGCCAAACAAGCCGGGAAGCTCCCTTGGCCATTAAAAGGCTCAATACTGCACCAATTCGGAACCAAACAGACAGGACAAATCAACTGGAAAGGCATTGTTATCGCAGCTCGCTATGGTGAACAAGTCAAGTCGGTTTACCCAGGTACGGTGGTATTTGCTGAGTATTTAAGAGGCTATGGCCTCGTGGTGTTGATAGACCACGGCAAAGGCGACATGACCTTGTATGGCTACAACCAAGCATTGTTGAAAAAAGAAGGCGACAAAGTCACCGCTGGCGAAGTGATCGCCCTTGCTGGCGACACGGGAGGGCAAGATCGAGCTTCACTCTATTTCGAAATTCGCCGCAATAGTGAAGCGCAAAACCCGCGTAACTGGCTGGTCCGTTGAGGTGTGAACCTCAATCCTCGCCAGCAAAATAGGAGCCAAGGCTCCCATTTTTCGTTCGCGTTGCCACCTAGTAGTAGGCTTCCACCACCTCAATAAAACGAGGCAATTCTTCTGCGGTTAAGGCATTAATGCCTGCTGCTGCTGCTCGCCCCCCACCCGTGGCAAACGAGCTGCAAATATCACCCGCCCCTTGTTTATTGGTTAACGGAGCACGTAGAGAAACAGTGTAAGTGTCATCTTGATTGCGCGTCAGAACCGCATGAGCTCGCTCTGGTGTCTGATTTGCCAATAAATTACCAAACACCCCACTGATTCGGCGCGACGCTGGCGTATCTGGCAGCTCTATCAAAGCCAACTTGTCACTTTGATGCTTTGGTAACACAGCTTGCGCTACATATAAATCGTGCTCATAGGCTTGTTTTAATCGATGGTAAGGCGAGCTGGCATCGGCAATCACATCGAAAGGAGATGAGTAGGCGAGCAAACTCAAGAACAGCTCAGCGGGGTCAAAATGCAAATCAGCCAACTTCTCGCCATAACCGTTGTAATTGATTAACGTGCCCAACTCGCACAACTGCGCTCTCTGTTGTTCATTCAAACCTGCCTTGATGGCGAGCTCATCAGCGCGCGCGATCAAGTTGTCGCCATACGCGGCGGTAATAGCCCAGTGATGAAAACGTCCGTCCAAAAGCTTATCCACAATCAATGCTGTACAAATGTTGGCATCCAAATCGATATGAGCATCGAGATGGGGGTGAGCCGGAATCTCTCCCGCTTTGTGGTGATCGGCATAAAACAGCTGCGCCCCGGCCACTAAGGCGGCTTGCACTCCAGCAATGTTTTTCTCCATCGAAATATCGAGGATCGTCAAATGATCGCCCGCCTGTGCTGCCACTTTCTCCACCAGCTTGATATCGCGTTTTACACCAGTGACCAACGTCGCGGATCTCGGCTCGGCGAGTCTCAGTTGCAACAAGGCAATAATGCCATCAGCATCGCCATTAAAGATGTCGTAATTCATCGGGGAAGATATCCATATCTGTTTGATTATTTATTGGATATTTTCCGATGTGAGGGAGATAAGTCAACGACCATAAAGTCATGAATGATGCTTTATGGTCATATATAAGAGGGATGTCTTGAATGTGAGATGTTTAGCCGTGCAAGGCGCGCACGCCATCTTCGAGCAGCAGTAACTGCTCCATACCTTGCTCCGTCGCAATCGGCTTCACCACGGCAATCATTTGCAACATGCCTTGCTGTACCATTTGCTCGGTGATCGCAACTTTGGGCGACATAGCGGACTGATACGCTAACCAACTGCACGCAATCAGGTGCAAAGTTCGCACTAAGGACTTGAGTTCATCTTCATTTAATTCAAGTAGTTGAAGGGAAACAAACTCGCGCATAATCGCCACTAGGTTGGCTTGTAGCTTATCTTGAACTTCAATGTATTGTTGATGCAACTCTTCATCGCGAGAGAGGATTTCAGGCAAATTGGCGTAGAAAAAACGGTACTTCCACATCAAGGTGAAGATCGAATCAAGATAGCGCTTCAACAACACCAAACTTTCTTGGTTTTCTTGAACTGGAGTAAAGCGCTCAATCAGTTCTTGCGCATACAAAGCAAAAATTTCGCGCACAATCTCTTGTTTGTTGCGAAAGTGGTAGTAAAGGTTACCTGGGCTAATATCAATATGATCAGCAATATGGTTAGTGGTGATGCTGCGCTCACCGTGCTGATTAAACAGCTCAAGGGCAGCATGCACGATCTTCTCACGTGTTTTCATTATTGTGGTGTAATCCCTTTCTTAGAAAGATAAAACTTGCTCACTGGGCTCGCCTATCTTCCCCTGCTAACCGATCCTATTCCGTGAATAAAATCGTATATTAGGAAAAAGAGAAAAACGACCTAGTCATTGGAGTATATCGATTTCACATTTCGAGATCGATAAACGCAATAGAGCTTATACGTTAGTAAGCCTAGTATAATCCCAGATAAGTTCGCCAACAGATCAAACCACGAGCTTTCCCTACCGACGTAAGCTTGTGCCAATTCGATCCCTCCGCTAAAGAGCAAAATAGCGAAAGCAGCCACACCACGTTGCCACCAATGCCTTACACTGACTGCTGCGAGCAGCGAGAAACAGCTGTACGCCATGAAATGCTGCAGCTTATCTAGGTTCGGAATGTCGCCCCAATCTTGTAATCCGCTCGAAGAACGTAATGATAAAAATGCGATTAAGGACGCATAAATAAGCAACAAATACCGTTTTTTCATAGCGATTCTCACGCAATAGGAAAAGGAAAAGCGGTGATCTCATCAATGTGAGTACAACCAAGCGACAACATAATCAAGCGATCAACGCCCAATGCCACTCCCGCGCAAGCCGGTAAGCCCGACTCCAATGCCGCAATCAGATGGTAATCTATCGGTTGTGGAGTCAGCCCCATGTCAATACGCTTCGCGTTGTCTTGCTCAAATCGTGTCAGCTGTTCTTGTGGGTTGTCGAGCTCATGGAAACCATTGGCTAGCTCAATGCCCTTAAAGTACACCTCAAAACGATCTGCAACACGAGGATCATTCGGGTTAATCTTTGCCAATGCTGCTTGAGAGGCAGGAAAATCATAAACAAATGCCGGCACCTGCTGACCAATCTTTGCTTCCACACCGATGCTAAAGAGCAGTTGTAGCAAGGTATCGCGATCCTCTTCTGGTTCTGCGATATCACTCAAACCCAACCTTGCCGCAACGCTTTTCAGCTCCGCCATGGAGCCTTCTAGCGGACAAACACCCAGCACAGTTAGAAACGCTTGCTGATACGTCATGCGCTCAGCAGTGCCACATTTGAGTATCAGTTGCAGTAAATCATCCATTTCATCCATCAGTTGGTGGTGATCAAAGCCAACGCGATACCACTCCAGCATGGTGAACTCAGGATTGTGGTGACGGCCATTCTCTTCATTACGAAATGCCTTGGCCATTTGGTAAATACAGCCACTTCCAGCCGCCAATAAGCGCTTCATATGGAATTCTGGGCTGGTCATCAAGTGAAGGTGGCGACCTTGAGCATAACCGGGCCCCACAAACTCGGTTTGAAACGTATGCAGATGGATATCGGTAACCGTGGCGTGGCTCATCGCTGGCGTATCCACTTCCAACACCCCTCTCTGGGCAAAAAATTGACGGATATTGGCAATCAAAACGGCGCGTTGACGCAGTTGTTCGATTGATGCGGTCGGTTTCCAATCGGCTTGCATTTTTGACTCTCAACTCAATAACTCTGCGGTGGAACTTACCACCTTCTTCAGCCTTTGCAAGCAACTTCTCAAGCGCCATTGAGCACAAAAACAACGTTGTACAAGCTAAAAACAGCAACAAATTGGTTGCGATTATTGATGATAAAAATCATCGGCAACATCCAATTAACACCTTGCCGCTCAAGCAGTTGAATCCTCAAGACAAGCTGCCGTGACAGTTATCACATAACCTATAAATTCTATGCTCATATTTGCATTTCCGAAGCAAAAACCTAAATACATCAATTTTTCTATCACAAAGCTCTTCTACACTGTCACTACTACTTTTGGGGAGTATGCGTTTGCCTACGCCCCTATCTCACAATAACAAGCGGATTTCCGCACTCACACACTGGAGGATAACTGTGCAAACTATCATCACAGATATCGCAGTCATCGGCGCAGGCGGCGCTGGTCTTCGTACTGCTATTGCAGCGGCTGAAGCAAACCCGGATCTGGAAGTAGCCTTAATTTCTAAGGTTTACCCAATGCGTTCCCATACGGTCGCAGCAGAGGGTGGCTCAGCAGCAGTTATCAAGGATGAGGATAGCCTAGACAATCACTTCAACGATACCGTTGGTGGTGGTGACTGGCTTTGTGAACAGGATGTTGTTGAATACTTTGTTGAAAACGCGACGCGCGAAATGATCCAAATGGAGCAATGGGGGTGCCCATGGAGCCGTAAGGAGAATGGCGAAGTCAACGTTCGTCGCTTTGGCGGTATGAAAGTTGAGCGTACGTGGTTTGCGGCAGACAAAACTGGCTTCCACATGCTACACACCCTATTCCAAACTTCGATGAAGTACTCAAACATCAAACGCTTTGATGAGTACTTTGTGGTGGATCTGCTTGTTGATGAAGGTGAAGTTCAAGGCCTGATCGCCATCCATATGGCAGAAGGTGAGTTGGTCACCATCAAAGCAAAATCAGTGGTACTTGCCACAGGTGGTGCTGGTCGTGTTTACCACTGCAATACCAACGGCGGTATCGTAACGGGCGATGGTATGGCCATGGCTTACCGTCACGGCGTTCCTCTACGTGATATGGAATTCGTGCAATACCACCCAACGGGCCTACCAGGCACTGGTATCCTGATGACCGAAGGTTGTCGTGGTGAAGGCGGTATCATTGTCAACAAAAATGGCTACCGTTACTTGCAAGACTACGGCATGGGCCCAGAAACACCGGTTGGCCAGCCGAAGAACAAATACATGGAACTTGGTCCACGTGACAAAGTTTCTCAAGCATTCTGGCATGAGCAGCAGAAAGGCAACACCATCAAGCACCCACTCGGTGACGTGGTACACCTAGACTTGCGCCACCTAGGCGAAGAGTATCTGCAAGAGCGTCTACCGTTCATTTGTGAACTCGCCAAAGCGTATGTCAACGTTGACCCAGCAAAAGAGCCGATTCCAATTCGTCCAACCGTTCACTACACCATGGGTGGTATTGAAACGGACAAACAGTGTGAAACACGCATTAAAGGCCTGTTCGCGGTGGGTGAATGTGCTTCTGTTGGCCTGCACGGTGCAAACCGCCTTGGTTCGAACTCACTAGCAGAATTTGTGGTGTTTGGCCGCGTTGCGGGTGAGCAAGCGGTGAAACGCGCAGCGGAATTCAAGGGCTGGAACGAAGCGTCTATCGCTGCACAAGTGAAAGCGGTTGAAGAGCGCATCGCAGCACTGATGAACCAAGAAGGTGATGAAAACTGGGCTGATATCCGCACGGAAATGGGTCACACCATGGAAGCAGGCTGTGGTATCTACCGCCAAGAAGATCTGATGCAAGCAACGATCGAGAAAATCACTGAACTGAAAGAGCGTTACAAGAAAATCAGCATCAAAGACAAAGGCAAGGTATTCAATACTGACCTTCTCTACGCAATCGAAGTGGGTTACGGCCTAGAAGTGGCGGAAGCAATGGTTCACTCCGCGATTCTACGTAAAGAATCTCGTGGTGCTCACCAACGTCTTGACGACGGCTGTACCGATCGTGATGACGTGAACTTCCTCAAGCACTCTTTGGCTTTCTTCCAAGAAGATCAAGCACCAAACATCAGCTACAGCGACGTGACCATCACTAAGTCTCAGCCTAAAGCACGTTTGTATGGTGAAGCAGCAGAGAAAGCTGCCGCTGAAGAAGCCGCTAAGGCCGCAGAGAAAAACGCAGAGGAGCAAGCATAATGTCGGCAAACCGCATTCAAAAAGTAGACATTCTGCGTTACGACCCAGCAACAGACGCAGAACCTCGTTTTCAGGCTTTCGAAGTCCCGTTTGATGAAACCATGTCGGTACTTGATGCTCTGGGCTACGTCAAAGATCATCTCGACAAAAACCTCTCTTACCGTTGGTCTTGTCGTATGGCGATTTGTGGCTCGTGCGGCATCATGGTCAACGGCGTGCCAAAACTGGCGTGTAAGAGCTTCCTGCGCGACTACCCAGATGGCGTGAAAATTGAGCCATTAGCAAACTTCCCAATCGAGAAAGATTTGATTGTCGATATGACGCCGTTCATCGAGCGCCTAGAAGCGATCAAACCTTACATCATTGGCAACGACCGCAAGCCAGAAGATGGTACTAACCTACAAACCCCTGAACAGCTGGCAAAATACAAGCAGTTCGCGGGTTGTATTAACTGTGGTCTTTGCTACGCAGCGTGTCCGCAGTTCGGTTTGAACCCAGAGTTCATTGGTCCAGCAGCACTGACTTTGGCACACCGCTACAACCTAGATAGCCGTGACAATGGTAAAGCAGAGCGTATGAAGCTAATCAATGGCGAAAACGGTGCGTGGGGCTGTACGTTTGTTGGCTATTGTTCTGAAGTTTGTCCGAAGAATGTTGATCCTGCTGCCGCGGTTAACCAAGGCAAAGTCGAGTCATCAATGGACTTCGTCATTGCAATGCTGAAACCTGATGGTTCACCAAAGAAAGTGGAGGCATAAGAATGAGCAATCGTAAACCTTACGTTCGTGAAGTAAAACGCACTTGGTGGAAAGATCACCCATTCTACCGCTTCTACATGCTACGTGAAGCCACTGTGCTGCCATTGATTCTCTTCACCTTGTTCCTGACTGTCGGTTTGGGTTCTCTGGTGAAAGGGCCAGAAGCTTGGCAAACGTGGTTGAACTTTATGGCGAACCCAGTGGTGATCGCGATTAACATCGTCGCCTTACTCGGCAGCCTACTGCATGCTCACACCTTCTTCAGTATGATGCCTCAGGTCATGCCAATTCGTTTGAAGGGCAAACCTGTTGATAAGAAAATCATCGTGCTCGCTCAGTGGGCGGCGGTGGCATTTATCTCACTGATTGTACTTATCGTGGTGTAAGGAGCTTTAACGATGAAACCGAATTACAACGTAGATAGAGCGCCAAAACGTTCTGATGAGCCAGTTTGGTGGAGCTTGTTTGGTGCAGGTGGTACTTGGTTTGCCATGATCACACCAGTTACTGTTTTGGTGCTGGGTATTCTCGTGCCAATGGGCGTGATCAATGCAGAAGCACTGAGTTACGACCGAGTGGTGAGCTTTGCCACCAGCATCATTGGCGCATTGTTTATCATCGCGACACTGGCCTTACCAATGTGGCATGCGATGCACCGTGTTCACCACGGCATGCATGATCTCAAATTCCACACTGGCGTGGTCGGCAAAATTGCCTGTTACGCGATTGCTGGATTGATTTCAGCATTGGCGGTGGTGTTCATTTTCATGCTGTAAGCATGGCGCACTGAAAAAGAAAAAGCTGGCTTGTCGCCAGCTTTTTTATTGTCATTGCTTCAAGTGGTTTATTTATTGACCACTTTCTTGGTTTGGTCCATCAAACCAAGTGCGCCGAACCCTGTAATGACGTCTAAGTTTGTTTTCAAACCCGTTTCATCGCTACCACCAATGTAGTTCTGTGGCATCTGCACTTGGAAGTTTTGCAGATTATTGTACAGCGAATTGGCCACATCTCGGTTTAGCTCAGCCAAATACACTTCTCGGTTGGCCCCTAATGCCGCGTATTTCGCTTTAAGCACTTCCGCTTCAGCACGACCTTTTTCTAAAATCGCTTTCGCTTCAAACTCAGCAGAAAGTGAGTTGGCTTTTTGAATCGCAAGGTTGGCTTCCGCTATCGCCAGCTCTTTCTCTTTTTCCACTTCCGCAAGACGCTTGGTCTTCTCCACTTCGACGATCTCTCGTTCAGCGATTTGGCGCGCAACTTCCACCTCTTTCTGCTGAGAAATGATCGCCAACTCTTTTTGACGCTGAGCGTCTTGTACTTCACGAGTACGCTGAATTTCTTTACGAAGTTGTTCAGTTTCCGCCTGCGCTTTCGATGTTTCTTGCTCTTGAATGGCTCGAATACGATCAGCCACTAAGCGCTTCTTATCCGCCAGCAATTGGTCCAGCTGCTTTTCAGGCTGAGGATCGCCAATGGTGACCTGAGTCACCTGAATACCGTATTGCTGTAGTGGATTATCTTGGCGAATTGGCTGACCTGTACTATCCAATACTGGTACCGTTTTCCACACTAATTGGTTGGTACGTTGCAATTGGTTGGCATTTGACTGGTCAACGCCAACCGGAGCCAAATCCAACTCTTCCACTTCGACTTGGCGACGCTCGGTCAGATAAATCCCTTCACGTAATTGATCACCCAGTTTCGACTTGAACTGGTTTAAGCCACCTTGGAAAAACTCTTCACCCGTGTACTGGGTAGCGGTTATCACGGTGACGTTACGCGCGTTTTTCACCAACAGTGCATCAATCAGGTTGCTATTGTTGCGAAACTCGCGGTGCATTTTGATTAACGCCTCCGGATCGGTGCTCAACTTAAAGCGGAACGTCACTGGAATTTGCCCTATATACGTATCGGCAAATCGCACTTGCACCGGGTCCAAACGCTGATAGAAATCCTCACCTGCGTTGTTGCCAAACGACACCGTGATCACCTGATCATACTGGGTGATTTTCGATAAAAATGGCATGCGGAAATGAATACCGGGCTCGGTAAACACATCCAACTCACCAGTAATATTGTTCTGGTGCACGTAGCTATAGCCCGCATCGGTCATTAACACCGAGCTATTGATGGTAAGCCCTAGCGCCAACAACGGCACACCAATAATCGCCGTTTTGATGCCACGACGAAGCAACTGACGTCTTTCTTCCACTTTCAAACTTTGTCCTAGGTTTGAGTTGTTCATTATTATTCTCCTTTGCATGGTTGTTTATGAGATAAAACTAAATAAACCAAGGTGTTATCTACCTCATCAACAACAGGTACAAATGTAACAATTTAAGACAGGAAGGAATAGTCGAAAGATTCACCAAAATAATTAACTTTTTCCGAATATTGGACGGAGTTATTATTTTGAACAAAACGCAAAAAAGGTCGCCAAGGCGACCTTTTTAGAAACTATCAGGCTGATATTACTTCACGCGACCCACGTACTCTGAGCTACGTGTGTCAACTTTGATCACTTCACCGATTTGGATGAATAACGGTACACGAACAACAGCACCGGTTGATAGTGTTGCAGGCTTACCACCTGTACCCTGAGTATCACCCTTTAGACCAGGATCGGTTTCAATCACTTCTAACTCAACAAAGTTTGGTGGTGTTACCGCGATAGGGTTACCGTTCCAAAGTGTCAACATACAAGTGTTGTTCTCAACCAACCACTTAACGTTCTCACCAACAGCTTTTGCGTCTGCTGCAATTTGCTCGAACGTTTCGTTGTTCATAAAGTGGTAGAATTCGCCGTCTGAATATAGATAATCTAGGTCGATATCCATTACGTCTGCCACTTCACAAGTGTCACCAGACTTGAATGTTTTCTCTAGCACTTTACCAGAAAGAAGTTTACGAATTTTAACGCGGTTGAACGCTTGGCCTTTACCCGGTTTTACGTACTCATTTTCCAAGATAACGCAAGGCTCGCTATCGATCATGAGTTTTAGGCCGCCTTTAAATTCATTAGTGCTAACTGTAGCCATTTTGTCCTCTTACATTCTTAGAGCTAAATTCAATGCCGCACATAATAACCCGAAAAGTCGAATCTGTTGAGCAAAACTGGCTCAAACAGCTAGCGAATGGGATCTCTGATCCTGCAACCTTGCTCAAAATGTTGGAAATCGATCCAACACCTTGGCAAGACGGGTTCTCAGCTCGTGGATTGTTCGCACAACGCGTGCCGCAAAGTTTTGTCGAAAGAATGGAAAAACGTAATCCGAATGATCCACTCTTGCGCCAAGTGTTACCCGTTAGCGAAGAGCATGAAATCCATCCGGGTTATTCTGTCGATCCCCTTGAGGAGCAAGACAATGCGATTCCTGGCTTACTCCACAAGTACCACAATCGTGCGCTGATGATCGTCAAAGGAGGATGCGCGATTAACTGCCGCTATTGTTTCCGCCGTCACTTTCCTTATCAAGACAACAAAGGCAGCAAAACGGTTTGGCAGCAAAGCCTCGATTACATTGCACAAAATAGCGCACTGAATGAAGTGATCTTTTCCGGTGGCGATCCCTTGATGGCCAAAGATGATGAGTTACAGTGGTTAATCGAACGTATTGCTGACATTCCCCACATCAAGCGACTACGCATTCACTCGCGTTTACCTGTGGTGATACCCGCGCGCATCACTACAGAACTGTGCCAGCTGCTAGAACAAACGCGTTTGCAAGTCATTTTGGTCACGCACATCAACCATGCCAATGAGATCAACGCCGAATTAACCTCGCAACTGCATCGGTTAAAACGCATAGGTGTGACATTATTGAATCAAGGTGTGCTGCTGAAAGGAGTAAATGATAGCGTCGAGGCGCAAGTGCATCTTAGCGAAGCACTGTTTGACGCTGGCATTTTGCCCTATTACTTACATGTGTTGGATAAGGTTCAAGGCGCGGCACATTTTTATGTTTCCGATCAAGAGGCTAAAGCAATTATGCGCGGCTTGATCACGCAAGTGTCTGGCTATCTTGTCCCAACCCTGACTCGAGAAATCGGTGGCCGTCCAAGTAAAACCCCACTGGATCTCTATCTTGAATAACTCACGCTTGTTCATTGCGTTTTCTCTGTTCTTATTTTAGGAAGCCTTTATGTCATTAACCTTAGATTCCCTACTCAATATTGAGCCGTTTAGTTGGGTCGCCTTATTGTGCTGTGCGGTCAATGGGCTCTTAATCGGTGCCGAGCGGCAAACTCGTGGCAAGCCAGTGGGTATTCGAACTTCTATTTTGATTATTTCTGGTACCTACTTTTTTATGTCTATGGCGGTCTACCTCTCGCCGAATACTCTTGATCAAGCCCGTGTGCTTGGACAAATCATTACCGGTGTGGGCTTTTTAGGTGCAGGTGTGATGATGACTCAAGATGGGAAAATTCACGGAGTGACATCCGCCGCCGTTATCTGGGTGTTGGCGTCGATGGGGATGATGATTGGTTTAGGATTGATGCAGCAATCTGTGATCATGACGGTGCTTGCCCTGACAGTGTTGCTCGGCGTCGACAAAGCAGAAAACCGTATTCAAGCGCTGCGCCGAGGCGTTCATCAAAAAATTCAGCAGCGCCGCAGTTCACGCCTGATTAAATAAACCAGTATATGGCTATCTTTGCTCACTGCTAAAAACAAAAACCCCAGACCGTTATTGGCTGGGGTTTCTTTATGCAATCGAGAACTTAACTCTCGATTGAGCTTACTTCGCAAAGTTAATGATTGGGAAGCAAGGGAAGAAACCGTTGTCCGCACAGTTGATTAGGCCAATTTGCACGCCTTCAATTTTTGCGGTTTTGTTGAATACGCCCACCTGAACAGTCGAAGTATCCGAGAAGTTTGCCGCACCCACATCGACCATGGTGTTGCCTTCCGAGTAGTTCACAAAACTCACGTTTGCGCCTTTAACATCATTGGTCAAGTTCACTGCACCAAGGTTAACACCTGTGGTTTGGCCAGTATTCCAGTTGAAGAAACCCAATGACGCACCAGTCATTTCTTGGTTTACTTTCGATGCACCAAAGATACCTAAGTTAACACCTGTTGTTGTGTCGGTTTCAGAGAGACCAACCACCGCTAGATCAACACCTTTCAAGTTATCGACTTTACCGTAGAGTGCGGCAACACGAACACCCGCCACAGCGCTGTCATCTGGCGCGTTAAAGTTATTGATTGAAGAAAACATTACAGGCGTTGCTGCCATTGCCGCTGTTGACGTTAACGCGGTTACCACTGCTGCTGTTAAGATTTTTTTCATTGGTTGAGTCTCCACTGACTATGAGTTGTTAAGTACCGGCGGCGCGATGCCGACTCCCGTACCCATCGACTTATTATGTACGCCGTTCAATTTTGCCAAGTCATTGTTTTGTCAAATGTCTGAATATTTTTTCATCCATTTGACAAAACCATTTTAAAACATTCTATTTTTCATGTACTTACCAAGTTGCATTCATATGCATCTCAGTAGCAGTGTAGAATATGAATCTCATCTTATATCGGATATTGTTCATATTCTTGAATAAACGACACATTCTCAGCGATAAAAAAAAGCTGAGGATCGCTCCTCAGCTTTTTCAAATATTGACAGCGGGTAGGCTGATTACATCATGCCCATGCCACCCATACCGCCCATACCACCCATATCTGGCATACCAGAGTCTTTCTGTGGTAGGTCAGTCACCATTGCTTCAGTGGTGATCATTAGGCCAGCAACCGATGCCGCAAACTGCAGCGCAGAGCGCGTTACTTTTGTTGGGTCTAGGATACCCATCTCTAGCATATCGCCGTATACACCCGTTGCTGCGTTGTAGCCGTATGAACCTTCACCAGCGCGAACATTGTTCGCAACCACGGACTCTTCATCGCCCGCATTCTTGGTAATTTGACGAAGTGGCGCTTCCATAGCACGCAGTGCTACACGGATACCGACGTTTTGCTCTTCGTTGTCGCCTTGTAGGTCTACAATCTTAGAAGCCGCACGGATGAGGGCAACACCACCACCAGCAACAATACCTTCTTCAACCGCTGCGCGAGTTGCGTGTAGTGCATCTTCTACGCGGTCTTTCTTCTCTTTCATCTCAACTTCAGTCGCAGCGCCAACTTTGATAACGGCAACGCCGCCAGCCAGTTTAGCCACACGCTCTTGCAGTTTCTCTTTGTCGTAATCTGACGTTGCATCTTCGATTTGCTGACGAATTTGAGCAACACGGCCTTGAATCATCGCTTCTTCACCCACGCCATCAATGATGGTGGTGTTTTCTTTGGTGATAGAAACACGCTTCGCCTGACCTAGATCTTCTAGAGTTGCTTTTTCAAGCTCAAGACCCACTTCTTCAGAAATCACCGTACCACCTGTTAGGATAGCAATGTCTTGTAGCATAGCTTTACGACGATCACCAAAGCCAGGCGCTTTCACCGCCGCCACTTTCACGATGCCGCGCATGTTGTTCACAACCAGTGTAGCGAGCGCTTCACCTTCCACATCTTCTGCGATGATCAGCAGTGGACGAGAGGCTTTTGCTACCGCTTCAAGTGCTGGTAGAAGTTCGCGAATGTTCGAGATCTTCTTATCAACCAATAGGATGAATGGGCTCTCTAGTTCAACGCTGCCAGACTCTTGATTGTTGATGAAGTATGGTGATAGGTAACCACGGTCAAACTGCATACCTTCAACAACGTCTAGCTCATCGTGCAGCGCTTGACCTTCTTCTACCGTGATAACACCGTCACGGCCCACTTTTTCCATTGCTTCCGCAATGATTTTACCCACGCTTGAATCGGAGTTCGCAGAGATGGTGCCTACTTGCTCGATTTCAGTGCTGGTTGAGCAATCTTTGGATAGCGCTTTCAGTTCTTCAACTGCAGCCGCCACAGCTTTGTCGATACCACGCTTAAGGTCCATTGGGTTCATACCCGCAGCAACCGCTTTAAGACCTTCATTTACGATAGCTTGCGCAAGTACCGTCGCCGTTGTCGTACCGTCACCCGCGACGTCGTTTGCTTGTGAAGCCACTTGCTTCACCATTTGTGCGCCCATGTTTTGGAACTTGTCTTCAAGTTCAATTTCACGCGCGACCGATACACCATCTTTTGTAATCGTTGGTGCACCGAAAGATTTGTCGAGTACCACGTTACGGCCTTTAGGGCCCAGTGTTACTTTTACTGCGTCAGCTAGAATGTTGACACCTTCTAGCATTTTTACGCGAGCGTCATTACCAAATTTAACGTCTTTAGCAGCCATCTTTGATTTCCTTTCTAAATTCTGTTTTGGATTTCGTTTTGAATCAGAGCAAAAAATTACTCAACGATTGCTATTAGTCGACAATAGCCATAATGTCGTTTTCAGACATGATAAGAACTTCTTTACCGTCGATCTTTTCAGTCTTAGTGCCGTAGCTCTCTGCAAAGATAACAGTATCACCAACTTTAACGTCCAGCGGCTGAACAGTGCCGTTTTCTAGAATGCGGCCTTTACCTACAGCTAGAACAACACCGCGAGTTGATTTTTCCGCAGCAGAACCAGTTAAAACGATGCCACCAGCAGATTTAGATTCAACTTCTTGGCGCTCTACGATAACTCGATCATGTAATGGACGAATGTTCATCGGTCGTCTCTCCTGAAAAATTCCATGTTTATTTGATAATTACCCTGAAGCAGGGCTTCTAGGCCTAGTGCTAACTATATAGGGGGTGATCATGACGATCCCAAGGGGGCGTGAGGATTTTTTTGTGACTAAGTTAAAAGTTCCGAGGCTTTGGCAAAGGATTGCTTAAAAACAGCTCGCTCGCCCCTCGCACACATTTCTTGTATCCTAGCGCTTTTGCACCTTCTGGTGATGCCTTCTGGTGATGATTGATGCTTGATAAACATGGCTTGCTGAGCGCGCCCATCGCGGAAACGCTACGAAAAATGACCGTCCCCATGATATTTGGCATGGTGGCGATCCTGATGTTTAACTTGGTCGACACCTTTTTCATCTCACTACTTGGCACCGAAGCACTGGCGGCGATCAGCTATACCTTCCCCGTCACCTTCGCCGTTAACTGCATTACGATGGGCATCGGGGTCGGACTATCGACCAGCATCGGTCGTCTATTAGGTCAAGGAGAAGCGCATCAAGCCGCACGTTTTACTACCCATGGCTTGCTATTGGCGGTTGTGCTGGTTGCGCTCGCTTCCACACTCGGCTTCTTTACCGTCACCCCCTTATTTACCTTACTTGGTGCGAAAGAGGAACTGATTCCCCTCATCGGTCAATACATGCATGTCTGGTACCTCACCATTCCATTACTGGTGATTCCAATGGCAGGAAACAGTGCCATTCGTGCCACCGGTGATACGAAGACCCCAGCCAAAATCATGATGCTCGCAGGGCTTATCAATGGCGTGCTCGACCCGCTGCTGATTTTTGGTATCGGCCCATTTCCTGAGCTCGGTATTCAAGGCGCTGCGATTGCGAGTGCGTTGAGTTGGCTCGGTGCGCTGATTGGATCTTTCTACGTTTTGATTCAGCGTGAGCGGCTGCTCGGCCTGCCACAATGGCAACGCTTAAAAGAGGATTGGCAGCAGATTCTCAAGGTCGGCACTCCGGCTGCGCTGTCCAACGCAATGAACCCTCTCTCTGGCGCCATTTTAATGATGATGCTGTCCAGCCACGGCACCGCTGCTGTTGCCGCTTATGGGGCGGCACAACGCATTGAATCGATTTTGATTTTGGTCCTCATGGCACTCACCTCTGCTCTGACGCCTTTTATGGCGCAAAACTTTGGCGCGAAAAATCCGCAACGAGCGTTCCAAGGATTGTTCGTCAGCATGCGCTTTTCGGTGCTGTTTCAAGGTTTGGTGTTTTTAATGATGGTGCCACTCAGTATTCCGCTCGCCGCTCTATTCTCCCAAGAGCAAGCGGTAAGAGATTTGCTTTGGCATTACCTACTGGTAGTACCGATCAGCTATGGCTTTTTAGGTATTGTGATGATGCTGGTCAGCGGTTTAAATGCCATGCACCAACCACTCAACGCCTTCCGCTGGAGCGTAATTCGGCTGTTCGTGTTTACCCTGCCAGCGGCATACCTAGGCAGTTGGCTCTACGACATTGAAGGGCTGTTTATTGGCATTGCGGTGGGCAACATTTTGGTCGGGTTATGCAGCTACCTTTACGCCCTCAAACAGCGCAAACAGCAATTGGCCACATTAGTGCCTTAGGTTTGACGTCCGGTAGAAGCCACCGATATGAAAAAGGCTGCGATAACGCAGCCTTTGCTCAGATAATCAGTTTATTCTGCTTAGAATAGCTCTTCTGCTACTTTGAACAGATCATTGCGAACTGGACGCTTCATGTTCTCGATTGCATCGATGATGTCGTGGTGAACAAGTTGCTCTTTCACGATACCAACACAACGGCCACCATGACCTTCCATCAATAGGTGAACCGCGTAGTTACCCATACGAGACGCAAGAACACGGTCAAACGCAGTTGGACGGCCACCACGTTGGATGTGACCAAGAACAGTGGCACGAGTTTCACGACCCGTTCCCGCTTCGATCTCTTTTGCCAGTTCGTTCGCGTCCATCATCAGCTCAGTCAGCGCGATGATCGCATGTTTCTTACCTTTAGAAATGCCGTCTTGGATGTTGCCAATCAGCTTCTCTTTATCTAGGCCAGTTTCTGGTGTGATGATGTATTCACAGCCACCTGCGATAGCAGACATCAGAGTGAGGTCACCACAGTGACGACCCATGATTTCTACGATAGAAATACGCTGGTGAGAAGATGAAGTATCGCGTAGACGGTCGATCGATTCGATAACCGTGTTCAGCGCCGTTAGGTAACCGATGGTGTAATCCGTACCTGCGATATCGTTGTCAATCGTGCCTGGTAGACCGATACATGGGTAACCCATTTCAGTCAGTTTCTTCGCACCCATGTACGAACCGTCGCCGCCGATAACCACAAGCGCATCAATACCGTGTGCTTTTAGGTTTTCAATCGCTTTTTCACGTACCGCAACTTCTTTAAATTCTGGGAAACGAGCTGATCCCAAGAACGTACCACCACGGTTAATCACATCAGAAACGCTTGAACGATCAAGTTGTTTAATACGGCCTTCGTACAAGCCTAGGTAGCCATCATAGATACCATAAACTTCAAGACCAGCACCCAGTGCAGTACGTACCACACCACGGATTGCTGCGTTCATACCAGGGGCGTCACCACCACTTGTCAAAACACCGATCTTCTTAATCATGCTCACCCTCGATCTTTAGAAATCAATATTTAATAATCTTTAAAAAATAGCTGTTAGTCAGCTACCAATATAATCCGAAAAACTGTGCGTAATGTTACATTTCCTCTACAGGAATACCAATGAAAACACACATTTTTATGTAACTTTTCTACTTATGTAAGAGTATTACAGTTTTGCACTCAAACTTTGTTGATTCACATCAGGATCACGAATCTTAATAGAGGCTGTTGGAAAGATAGTCAACAACCGCTTATTTGTCCTGAAGATAAGCGTATTTTTTCGAGCGTTACCACTGTTGTTCTATCTGTTCTTTTTCACTGACAATCACCACAGAATAAGGATCTTGGTGGATTAATACATCGGCATCAGGGAAACACGCCAGCAACCGCTCTTCCACTTCGTCGGCAATTTGGTGCGCTTTGATCAACGGCAGATCATCGTCCAACTCAAGATGAAGCTGAATAAAGCGCGTCGGCCCTGACATTCTAGTGCGCAGTTGATGTACCCCCAGAACATTCTCTACCGCGAGACATTCACAGCGAATTTGTTCTAACTCTTCATCAGGCAGCTTGCGATCGAGCAAGGTTTGGATCGCTTCCATCACCATTTTGAAGGCGCTATACAGAATAAACAGCCCGATTCCGACGGCAAACACCGCGTCGGCTTGGCCAACGCCATAATAGCTTAGCCCCAACGCCACCATAATGGCCGCATTCATGAATAGGTCACTTTGATAATGCAGAGAGTCCGCCGCAATGGCTTGGCTACCGGTCTTCTTCACCACGTATTTTTGGAATGTCACCAAGGCGAATGTCACCACCATAGCAAACAAGCTGACGAATACGCCATATTCTGGAGAGTTCAACTCATGAGGACGGAAGAAGCGATCAATACCATTGAGGATCAAAAAGACCGCGGAACCTGAGATAAACATCGCTTGAGCCAACGCCGCGAGCGATTCCGCTTTGCCATGGCCAAAGGTGTGTTCCTCATCAGCAGGTTGCAGCGCATAACGCACCACAATTAAGTTGACGACAGACGCCGCAATATCGAGGAATGAATCGATCAGCGAGGCAAGTAAGCTCACAGAGCCGGTCACCCACCAAGCCACTATTTTAACGAGGAGAAGTAGAGTTGCGACTGCGGTTGCCGTCCAAGCAGCCATCGTCACTAAACGTGCGTATTGGTGTTTCATAATCATTCGATGAAAAAAGCCTTGCTCGCAGTATAACGCGCTCAAGCGGGAATGAGTACGATACATTTAAGGCGATCCGAAGATCGCCTTTTTGCTCAAGTCAGTGAATACCGCGCAGATCAGTTTTTCGCGTGCTTTTCCATGCGTTTTTGCATTTTATCGCCACACTCTTGCATACGCTCGTTTTGCAATTCAACGAACTTTGCTTTTTGCTCTGGAGTTAAAATGCTCAACATTTGATGTTGTTTTTCCAGCATTTTCACACGGCGCTCGGCCTGTTTCTCCGCCATCTGTTTCGCAAGCTCATTGGCCGTGGCTTGGTCGAAATTGTCCGCCAGTAACAAGGCCTGTACTTTAGCGTGCTGTGCTTGACGCTCCGCCTGGTTTGCTGCGAAGTTGCCTTGATGCATCTCTTTCATTTGTGCACGGTTGCTGCCACGCATCGCATCCAACTGCTCTTTCTGTGCATCGGTCAGGTCAAGTTGACGTAAGATGCCACGATCCATCCCCATGCCACATTCGCCGTCAGGCCCTTTGTGATGACCTTTACCGCCGCCAAAAGCAAAAGCGCTGGCAGTACCAAGTGTTAGTGGAAGGACAACAGCAGCGAGTACCATTTTTTTTGCTAGTTTCATAATCAATTCCTTACTCATGTCGGTGGTTCATTTGAGCTGTTCTCACAGCGCTTGAGTGTAGAATACAAACTGCAAGGTAAAGTGACGTATAGAGAGCGTAAAGTATCGTAAAGAGCGACTTTGCTCCTCTTCCCTGCGGTCATTTCACAGTAATATTAAAGAGAACTGTTAAAGAGAACTGATTGAGAGAAAGGCCCTACTATGGCAAACATCCTGTTGATTGATGACGATACCGAACTGACGAGCTTGCTGACAGAAGTCTTAAGCTATGAAGGCTTTAATGTCACCGAGGCGAACGACGGTGAGCAGGGTTTACAAGCCTTATCGGCAGAGATTGATTTGATCTTACTCGATGTCATGATGCCCAAACTCAACGGCATCGATACGTTGAAGAAGTTACGTGAACAGTGGGATACACCAGTATTAATGCTGACAGCCAAAGGGGAAGAGATCGATCGTGTCATCGGTCTGGAGCTGGGTGCGGATGACTATCTGCCCAAACCTTTCAGTGATCGTGAACTGCTGGCGCGTATCAAAGCGATTTTGCGCCGCACCAGTGCGACGAAAGCCCCGAAAAGCAGCGATTGCATTGAGTATCAAGATCTGAAAATTTATCCGGGCCGCTTGGAAGCGTATTGCGCTGGCACTCAACTTGACCTCACTGCGACCGAGTTCGCCTTGCTGAGCCACTTTATGCAAAACCCAGGGAGCACATTAACCAAAGAGACGCTCAGCTTGGATGTCCTCGGTAAACGCCTAGCGGCTTTTGACCGTGCCATTGATATGCACGTTTCGAATTTGCGGAAAAAACTCCCTGAACGTGCGGATGGCAAATCTCGAATTAAAACCTTACGTGGCCGTGGCTACTTAATGATTGTGGAGTAACCGATGCGCTTGCCGAAAATCACCAGTTTGTATGGGCGAATTTTTGCGATCTTCTGGTTTACCATGTTTTTGGTGCTGATGGCCGTCTTGGCTTTGCCCCACCTTGATCCTCGTAAGGCACGCAATATTCCGGCCGATCAATACGATCGCTTTATTGAAGCCAAGCAGGAGATCGAGAAGCAATATCGTGGCGAAACTGATCTTGGTCGCATTCTCTTTCGCATGGAGCGCCCCGGCGATCGCCATGGGCGAGATGGCCGGCCGCGCTTTTTCATCACCGATTACGATGGCAATATCCTCACCACCTTGAAGCAAGGGGATTTTCAACTCAAGGCGCTGAAAAACTTCGTCACCTCGATTGAACAACCCGATCAACCGAAACAAAAACTCTATGGCCGCTTTATGCTCTCAGGGCCACTGCCAGTGACGCTAGCGAACAAAGAGTACTTACTTTACGTTGGGATGCGCTGGAACCAACCACCGCCTTTTTTACTGCGTATGTTTGATCATCCATTTCAGCTACTACTGGCTGTGATGCTGGTCAGTACCCCTTTACTGCTGTGGCTCGCGTGGGCACTCAGCCAACCCGCACGACGCTTAGAAAAAGCGGCGCAACGTGTCGCCAAAGGGGAATTTGTCACGGATCCCTCTTTAGAAAAAGGCACCTCGGAGTTTCGCCAAGCCGGCGCCAGCTTCAACCGCATGGTCGAAGCGGTCAATCAAATGATTTCAGGTCAGCAAAGGTTGCTGTCGGATATTTCCCATGAACTGCGCTCGCCACTAACCCGCTTGAGAATGGCCAATGCGCTTGCGACACGCAAACAGGGCGAAAGTAATGAGCTGCAACGAATTGATACCGAAGCGCAACGTTTGGAACAGATGATCAGTGAACTGCTGGAGCTGTCTCGCATGCAGATGAACAGCCATTTGGATCGTGAAGAGCAGCCCGTCGCCAGCCTATGGGAAGAGATCATTCAAGATGCGCAATTTGAAGCGGAACAAATGGGCAAAGTATTGCAATACACCCCGTTACCCGAGCGACATATTTCCGGTAATCCTAAGCTGTTGATGAGCGCGATCGAAAACATCATTCGCAATGCCATCTACTACGGCAAAGACCAAGTGATCATCGCCATTCAAGCCATCGACGACACACTCCATATCGTGGTGGATGATAATGGTGAAGGGGTACCTGAAGAGGAACTCGAAGCCATTTTCCGTCCGTTTTATCGAGTCTCTACCGCTCGGGATCGTCATTCTGGAGGAACCGGGCTCGGTTTAAGCATTACCGAAAGCGCGATTCGTCAACACAGCGGCACCATAAACGCTGAACGCAGCGACCTTGGCGGGTTGCGAGTCACCATTACTCTCCCACTGGTGAAAAGGCGTTAATACCCTTACAAAGATCACAGTTGATAATAATTATCATTAAGATTATGGTAAATCCTTCATCACCGGAGGATTTACCATGTCACACACTTTCCCAGAGCTTCCCTATTCCTACGATGCGTTAGAGCCATACATCGATGCGAAAACCATGGAAGTACACTACAGCAAACACCATAAAACCTATTACGATAAGTTTCTCGCGGCGATTCAAGGCAGTGAGCTTGAGCATCAAACGCTCACTGAGATCTTCACAAACATCTCTCAACACAGCCCAGCAGTGCGCAATAATGGCGGTGGCTACTACAACCATATTCTCTACTGGCAGTGCATGTCCCCCAATGGTGGAGGGGAACCTCAAGGCACGCTCGCCCACGCGATTAAGGAAAAGTTTGGCACTTTTGCGGCGTTCAAAGAGGCCTTTTCCCAAGCCGCCGTCAACACCTTTGGTTCTGGCTTTGCATGGCTAGTGGTCAAAGAGGGTGATATTCATATCACCTCCACCAGCAATCAGGATAACCCACTGATGGATATTGCCAGCGTACGTGGCGAACCGATCCTCGCCCTCGATGTTTGGGAGCATGCGTACTACATCCGCTATCAAAATCGCCGCCCAGAATACATTGATGCTTGGTGGAATGTGGTCGACTGGCAAGTGGTGGAGCAAAATTATGCTCAAGCAATAGGCTAAACATCACCGCTCACCGGAGCACCGTCGCTTATCGGGCACTTTTATACCCAAGCCTTCACACTTGGGTATATACTGGCCCCCTCTTTTGACCATATTCGCTCGATACCATGTTTGATATTGCTCTATACGAACCAGAAATTGCGCCAAACACTGGCAACATCATCCGCCTTTGTGCCAACTGTGGCGCAAATTTGCACTTAATTGAACCGCTTGGGTTTGATCTTGAAGAGAAGAAGGTGCGCCGTGCTGGCTTGGATTATCATGATCTTGCTCGTGTCACACGCCATAAGAACTACCAAGCGTTCCTCGACTATCTCGAGCAGCGTGGTGAATATCGTATTTTTGCCTGCACCACCAAAACCACTGGCCATCATGTGGACGCGCAATATCGTCAAGGCGATGTACTGCTGTTTGGTCCAGAATCACGTGGTCTGCCGATGGAAGTGATTGAAAGCCTACCGATGTCGCAACGCATTCGTATTCCTATGATGCCTGACGCGCGCAGCTTAAATTTATCGAATGCTGTCGCGATCATTGCTTTTGAGGCATGGCGTCAGCTAGGGTTCCAAGGGGCGAAATAACATCACCGCCTAGCCAACAAGATCAAAAAAGCCGGAATACTCCGGCTTTTCTATGTCATCAAACTTCATCACACGAGAATTTGTTCAAATTAACGCAGACGATTCTGTTCATCGTCTTGTTTGTCTTTGCTTTCATATTCCCCTTCGAACGTCTGGCCTTGCTTACCATCATTAAAAGGCTGACGATAAAACGGGTCTTGTTCGAACGGGCTGCGGTCGAAGCCTTCGCTATGATAGTGAGAGTGAAACCCACCGCCTGCACCATTTACCACTACCTTGCTCATCAAGTAGCGGGCAATCGCAGCTCTTGGACCTGGAATCAACACAATCATGCCCATGGCATCGGTCATAAAGCCTGGAGTGAGCAACAATACGCCCGACACCGCCAGCATCACACCTTCGACAATCTGTTGCGCTGGTAACTCACCTTGCTGCAAACGTTGTTGCACCGACATCAGAGTTTGCAACCCCTGACTGCGAACCAAAGACGCCCCAACAAACGCCGTAATCAGCACTAAGCCAATTGTCGGCCATAAACCGATAAAGCCACCAACTTGAATGAAGAGAGCGATCTCAACAATGGGTACACAGATAAACAGTAGTAATAATATTGGAAACACGAGCTCCCCCTTAGTTGATTTCAGTGTAATGGCAAATCGTGCTGTGACTCAAATTTATCCTGTAAAAATGCGTGTTTTTTGACTACCCCTTTAGAGTTATTCATATGCTGTTCATACTTTGCAAAATATTGACGAAATAAAAGCGAAAAAGGTGATCCACTTACTATTTTTATGCGCAAGGTACAGTATCATGTGCTACATAAGTCAGGACGGATTTTACAGCCAAATACTCTGATGAATGGATTCTGATTGCAGAAAATGGCTAACCAATCACTTAAATATCAGAATTATTATCTAAGGATCCTGTTATGGCTACCCTAACTGAAGCTCCAAAAGCATCAACTCCGGCCACTCGTATTGAAGAAGATCTATTAGGCCAACGTCACGTTCCGGCTGACGCTTACTACGGTATTCACACGCTGCGCGCCATCGAAAACTTCAACATCTCAAATGTCACTATTTCTGACGTACCAGAATTCGTTCGTGGCATGGTTATGACCAAAAAAGCCGCTGCGCTTGCTAACAAAGAATTGGGCGCAATTCCTAAGAATGTCGCGGATTACATCATTCAAGCGTGTGACCTAATGTTGGAAACTGGCAAATGCATGGATCAGTTCCCATCGGACGTATTCCAAGGCGGTGCGGGCACTTCTGTGAATATGAACACCAACGAAGTACTTGCCAACATTGCTCTGGAATTAATGGGCAAAGAGAAAGGCGATTACGACGTGGTGAACCCAAATGATCACGTGAACAAGAGCCAATCAACCAACTGTGCCTACCCAACGGGCTTCCGTATTGCGGTTTACAACAGCATCCATAAATTGATGGAAGCGATTGAATACCTAAAAGGTGCGTTTGAGCTGAAATCTCAAGAGTTTAACGGCATCCTAAAAATGGGCCGTACTCAGTTGCAAGATGCCGTGCCAATGACAGTCGGTCAAGAGTTCCACGCTTGGGCAGTGACGCTAAACGAAGAGATCCGTGCGTTAGACTACACCTCTAAGCTACTTCTTGAAGTGAACCTAGGTGCAACGGCAATCGGTACTGGCTTAAACACACCTCCTGGTTACCAAGCACTTGCCGTGAAACACCTAGCGGAAGTAACTGGCCTAGAAGTGGTTCCAGCAGAAGACCTTATCGAAGCAACTTCAGACTGTGGTGCTTACGTAATGGCACACGGCGCACTAAAACGCCTAGCGGTGAAATTGTCTAAGATCTGTAACGACTTGCGTCTGCTTTCTTCTGGTCCTCGCGCTGGTTTGAACGAACTTAACTTGCCAGAAATGCAAGCCGGTTCTTCAATCATGCCAGCAAAAGTTAACCCAGTTATCCCAGAAGTGGTTAACCAAGTGTGTTTCAAAGTACTGGGTAACGACAACACGATTTCTTTCGCAGCCGAAGGCGGTCAGCTACAGCTGAACGTAATGGAGCCTGTGATTGGTCAAGCGATGTTTGAATCGATTTCACTACTACAAAACGCGTGTGTGAACCTACGTGACAAGTGTATCGACGGCATCACTGTGAACAAAGAGATCTGTGAAAACTACGTTTACAACTCTATCGGTATCGTTACTTACCTAAACCCATACATCGGCCACCACGAAGGTGACATCGTTGGTAAGATCTGTGCGGAAACCGGTAAGAGCGTCCGTGAAGTAGTGCTTGAGCGTGGCTTGCTGACATCTGAAGAGTTGGATGACATCCTGTCTGTGCAGAACTTCATGCACCCAACTTACAAAGCAAAACGTTACGAATAATCGTAAAGAGAAAGGGCTCCTTAGCGGGCCCTTTTTGCCGTTCTTTATTAATAACCATAATAATAACAAGTATTTATTTTACTTCTGATTATTCAAGCGCTTTAGGCAAAGCGTTTCGCTAATCAGAATCAATAAAATATATGAGGTAACAATCTATGGTAGCGGTCGAGTTATTAGTCGTTCTGCTCTTTATCTATTTAGGGGCACGAATTGGTGGCATTGGTATTGGTTTCGCTGGTGGTGCAGGTGTTATTGTCCTGTCGCTGATTCTAGGCGTACCAACCAAACAAGCATTTATTCCTGTTGACGTTATTTTGATCATCATGTCTGTGATCACGGCCATTGCGGCAATGCAAGTGGCTGGTGGTATGGATTGGCTGGTTCAAATTGCTGAAAACTTCCTGCGCAAACACCCTGAACGTATTACCTTCTACGCGCCTATCGTCACTTTCTTAATGACGTTGATGGCGGGTACTGGTCATACCGCATTCTCAACGCTTCCTGTGATTGCCGAAGTAGCAAAAGGGCAAGGCGTGCGTCCTTCTCGCCCATTATCGATTGCCGTTGTCGCATCACAAATCGCGATTACCGCTTCCCCTATTTCTGCGGCAGTGGTGGCATTTGCGGCCATGTTGGCACCGTTTGGTGTGGACTATTTAACACTGCTTGCGGTTTGTATCCCAACCACATTTGTGGCGTGTATGATCGGCGCTTTGGTGGCGAACTACATGGGTAGCGAGCTGAAAGACGATCCTGAGTATCAAGATCGCCTTGAAAAAGGTCTGATCAAGCTCAGCACTGAAACACAACGTGAAATCCTACCAACCGCAAAAACCGCGACTTACATCTTCCTTGGCGCGATTGCGTTTGTGGTTTGTTACGCAGCGGCTATTTCAAGCTCTGTTGGCCTGATTGAAAACCCAGCGCTTGGCCGTAACGAAGCGATCATGACAGTGATGTTGGCTGCCGCGGCCGCGATTGTGATGTTCACTAAGATTGATGCATCGAAAATCCCTTCGGCAGCGACGTTCCGTTCAGGTATGACGGCGTGTGTGTGCGTACTGGGCGTGGCTTGGTTAGGTTCTACATTCGTTAATGCTCACGTCGATGGCATTAAAGATGTCGCTGGTGCTTTACTGTCTGACTACCCTTGGATGCTGGCATTGGTGCTGTTCTTTGCCTCTATGCTGCTGTACTCACAAGGTGCAACCACGGTTGCGCTTATGCCTGCGGCACTGGCGATTGGCGTTGCGCCACTCACTGCAGTCGCTTCTTTTGCAGCCGTGAGTGCACTGTTTGTTCTACCGACTTACCCAACACTATTGGCTGCAGTAGAGATGGATGATACAGGTTCAACTCGCATTGGTAAGTACGTATTCAACCACCCATTCTTTATTCCAGGTGTGGTGACCATCGCTTCTGCGGTTGCGCTTGGCTTTGCCTTCGGTAGCCTGTTTATCTAAGTAAAACGAGTCTTACTCATGGGAGCTTCGGCTCCCTTTTTTAATTTTCTGCACATAACCTTCCTATCGCTGAAACTTTCTGCACCGTTTCTGGGTCTGATTGGGTTAGACTAACTCCATTCACTCCCATATTTTGTTCACTATGCGCGCATTATTGACTTTCTTTGTTGCTGGATTGCTTGTGCTTTCCTCACCCGCCATGGCGCTGTTTGGCAATAACCAAAACAGCAGTTTTGCTTCTGGCTCGAATGATTTTGTGCCTGTTGATCAGGCTTTTCCTTTTAACTATTTCCAGCAAGATCACCGCATCACCCTAGACTGGCAAGTCAAAGAGGGTTACTACCTCTATCAACAGCGTCTTTCATTTAGCGCAGAAAACGTTGTATTGGGTGACATTCAAATGGAAAACGGTCAGCCCTACCGTGATGAATTTTTTGGTGATGTGAATATTTATACCAACCCATTGTTCGTTAACATCCCAATGCAAGACTGGCAGCCGGGCGCAAAATTGATCGTACAATACCAAGGTTGTGCCAAAGCGGGCTTTTGCTATCCACCTGAAACACGAGTGATCGACATTACCTCGTTTACCAATGGTGACATGGCACCAGCAACAATGCCGACACAAACCGCCAGCCCTCTCGATACATCAACATCAAACGCATCAACGCCTCAACCTCTGACCCAGCCAGATCAGTTGGCTTCGGGCTTAGCGGATAACTGGTGGACACCACTGCTGTTTTTGGCACTGGGTGTTGGCTTGGCCTTTACCCCTTGCGTATTGCCGATGTACCCGATTCTGACCAGCATCGTATTAGGCAGCGGTAAACTGAGTCAGCGACGCGCGCTTGGGCTCTCTCTGGTCTATGTTCAAGGCATGGCATTGACCTATACCTTACTGGGTCTAGTTGTCGCTTCCGCTGGCTTACAGTTCCAAGCCGCCATGCAGCACCCTTATGTGTTGATCGGCCTGAGTATTCTTTTTGTCACCTTAGCGCTCTCGATGTTTGGGGTGTACACCTTACAACTGCCTAGCAGCGTACAAACTTGGCTGAACAATTTGAGCAATAAGCAGCAAGGTGGCAGCAGTGCGGGTGTTTTTGCCATGGGTGCCATTTCCGGTTTGGTGTGCTCGCCTTGTACCACAGCACCGCTTTCTGGGGCACTGCTGTACGTAGCACAAAGTGGTGATCTCTTGACGGGGGGCGTTGCGCTGTATGCCTTAGCCATGGGCATGGGTATCCCTTTGATTTTAGTCGCGGTGTTTGGTAATAAACTGCTCCCCAAAGCGGGCGGTTGGATGGATCGCGTTAAAACGCTGTTTGGTTTTGTATTGCTGGCAGCGCCAATCTTCCTATTGGAACGCATCCTTCCTGAAATGTGGTCAACCGCGCTGTGGTCTGCCTTGGGTATCGCGGCGTTTGGCTGGCTTTACCATGTGAAAAATAGTTTGGAGTTTGGCGGTTGGAAGCAAAGCGCGGTGGGCATCATTGCCGTGCTGGGTCTGTTTGCGTCCGCTCAGCCTGCCCTCAATTATTGGTTTGCCGACAGCACTCAACAGGCTCAAACCAGCGAAGTGAGCTTTATTAAAATCCGCAACGTCGAAGAGCTTCAACAACAATTGGCGTTAGCCAAGCAAGCCAAAAAACCTGTAATGCTCGACTTTTATGCCGATTGGTGTGTGGCGTGTAAAGAGTTCGAGAAATACACTTTCCACGCCCCAGCCGTGGCAGCTCAACTCAAACAATTTGTGTTGCTTCAAGCCGACGTGACGCGTAACCAAGCACAGGACATTGAGCTGCTACAGGCCCAACAAGTGCTCGGCCTACCAACGATCGATTTTTGGGATGCGCAAGGTAATCCGGTTTCAAACGCTCGACTCACTGGCTTTATGCAAGCGGCGCCTTTCTTGGAGCATATTCAACGAATTTCCAACTAACCGATTCAAACGCCAGCAAACCTTGCTGGCGTTTTTTCTTACCACATTCTCACCTTCACAACGGAGGTATATGCAAACTCTCTAATAAAAGTCGATTTACATCAGACTTTTAGCGTATAAAGATTGTCCACACTCTTAAAGCTGCAATAATTCCATTAACGAAATAGTTAAAAGTGTTTAACGTCATGGATTCGACCTACACCATCATCATCGCTGATGATCACCCCCTGTTCCGTAATGCGCTGTTTCAGTCTGTGCATATGGCGGTCAGTGGGGCCAACTTGCTAGAAGCCGACTCACTCGATGCGTTGCTGAACCTGCTTATGCGCGAAGAAGAGCCGGATTTACTGCTGCTTGACCTCAAAATGCCTGGAGCCAATGGCATGTCAGGTTTGATCCATCTCCGTGCAGAGTATCCCGACCTGCCCATCGTTGTGGTCTCCGCCAGTGAAGAACCCGCGGTGGTCACACAAGTAAAAAGCCACGGTGCTTTTGGCTTTATTCCTAAATCGAGTGATATGCGCACACTGGTTTCCGCGCTTAACCAAGTGCTCAATGGCGATCCTTATTTCCCTGAAGGACTGATCACCAATAACGCCGCCTGTAATGACTTAGCCGAGAAAATCGCCGCGTTAACACCACAGCAATACAAAGTACTGGGGATGCTTTCCGATGGTTTGCTCAACAAGCAAATTGCTTATGAGCTGAATGTTTCTGAGACCACCATCAAAGCACATATGACGGCTATCTTCCGCAAACTTGGGGTGAAAAATCGTACCCAAGCGGTGATCTTGTTACAGCAGCTAGAGCCCGAGCAATAACTCAACGCCAAACTCGGTATTCAGAAGTTTTCGTTATATTAGTTCACATTTTAATGACGCAAATTTTTAATACCTTGAGTAAAATACCTCGGCAGCCAAATGGGCTGTCTTTTTCATCCCTCTGTTATTAACTCTGGGAGGCCATACCTTGCTCAGTATTCTCATCACTCAATTTGTTGTTCTTTGGGCCGTGATTGACCCTGTTGGTTCAGTGCCTGTTTATCTTTCGCAAACCCAACATCTGACCGCCAAGCAGCGTCGTCTCGTCGCGCTCAAAGCGGTTGGTATCTCAGCAGGGGTATTGCTGTTTTTCTTAATCGCCGGGCAAATGCTGCTTGAAGCGATGCAGATCCCACTACCCGCCTTTCAGGCTGCGGGTGGGCTGGTTTTATTGCTATTCGCACTGAGTATGATTTTCGGTGAAAGTAAACCTGAGCAAGAGCAGAAGCTAAGCGAAGAGTTGGATAAATCCGCCCTCGCAGATTTGGCCGTCTACCCGCTGGCCATTCCTTCCATCGCGTCACCTGGCGCCATGATGGCGGTGGTGATGCTGACAGACAACCATCGCTATTCCTTTGCTGATCAAGCGATTACCGCGGGCGTCATGTTGGCGGTCTTGCTGATCACACTGGTTCTGTTACTCGGAGCCAACACGATTCAAAAATGGATTGGCAATGTTGGCGCTGCCATCATCAGCCGTGTGATGGGTTTGATCCTCGCCGCCGTCGCACTCAACAATTTGCTGCAAGGAATTAAAGATTTTTACCTGTAGCACGTGCGATGTTTTAGACCTTTGGCTAATTTAACATCAAATTAACATCCTCAAATCTGCTATCCATCTCACTAAACGCCCATTTTTCGGGCGTTTTTGCTTTTTATCGCCCCGACTAAAGTTGCACAGATCCCTTGACTCAACACTGCTATCTTAGGAAACGTAACATTACGTTAACACTTATCTATTCAGACGAGAAACACAAGGAGAAGGCCATGGCGTTCGAATCAACAGAACATGCTCAAGCCTACTGGAAGGAAAACTTGGGGATCATGGGATCACTGCTAGCAGTATGGTTTTTAGTGTCATACGGCGCTGGAATTTTATTTGTCGATGCACTTAATGCCATTCAGTTTGGTGGCTTCAAGCTCGGATTTTGGTTCGCTCAGCAAGGGTCGATCTACACCTTTGTGGCGCTGATCTTTGTCTACGTTGTCCGCATGAATGCGCTGGACAAGAAGTACAACGTGCAGGAAGACTAAGAGGTTTAGGAAATGGATATTCAAACTTGGACGTTTATTCTTGTCGGTATCACTTTTGCTCTGTATATCGGCATCGCAATCTGGGCCCGTGCGGGATCTACCAGTGAATTCTATGTTGCTGGCGGTGGTGTTCACCCAGTCGCCAACGGCATGGCAACCGCAGCGGACTGGATGTCTGCGGCATCATTTATCTCTATGGCAGGTATTATCTCGTTCATCGGCTACGATGGTACGGTATACCTGATGGGTTGGACCGGTGGCTACGTACTTCTCGCCCTTTGTTTAGCACCTTATCTACGTAAGTTTGGTAAGTTCACCGTGCCAGATTTCATCGGAGACCGTTACTACTCAAGAACGGCGCGTTTGGTTGCGGTATTCTGTGCTATTTTCGTATCGTTTACTTACGTTGCTGGTCAAATGCGTGGTGTGGGTGTGGTATTCGCACGCTTCCTCGAAGTTGACATCAACATGGGTATCATCATCGGTATGGCGATCGTGTTCTTCTACGCGGTTATGGGCGGCATGAAGGGCATCACCTATACGCAGGTAGCGCAATACTGTGTGCTTATCTTTGCCTTCATGGTTCCGGCGATCTTCACTTCCTTGATGATGACAGGTAACCCTGTACCTCAGCTTGGCTTTGGTTCAACCATGGCAGGTAGCGATGAGTATCTACTCACGAAACTGGATGGTCTAACGCAGGAGCTCGGCTTCACCGCCTATACCGATGGGTCGAAGAGCATGGTTGACGTCTTCTTCATCTGTGCAGCGCTCATGGTAGGTACTGCCGGTCTTCCACACGTTATTATTCGCTTCTTTACCGTACCGAAAGTATCTGATGCGCGTATCTCTGCTGGTTGGGCATTGGTGTTCATCGCGATTCTTTATACCACCGCACCGGCTGTGGCAGCGTTTGCACGCGTTAACATGATCGACACCATCAATGGTCCAGACATGCAAGGTGTCGCAGGCACAGAAGCACCGAGCTGGTACAAAAACTGGGAAAGCACTGGCCTAGTGGCTTGGGAAGACAAGAATGGCGATGGCAAGATGTTCTACTCTGGCGATGAGCGCAACGAGATGAAGATCAACCGCGATATCATCGTACTGGCTTCTCCAGAACTAGCAAAACTACCAAACTGGGTTGTCGCACTATTGGCAGCGGGTGGTCTGGCAGCAGCACTCTCTACCGCAGCAGGCCTACTATTGGTTATCTCAACCGCCATTTCGCATGACTTGTTGAAGAAAGGCTTTAGGCCCAATATGACCGATAAACAGGAGTTAATGGCCGCGCGGATTGCATCAGCGATTGCCATCGTCGGTGCGGGCTACTTGGGTATTAACCCTCCAGGCTTTGTAGCACAGGTTGTAGCATTCGCCTTCGGATTGGCAGCCTCGTCCTTCTTCCCTGCGATTATCTTGGGTATCTTCTATAAGAAGATGAACAAAGAAGGCGCTATCACGGGTATGTTGGCAGGTATTACCTTTACTGCGGCTTACATTGTTTACTTCAAGTTCATTAACCCAGCTGCGAGCACACCGGATAACTGGTTGTTCGGTATCAGCCCTGAGGGCATTGGTACACTCGGTATGTGTCTGAACTTTGTGGTAGCAATTGTCGTGAACAAGTTCACTGCCGAAGTACCGTCAGATGTACAAGAAATGGTTGAGTCTATCCGCTACCCGAAAGGCGCTGGCGCAGCGCACGACCATTAATCCACACTTTAGAGCTTTATTGTAGGGATTAAGCTCCGAGGAAACGCAAAGCCGATGCAACTGCATCGGCTTTTTGTTGTGTACAAAGTATCAAACTTATTAATTACACAACAAACACGATATTAATCTCAAAAAAAACATTCTTTCTTATCAAGAAAAAAACATCCTATATATTAGTTACCATTTGTTTTCGGACTAAAAATGAAAATCACTAAGATAATATTAACCCTGCTCTTAGTTTCTTTCCCAATAGTAAGCAAAGGTAATATGTTGAGCATTTTTGATTTATTTAAAAAAAATGAGTATGTCTTAAGTCCAGAGGTCTCTGGACACCTGACTCAAGACGGACAAGCATTTGCGAATAGAGACGTTTATCTTGAAGGCGGGTTCTTAAAACATCGATATAACGATAAAACCAAAACTGATCTGAATGGGTATTTTCATTTTGATCCCATGATTCATTCTCAATGGTTGAAGAAATCCCCGTTAAATCAAGCTTATTCTTATATTGGTATTTACATTTTAATTGAAAATGAAAAGACATATCTATGGGAATCCATATTGGGATACGAACAACCATTTAATTTCATTAAAAACAACTTAAATAACCTTAATTGCAACATCAGAACACCTGATTATCTCTACTATTTTAAAAACCCTGTAGTACCTAATGGCGTTGATTTGATGCTACTAAGCAGATGTGAAATTAAGGGATATAAGCGTAGAGAAAAGTATCAAGAGGATTAAAATGGCAATACATCATTTAATAATACTTTTTTCTTAACCGTCTCCTACCAGGTCTACGTCATGGACATATTTAAACAAAAAACATACGACTTAACACCAAAAATTCACGGGAGAATTTTTAATCATGGTATCCTTGCGGCAAATATTGAAGTCACTCTTGAAATCAGTGCTCTGAATGACACAAAAGAATTAAAGGCATATACTAATCAAAATGGTGAGTTCTTTTTTGAAGCTGTCAGTATTTCAACAATAAAGACACCAAGCATTTTTGACCCCAAAATGGTCAGCACATCATTAAGCATAAAACGTGACCTTGAATACAAATACTTATGGCGTTCATATTTACCTGGATATAGCATATTTACTTTCATGTCAGAAAATTTATCCAATCTCACTTGCGACATTAATTCAAAAGAGAAATATTTTATATTTGATGCTAAGAAAAAAGATCATGATGGGTATGAAGTTCATACTATCTGCGACCTTCATGGTGCATTAGAGTCAGGATATATAGAGAATTAAGCAGGTGATCATTATTGGCGTATCAACACAACTTTTTTCTTAGCCAATACATTCACAAAGAGCTGCCATTTTAATACCAACCATGGCAGCTCTTTTTGGAGAAGGCACCTCACGCCACTCGGTTCAACACCGCTCTCAACTTGAGCGGTTTAACGGGTTTGGCTATAAAGCTAAAACCATTGGCTTTGATGCCTTGCATCATGTCATCGGTGCGATCGGCGCTGATGATCACCCCTTCAAAACGGCTGCCCAATCTAAGCTTACATTGCTGGAGCACTTCTAAACCTGTGCGACCTTCATCAAGACGATAGTCGGAGAAAATGACATCCGGATGCCAACCACCGTCCAGTGCTTTCAAACTTTGCACAATGTCAGTAGCGGTTTTCACTTCACACCCCCAACGCGCCAGCAGATTCTCCATGCCAACCAAAATATCGGGCTCATTATCGACACACAAAATACGTAAGTGACTTAACTCAGAGTGCGCTTGGGCAGGCTCTGCCGTCGGCAACGCTTGCACTTGCTGAGCACGATCCAGAGTAATAGAAAACACACTGCCGCGGCCATGCCATGAACGCATCGAAATCTCATGCCCCAACACTTGCGCGATGCCTTTGGAAATAGCGAGCCCTAACCCCAATCCCTGATCAGCGCGCACTTGGGTGCCTCGGTTGAACTCTTCGAAGATCTCTTGTTGCTTATCTTCTTCAATGCCCATCCCGTTATCCCATACATCGATACGCACACGTTCACCGACTCGGCGCACCCCAAGCGCTACCTTGCCATTAGGACTATATCGAAACGCATTGGTCAGGAAGTTCTGCACCACACGGCGCAGCAGTTTGGGATCAGACGTGACATTGAGTGACGACGGGATCATGCAGAACTCGATGCCTTGCTGTTTGGCCAGTGCGCTAAATTCCGCATGCAAATTCGACAACACATCATTGATGGCAAAACCGTGCACGTGTACATCCAACTTACCCGATTCCAGTCGCGAGATATCCAGCAAATCACCAATCAAATCTTCCGCAGCCCCGAGGGCACTTTCAATGTGATGCGCTAGCTTGCGGCTTTCATCGTCCTTGGCCACTTCCGAGAGTAATGAGGCAAACAGACGCGCTGCGTTGAGTGGTTGCATCAAGTCGTGGCTCACGGCCGCCAAAAAACGCGATTTAGAGCGTGATTCCAACTCCGAACGCTGCGTTGCCACCACCAGCTGTTTATTCAACTGCTCAAGCTCTCTTGTACGTAAATGAACGCGCTCTTCGAGCGTTTCATTGGCTTCTTTCAGTGCTTGTTCTGCATCACGGAACACGGTGATATCGGTAAAACTCATCACAAAGCCGCCGCCGGGCATGGGGTTACCTTGCACTTCAATCACGCGTCCATCGGGTCGAATACGTGACGAGGTATGCCGCGTGCCTTGTTCCAAATGGTAGACTCGGCGACGAACATGGTCTTCTGGGTCTCCCGGGCCACATAAACCCTGCTCGGCATTATGGCGAATCACATCGGCAATCGGTCGGCCCACTTGTATCAGCCCCGGCGGAAACTCAAACAGCTCCAAATAGCGTTGGTTCCATGCCACCAGCCGAAGCTGTTTGTCCACCACGGCAATGCCTTGGCCAATATGCTCAATCGCCCCTTGCAATAGACCACGGCTAAAATCATACAACTCAGACGCTTCATCGACGATGGTCGCGACTTCCTCCAGTTGCATGTTTCTGCCTTGCAGCGCCGAAGTAAGGACTAACTTCGCCGACGAAGCACCAAACACCCCCGCCAATACCCGCTCAGTATGACGAATCAAGGTCGAGGGAGCTTGTTGGTTCGGCAATAAGGTTTCTCTTTGCTGCGACCAATAGTGAGCAAAGGCATTTTTCACTCGATTTCGCCCAACAAAGCGGGAGGCCAGCATCTCTAGCTCGCCCACGGTGACGCGGCTTTGATAGAGGCTGATGTTTTCATTTTCGGGCAATGGCGTACCAACAAATGACGCCGATTGTAAGCGCTCACTTAGGCTTGGACGCGTTAGCATCGAGACGACAAGGAAGCAGAGCGCATTGATGGTGACACTGAGGAACATCCCCCAGTCAGAGGCCTTCACGCCCATCTTCCCTAATACCTCTGGTGGTGTAATCAACCAAATCAGCAAGTTGCTCTGCGCATCCCCGGCCAACATGTCGGTTTGGCTCATCAATGTAATCAGCCATAAAGTAAAGCCCGCCGCCAGACCGACATACACCCCTTTGCGGTTACCTTG
Source organism: Vibrio sp. CCUG 15886 (assembly GCF_028570825.1). NCBI lineage: Bacteria > Pseudomonadati > Pseudomonadota > Gammaproteobacteria > Vibrionales > Vibrionaceae > Vibrio > Vibrio sp. CCUG 15886. The sequence goes on along the minus strand of NZ_JAQQBT010000014.1, from coordinate 39,496 downwards.
GCGCCAGTACATGCCGCCAATCAAAGCTGGAGCAAACTGGGTGATCGCAGCGAATGAGAGAAAGCCAATTGCTGAGAGCGAATGAATTGCGTCCAGCGCTTGATAGAAGCCCCATGCGCCAATTAACAACACCAGAATCAACGCTCGACGAATACGCAGCAGTAAACCTGAAAAATGGTGGTGATTACGGTTAGACAGGCGCATGCGGCGCAGCAGTAACGGCATCACCAAATCGTTGGAGACCATGATGGCGAGCGCGATGGTGGACACAATCACCATGCCACTGGCAGCGGACGTGCCACCAAGGAAGGCCAATAAAGCAATGTCATTGGCGCCAAACGCCATCGGCAAGCTGATCACATAAGTATCGGCAGGGCTGCCAGAGAGCAAACTTTGCCCCGCCCACGCAATCGGCAGCACAAAAATGCCCATCAAAATCAAATACAGCGGGAAAAGCCAGCGCGCGGTATGCAGATCTTGCGCGCGTTCATTTTCCACCACCATGGTGTGAAACTGACGCGGCAAACAGACAATCGCCAGCATGGTCAGCAAGGTGTGGATCAACAAGGTCGCGATATTGGGCGATTGGTACGTGGCAGCGGCCACACGGCTGAGATCGACCTCTTGATGCTGCATCGCCAGCCAGACGATAAACATCCCCACCACGAGAAACGCCACCAGCTTAACGATCGATTCAAAGGCGATCGCCATCATCATGCCACGGTGATGCTCGGTGTTGTCGATATGACGGGTGCCAAACAGCATGGTGAATATCGCCAGAGCCCCCACCACAAACCAAGAAACGCCAGAATCTTGATAACCAAAACGGCTTGAGAGATCAGGCGCAATGATCTCAAGCCCCATGGTGATGCCACGCAATTGCAGGGCGATATAAGGCAAAATCCCCACCACAGCGATTAAGGTCACCACCACCGCAAGCCCTTGCGATTTCCCGTAGCGCGCAGCAATGAAGTCCGCAATCGAGGTAATGTGCTCGCGCTTGGCAACGAGAATGAGCCGCGCCAAGACGCGCCAACCAAGAGTAAAGACCAGAATCGGTGCAATGTAGATCGGCAAGAAAGACCAAGGATTATTGCTCGCCTGCCCCACCGTGCCGTAAAACGTCCAAGAGGTACAGTAAACCGCAATCGATAGGCTATAGATCCAAGGCCGCCAACGTGCCAACCAATTTTTTTGCCTATCTCCATACCAAGCGATGAGGAACAACACTCCTAAATACGCTAACGATACGGGTATCACCAACCATCCTTGCATGTGACATCCTTTCTCTTGCTCAATAAAAAACCTCTCCATACGGGAGAGGTTTCATTTAACTAAGGATAGTTTTTAATCTCAATCTCTTAGGATTAATTCTGTGCATTGGGCTCCGCTTTCACCACGCTAACGTCCTGAACCTGGCTGGTGACAGGCGCGACTTTGATAAACAGTGCCACCAGCCCCATGGCCGCCATCACCCAGAATACGTTCGCGCCCCAATGCTCGAAGCCCCAACCACTAAAGGCCGTCATCGCCGCAATAAAGGCCCCCAGTGGCAGCGCATTGTACAGGGCTTGTAGCGCCACCATTTTGTGTTCTTCTGAATTTTGAATGTATTGAATGGCTGCGATGTGCGCCATCGCAAATGTCACGCCGTGCAGCAACTGCACCAACACCAAACCTAACAACAACGTGGTCGAGGCGGTGCTCCCCCAGCGCAACATGACGCCAATCGATGCCGCGACAAACAACGCACGCAGCGACCAGCCCGCAAACAAGCGCTTGCTCAACGCAAACACCGCCACTTCCGATACCACACCAAGGCTCCACAAATAGCCGATGATCTCTTCCGAATGGCCTGCTTGCTGCCAGTAAATCGCACTAAAGCTGTAATAGGCGGCGTGACTGCCCTGAATCAGAGCGGCCAGTAGCAAAAATTTCACCACAGGGCCGTCGGTCAGCAGTTGCGTCAGTTTCGGTCTTTCACTGTGATGTTCGCTGCGCGTCACCGGCATCACATTGGCACTGCGCATACTCAGCAGTAAGGAAATAAACACCCCCACCAAGGCGGTGTACAGAATCATGTCGGTGCCATAGAGGGAAATCAGATACCCCACCACGGTCGAGCCCGCGATAAAGGCGATCGAGCCCCACAAACGGGTGCGACCATAATCGAGCATCTTCAATCTTGCGTAGTAGTTGGCAAGCGCATCGGATAGCGGCACGACTGGGCCACAGCACAAGTTAAACAGTACCGTCGCTAACGCCATCAGCCAAAAGCTGCCACCGGTAAAGAAGTGGAAGCCGACAAAAATCAACGCCGCAAAACTGAGCCAACGTAACGCCGGCATAATGTGCTCGGCCTTATGGATACGTGGTGTGATCACTATGTTCGCCACACAGCGTGTCGCTAAGCCGATACCGACCAGCAAACCGATGTCAGTGGAGGAGACGCCCTGTTCTTTAAACCACAGCGACCAAAATGGCAGATAGACGCCATAGGCAAAAAAGAAACCGAGAAAATACTGCGATATCCATCCATAAGGAGACGGTTTGAACATGATGGTGATCCTAGGGTCTGTTGACCGAAAAACTGACGAGAGAAAAATCGGCGCCATTATGACTTGCCTTGCAGATGAGAAAAAGGGAATTCTCCGCGACAGATTGTTTCCTCTAATCGGCCTAATTGGAGTGAATTAGACCAAAGTCGTCTGGAGAGTCAGGAGAATTTTGTCAGACTTAGAGCATATGCCTTGCTGGTTTTGGATGCTGCCATGCCTGATAAATTTAATATGCAATCTCCCCCGTTTGATCGCTTGAGCGAGGGGCAACAACACCTTTTACGTTCTTCGCTGGATGTGGCTTATTTTCGCACTAAAGATGTGGTGCTCGCCGCGGGGCAACCGTCACCGCATCTGCATATCTTAATCAAAGGCGCGGTCGAAGAGCGTTCCGCCAACCAGCAAGAAGTGTTTGCTCACTACGCCAATGACGACATGTTTGATGTGCGCGCCTTGTTCGAGCCAACCGTACGTCATCAATATGTCGCGCTCGAAGATACCTTAAGCTATTTGCTGCCCAAGGCCATTTTTCTCGAGCTATACAATGAAAATGGCCAATTCGCCGCTTATTTTGATAACAACCTCGCCAAGCGCCAAGAGCTGATAGAGGCGGCGCAGCAGCAGCAAAATCTTGCTGAGTTCATTCTCACCAAAGTTGATAAAGCCATCTATCATCCACCGAAGATTTTGTCGCCTGAGATGCCGATCAATCAGGTCACGCGCACACTTAAAGAGAACGGTATCGATGCCGCCTTGGTACGCCTCCATGATGACGATGGGCGGCTACTCAATCATCCCAATGCACACCCTTATGCGATTGTCACCCGCACCAATATGCTCCACTCGGTGATGCTCGATGATAAGCCGCTCGACACTCCGGTGGGTGATATTGCCACCTTCCCCGTCTTCCACGTCGATGATGGTGATTTTCTCTTTAATGCGATGATCACCATGACGCGCAATCGTATGAAGCGCCTCATGGTGTGCGATGGTCATCAAGCCGTGGGCATGTTGGACATGACGCAAATTCTCAGCGCCTTCTCCACCCATTCCCACGTGCTCACTTTGAGCATCGCGCGCGCCTCCAGTGTTGAAGAGCTGGCCTTAGCGTCGAATCGCCAGCGTCAGTTAGTGGAAAGTTTGCTGAAAAACGGCATTCGCACTCGCTTCATCATGGAGCTGATTTCTGCCGTCAATGAACAGATCATCGAGAAAGCCTTTGAGTTGGTTGTTCCACCCGCCCTTCACGATCACTGTTGTTTGATCGTTTTAGGCTCAGAAGGTCGTGGGGAACAAATCCTCAAAACCGACCAAGACAACGCACTGATCATCAAAGATGGTTTGGAATGGCAACAAAGCGGCGTGGTGATGCAACAACTGACACACACCTTGCAGCAACTTGGCTATCCGCTCTGTCCGGGCAATGTGATGGTCAATAACCCTAAGTGGGTCAAAAGTCAGAGTGATTGGCGCAAAACCCTCACCGCATGGGTACGCAGCGCCAAACCAGAAACGGTGATGGATTTAGCGATTTTTGCCGATGCACATGCCGTTGCGGGCAATAAGGTATTGCTTGAGCCCGTGAAACAGCACCTCTCCGAGTTGATGGCGGATCAAGAACTGATTTTGACCGAGTTCACTCGGCCTGCATTGAACTTTTCAGTTCCCCTCACCCTTTTTGGCAACGTCAAGGCCGACAAAAGCGGCCTCGACATCAAACAAGGCGGCATCTTTCCTATCGTACACGGCATTCGAGCCCTGAGCTTGGAATACGCGCTACATGACAACAACACCTTCGACCGCATTGAGGGGTTAGTGGCACGCAACGTGTTGGAAAAAAGCACGGCCGCAAACCTAAGCGAAGCACTCAAGTTGTTTTTTAAATTGCGCCTAGCACAGCAACTGACAGAGCAGCACAGTAATAACAAACTCAACTTAAAACTGCTGGATCGCACGGAGCGAGATTTACTGCGCCACAGTTTGCACGTGGTGAAAAAGTTCAAACAGTGGCTGGGTTATCACTACCAAATCAAAGATTAACCAACGCAAAACATCGAATCACGACCAAAGGCTATACGGCTAAGGTCTTAATCAAATAGGAATCTCTATGAACTGGTTTCGGCGCAACTACTGGTACTACCGATTGAAAGGCTCGCCCTATCAGTCGCTGTTTTGTGCGCCAAACAATAAAGAGTATGTCTCTCTCGACTGTGAAACCACCAGCCTTGACCCCAACCGCGCAGAACTCGTCACCATTGCGGCCACCAAGATCATCGACAATCGCATCATCACCAGTAAACCGTTCGAGGTGCGTTTGCGTGCGCCACAGTCTCTCGATTCTGGTTCAGTGAAAATTCACAAGATCCGCCACCAAGACTTGGTCGATGGGTTGAGCGAGAAAGAAGCACTGCTCAAACTCATTGATTTCATCGGCAATCGCCCCTTGGTGGGCTACCACATCCGCTACGATAAGAAGATCCTCGATTTAGCCTGCTTACGCCACCTCGGTTTTCCCTTGGCCAATCCACTGGTGGAAGTCAGCCAGATCTACCATGACAAGCTGGAAAAGCACCTACCCAACGCCTATTTCGATTTGAGTTTGGACGCCATTTGTCGCCATCTCGACTTGCCCATCCAAGACAAACACGATGCACTGCAAGATGCGATTGCTGCCGCTTTGGTGTTTGTGCGACTCACTCGTGGCGACTTGCCGAGCCTGTCATTGCCCTATGCTTCTTCGTGATCGTGGTCGGAGAAAAAACACCCCATCAGCACTCGCTATATCCTAAAGTCTAATTGTCGAAAGCCTCCAACTGATTGACAGTTAGAGGCATACGGATTCCCCCTTTCGTGATTGATGACTGTTTTAAACGTCATGGAACTCCATCACGAAGACAAAGGCACAAGGAGAGAGACAATGAGTGAAGCCCACATTTATCCGGTTAAAGAGAACATCAAAGCCCATACCCATGCGGATAATGATACCTACCTAGCCATGTACCAGCAGTCAGTCACTGATCCTGAAGGTTTCTGGAGTGAACACGGCAAAATTGTTGACTGGATTAAGCCCTTCACCAAAGTCAAACAAACGTCTTTTGATACTGGCCACGTAGATATTCGCTGGTTTGAAGATGGCACGCTCAACGTCTCAGCAAACTGTATTGACCGCCATCTAGCAGAGCGCGGCGATGATGTCGCCATCATTTGGGAAGGCGACAACCCAGCGGACGACAAAACTCTGACTTACAACGAGCTCTACACCGAAGTGTGTCGTTTCTCGAATGCTCTGAAAGAGCAAGGCGTACGCAAAGGCGACGTGGTGTGTCTCTACATGCCAATGGTCCCTGAAGCGGCGGTTGCGATGTTGGCCTGTACCCGTATTGGTGCGGTGCACACCATCGTCTTTGGTGGTTTTTCACCAGAAGCACTGGCTGGCCGCATCATCGACTCCGATGCCAAAGTCGTCATCACGGCCGACGAAGGCGTTCGTGGTGGTCGCGCGGTGCCACTGAAAAAGAACGTGGACGAAGCACTGACTAACCCTGAAGTGAAAACCATCAGCAAAGTGGTGGTGTTCAAGCGCACTGGCGGCAACATTGATTGGCACGAACATCGTGATGTTTGGTGGCACGAAGCAACAGCAAAAGTCTCTGACGTTTGCCCACCAGAAGAGATGAAAGCCGAAGATCCGCTGTTCATCCTCTACACGTCAGGCTCAACCGGTACACCGAAAGGCGTGCTGCACACCACGGGCGGCTATTTGGTCTACGCGACCATGACCTTTAAGTACGTGTTTGACTACCAACCTGGCGAAACTTTCTGGTGTACGGCCGACGTGGGTTGGATCACTGGCCACACGTATCTGGTTTACGGTCCACTGGCAAACGGCGCGAAAACCATTCTCTTTGAAGGCGTGCCAAACTATCCAAACACCAGCCGCATGAGTGAAGTGGTCGATAAGCACCAAGTCAACATTCTTTACACCGCACCAACGGCCATTCGTGCGCTGATGGCAAAAGGCAACGAAGCGATTGAAGGTACGGATCGTAGCAGCCTACGCATCATGGGCTCTGTGGGTGAACCTATTAACCCAGAGGCGTGGGAGTGGTACTACAAAACCATCGGCAACGAGAAATCACCGATTGTCGATACTTGGTGGCAAACCGAAACTGGCGGCATTTTGATCACACCACTGCCAGGCGCCACCGCGCTGAAACCGGGTTCTGCAACGCGCCCATTCTTTGGTGTTCAGCCTGCACTGGTGGACAACATGGGTAATGTGATCGAAGACCAAGCCGCAGAAGGTAACCTCGTTATCCTCGATTCTTGGCCAGGCCAAATGCGCACGGTTTATGGTGACCATGAGCGCTTCGAACAAACCTACTTCTCAACCTTTAAAGGCATGTACTTTACCGGAGACGGTGCGCGCCGTGATGAAGACGGTTACTACTGGATCACAGGCCGTGTGGATGACGTATTGAACGTTTCAGGCCACCGAATGGGCACAGCGGAAATTGAATCCGCCCTAGTGGCCCACCCGAAAATTGCCGAAGCAGCGATTGTTGGCATTCCACACGACATCAAAGGCCAAGCAATTTACGCCTACGTCACCCTCAATGCGGGCGAGTATCCAACCGCCGAGCTGCACAAAGAAGTGAAAGATTGGGTACGTAAAGAGATTGGCCCAATCGCAACGCCAGACGTACTGCATTGGACAGATGCACTACCGAAAACCCGTTCAGGCAAAATCATGCGCCGCATTTTGCGTAAGATCGCCACGGGAGACACCAGCAACTTGGGGGACACCTCAACACTGGCCGACCCAAGCGTAGTTGATAAACTGATCGCAGAAAAAGCCGAACTGGTTTAATCCGTTTTAAACCAAACACCCTCAAAGCCACTCTACATAAGAGTGGCTTTTTTGTTTGCCGTTATCATTACCCATACTATAAGAAAGGTTAATCTTGTTTTTTGTTAAGCTGGTTACAGAAAATCCACGGCAAACAGGGAGATTAGACCAGTAAATTGCTGCTAATTGTAATGAATTGGCTATAATCTTGGTCGATTTTGAAAAATTTGCGCGTTTTTTACAAAAATCTCGTGCCGATTTCTCGTATTTTTGGGAATATGCTGGTTCCACTCACGTTAAAGGAAGATAGCGTCAACATGTCTGCAAAATCACGAATTCTGGTCCTTAACGGCCCAAATATTAACCTGCTGGGTTTGCGTGAGCCGGGTCATTACGGTCACCAAACTTTGCCGCAAATCGTCGATACGCTGACACAACAGGCGCAAACTGCAGGCATCGAGCTCGAACACCTGCAATCGAATCGTGAGTATGAATTGATTGAAGCCATCCATGCCGCACACGGCAACGTCGACTTCATCATCATCAATCCGGCGGCTTTTACTCACACCAGTGTTGCGCTACGTGATGCGCTACTGGGTGTTGCCATCCCTTTTATTGAAGTGCACCTCTCCAACGTACACGCTCGTGAGCCGTTCCGACATCACTCTTATTTGTCGGACAAAGCGCTCGGCGTGATTTGTGGCTTAGGGGCGCAAGGCTATGAATTCGCTCTGTCGGCAGCCATTGCTCGTCTGCAGGCAAAGTAAACCCAACACTCTGCAACCCTTTAGGGTTGTCTTACTCACAAGATAAAAGAGAAAGAAAAGATGGATATTCGTAAAATCAAAAAGCTTATCGAACTAGTTGAAGAATCTGGCATTGCTGAGCTAGAAATCTCTGAAGGCGAAGAGTCGGTACGCATCAGTCGTCACGGTCAAATGATGGCAGCGCCTGCTCCAATGCACTACGCTGCGGCACCTGTAGCGCAACCTGCGCCAGTTGCAGCAGCACCTGTCGCAACCGCAGAAGCAGCGCCAGCTGCGGCGGCAGTACCAGCAGGCCACCAAGTTCTTTCTCCAATGGTCGGTACTTTCTACCGCTCTCCAAGTCCAGATGCGAAAGCATTCATCGAAGTGGGCCAATCTGTGACTGCAGGTCAAACACTGTGCATCGTGGAAGCGATGAAGATGATGAACCAAATCGAAGCCGACAAATCTGGCGTGGTAACAGCAATCCTTGTTGAAGACGGCCAGCCTGTTGAGTTTGACCAACCACTTGTAGTTATCGAATAAGCGGAGTTCGCTATGCTAGATAAAGTAGTCATCGCGAACCGAGGTGAAATCGCACTTCGTATCCTTCGCGCGTGTAAAGAACTCGGCATCAAAACCGTTGCCGTGCACTCCACCGCCGATCGCGATCTAAAACACGTACTGCTGGCAGATGAAACTGTGTGTATCGGTCCTGCTCGTGGTATCGACAGCTATCTGAACATTCCTCGCATTATTTCAGCAGCAGAAGTGACTGGCGCGGTGGCGATCCACCCAGGTTATGGTTTCTTGTCTGAAAACGCAGACTTTGCTGAACAAGTAGAACGTAGCGGTTTCATCTTTGTGGGTCCAAAAGCGGACACCATCCGCATGATGGGTGACAAAGTATCGGCTATCACTGCAATGAAAAAAGCGGGCGTTCCATGTGTACCTGGTTCTGATGGTCCACTTGATAACGACGAAGTGAAAAACCGAGCACACGCGAAACGTATTGGTTACCCAGTGATCATCAAAGCCTCTGGTGGCGGTGGTGGTCGTGGTATGCGTGTGGTTCGTAAAGAAGCAGACCTCGTTCAAGCAATTGCCATGACGCGTGCAGAAGCAAAAGCAGCATTCAACAACGACATGGTTTACATGGAGAAATTCCTAGAAAACCCACGTCACGTTGAAGTTCAAGTGATTGCAGATGGCCAAGGCGGCGCTATCCACCTAGGTGAGCGTGATTGTTCAATGCAGCGGCGTCACCAAAAGGTTGTTGAAGAAGCACCAGCTCCAGGTATTACTGAAGAGATGCGTAAGTACATCGGCGAACGTTGTACTCGTGCATGTCTAGAGATCGGTTACCGCGGTGCAGGTACATTCGAATTCCTCTACGAAAACGGTGAGTTCTACTTCATTGAAATGAACACCCGTATTCAGGTTGAGCACCCAGTGACTGAAATGGTGACTGGTGTTGACCTGATCAAAGAACAGCTGCGCGTTGCGGCGGGTCAGCCTCTGTCATTCACGCAGAACGACATTAAGATCCGTGGCCATGCGATTGAATGTCGTATCAACGCGGAAGACCCAGAGCGCTTCCTGCCATCTCCAGGTAAGATTGAACGCTTCCACGCACCAGGCGGTATGGGTGTTCGTTGGGAATCGCACATCTACAGCGGCTACACCGTGCCACCGCACTACGACTCAATGATCGGTAAGCTGATCACTTACGGTGAAAACCGTGACGTTGCGATTGCACGTATGAAGAACGCCCTGGGTGAGATGTTCATTGAAGGCATCAAGACCAACATTCCGCTGCAAGTGAGCATCATGAACGATGAAAACTTCCAGCACGGTGGTGCCAACATCCACTACCTAGAGAAAAAACTCGGCCTTCAGCACTAAGCGCAGCGCACTGGTTACCATGCCCACTTCGGTGGGCATTTTTCATTGAGCGGATTTTTTCGTTTGCAGGGAAAGTCTGCTAAACTCTGCGCCAAATTTAAACATTAAGAGTATGCACTCATGCCTTGGATTCAAATCAAACTCAATGCGACCAACGAAAACGCTGAGCTTATCGGCGATATGCTTATGGAAGAGACTGGCGCGCTATCGGTGACTTTCCTAGATGCGCACGATACCCCTGTCTTCGAGCCACTGCCTGGTGAAACGCGTCTTTGGGGTGATACGGATGTCCTGGCACTGTACGACGCAGAGGCGGACACTCAGCTCATCATGTCGCAAATCAAAGCAAGCAACATGCTGGCTGAAGGCTTTGCTTACAAAATTGAGCAGCTAGAAGATAAAGATTGGGAACGTGAGTGGATGGACAACTTCCACCCAATGAAATTTGGTCAGCGTTTGTGGATCTGCCCAAGCTGGCGTGACATTCCTGATCCCACCGCAGTGAACGTGATGCTGGATCCTGGCCTTGCGTTTGGTACAGGTACTCACCCAACCACAGCACTGTGTCTTGAGTGGCTAGAAGGGCTTGATCTTTCGGGTAAAACCGTTATCGATTTTGGTTGTGGCTCTGGCATCTTGGCGATCGCAGCGATCAAACTGGGTGCAGAAAAAGTCATCGGGATCGACATTGATCCTCAAGCACTTCTCGCTTCGAAAGACAACGCCCAACGTAATGGCGTTGCCGATCAGCTGGATGTTTATCTGCCTCAAGATCAACCGGAAGGTCTGCTTGCTGACGTTGTTGTCGCAAACATTTTGGCGGCACCACTGCGTGAGCTTTCTTCGATCATCAAGGGGCTTGTCAAACCAAATGGCCAATTAGCGATGTCGGGCGTGTTGGATACCCAAGCAGAAGATGTGGCCAACTATTACCGTGATGAGCTTCACATTGATCCAATCGTTGAGCAAAGTGAATGGTGTCGCATCTCTGGTCGCAAGCAAGGCTAGACAAGACTTTCAGGGGTAATTGTTTGAAATTCATACAAATTGCAAAAACAATTTGTCAATGCTCAAATATTAGTCTTTTCACGCAGAAAAAAAATGCGTAAAATGCGCGCCCTTGCTGGTATGAAGCTGTGACGACGTTTTGAAGATCGGAAATTATCAACTTAAGAACAAACTAATCGTAGCGCCGATGGCCGGAGTAACGGATAGACCGTTTCGAGAGTTGTGCCTTCGTTATGGTGCGGGAATGGCCGTCAGTGAAATGATGTCCTCTAATCCGCAGCTATGGAAAACGTCGAAGTCGAAGCAACGCATGGTGCATGAAGGCGAATCGGGCATTCGCTCTGTACAAATCGCGGGCAGCGATCCACAGCTGATGGCAGATGCTGCGCAATTCAGTGTTGAAAATGGTGCGCAAATCATCGATATCAACATGGGTTGCCCAGCAAAAAAAGTGAATAAAAAGCTGGCGGGTTCCGCGCTGCTCAAATACCCGGACATTATCGAACAGATTTTGAAAGCGGTGGTTGACGCAGTGGACGTTCCTGTAACGTTGAAAACCCGCACTGGCTGGGATACAGAAAACAAAAACTGTATTCACATCGCTAAATTAGCCGAAGACTGCGGCATACAAGCTCTTGCTCTGCATGGCAGAACCAAAGCCTGTATGTACAAAGGTGAGGCCGAATACGACAGCATTAAAGCCGTTAAACAGGCAGTTTCCATTCCGGTTATCGCAAACGGTGATATCGATAGCCCGGAAAAAGCCAAGTATGTACTGGAGTACACCGGCGCAGACGCTTTAATGATTGGACGCCCTGCCCAGGGTCGTCCTTGGATTTTCCAGGAAATCCATCACTATTTGGAAAACGGCACCACAATGCCTGAACTTCCGATTGAGGAAGTAAAAAGCATTATGCTCGGTCATGTTCAGGCTCTCCATGAGTTTTATGGTGAGTATTTAGGCCCTCGCATCGCGCGTAAGCACGTGGGTTGGTATCTAAAAGAACATGAGCAAGCGAGTGAGTTTCGCCGTACCTTCAACGCTATCGACGCAGCTATGCTGCAACTTGAAGCGCTCGAAGGTTATTTTGATAACGTTGCATCATAATTAAGAGAAGAGCTAGACCGAATATGTTCGAACAAAATCTGACTTCAGAAGCTTTAACAGTAACTACCGTAACATCACAAGATCAGATCACGCAAAAGCCACTACGTGATTCTGTTAAAGCGTCTCTTAAAAACTACTTGGCTCAACTAAACGGTCAAGAAGTCACTGAACTTTATGAATTAGTTCTAGCTGAAGTTGAACAGCCACTACTAGATACCATCATGCAGTACACTCGCGGTAACCAAACTCGCGCAGCAACCATGATGGGCATCAACCGCGGTACTCTTCGTAAGAAACTGAAAAAATACGGCATGAACTAATCCCTGATTAGTTTGATCGCTTTCAAACCGCCCGCTGGAGTTTCCCGCGGGCGGTTTTCTTTTATCGATTCTTATGCCCTCTTTTCTACGCAGTAGCACATTTCTCCTGTAACGCTACCCAACCTTTGCTTTAAAACCGTCATCACTTTCAAATCTCGCCTTTCGTCGCATATACGAAGCTGTTATCAATTTGTTACATTGAAAAAACAATAACAATCAACAAATGTTTCCCAACCCTTCAAGGAGTGATTGGTATGGTCGGTTCCAGCTTGCGCGTCATTAACATCAAACAGCGACTTTATGTACTCACCTTCGTGATTACATCACTATTGCTGCTTCCATTTATCGCTCTGCTTTACGCCTATCAAAGTGATTTGATGGAAGCCAAGCAGGTCAAAACACGCCATTTGGTCGAAGCGGCCGTGAGTTTGCAGCAGCACTATTATCAGCAAGAACAAGCCGGGCGCTTGTCTCGCGAAGAGGCGCAAACGCAAGCCAAGGCGGCCATTAGCCAGCTGCGCTATGAAAAAGAAGATTACTTTTGGATTAACGATGATCAGCCCAATATGATCATGCACCCGATGAAACCGCAACTGAACGGCAAGAGTTTAAGCGCAGTGAAAGATCCGACTGGCAAGGCGCTGTTTGTTGAAATGATTTCGGTGGCAAAAACATCCGGGGCTGGCTTTGTCCATTACATGTGGCCAAAGCCGGGTTCAGACGTCGATGTGGAAAAAGTCTCTTATGTGCAAATGTTTCAGCCGTGGGGCTGGATTACCGGCAGTGGCGTTTATATCGATGATGTCGAAGCGCTGGTGTGGCAGCGTATTCGCGCCTCCCTTCTCCAGTTGAGCCTTACAGGCGCTGTCATGCTGTTACTGGCTGGATGGATAGGCAACAGCATTACCCAGCCATGTCGAGCGACGCAGCGCGCTTTAGAGGATATTGCACAAGGTGATGGCGACCTGACCAAGCAACTGCCTGCCGACGGCCAAGATGAGTTAGCGCAAATCGCTCGTGCGTTTAACCAATTCACCAGCAAGATCCGCCTCATCGTACAAGGCATTGCCCCTGTCACACGTGATGTCACCGGCTCTGCCTCTGAGCTGACCCAAGTGGCAAGAAATGCACTCGAAAAAGCCACCGCCCAGCAGCACTCGGTCGATTCCGTTGCCAGTGCCATGAAGCAACTGCACGACAGCAATATGCAAGTGGCCGATTCGGCTCAAGAGGCAGCCAGTGCAGCGCAGACTGCCGCAGAGAAAGGCAAAGAAGGCAGTGCCATCATTGAAAAAGCCTCTGGCTACATGCATGCCTTGTCACACACCGTGACCCAAACAGAGCTCAATGTGCAAGAGCTAGCCAAAGAAACCCAAAAAGTAGGCTCAGTGTTGGAAGTTATCCGGGGTGTGGCCGAGCAAACCAATTTACTTGCGCTCAACGCTGCAATAGAAGCCGCCCGAGCGGGTGAGCAAGGCCGTGGCTTTGCGGTGGTCGCTGATGAAGTACGCACATTGGCTACGCGCACCAGCAGCAGTACCGATGAAATTCAACACATCATCGCGCAGTTACAACAACGCGCCAACGATGTCTGTTTATCGATGGAGCAAACACAGCGTCAATCCACCGAAACCCAACAACAAGCCAGCTTGGCACAGCAAGCCCTAAGTGATATCGATGCGCAAATTGCTGTGATTCTGCAGCTCAATCAGCACATTGCTCGTGCCAGCGGAGAGCAAACATCGGCCACTGAGCTCATTAACCACAATCTGCTGCACATTGTCGATCACAGTGAACAGACGGCAGCACAAGCCAATCAAGTCGCTGCGGCGAGCGAGCAGTTGATGGCTAGCGGTCACCAATTGCAAGTCAACTTTGCCGCGTTCAAGGTGTAACGCCAATAGAATGAGCAAACTTACGATCGGCTTAGGTCATTAATGGTCTAAGCCGTCTGTTATTCTAAAGCAGCAAGAATGGAACAGTGGCTGGCATTATCTTCCACATGTCCACAGCACGCGTCGTTAATTTTTTTCAGTGCCCGACGAATTTTGTTTAATTCGGCAATTTTCTCATCGATGAGTGCCAACTTAGCAGAAGTGATCGCTTTCACCTCGGCGCAACTGTGTTCTGTTGCTTCGAGTTTGATCTCCAGCAGCTCTTTGATCTCTTCCAAACTTAAACCGAGTTCTTTGGCTTTTAGAATGAACCCCACCTGCTTCTGGTTTTCATAATTGTAAAGACGGTAGCCGGATTCACTGCGACCAGCTGGCTTGATCAGGGCATTTTTTTCATAAAAGCGCAGCGTATCCGCACTCACACCACAACGTTTCGCCAATTCACCTATCTGAAACATAACTTTCCTTATTAACTATCTCGTTACTTTTTCTCTTAAAGTTCGAGTTTTTTGCAATTATTTTTGAGATGCCAAACGATTGCGCGAGCTTTTATGTAATAAATTGGTTAGAATACGCGCCATCAAATGAGGGAGACTGTCTTCTTACCAGAAAAGCGAGACAAAGGTCTTTTCCAAAACTGGCCAATATTTTACCCCAAGAGGTAAAAACAAGTTCATTTTTGGCAAATATCTTTAGTTTAACTCCGTGAATTTGAGGAAATTGGAAGCATGAACAACGCTCGTCCTATTCGCCGTGCGCTTATCAGCGTATCAGACAAAACCGGTATTGTTGAGTTTGCGCAAGCTCTTGCTGAGCGCGGTGTCGATATCTTATCGACTGGCGGTACTGCTCGTTTACTTGCAGAGCAAGGCATCGCAGTCACTGAAGTCTCTGACTACACTGGTTTCCCAGAAATGATGGACGGTCGCGTTAAAACGCTTCACCCGAAAGTTCACGGTGGTGTGCTCGGTCGTCGTGGCCAAGACGATGAGGTCATGGCAAAACACGGCATTAACCCGATCGACATGGTGGTGGTTAACCTCTACCCATTCGCAGAAACTGTCGCTAAAGAAGGCTGCACACTGGCTGACGCGGTTGAAAACATCGACATCGGTGGCCCAACCATGGTTCGCTCTGCGGCGAAAAACCATAAAGACGTGACTATCGTTGTCAACGCGTCAGACTACCATCGCGTCATCACAGAAATGGACGCCAACGACACGTCGCTTACTCTAGAAACGCGTTTCGACCTCGCTATCGCAGCCTTTGAACACACCGCTGCTTACGACGGCATGATCGCGAACTACTTCGGCACTATGGTTCCTTCATACGGAGAGAACAAAGAAGGTGATGAAGAGAGCAAATTCCCGCGCACTTTCAACCAGCAGTTCATCAAAAAACAAGACATGCGCTACGGTGAGAACAGCCACCAAGCAGCCGCTTTCTATGTTGAAGCCAACCCACAAGAAGCATCGGTTGCTACCGCTCGCCAAATCCAAGGCAAAGCCCTTTCTTACAACAACATCGCAGACACGGACGCAGCGCTTGAGTGTGTGAAAGAGTTTAATGAGCCAGCTTGTGTCATTGTTAAGCACGCTAACCCATGTGGCGTAGCGCTAGGTAAAGACATCCTAGAGGCGTACAACCGCGCTTACCAAACCGATCCGACATCCGCATTTGGCGGCATCATCGCCTTCAACCAAGAGCTAGACGCAGAAACGGCCACCGCTATTGTTGAGCGCCAATTTGTTGAAGTCATCATTGCCCCTTCGGTATCGGCTGAAGCGATGGAAGTGGTGGCAGCGAAGAAAAACATTCGTCTGCTTGAGTGTGGCGAGTGGACAACGAAGACGACCGGTTTTGATGTGAAACGCGTAAACGGCGGTCTACTGGTTCAAGACCGCGACCAAGGCATGGTTAGCCTCGATGACCTTAAAGTCGTCTCTAAGCGCCAGCCAACCGAAGAAGAGCTCAAAGATGCGCTATTCTGCTGGAAAGTCGCCAAGTACGTAAAATCGAACGCGATTGTTTACTCTAAAGGCGACATGACCATTGGTGTGGGCGCTGGCCAAATGAGCCGCGTCTACTCAGCGAAGATTGCCGGAATTAAAGCGGCAGACGAAGGTCTGCAAGTTGAAGGTTGTGTCATGGCATCTGATGCCTTCTTCCCATTCCGTGACGGTATTGATGCAGCAGCAGAAGCTGGCATTAAATGTGTGATTCAGCCTGGTGGTTCGATGCGTGATGACGAAGTGATTGCCGCCGCAGATGAACACGGTATGGCGATGATCTTTACCGGCATGCGCCACTTCCGCCACTAGTTTTTATCAGAGGTGCCTTATCAGGCACCTCTTTTTGCAAGATTTGAGGATGATGAGATGAATGTATTGATAATTGGTTCCGGCGGTCGTGAACACGCACTAGGTTGGAAAGCCGCGCAAAACCCAAATGTAGAGACAATCTTCGTCGCGCCGGGTAACGCTGGTACTGCACTTGAGCCTAAGCTAGAAAACGTCAACATCGCCGTTGAAGACATTGCCGGTTTAGTGGCGTTTGCTAAAGAGAAAGCCATTGAACTGACCATCGTCGGTCCTGAAGTGCCACTCGTACTGGGTGTCGTTGATGCGTTTTATGAAGCAGGCCTGCCAATTTTTGGCCCTACCCAAGCGGCTGCGCAACTTGAAGGCTCTAAAGCATTTACCAAAGACTTCCTTGCTCGTCACCAAATCCCGACGGCGGCGTACGCAAACTTTACGGACATCGAGCCAGCACTGGCCTATGTACGTGAACAAGGCGCGCCAATCGTGGTGAAAGCAGATGGCCTTGCGGCAGGTAAAGGCGTGATTGTCGCGATGACGCTGGAAGAAGCGGAAGAAGCAATCAAAGACATGCTCGCAGGCAACGCCTTTGGCGAGGCAGGCAGCCGCGTGGTGATCGAAGAGTTCCTTGATGGCGAAGAAGCGAGCTTCATCGTGATGGTGGATGGCGAAAACGTACTGCCAATGGCCACCAGCCAAGACCACAAACGTGTCGGCGATAAAGACACCGGTCCAAACACCGGCGGCATGGGCGCTTACTCACCCGCACCAGTGGTGACACCAGAGATCCATAACCGTGTTATGCAAGAGGTGATCTTCCCTACCGTGCGTGGCATGGCAGCCGAAGGTAACCCATACACGGGCTTCCTCTATGCCGGTTTGATGATTGACAAAGATGGCACACCAAAAGTGATCGAGTACAACTGCCGCTTTGGTGACCCAGAAACGCAACCTATCATGATGCGCATGGAATCGGATCTTGTGGAATTGTGCCTCGCGGCCATCGACAAGAAACTGGACCAAGTCGAGTCCAAGTGGGACCCTCGCGCATCGATTGGTATTGTGCTTGCAGCGGGTGGCTACCCAGCAGCGTACAACAAGGGCGACGTGATCTCTGGCCTACCTCAAGTTGAAATTGAAGGCGAAAAAGTCTTCCACGCTGGCACTGAAAATAAAGAGGGCGATATCGTAACAAACGGTGGTCGTGTTCTTTGTGCCACCGCACTTGGCAACAGCGTATCAGAAGCGCAGCAACGCGCGTACGAGCTGGCAAAACAGATCCGTTGGGAAGGCATGTTCCACCGCAACGATATTGGCTACCGTGCTATCGCTCGCGAGCAACAAAAATAACAACAACATCAGTTGGCAAAGAAAACAAAAGGCGCATTTTGCGCCTTTTGTCTTTTCATTCGTCTAACGGAGTAAGTCTTACTCTTCAAGCAACACGGGCTTTTCCACGCAGTCTCGATCGTCTTCATCTAATAACAGTAACGTTTCTACTTCCAAACGACGTGAAGATTTTTTGCCTAAAAACGCCACATAGCTGTCGACGCTGGCCAAGCGGTTAACCACAAATCCTGGGAGGGTCTGATTAAACTCGAGTGTCGAATATTCCTCTCCACTACAGGTTTCAAACGTTTCCCCATCCCAATACCCTTGGACCAACTCCAAGCCCTCGCGCGCTTGCTGCTTGGTCTCTTTAACCAATGCATCCGCTTCGTATTGGTAGCGCTGCAACTGTTCTTTTTGGATAGGGAGAACTTTCCCGTTAAGGCGATACTGCTGATAAACCGCATCCCCTTCAACATTAAATCGAACGTGGATTCGATAAGGTACTAAGCCTAACTTGCTATCAAGCTGCTCACCTTCTCGAATCAACTCTCGTAATGCGCCTTCATCCCAGCGATATTCGCTTTGGTACCAACCGTAATCACCAGAAAAAACATAGTCCGACGCTTTATGCGGCCCCGTCAGTTTGTCCGTCACCCAATAGAAACTCGTCGCATCGCCCATCGTCTGGCCACCAGAGAAATGAGTGAATTGTTCAAGATTTGGTCTTGGTGCTGAAGAACAACCAGCAAGGATTAGGAGGGCAGTCAGGGAGAGCAGTCGTTTTTTCATGATGTCAGGCAATTTAAAAAAGGCACCGGAGAGAATCTCCGGTGCAGAGCAATTAGTTTACTGATTCTTTCAGTGCTTTACCTGCTACGAATGCAGGAACGTTTGCTGCAGCGATTTGGATCTCATCACCCGTTTTAGGGTTACGGCCAGTACGTGCTGCGCGGTGGTTTACTTTGAATGTACCAAAACCAATTAGTTGAACCTGGTCACCCTCTTTTAGTGCGTCAGTCACACCGTTAAGAGTAGCTTCAAGAGCAGCTTTCGCTTGTGCTTTAGATAGGTCTGCTTTCTCTGCGATAAAGTCGATTAATTGGGTCTTGTTCATTAGGTTTCCCTTCTCATAGGTTATCGAATTCATTTCACTCTAAAGCATAAAGCCCCCGTCTGGCAAAGGTTTGTCGTCATTCTTTCGCTTCAATGCCTTACTTTTAACCGTTTTCTGAGTAATAACTCACAAATTGTTACCGAATAACCACATAAAGCTCTTGGATTTCAGCCTCAAAGCACCTATTTATAAGGGGCTGCCATACTCCTATAATACGATTTACCTCACGGCAGATGTGATTGAGGGATTTCTTCAAGGGCAACTATGCTACTGCTTACTATCTATATTTCGATTGCTATTGGTGTTTCCTTTATTTGTTCGGTGCTAGAAGCCGTCTTGCTCAGCATCAGTCCGAGTTACATCGCCCAACTCAGACAACAAGGGCACCCAGCTGCGGCACAACTGACGAAACTCAAAGCGGATATCGATCGCCCACTGGCTTCCATCCTGACGCTGAACACCATCGCTCACACCATTGGTGCTGCGACAGCGGGTGCGCAAGCGGCAGTGGTTTTCGGCAGCGAATGGTTGGGGGTATTCTCTGGTGTCCTAACGCTCGGTATTCTTGTGCTTTCGGAAATCGTCCCTAAAACCATTGGAGCCACTTACTGGCGACAACTGGCGCCTTCAGCCGCCAGCACCTTGCGTTGGATGGTCTGGGCCCTAACACCCTTTGTCTGGTTCTCTGAGCAAATCACCAAGCGTCTTGCTCGCAATCAAGAAACCCCAAAAATGCGCGATGAGCTGTCAGCCATGGCGATTTTGGCGCGTGAAAGCGGCGAGTTTGCTGAGGGCGAGTCTAAAATTCTGAGTAACTTGCTCGGCATTCAAGATGTGCCAGTAACACAGGTGATGACGCCTCGACCAGTGGTCTTTCGCGTTGAAGCAACCATGACCATCAACGAATTTTTGGCACAACATAAGGAAACGCCTTTCTCACGCCCACTGGTTTACAGCGAGCAGAAAGACAACATCATTGGTTTTGTCCACCGCTTAGAGCTATTCAAACTGCAGCAATCTGGGGCAGGAGAGAAACAACTGGGTTCCGTGATGCGCCCTATTCACGTCATCATGAACACGCTTGCTTTGCCTAAAGCGTTTGATCAAATGATGGCAAAACGCTTGCAGCTTTCTATCGTGGTTGACGAGTATGGCACCGTGCTCGGCCTCGTCACCTTAGAAGATATTTTTGAATATCTACTCGGGGAAGAGATCATCGACGAAGCTGACAAGAGCCAAGACATGCAAGAACTGGCTTACCAACGTTGGGAACGCTGGAAAAACAAGCATGGCATGATTGAAAGCCGCGACGACGATGAAGATGAAGGAAGTAACGACAAAACGAAGTCGTAGCTTACTCAAGTGTCAAAACAACAAAAGGCTCCATTGGAGCCTTTTGTTTATCATTACGACAGAGTGATGCCCAAGTTGCTGATCGGATCATCTCTCAACTCTTGGCGTAAATCTTTAATCAAGTCGATATCACGCTCTTGTGCTTCACGTAAAGGACGGAAAATCGCCCACTGCACATCCCATTCAGCACAAACCGCTTCGTTCGCTTTCTGGTTTTCATTGGTGATCGCTTCACTGCCTTGAGCTTGCTCTAAATCCACCACCGTTTGCACCGACTGCTGACTGATCTTAATCATAGAGTCGAACAGATAGTCGCGATCAAGCAAACCGTGCAATAAGGTGGAGAGAGATTGACACGCATCCATGGCCGGATAAACCGCATAAAGATCGAACTCTTCCGCGCTAGGGAAGAGCTCTTCCAACTTCTCAAGTTGACGCTCAAAATTCACCTTAGCGTTTTTCACCGTGAGAATTTCCCATACACTGTCTAAAATGTTGCGATAACCTCTTGGTTCCGCGAAACCAGTGCTATCACAAAACATGGCGTAGTTCGGGTACATACGTTCACACAAACACGTCATGAAGGTTATTTGTTGCCAAGGTTCCAGTTTTTCTAAACGGACCTGTAGGGGATTCTGTAGCATAATCACTCAATCATTGCGGAAAAAGACAGCGGAAGTGTACTTGATTCGCCACAGGGAAAAAAGTTAATGCATCAGTCAAAACACAAGATTTTCATTGTTACCGAAGACAACGAGACCTATCGCCAACTGCTTGCTGATCACGCGTTACCCGATTTAGCACTCACTGAGAACATCGAGCAAGCCAATATCATCCTCGCGGCGCCACCTCACATTGCGCCACGCTTGTCTGAGTGCCACCAGCTCGAATGGCTACAATCGACTTACGCTGGCGTGAACGCGCTCATGCAACCTGAGTTACGACGAGATTACAAGCTAACCAATGTCCGTGGGATTTTTGGCCCCTTGATTGCGGAATACGTCATCGGCTACGCCATTCAACACTATCGCCACTTGGCCCGCTATGCGGAGCAGCAACAGCAACGTCTCTGGCAACCGCATCCCTACTCTTCCCTAGAGGGCAAAACGATCACCATCTTAGGCACTGGGAGCATAGGTAATCATCTTGCGCATGCCTGCTCGGCGATGGGGTTACACACCATTGGCGTCAATCGCACAGGCATTCCGCCAAACGGTAGCCATTTTCAGCAAACCTATCACATCAATGAGCTGGCAGCGGCCTTGAAGCAAGCGCACATCGTGGTCAACACTCTGCCTAGCACAGAACACACTCACCACTTGTTGAACCAAGCGAGCCTCAGCCATTGTCGTCATGCTCTATTATTTAATGTTGGACGTGGGGACGTTATTGACAATGCGGCACTACTTTTGGCGATTAAAAATCACTGGGTTGAACATGCGTTCTTAGATGTATTTGAACAAGAACCCCTCGTCACGGATCATCCATTTTGGGGGCTCAAACAAATCACTATCACGCCGCATATTGCCGCGCTGAGCTTTCCTGAGAAAGTGATGGCGCTGTTTGCAGAAAATTACCATCGTTGGCTTGAAGGGTACCCGCTCAACCATCAAGTCAGCTTCACCAAAGGGTATTGATGCATGCCACTTGAGCCGCTGTTAACTCAAATCCGGGCTTGCCAAGTGTGTGCCTCCGCCTTGCCGCTAGGTGCTAACCCTGTGGTTCAAGCTCACTCAGAGGCGAAAATTTTGATCATCGGACAAGCGCCAGGCACCAAAGTCCACCACACTTCCATTCCGTGGAATGATGCCAGTGGTAATCGCTTAAGAGTGTGGTTAGACATTGAAAAGCCGACTTTTTATGACCCAAAACAGATCGCCATCATGCCGATGGGATTTTGCTATCCCGGACGAGGGCAATCTGGCGATCTTCCGCCACGAAAAGAGTGCGCACCACTGTGGCATGAGGCCTTACTGAAACACTTACCCAATATCGAACTGACACTGTTGATTGGTCAATATGCACAAAACCGTTATCTGTCGAACAAACCAAAAACACTGACTGAAACGGTACAAAATTGGCAAGCTTGGCTACCCGATTACCTGCCACTTCCTCATCCCTCGCCAAGAAATACACTGTGGTTGAGAAAGAATCCTTGGTTTGAAGAACAAACCGTGCCCTACCTTCGCCAACAAGTGCATCAGCTACTTTCCCCGAGCAAGGTTGAGATCTAAAAAGCATTGAGATCATGGCAACCCAAAAGCACCTTTCGCTGTACACCGCTGAGGTAGAACCGACAAACAAAAAACCAGCCGAAGCTGGTTTTTAATGGCTAACAGAGAGTGCTTTTTATTGGTGGTATGGCTTAGAAAGCTCGTGAACCGCCTCAACAAAGACACCTGCGTTTTCTGGTGGAACGTCAAGATGGATACCGTGACCCAAGTTGAACACGTGTCCAGTACCACCATGGCCAAATCCTTCTAGGATAGAGGCCACTTCTTCACGAATGCGATCGTGAGATGCGTAGAGCATCGATGGATCCATATTGCCTTGCAGGGCCACTTTGTCACCGACACGCGCTTTTGCGTCTGCAATGTTGATGGTCCAATCAAGACCAACGGCATCACAACCCGTAGCCGCAATCTGCTCTAGCCACATGCCACCATTCTTCGTAAAGAGCGTCACGGGTACACGGCGGCCATCGTTTTCACGAATCAGGCCATCCACAATCTTATGCATGTATTGCAGTGAGAAGAGGTTGTAGTCACGCGGCGTCAGTACGCCCCCCCACGTATCAAATACCATCACTGATTGCGCACCTGCTTTAATTTGCGCGTTTAGGTATTCGATAACGCTGTCTGCTAGCTTATCGAGAAGTAGGTGCAGAGTTTGTGGTTCTGCGTACATCATTTTCTTGATCTTAGTGAAGGCTTTTGAGCTGCCGCCTTCAACCATGTAAGTGGCGAGTGTCCACGGGCTACCAGAAAAACCAATCAGCGGTACGTCACCGTTCAAGTCTTTGCGGATTTGACGCACAGCGTTCATGACATATTGCAGCTCACCTTCTGGATCCGGCACGCCGATTTTTTCGACGTCTGCTTTGCATGTGATTGGGTTATCGAAGATCGGGCCTTCGCCTGTTGAGAAGCGCAGACCTAATCCCATCGCATCTGGGATAGTCAGGATATCAGAGAACAGAATGGCAGCATCCAGCGGAAAGCGGCGCAGTGGTTGAAGAGTCACTTCAGACGCAAGCTCTGCATTTTTACACAAAGACATGAAATCGCCAGCTTGAGCACGCGTTGCTTTGTATTCTGGTAGGTAACGACCTGCCTGACGCATCATCCATACCGGTGTGCAATCTACAGGCTCTTTCAGTAATGCACGCAGATAACGATCATTTTTTAATTCAGTCATTCCGTAATTCCAGTTGTTAGGCTTTTTTATAAGAGCGCCATTCTAACACTGATTTAGCACAAAATACCGCCTGCTTTGCGCCCTGGATCAAGTTATTAACTTTTAAATCAATGCTTAGTTTGCACCCAACAAGTAACAGTGTTAAAAATTTGTTCGCTAGCGAAAACTATAATTACAAACTGAACACTCAGTGTTCAGCATCTCATAACGACATCTTACTTACCCCCTCCCTCTCGGAGGGTTTTTTTTATTTATTTTTCAACAAATTAAAAGGCCACCAATCTGGTGACCTTTCACATTTAAGTTGCATCTAATCAAGATTCACACACTTGTTTAATGATGCCTTTTACATAGCCTTTGCTGACATAAGTCGGACAAAGAGCCGCTCGAACCGATTTGGATTCGATAACATAATTTTCAAAATTTGCTAAAGCCGTCCCGACACAAACGGTGGTTGCCACTTCTTTTGCCAAGGCAAAATTCGCATTTTGTGGGCGATCTAAAGTGTACAGCAGCGCATTCGCTACTTTTTCATCCGCACAGTATTGAGATGATTGCTTCACCGCAGAAGCAAAAAATGGCACTGATAGAGACTTAGATACGTTCTGGTAAACTTTAACCCCTTCAGCAAAGCTCAACTCCGCTTTGGGCGATAAGGTTGCAAGCAGATTGCCATAATTCTCCACACAGCTTTCAGCAGAGTAACGCACGCACGGTTGCGCCGCTTTGACCAACTGTTCAGAGAAAGTTTGCGTGAAAGCGTCTGACTGACTCAAAAATGGATACACCTGTAGCACTTCTTGCCCAAGATAAATCGCTTTGTCGCTATTTCCCGCTTGGATAGACTGAGTAAAAGAACCCAGTGCTGCTTGCTCCACTAACGCCTTCCACTGAGTGTCACGCTGTGATGGGCGAATGTCGTTCGCATGTGCCAATAATTCTTGCCAACTTTGCGAAGCTTGCAGCGCCTTCAAATCTTCCATACTGTAAGCGTCGCTCGCACTGGCTGAAAAACTTAATGACATGCCTAAGAGAGAGAGAATGGTCTTCTTCATGTCATTAGTTCCAAGCTTGCTTGATGTACTTCAACGTCGAAGAGTCATACGCTGCATTCGGATTCAACGAAACATTCAGCACTTTGCCACCATCTGCTAATGCGAATGAAGACTTGCGAGCTTTAATTGACTCCTGACCTGCAAATTGGATCCTCTCTACTTTTTGGAACTCTGCTTTGTATAATTCGGCATGTTCAGTCGTCGTGCAAAGCTTCACCATATCGTCATAGATGTAGTTGATCAGACCACCAAGCCAACCGGTGGTTTTTACCGGGTCCAATCTTTCTTCCGAAAAGTTGTAGCCATCCCAAGCACTCCAATCGATATTGGCCTGCAGCGTTTGGTTTCCGCATGCACTTTGCACCTTCGCCATATTTTCCGTCATGGTTTTTTCAGTCAGCATCCGCTTCGCTTTGATCTCAATGCTGGCATTTGCGGCTCCTGACAATGTCAGAATGACCAAGGCACCTAACCAATAACTTGCTTTCATAATTCATACTCCATTATTTATAAGATTATCATTACAGAATAACATCCCGATTAGAGTATCAATAAAAGTGTCTCAAAAATGATTAAGTGCTGTTATTTTATACAGTTACGAGTCAGATCTCATATTAAGCAATGTTTGTTCTATTAATGCTCTAGCTATCGTGCCTGTTGGTGCGACGGGGGGCAAATTGTCACTGGTGAACCATTTAGCATCAGCTAACTCGCTGTAGTCTGGTTTCAACTCTCCTGCGTGGTAATCCGCTAAAAAGGCCATCATCATACTGGAAGGAAATGCCCAAGGTTGGCTGCCAAAGTAACGAATATTGGTCACTTCAATACCGGTTTCTTCTTTCACCTCTCGAGCGACGCACTGTTCCAACGTTTCACCGACCTCGACAAAACCAGCGATCACGGTATACATACCACTGCGGTGTCTGGGGTGCTGTGCCAACAAAATATGCTGCTGTTTCCGCACCGCAACAATAATACATGGGAAAATTCTCGGGTAATGCAAGGTCCGGCATTCCCCACACTGCATCGCGAGTTGGTTGTGATTGAGGTGGTTGCGTCCACCACACTGAGGACAAAAACGCATTGTTTGCGTCATATAGCCATATTGAATGGCTTTGCTCATGAGCAAAAAGAGAGGTTCAGGAAAATGCAAACACTCACGCAGCGAGTGCATTTCTAAACTCTGCTCGACATCTGCTTCGTTGAGCCACATGACGGGATGGTTGTTATAACTGCCGATTTTCTGCGCCTTTTCTGCCACTAAGTTGAGCTCATTGCTTGTTGCAAGGGGAAGTTGCCCGTCCACCAGCCAAAGGTCACTGCCCGACACAACGCACCAATATGCTTTCTGGCCATGCTTACTGTCACTATTCGATAACATTCCTATTCCTCATTGCTTGCAGTTGATTCATTTTACTGGCAATCTAATTTCATACCAGAATTTGTAGACGATGTCGTTTCAAGCTATAAATTCTAGGAAGGACAAGAGTTTGTATCCGGTTGGTCAACTTGCCAAGGTACTGGCTTCACTATGCAAAGGAAACGATCACGGTTTCGTGATGAGCTCATGAGGGCATGGTCATGCTAAAAAAATTCAAACAAACACAAGAACAATGGGGTGGCTCTAGTGAAGTCATTGACCATTGGTTAGAAACTCGTCAATCGTTGATTGTCGAATATTGTAAGCTTGCTGCACTGCAGCCCTGTTCAACCAAATCCAACGTTTTAGAACTTCCCTCTCCCCACGAATTACAACAATTCTGTCAGCACTTAGTCGACTATATTTCTGAAGGCCACTTTAAGATTTATGACATGGTCATGGATAAATGGCGCGCGACAGGTTTTGAAGCCACGACAGAGATTAATGAAACCTACGCAAAAATCGTACTCACGACCGAACCTTTGCTCAGTTTCACAGATATGTACGCAAGTGTGGGTGAAGATGATCCTCTTGAAAGCTTCGAACCCGATCTCTCGAAGGTTGGCGAGATCATTGAATTACGCTTTGAGGTCGAAGATCACTTGATTCAACTGATTGCCGATAGCCTTTCCGTCCCGCCAGGCGCTTAGCTATCCATCAAGCCTCCGATTTCGATTGTCTCGATAAACCCGCTGTATGCGGGTTTATTTTGTCGCTAGACAAACGATGTGCAAGCAATAGATAAACAAAAGGCACCTCGAAAGGTGCCTTTTTTATGCTTCAATCAGCGATTACTCGTCTGAAGAGAAACCTGCGTTCAGTAGCGCCGCTAGGTTATCCGTTGCTTGCGCAGCAGATGGGCCTTCTTGCTCTTGAGCACGTTTCGCCTGACGATCTTGGTGGTACGCAAAACCTGTACCAGCAGGGATCAGACGACCTACAATCACGTTCTCTTTCAGGCCACGTAGATCATCACGTTTACCAGAAACTGCTGCTTCTGTTAGTACGCGAGTCGTTTCCTGGAACGATGCTGCAGAGATGAACGATTCAGTCGCAAGAGACGCTTTAGTGATACCTAGTAGCTCACGTTCGAAGCGAGCTGGCTCTTTGCCTTCTGCTTCTAGATTACGGTTAGCAATCTTCACTTGTGAGTATTCTACTGTCTCACCTGGTAAGAACTCAGAGTCACCAGCATGCGTAATAGTACACTTACGTAGCATCTGACGAACGATAGTCTCAATGTGCTTATCGTTAATCTTAACGCCTTGCAGACGGTAAACTTCCTGAACCTCGTTCGCGATGTACTGGGTCACAGCGTGGATACCACGTAGACGCAGGATATCGTGTGGAGCTTCTGGACCATCAGCAATTACGTCACCACGTTCAACACGCTCACCTTCGAACACGTTCAACTGACGATGCTTAGGAATCATCTCTTCGTATGTCTCACCACCCTCACGAGTGATAATCAGACGACGCTTACCTTTGGTCTCTTTACCGAAGCTTACAGTACCAGAGTATTCTGCAAGGATAGCTGGCTCTTTCGGCTTACGAGCTTCAAATAGGTCAGCTACGCGTGGTAGACCACCGGTGATGTCTTTGTTACCGCCCGATTTCTGAGGAATACGAGCTAGAGTGTCACCAATGCCTACTTCAGCGCCATCTTCGATGTTCACGATCGCTTTACCAGGTAGGAAGTATTGAGCTGGCATATCAGTACCAGGGATCATTACATCGTTACCTGCCGCATCAACAAGTTTGATAGCTGGACGCATATCTTTACCTGCTGCTGGGCGAGCCGCGGCATCCGTCACTTCGCTTGAAGATAGACCTGTTAGATCGTCTGTTTGACGAGAAACAGTTACACCATCAATCATGTCAACGAATTGAACACGACCTGCCACTTCAGTGATGATTGGCATGGTGTGCGCTTCCCAGTTTGCTACTGTTTCACCAGCAGTTACTGCGTCGCCATCTGCCTTGCTCAGTGAAGAACCGTAAGGCAGTTTGTGTTTCTCTTTGGTACGACCGAATTCATCAATGATAGTCAGCTCAGAAGCACGAGAAGTGATTACTAGCTTGCCATCTTTATTGATAACGAATTTCGCGTTGTTCAGCTTAACAGAACCGTTGTTCTTAACTTGAACGCTGTTTTCTGCTGCTGCTGTCGATGCCGCA
This sequence comes from Vibrio sp. CCUG 15886, assembly GCF_028570825.1. NCBI lineage: Bacteria > Pseudomonadati > Pseudomonadota > Gammaproteobacteria > Vibrionales > Vibrionaceae > Vibrio > Vibrio sp. CCUG 15886. The sequence goes on along the minus strand of NZ_JAQQBT010000014.1, from coordinate 10,920 downwards.
CCACCGATGTGGAACGTACGCATTGTTAGCTGTGTACCTGGTTCACCGATAGACTGAGCAGCAATTACACCCACTGCTTCACCTTGGTTCACTAGGTGACCACGTGCTAGGTCACGACCGTAACACTGCGCACAACAACCAAAGTCAGAGTCACACGTTACAACAGAACGTACAGTGATCTTGTCAACTGAGTTGTCATTGATGATCTGACACCATTTCTCATCCAATAGCGTGTTACGCGGGATAAGAATTTCTTCAGTACCAGGCTTAACAATGTCTTCAGCAACCACACGACCTAGCGCAAGCTCAGTCAGTGCTACTTTAACGTCACCACCCTCGATATGAGGCATCATTTCAACGCCTTCTAGCGTGCCACAGTCGTGTTCTGTTACAACCACGTCTTGTGCTACGTCTACTAGACGACGAGTTAGGTAACCCGAGTTCGCTGTTTTCAGTGCCGTATCCGCAAGACCCTTACGAGCACCGTGCGTTGAGATAAAGTACTGAAGTACGTTTAGACCTTCTTTAAAGTTTGCAGTGATCGGCGTTTCGATGATTGAACCATCTGGACGCGCCATCAGACCACGCATACCCGCTAGCTGACGAATCTGAGCTGCAGAACCACGAGCACCTGAGTCCGCCATCATGTAGATGCTGTTGAAAGACTCTTGTTGCTCTTCTTCACCGTCACGGTTGATAACCGTTTCAGAAGAAAGGTTCTCCATCATCGCTTTCGCTACGCGATCGTTGGTTGATGCCCAAATATCGATCACTTTGTTGTAACGTTCGCCCGCAGTTACAAGACCAGACTGGTATTGTTCCTGGATTTCACGTACTTCTTCTTCCGCTTCTGCGATTTCCGTGTACTTCGCTGGTGGTACAACCATGTCGTCGATACCAACAGACACGCCAGAAAGTGCAGCGTAAGCAAAACCGGTGTACATGATTTGGTCAGCGAAGATTACTGTGTCTTTCAGACCTAGCTTACGGTATGCCTCGTTAAGTAGGTTAGAAATCTGCTTCTTACCTAGCTTTTGGTTAACGATGCTGAACGGTAGGCCTTTCGGTACGATTTGCCACAACATTGCACGACCGATAGTGGTATCCACCATCTTGGTTTCTGTTGTGCTATGACCATCTTCATCTACCACTGTCTCAGTGATACGAACTTTTACGCGAGCGTGTAGCGCCGCAGTTTTAGTGCGGTATGCTTTTTCAGCTTCAGCAGGACCTGCTAGGTACATGCCTTCGCCTTTCGCGTTGATCATTTCACGAGTCATGTAGTACAGACCCAATACAACGTCCTGAGAAGGTACGATGATCGGATCACCTGACGCTGGCGACAGAATGTTGTTTGTCGACATCATCAGAGTACGAGCTTCAAGCTGAGCCTCTAGTGTTAGAGGTACGTGAACCGCCATTTGGTCACCATCGAAGTCCGCGTTGTACGCCGCACACACTAGTGGGTGTAGCTGGATCGCTTTACCTTCGATCAGTACTGGTTCGAACGCCTGGATACCTAGACGGTGAAGTGTCGGTGCACGGTTCAATAGTACTGGGTGCTCACGGATTACTTCGTCTAGGATATCCCAAACGACCGCTTCTTCACGCTCTACCATCTTCTTAGCCGCTTTGATTGTCGTCGCTAGGCCACGAGTTTCAAGCTTGCTGTAGATGAATGGTTTGAACAGCTCAAGTGCCATCTTCTTAGGAAGACCACACTGGTGCAGACGAAGGTATGGACCTACTGTGATTACAGAACGGCCAGAGTAGTCTACACGTTTACCTAGAAGGTTCTGACGGAAACGACCTTGTTTACCCTTGATCATATCAGCAAGAGATTTCAGAGGACGTTTGTTCGAACCTGTGATCGCACGACCACGACGACCGTTATCCAGTAGCGCATCAACAGACTCTTGCAGCATACGTTTTTCGTTACGTACGATGATGTCCGGAGCTGCTAGCTCTAGAAGACGCTTCAAACGGTTGTTACGGTTGATCACACGACGGTATAGGTCGTTCAGATCTGAAGTCGCAAAGCGACCGCCATCTAGTGGTACTAGAGGACGTAGATCTGGCGGAAGAACTGGAAGTACAGTTAGGATCATCCACTCAGGGTTGTTGCCTGAAGAGATAAACGCTTCAACCAGCTTCAAACGCTTAGTCAGTTTCTTACGCTTAGTTTCAGAGTTAGTGGTATCTAGCTCTTCGCGCATCTGCTCAACTTCAGCATGCAGATCCATTGAACCTAGTAGGTCCTTGATCGCTTCTGCACCCATTTTCGCAGTAAACTCATCGCCCCACTCTTCTAGACGATCCAGGTACTCTTCTTCAGTGAGCATCTGAGATTTTTCTAGATCCGTCATACCTGGTTCAGTGACTACGTACATTTCGAAGTAAAGAACACGCTCGATATCACGTAGAGGGATATCCATGAGTAGACCGATACGAGACGGTAGCGATTTTAGGAACCAGATGTGAGCAACTGGAGAAGCCAGTTCGATGTGGCCCATACGGTCACGACGAACTTTAGTCTGAGTAACTTCTACACCACATTTCTCACAGATCACACCACGGTGCTTCAGGCGCTTGTATTTACCACAAAGACACTCGTAGTCTTTTACTGGGCCAAAGATACGCGCACAGAATAGACCATCGCGTTCAGGTTTGAACGTACGATAGTTGATCGTTTCAGGTTTTTTAACTTCACCAAAAGACCATGAACGAATCATGTCTGGTGAAGACAGACCGATTTTGATTGCATCAAATTCTTCGGTCTTATGCTGTGCTTTCAGAAAGTTTAATAAGTCTTTCACAATCAGCTCCTGTAAGGAGTTAAAAGCAGCCAGCCGTGTGAAACTGGCTGCTTTCTACCAAATAACCCGGACGGATTACTGTTCGTCTTCTAGCTCGATGTTGATACCTAGCGAGCGGATCTCTTTCAACAGTACGTTGAACGATTCAGGCATGCCAGGTTCCATCGCGTGGTTACCATCTACGATGTTTTTGTACATCTTAGTACGGCCGTTAACGTCATCCGACTTAACCGTTAGCATTTCTTGTAGCGTGTAAGCAGCACCGTATGCTTCTAGTGCCCATACTTCCATCTCACCGAAACGCTGACCACCGAACTGAGCTTTACCACCTAGTGGTTGCTGAGTTACCAGACTGTACGAACCAGTAGAACGTGCGTGCATCTTGTCATCTACAAGGTGGTTCAGTTTCAGCATGTACATGTAACCTACGGTTACAGGACGCTCAAACGCATCACCTGTGCGACCATCAAACAGAGTTAGCTGACCAGACTCTGGCAGATCGCCAAGTTTTAGTAGCTCTTTGATTGATGCTTCAGACGCACCGTCAAATACTGGAGTCGCAATCGGTAAGCCACCACGTAGGTTGCCAATCAGAGTACGAACTTCTTCATCAGACAGAGAAGCGATGTCTACTTTCTGGCGAGTTTCGCCTAGATCGTAAACTTTTTGCAGGAATTCGCGGAATTTCGCGAGTTCTTGCTGCTCTTTAACCATCTGGTTGATCTTGTCACCAATACCTTTCGCTGCTAGACCCAAGTGTACTTCTAGGATCTGACCGATGTTCATACGCGAAGGTACACCCAGTGGGTTAAGTACGATGTCTACAGGCTGACCTTTCTCATCGTATGGCATGTCTTCAACAGGGTTGATCTTAGAGATTACACCCTTGTTACCGTGACGACCCGCCATCTTATCACCAGGCTGGATACGACGTTTCACCGCTAGGTAAACTTTAACGATCTTCAGTACGCCAGGCGCTAGGTCATCACCTTGAGTGATCTTACGACGCTTGGTTTCAAACTTCTTATCGAAGTCTGCTTTTAGCTCGTCGTACTGCTCTGCAAGTTGCTCAAGCTGAGTTTGCAGTGCGTCGTCTTCAAGAGTCAGTTCTAGCCACTTCTTACGATCAGTTGTATCTAGCTTCGCTTCAGAGTAACCACCTGATAGAAGAACCGCTTTAACACGGTTTAGAAGACCGCCTTCCAGAATCTGGAATTCTTCAGTTAGGTCTTTCTTCGCTTCTTTCAACTGCATCTGTTCAATTTCAAGCGCACGCTTGTCTTTCTCTACGCCATCGCGAGTGAAAACTTGAACGTCGATGATGGTACCTGAAACAGAGTTTGGTACACGTAGTGACGTATCTTTAACGTCAGATGCTTTTTCACCAAAGATTGCACGTAGTAGCTTCTCTTCAGGCGTTAGCTGAGTTTCACCTTTTGGCGTTACTTTACCAACTAGGATGTCGCCACCCTTCACTTCAGCACCGATGTAAACAATACCTGACTCGTCTAATTTAGACAGAGCAGATTCACCTACGTTTGGAATATCCGCTGTGATTTCTTCCGAACCCAGCTTGGTATCACGCGCCACACAAGTCAGTTCTTGAATGTGGATAGTCGTGAAGCGGTCTTCTTGAACTACGCGCTCAGATACTAAGATCGAGTCTTCGAAGTTGTAACCGTTCCAAGGCATGAACGCGATACGCATGTTCTGACCAAGTGCAAGTTCACCTAGGTCTGTTGAAGGACCATCAGCAAGCACATCACCACGTAGCACTGGTTCACCCGGCATCACACATGGACGCTGGTTGATACAAGTGTTTTGGTTAGAACGAGTGTATTTGGTTAGGTTGTAGATATCGATACCCGCTTCGCCAGGAATCAACTCTTCTTCATTAACCTTCACCACGATACGAGATGCGTCAACTGACTGGATAATACCGCCGCGTTTAGCAACCGACGTTACACCAGAGTCAACCGCTACGTTACGCTCAATACCTGTACCTACAAGTGGTTTCTCTGCTTTCAGAGTAGGAACCGCCTGACGTTGCATGTTCGCACCCATTAGAGCGCGGTTAGCATCATCGTGTTCTAGGAACGGGATTAGCGATGCTGCGATAGATACTACCTGGTTGGTTGCAACGTCCATGTAATCAACATGTTCGCGTGGGTGCAGACCAGATTCGCCTTTTTGACGAGCAGTGATAAGCTCATCGGCGAAAGTACCATCTTCGTTCAGCTTCGCGTTCGCCTGAGCGATAACGAATTGACCTTCTTCGATCGCTGATAGGTAATCCACTTCGTCTGTCACAACACCATCAACAACACGACGGTATGGCGTCTCTAGGAAACCGTACTCGTTACAACGTGCAAATGCTGATAGAGAATTGATCAGACCGATGTTCGGACCTTCAGGCGTTTCGATCGGACATAGGCGGCCGTAGTGAGTTACGTGTACGTCTCGAACTTCGAAACCAGCGCGCTCACGAGTAAGACCACCAGGACCCAATGCAGAAATACGACGCTTGTGCGTAACTTCTGATAGCGGGTTGTTTTGGTCCATAAACTGAGACAGCTGAGAAGAGCCAAAGAACTCTTTTACTGCCGCAGAAATTGGCTTCGCATTGATCAAGTCTTGTGGCATCACTGCGTCAAGATCGCCTAGGCTCAGACGTTCTTTCACTGCACGTTCAACACGTACTAGACCAACACGGAATTGGTTTTCAGCCATTTCGCCAACAGAACGGATACGGCGGTTACCTAGGTGGTCGATATCGTCCACTTCGCCTTTACCGTTACGGATAGCGATCAGCTTCTTCATCACTTCGATGATATCAGTTTCATCAAGTGTGCCTTGCTCTTCTGCATCATCACGGCCAATGGAGCTGTTGAACTTCATGCGGCCAACAGTCGATAGGTCATAACGCTCTTCAGAGAAGAACAAGCTTTCGAATAGAGCTTCAGCAGCTTCTTTCGTTGGTGGCTCACCAGGGCGCATCATGCGGTAGATTTCTACCAGTGCAGAAATACGATCAACAGAGCTGTCGATGCGTAGTGTTTCTGACATGAATGGACCATGGTCTAGATCGTTTGTAAACAGGACTTCTAGCTGCTTGTGGCCAGCTTGAGATAACTTAGCCAATGCTTCAAGGCTGATTTCCTGGTTCGCTGCAACGATGATCTCGCCAGTCGCTTCATTGATGTAATCTTTTGACGACACTTTGCCTACGATGTACTCAACTGGTACTTCGATCTGATCAACGCCTTCTTTTTCAAGCTGACGGATGTGGCGTGCCGTAACACGACGACCTTTCTCTACATAGACAGTGCCGTTTGCTTCGATATCAAACGTTGCCGTTTCACCACGTAGGCGATCTGGTACCAACTCCATCATTAGCGTCTGGTCTTTCACTTCAAAATTCACTTTTTCGAAGAAAGTATCCAAGATCTCTTCAGTGCTCTTACCTAGTGCACGAAGAATGATGGTTGATGGTAGCTTACGACAACGGTCGATACGTACGTACAGGTTGTCCTTAGGATCAAACTCAAAATCAAGCCATGAACCACGGTAAGGAATGATACGCGCGTTGTACAGAACTTTACCAGAAGAGTGAGTCTTACCTTTGTCGCTGTCGAAGAACACACCTGGGCTTCGATGTAGCTGAGATACGATAACCCTCTCGGTACCGTTAATCACAAAGGTACCATTGTCTGTCATGAGTGGAATTTCACCCATGTAGACTTCTTGTTCTTTAATGTCTTTTACAGTGCCTGCAGGCGCGTCTTTATCAAAAATAACTAGGCGTAGCTTTACGCGAAGTGGTTTTGAATAAGTTACACCACGGATTTGACATTCTTTAACATCAAAAACTGGCTCACCAAGACGGTAGCTAACGTATTGCAGCTCAGAATTACCATTGTAGCTCTGAATAGGGAATACAGAACGGAAAGCAGCCTCAAGACCGTACTGTCCTTCAGGATCCTGTTCGATAAATTTATCGAACGAATCGAGCTGGATCGATAGCAGGTATGGAATGTCCAAAACTTGTGGACGAGTACCAAAGTCCTTACGGATGCGCTTTTTCTCGGTATAAGAGTAAACCATGGGGTTCCTCAGCTCGCTGATAAGTGACCCAAACTGTCCGCCCGCTCCTAGTTTCTTAAGGGGGGTAAGGGACAGAGACTAATATAACTGTTTACTGTAGTGACATTTCATTGCGAATGAATGAAATGTTTTTTGCTTGGATAAAGGCGCTTAAACAGCAGGAAAATTCGCCTATACCCTACAGCGCAAAAAGGCCGGTGGTTAAAAAACCACCAGCCATTAGCCGTTAGGCTAGGAGACTAAGTAATAATTACTTGATCTCAACAGTTGCACCAGCTTCTTCTAGCTCTTTCTTAAGAGCTTCAGCTTCAGCTTTCTCAACGCCTTCTTTCAGTGCTGCTGGAGCGCCGTCAACTAGAGCTTTAGCTTCTTTCAGGCCAAGACCAGTTGCGCCACGTACTGCTTTGATTACAGCAACTTTGTTAGCACCAGCAGAAGCTAGGATAACGTTGAATTCAGTTTGCTCTTCAACAGCTGCACCAGCTGCTGCGCCACCTGCAACTACAGCAGCAGCTGCAGTAACACCGAATTTTTCTTCCATTGCAGAGATTAGTTCAACAACTTGTGTTACAGACATTTCTGCGATAGCGTCTAGGATTTGCTCGTTAGTAATAGACATAACAATTCTCTTTTAAGTCAACAATAAGTTTATTAAGCAACCAGTAAAAAGCAATGCGAATTACGCAGCTTCTTTTTGATCGCGGATAGCAGCGATAGTACGAACCAGCTTGCCTGCAGAAGCTTCTTTCAGACACATCATTAGACGTGCGATTGCTTCGTCGTAAGTTGGTAGCGTTGCTAGAACTTCAGCGTCAGTTAGCGCGCCTTCAAATGCAGCAGCTTTGATCTCGAATTTTTTGTTCTCTTTAGCGAAGTCTTTGAAAAGACGCGCTGCAGCACCTGGGTGCTCGTTAGAGAACGCGATTAGAGAAGGACCAGTGAAAGTGTCAGTTAGACACTCATACTGAGTACCTTCAACCGCACGGCGTGCTAGTGTGTTACGAACAACTTTCATGTAAACACCCGCTTCACGAGCTTGTTTACGTAGAGTAGTCATCGCATCAACAGATACGCCACGAGAGTCAGCTACAACTGCAGAAAGTGCACCAGCGGCAGCTTCGTTGACTTCAGCAACAATTGCTTTTTTGTCTTGAAGATTTAAAGCCATCTTGGATTAACTCCTGGTTGTTGTTACACCACTCACTATTATCACAACAGTGAGAGCTATTGAGGTGCTTTTCCCAGAAGAAAGGTAACTATTTACATAGAGCTTTCTGTCAGTTCGGGCACCATCTACGTAGGAAAATTAAGTCAGTTCGAAAACTGGCACCTACGGTCTTGGACGGAGACTGGGTCTTAATTCATAGAGTAACAAATTACTCAAAGAACCAAAGTTCAGCCCCAACCACAAATATTAGGCGCAAAATTATACATAATTTTTGCGCCTAAGCAAATAGATTATGCTTGAGTGTTCAGGGTACCCTGATCAACAGCAACACCAGCACCCATCGTAGTAGAGATGCTTACTTTCTTCAGGTAAGAACCCTTAGCTGAAGATGGCTTAGCTTTCTTAAGAGCAACTAGAAGTGCTTCTAGGTTCTCTTTGATTTGCTCAGCAGAGAAGTCTACTTTACCGATAGTAGTGTGGATGATACCGTTTTTGTCGTTACGGTAACGAACCTGACCAGCTTTAGCGTTCTTAACCGCTTCAGCAACGTTAGGAGTTACAGTACCAACTTTAGGGTTTGGCATTAGACCGCGAGGACCTAGGATAGTACCTAGTTGACCTACAACGCGCATTGCATCAGGAGAAGCAACAACTACGTCGAAGTTCATTTCGCCTTTCTTAACTTGCTCAGCTAGATCTTCCATACCAACGATATCTGCGCCAGCTTCTTTAGCTGCTTCAGCGTTTGCACCTTGTGCAAATACTGCAACGCGGATGTCACGGCCAGTACCGTGTGGCAGTACAGTTGCACCACGTACGTTTTGGTCAGATTTACGAGCATCGATGCCTAGGTTTACAGCAACATCAACAGACTCAACAAACTTAGCAGTCGCTAGTTCTTTAAGAAGAGCAACAGCTTCGTTGATTTCGTATTCACGAGTTACATCAACTTTTTCGCGGATAACGCGCATGCGCTTAGTTAGTTTTGCCATGATATTAACCCTCTACCACTAGGCCCATTGAACGAGCAGTACCTGCGATAGAACGCTTCATCGCTTCGATGTCAGCACCAGTCATATCAGCAGCTTTAGCTTCTGCGATCTCTTGGATTTGAGCGTCAGTTACAGTACCCACTTTTTCAGTGTTTGGACGACCTGAACCAGACTTGATACCAGCAGCTTTCTTCAGTAGAACTGCAGCAGGTGGAGTCTTAGTTACGAACGTGAAAGAACGGTCGCTGTATACAGTGATAACAACAGGAACAGGAAGACCTTTTTCCATTGATTCTGTTTTTGCGTTGAACGCTTTACAGAATTCCATGATGTTAACACCACGTTGACCTAGTGCTGGACCAACCGGTGGACTTGGGTTTGCCATACCAGCAGCAACTTGCAGCTTGATATAAGCTTCAACTTTCTTAGCCATGATAATACCTAATTCTTGGGTTCAAACGCTAATCTCTGATCAGCTCCCCGTTATCAACAAAACTTTTTGCTCAATAGAAGCAAAAAGGCGCGAAATTATAGTCATAATTCGCGCCTAGTACAAGCCCAATTAAGGTGCTTTTTTAATCAAGTTTTTCAACCTGACCAAATTCAAGCTCTACCGGTGTCGCTCGACCAAAGATCGATACAGACACTTTCAGGCGGCTCTTCTCATAATCCACTTCTTCAACCGTGCCGTTAAAGTCAGCAAATGGACCTTCGTTAACACGAACCACTTCACCCACTTCGTACATAGTACGTGGACGAGGTGCTTCACTTGCTTTCTCTAGGCGATTAAGAATCGCATCCGCTTCTTTATCAGAAATCGGAGCTGGACGGTCAGAAGTACCACCAATGAAGCCCATGACACGCGGCACACTACGAACGAGGTGCCATGATTCATCATTCATAATCATTTGAACAAGGACGTAACCAGGGAAGAACTTACGCTCAGACTTACGGCGTTGACCTGCACGCATTTCTACGACTTCTTCAGTCGGCACTAGAACTTCACCAAAATACTCTTCCATACCGTGCATTTTGATATGCTCACGAAGAGACTGAGCGACACGGCCTTCAAATCCAGAGAAGGCTTGAACCACATACCAGCGTTTTTTAGGAGCTTCACTCATGAATTAAAACCCTCTATACCCCAGTTGCGAAAGCAATTAGACGAACCATGATGCCGTCAATGCCCCACAGAACCAGAGCCATTACAATACTTACAGCCAAAACGATCAACGTTGTTTGCATAGTTTCTTGGCGAGTAGGCCAAACGACTTTGCGCACTTCCATACGTGATTCTTTGGCAAACACAATCGCTTCTTTACCTTTTGTTGTTGTTGCAGCCACACCAAGCGCAGCAGCAATAAGTACAACAACACCTGCAGCGCGAATCACCACAGAAAGTTCACCATACAGGTAATTACCCACAACAGCGGCAGCAAGCAGAACAAAAGTGGTTACCCACTTAAAGGTATCTGCTGCATTAGAGCTATCAGGAGTTTCAGCATTATTTGCTTTCATAAAACCAACCTGTCACAAGTCTTAATATAGACGACAATAACCCCGCTGTTGCAGGGCAAACTCCATATCGCTGCACACAGTTAGCGACAGCGTATTTATTCTGATTAAGCTTCACTTCTCAATCAATTCTTCTTCACTCAAGATAACCCTGCACAATAAAGCAGCAAAAATTATATTGAGCGTAGAAAAAGGGCATCAAATGATGCCCTTTTTACTAGCTGTTCGTCAAATCTTATTCAAAGATTTTAGCAACAACACCAGCACCAACAGTACGGCCACCTTCACGGATCGCGAAACGTAGACCTTCGTCCATCGCGATTGG
>NZ_JAQQBT010000013.1:0-89507 GCF_028570825.1 Vibrio sp. CCUG 15886 | reverse complement strand
ATCGTTTTGGTCACTCAGTTCATTGATAAATCTTTTGGATTATCATCAACGAGTGCCCACACAGATTGATAGGTTTAAATTGTTAAAGAGCTTCTAACTTTCTTAGTGGCTTTGCCACCGTCTCGTTAGAGGGTGCGTATCTTACAACGCTATTTTCGAGAGTCAAGCGTTTTTTCAAACTTTCTTTCATCTCTTTCCTGACTTACTTTGTGATGTTTGTCTCACTCCGTGTCAGTGAGGCGGCATTATAAGGAGTTCTTTTCCGTGCGCAATACTTTTTTTCGAATTTAATTTTGATCGCTTAACAAAGCATCAAATTGGTCTTTTTTGCATATATTTTCGGCACATTTGACCCTCATCACACCATTACGTTGGAAAAAGACTAAGCATAAACTTAAGATTTGTGTGTCTATTTTGTTAATAGGCATTCATTTTTGTCTGTACCCTAATGTAGTAATCCAATATGACGTTTAAAAAAGTTATTGCGAGTGCCGCTCTGGCCATTTTGGGTGGTTTCATTTTCTCGCAGCTCGATATTTATCCTGCCATCAGTTTTGTTATTGGTGTTGTACTTACAACTTTACTTCTCTCTTTTTTTCCACACACGCCAACTCTTACTGATAGTGACTCTTCGCTTCCAACCAAAACACTTTATGTGGGCAATCTTCCCTATAAAGCGAATGAAACTCATGTTCGCGAACTGTTTGCACAACACGGCCAAGTTTATGGTGTACGTTTGATGAAAGATAAACGTACGGGTAAAAGAAGAGGCTTTGGGTTTGTGGTGATGGCCAGTGGAGATGCTGAAAATGCTATCAATGCACTTAATGAAAAGGAGTATGCGCAACGTACATTGAAAGTTCGCATTGCAAATGAAATGAAACACCCTATAGAGGATAAAGTTCTATAGCGTTAAACCCCATCGTTTTTAGTGACCCATTCAGCGCAGCTTCATCCCAAGGCTGCGCTGTGCTAAAGATGCGCCACGGTGTCTTGGTACTTTGTGGTGATAATTGATGGAGGAGGCTCTGCACGCGACGAGCAATCGCTTCTCCAGAATCAACCAAAATGATCTCATCACCCAGCACTTGCTGTATTTCTTCTTTTAGCAATGGGAAATGGGTGCATCCTAATACCGCCACGTCCACTTTGTGTTTCATCGGTTTGAGTATCATTGCCAGCTCTTGCTGATCGACTTGACGCCCTCTTAGTTTCTCTTCGGCGATGTCCACCAATCGAGTCGAACCAAGTAACTCAACTTCTTTCTCATGCGCGAAATCACGGATGAGGTCGTGTGTGTATTGACGAGTCACCGTTGCTGGCGTTGCAATTAAACCCACGGCTCGATTCGCCAAAAGAGAAGCCGGTTTGATCGCTGGCACGACACCAACAACTGGAATAGGCAACTTCGCTCTTAAGGTGGGGAGTACAATGGTGCTGGCAGTGTTGCAGGCAATGACGACAAGGTCTATCGCAAATTGCTGTGTCATTTTGACCACCAGCGCTTCCACTCTTGCCAGTAAGGTTTCTTGCGATAGTTCGCCATAGGGATAGGCTTGGTTATCAAACAAATAGTAGTAGTTCACTTCAGGCAGTCGTTTGTTGATTTCCTGAAAAACCGACAACCCGCCAACACCGGAATCAAAAATCAATACATTCGGCTGATTTGAACTTTCCACTCTGATAAACCTACTTAGAATAAAACGACCAAATCATACTCTCTCATGCTGATTTAGCAACGTTGCGTTATACCTTTGATAGGTGAATCGTCCATCGGTTTCTTGTACCGTCAACTGCAAACGTATTTCACCCGCAAAACCAGGCGCTTTAACCACAAGGGTATGGAACTCCCCATCCTCGCCACAAGGGTCAACATCAGCAGGAAGCGACGCCAACAGCTCGCGATTGTACCAGCGCCCACACCAGTCAGGCTTGAGCGCATGTCCATCCGTCGTAACGAGTATGGTTTTAATCCCGCGCGCAATAATTTCGTGGGCTAGATCGAGACTCGATTCACCAATGAGCGGAAACACACACTCCCACCCAGCAGGCTCAATATAGCTACGTCGATAATCGGCAATACCGTTGCAGAACATATCACCAAAGGCGACAGCATCAAGCTCAATTGCAGAGACTTGCAGTGCATGAACTATCGTTTGTTGATACACCTCGTTTGACGGAAAGACTTGCGGCAAGGCAATTTTAATCAGCGGCAAGTTGAGCAGCTGAGCCTGCATCTCAACCACTGCTAATGGGGTTGCCTGAAAAGGGACCTCATTATCTACGTATGTCGTATAGAGACCGACGACTTGATAGTCTGGATGCTCCATTAATCTCAATAAGGTCAGAGTGGAATCTTTGCCACTTGACCAACTAATAACAACCTTCTTTTTCATCACGTACTCTGAAAAATAAAACCGCCCGAAGGCGGTTTTTAAACATTAGAAACGGTAATTGACCGTTGCAAACCAATTTCGGCCTTCACCTACGTAGTATTTTCCACCCGAGCTATGTGCGGTTTGATACTCTTTGTCAAACAGGTTACCGACTCTGGCACCTAGCGTTAATGCTTCTGTCATCTTGTAGTTAGCACTTATATCCAGCAAGGTATAGGCATCCATCGTTTTGCCCGTACTGTCTTTGCGATCACCCACGTAATTCGCAACGGCAGAAAATCCAAAGCGATCAGCCGAATAGGTCGACACCCAGCTGAAGTTTTCGCGCGCTCTGCGGATCAAAAGGCTATCGTCTGACTTATCTCGAGGATCTTTCCATTCTGCAGAAACACGATGTTCAATCACACCAGTCTCGAACAACGCTTCAATTTCAATGCCTTCAATTTTCGCATTATCAATATTTGAAGGGGTCCAAGCTCCTCCAGGTCCTGTAGGGGCCCAATCGATCATATCTTCAATTTCGTTTCTGTATGCTGAAATATCAATTTGAACAAAAGGCAAATAGCTGCGAATCCCTACTTCTGAGGACTTTGAGGTTTCTGGCTTCAAGTTTGGATTACCTGAGCTTGGCCAATATAGATCGTTAAATGTTGGAGCTTTGAAACCTGTGCCCGTTGAAGCTATAAACTCAACATAATCAGATGGCGCAATACCTAAGCCTAGATTCCAAGTGTTGTGTTTACCAAATGCGCTATCATCATCAGAGCGAATACTGGCTTCAGCAGTCACAATGTTCTTAGAGAAATGAGCCGTTACATATGCGGCTTTATTGTCTTTTTCCGTTTTGCTGTAATTTGTGGCATTCGCGCCGCCTTGGCGCGCATTCTCTTGATCATAATCCACGCCAGCCGCTAACGTGAGTGCGGGCACAACGACCCAATGGTTCAGCCACGAGACTGAATTTCGGCTAGAGAAAAGCGCGGTTTTAGCAACCATACCGCTGGCGACACCATCCCACGATTCATTATCACTACGTGACACCATCAACTGAGAAGAATAATTGTCTTTATGGAAATTTAATGAACCAGCAATACTATAAAAATCGGTATTGCTCTCATTCTTCACGCCTGAAAACTGGTTTGCGTATTCAACGTCTGAACTCAGCTGATAACCATTAAACTGAACAGACCAAGCGTCGTTGATCTCATGACGAAGTGAGCCAAACAAAGTTTGAGATTGATAACCGTGACTATCACCGCTTGGTGCAACTTCATTGACTCGATAACCATCACTTTTCTCATCTGAAAAGACAAAAGAAGCCTGAGTTGAATCATTTAACTCTCCTGAAGAGCGCCATGCCAATGATGAATGGTCATCATTGCCATAACCCAAGTTCGCGTCATGCTTAGTTTGGCGGTTTGCTGGGATAGTCTTGATATGAATGACGCCACCAATTGCATCTGAACCATAAATTGCCGCTCGAGGCCCACGCACCACTTCAATCTGTTCAATAGCGAACGCTGGGATTAAGCCTAACTCAGCACCACCTGCTGTTGCTGAGTTAATTTTGACACCATCAACAAGCACTAAAGTGTGTTTTGATGAAGTACCACGTAAAAAGAGGCTGCTGATTTGCCCTTTACCACCTTGACTATTTACCTCCACACCGGGAAGTGTTTTCAAGATATCAAGCGCAGTGGTCACATTCAGTTGCTCGATTTCAGCCTTCGTCACCACGCTAATCGACGCTAAAACGGAAGATTCGACTTGCTCAAAGCGGTTAGCTGTCACGACAACAGTGTCATTGGTTTGCACTTCTTGAGCGTGTAAATAAGAGATAGGGGTAAGCAGCGATGTCATGGCGATCGCTAAAAGAGATTTTTGCATATTGTAATCCTAAATCGCGTAAATCCTACCGAGCATGAAGATAAGGCTTCCAGTGTTTGCTCAGTTGCTGGCAGGTATTCGGACTCAAGAGCTGTTAACCTACTTGCCTGACTTCCCACACGATTCCATCGTGCAGTGTCTGATTAAGCTTTCGTTCTCTATTACCGCTGCGCGTCAGTTCCGGATTCACACCGGATTCCCTTTTCAGCCATCTATACTTCCAGATAGCACCAGCTTGAAGCGCATACTATTAAGCGATTGATTATTTGTCCAGTTAGAATTCGCATAAGCTATATTTTTACACAGCAGTCTTTATCAATTTCCCCTTGGTACTGGACAATGAACAGGGATTGAATAAAATCTGCGCTCTTTATCTCTAAAGCACCCGAAAGGTATTAATTCATGGCGACTCTTGATGTAAACCCACAACGCTATCAGCAACAGTTAGCAGAAAAAGTGCAACGCTTAACCGATATGTTCGCACCTTATCAAGCCCCTGAGCTGGAAGTGTTTGAGTCTCCAGATCAGCACTATCGCATGCGCGCTGAGTTCCGCGTTTGGCATGAAGGGGAAGAGATGTACTACATCATGTTCAACCAAGAGACGCGTGAAAAATACCGTGTTGACCAGTTTCCGGCAGCAAGCCGCTTGATCAACGATCTCATGCCTTTGCTGATTGACGCGATGAAAGACAATAAGTCGCTACGTCGTAAACTGTTCCAAGTCGATTTCCTTTCCACTCTGAGCGGCGAGATTCTGGTTTCTTTGCTTTACCATCGCCAATTGGATGATGCTTGGATTGAAAATGCTAAAGCTTTAAAACAGCGCCTGAATGACGAAGGGTTTAACCTCAACCTCATTGGTCGCGCACGTAAAATGAAGATCGTCCTAGACCGTGATTACGTGGTCGAAAAGCTCGACGTCAACGGCAAGCCTTACACCTACCAACAAGTAGAAAACAGCTTTACTCAACCGAACGGCAAAGTCGCAGAGAAAATGTTGGAATGGGCGGTCGATTGTACCCAAGAAAGCCAAGGCGATTTATTGGAGCTTTACTGTGGTAACGGTAATTTCTCCCTTGCGCTGGCGCAAAACTTTGAGCGCGTGTTGGCCACGGAATTGGCGAAACCGTCGGTGGAATCTGCGCAATACAATATCGCTGCGAACAAGATTGAGAATGTGCAAATCATCCGCATGTCAGCTGAAGAGTTTACCGAAGCGATGGAAGGGAAGCGTGAATTCCGTCGTCTGAAAGACAATGGCATCGATCTCAAGAGTTATAACTGCAACACCATTTTTGTTGATCCACCACGCTCTGGCATGGATGTAGACACTTGTAAAATGGTGCAAGGTTACGAGCGTATTTTATACATCTCTTGCAACCCAGAGACATTAAAAGAGAACTTAGACATTCTGAGCGAAACACACCACATCACGCGCTTTGCTCTGTTCGATCAGTTCCCGTACACCCACCACATGGAAGCGGGTGTGATGCTAGAGCGTAAAGCCTAAGCAGTATCAAACAAAAACGAGCCGCGAATGGCTCGTTTTTTTCTCTCTAAAATCGTACTAATCGGCACTTGGGCGGCGAATGTATCCCAGCTTACTGCCAATCCACGCCAGCAGCAGTAACACCACCATGATCGCGAAGAAGTTCGATCCTGCTTCAGGATGCTGAGCTTTAATAAAGGCCGAGTGACCAAACGCCCCGACAAAAAAGCACGCCAGTCCAACCAAAGGGATCTCTTCCGACACGGGATGATTGAGATACTCACGGTAGAGTGCCTGCACAGCCAGCACTAAGGCAATAATAGGGAAAATGGAGAAAGAGACTTCGCTCATGGTCAGCCAAGAAAGGATAGCATCGCCACACATCCCCGTGATCAACGCCAATACCAACGTCTTCCTTTCCGAACTGCGATTCACGTTATTTTCATTATCATTAGACATTATTCTATCTCACCTTTTAATCGGTTACGTTCACGTTCCTTGCGATACCAGTACGCACCTTTGGCGACCATTCGCAACTGCATAATCAGACGCTCGGCCAGCTCATCACGCTCGCGTCGGTCTAAGTCTAAAGCTTCTGCACCGGAACTAAAAACCAGAATCACCGACGCTTCAGCCTGCGCCAACGCCTCTTCTCGGTTCATTCCCGTGCTAATTAAATATTCGGTAAGCTCTGCTGCGAAGTGCTGCATCTCACGCGCAACCGCAGCGCGAAATTCCGCAGAAGTTCCAGAGCGTTCTCTTAACAATAGGCGAAATACGTTGGGGCTACTTTCGATAAATTCCATAAAGGTTTCCACCGAAGTGCGGATCACGCTGCCTTCTTTGACGATGCGCTGACGTGCTTGGCGCATCAATTGACGTAACAGCAAACCACCTTCATCCACCATGGTTAAACCTAACTCATCCATATCTTTAAAATGGCGATAGAACGAGGTAGGCGCAATGCCCGCTTCTCTGGCCACTTCTCGCAAGCTGAGATTGGAAAAACTGCGATCAGCACTCAATTGGCTAAATGCCGCGTCAATCAAAGAACGACGCGTTTTCTCTTTCTGCTGTGCGCGAATACCCATTGATTTCATTATGATGTTTGCTCTTATCTTAAATTGGCTTCCGGCCGTTACTATAGCGCGAATCGCTGCTAGCGATAAGCGATGATGCGCCATGGCGAGCACGTTACTACTGGCCAAGGCGGTTATGCAATCTTTTGTGCTCAATTTGTCGACATCCGCCATGCCATTGATTGGTTTTCGTGAAATGTGCGTGATCACTTCCACTCTCTACCGAGCCTGCTGTTTACCTGCTGGTATAATCAGTTAAAATCTCGCTAAAGCAATGTTAAGCAAATATAACGAGGAATGAAATCATGGCGCATGCGAATCACTTCGATGTGATTGTTATCGGGAGCGGCCCTGGCGGTGAAGGGGCAGCAATGGGTTTAACCAAAGCAGGCCTGAAAGTTGCCGTGGTGGAAAAAGAGAGCAGCGTTGGCGGCGGCTGTACTCACTGGGGCACCATTCCATCCAAAGCGCTGCGCCATGCGGTTAGCCGTATTATTGAATTCAACAGCAACCCGCTGTTTTGCAAAAACAACTCCAGTTTACACGCCACATTTTCAACCATTCTCGGCCACGCGAAATCCGTTATCGACAAGCAAACTCGCTTACGCCAAGGCTTTTATGATCGCAATCAGTGCCAATTGATTTTCGGAACCGCCCGCTTTACCGATGCGCACACCATTAGCGTGACGCAAAACGACGGCACTGAAGAAGTGTATACGGCGGATAAGTTTGTGATTGCTACTGGCTCTCGCCCTTATCAACCAGCCGATGTCGACTTTAATCATGAGCGAATCTACGACAGCGATTCCATTCTCAGTCTCAAACACGACCCTCGCCACATCATCATTTATGGCGCAGGAGTGATTGGTTGTGAATACGCATCCATCTTCCGTGGTCTGGGGGTTAAAACCGACCTCATCAACACACGCGATCGCTTACTGGCCTTTTTGGACAACGAAGTTTCCGATGCGCTTTCCTATCACTTCTGGAACAGCGGCGTCGTGATCCGTAATGATGAAACCTATGAACGCATTGAAGGCACCGAAGATGGGGTGATTGTTCATCTTCAGTCGGGCAAAAAAATGAAAGCCGATTGCTTGCTCTACGCCAATGGTCGCACTGGTAACACCGACAAGTTAAACCTGCCTGCAGTTGGGCTTCAAGGTGACTCTCGCGGCCAACTGAAAGTCGATGGCAATTACCAAACCGAAGTGGAACACGTTTACGCGGTAGGCGATGTGATTGGTTACCCAAGTCTGGCGAGCGCGGCGTATGACCAAGGGCGCTTTGTGGCGCAAGCCATTACTAAGGGCAAAGCCGATGGCTATCTGATTGATGACATCCCAACGGGGATTTACACCATTCCGGAAATCAGCTCGGTTGGTAAAACAGAACAAGAATTAACCGCGGCGAAAGTGCCCTATGAAGTTGGCCGCTCTTCATTCAAACATCTGGCTCGCGCGCAGATTGCCGGCAAAGACATCGGCAGCTTGAAGATCCTCTTCCATCGTGAAACCAAAGAAATTCTTGGTATTCACTGCTTTGGGGAACGTGCGGCGGAAATCATTCACATCGGCCAAGCGATCATGGAGCAAAAAGGCGAAGCCAATACCATCGAGTATTTCGTCAACACTACCTTCAACTACCCCACCATGGCCGAAGCGTATCGTGTTGCCGCACTCAATGGACTCAACCGTCTGTTCTAGTGTGAACACCCCCGCTTCCCAAACAAAAACAGCAGGAATTCCTGCTGTTTTTTTACCATTTCATATGGACCACGACGGGAGTAAGACGATGTTTCAGCATGGGTATTTTACTTAGCCAACGCTGCCATGTTTTCCAACGTGCACAAAAACGATCGAAGGGAGAAAACACTTTGACCCATTGTGCCCAAGGGAGCCACTGCAAAACTTGTTCTGCCGGCGCTGCCATGGCATGCGCATAACGATCAGAGCCCAATTTCTGCCCCAGGCTACTGTCGGTTAAGTCTCCCGCCAATACCATGCACACCTGCGCAGACACAAAGCGTCGCCCAAGCAATTGCACAAAGTTGGCAACCTGAGTCAATGGACAATCGAGCAGCGCCAACTCACACACGATCAATACCGGTGTCTTGTCGTTGATCGCCAGTTGCTCTAAGCAAGAAAGGTCACCGACGCTGCCATGCTGTTGCTGGTAGCGTTCATTCTTGTGGAACAATCGCTGACGCCAGAGCAAGTTTTCCGTAACATCCAACTCTACCCAATGGCATCGACCATTATCAAGACGATAAAAGCGCGTATCGAGACCAGCACCAACGTTAATAATCCACCCTTCTGGGTGCTGCTGTAAAAACTGCGAGACTTGTTGATCGCACTGCTGCGCTAAGGTCGCGTGTAACAGCTGTTTTTGCGCTACATCGCCAGATAAACACTCAGGCGCAAGCTGGCAACTTAAACAGGCTTTTGCGGCAATCGGATCATAGATTAACCCTCCGTCGACCAAGCTTTCTCGGCTACGAAGCCACAACGGCTGCAACAATCTTGCTGGTACCGGATATCCCTTTTCCGATGACTGTTTGATTGAAGACATCACGAGACCTTTCTCATCGTTCCATAAAAGAACTTAATGATAATAAATCTCAATTGCAATTTCAATCCGTGCGATGCATCCTCACTGACGCCTTATTGAGAAACGATCGTCAAATGGGGCCGAGACAAAACAAATAAGCTCCGCAGGAACGGAGCTTATTGAGCATTGCTTTGCACATGGTTGGGCGTATTACATCCAATCCGTATTGCGGATAATACCCACGGCAATGCCTTCAATGGTCAGCTGCTGGCTAGTGAGGTCCACTTCGATAGGTGCAAACTCTTCATTTTCTGCATGGAGCAGCACGGTTGAACCTTTACGTTCCAAACGTTTTACCGTCACATCATCTTCAACGCGCGCGACCACAACTTGCCCATTGCGCACGTCTTGTGTTTTGTGCACAGCCAACAAGTCACCATCCATAATGCCGATGTCTTTCATACTTTCGCCATGAACGCGCAAAAGAAAATCGGCTTGAGGTCGGAACATGCTCGGATCCACTTGGTAGTGCATTTCCACATGCTCTTGCGCCAAGATCGGCTCCCCTGCCGCAACACGGCCAATCAGAGGTAAACCTGGCTCATCATTCGCCGCTTCCTCTTCGAGCAGAATACGGATCCCACGAGAGGCACCTGGGACAATTTCGATCACTTGCTTACGAGCAAGCGCTTTTAAATGTTCTTCTGCCGCATTGGCAGAGCGAAAACCCAGCTCACGCGCAATTTCCGCACGAGTGGGTGGCATTCCAGTCACTTCGATCTTGCTTTTAATCAGATCGAAAACTTGTTGTTGGCGTGGCGTTAACGGCTTCATAGGTCACCTGTCTTTTTATACAGTTAACTGTGAGTATATCCAGTAATTGTACAAATGGAAACCCAATTGGTTGTTTTTTAATTTCTTCTCTCTTTTTGGCGAACATTTGTGTTTAAAACGCCGCGCTTGACCCGCTCGGTTCAACGCAATTTAAGGAAATTCGTCTAATCCATACTCAATTAAGTTAAAAGGTTTGACCAGTTCTGGTATCCTTGCCGCTTAAAAATTATCGCTCAGATTTATTCCTATTACTGGAATCATTCAGTAACAGAAATAAGTTTGGGTATGTTTGAATTCTATTGAGGCTGTGAACCTATATGTCTTCAGGACAATCATTTTCACATTCATTACTGAAGCTACCGCTGTCGGCGTTGGTGAAAGGCACTGCGATTCCTTCTAATCCAATCGACGATCACCACATCGATATTAATAAGCCCATTGTTTATGCCCTGCCTTTTCGCTCGGCCGTGGACCTATTAACGCTCCAAAAACACGCACTCGAGTTAGGATTACCCGATCCACTTTCTCCGCTTGAGATCCATGGCAAATCACTCAAACGTTATGTGTTTATCGCCTCTCGACCAACGTTGGTTCAAAGCGATAACGATGTACCAAGTGACTCGATTGCCCTTTTCTCCGATTTACTGGCGCTCCACGCGGAAGACAGCGAACTGGATGTTCAGGTAATTCCTGCCACCGTATTGTGGGGACGTAAGCCGGGTAAAGAAGGCAACAATAAGCCTTACCTACAAGCGATGAATGGCCTGCAAAAAGCCAAAGCGGTGATCACCGCCGGTCGTGATTGTCTGGTGCGCTTTAGCCCTGTGGTCTCACTGCGTTACATGGCGCAATCACACGGTACCGATAGCTCGATTGCCCACAAGTTGGCACGCGTAGCTCGCATTCACTTCTCACGTCAAAAACTGGCGGCTTCTGGCCCGGACTTGCCTTCGCGCCAAGTGCTGTTTGCTCGTTTGATGAAATCGCCAGCCATTGAGCAAGCGATTGAGGAAGAAGCCAAAAGCAAAAACATCTCGATGGAGAAAGCGCGTAAAGAAGCGCAAGACATCATGGATGAGATTGCAGCGGATTTCTCTTACTCCTTGGTGAAACAAGGCGATCGCCTGCTGGGATGGCTTTGGAACAAGCTCTATCAGGGGCTTAACATCAACAATGCCGCAACGGTGCGCCGTCTAGCGCAAGATGGTCATGAGATTGTGTATGTGCCTTGCCATCGCAGCCACATGGACTACCTGCTGCTCTCTTACGTGCTTTATCACGAAGGGATGGTGCCACCGCATATTGCCGCAGGCATAAACCTCAACTTCTTCCCAGCGGGTCCGATTTTCCGCCGCGGCGGGGCATTCTTTATTCGTCGTAGCTTCAAGGGCAATCGTCTTTATTCGACCATTTTCCGCGAATATTTGGCAGAGCTCTTTGCCAAAGGCTACTCGGTAGAATACTTCTCGGAAGGTGGCCGCTCGCGCACGGGTCGTTTGCTGCCAGCCAAAACCGGCATGTTGGCGATGACCATTCAAGCCATGCTGCGTGGGCTAAATCGCCCAGTCACCTTGGTGCCAGTTTACATTGGCTACGAACACGTGATGGAAGTGGCAACCTACGCCAAAGAGCTGCGTGGTAAACGTAAAGAGAAAGAAAACGCCGGTCTTGTGCTGCGCACACTGCGCAAACTGCGTAACTTTGGCTTGGGGTATGTCAACTTTGGTGAGCCGATTCCGCTCAACCAATACCTCAACGAACATGCCCCTGAGTGGACCAAAGACATCGACCCAATGGGCGCGAGCCGACCTCAATGGATCAATCCTGTGGTGAACCAGTTGGCGAATAAGATGATGACGCACATTAACGACGCTGCGGCAGCGAACGCGTTGACCTTGTGTGCCACCGCATTACTGGCATCACGTCAGCGGGCGCTTTCTAAAGATTCCCTGATCCATCAGATTGAGTGCTACTTACAGCTCTTGAAGAATGTGCCGTACTCGAAGACCTATACCGTGCCTTCTGAAAGCGCGGAAGCTCTGGTGGAACACGCGATTTCATTGGATAAGTTTGTCATCGAAACCGATACCATGGGCGACATCATTTCGCTCGATCGTAATCAGTCGATCTTGATGACCTACTACCGCAACAACATCATCCACTTGTTCGCACTGCCATCGCTGATTGCACAGATGATCATTCGTCAGGAAAATCTAACCTTGAGCCAAATCCAGCAGCAAGTGGCCGAGATTTACCCATTCCTGAAAGCGGAACTGTTCTTGAGTCACAAAGAAGAAGAGCTCGATGAACTGGTTGTGAAAGTGCTAAACGAGTTGGTCTCGCAGGATCTGATCAGCCTGAAAGAAGATAAGGTTGCGAAAAATCAAGCGAATACCCTCACGCTTGTCTTGCTCGGTCGCACCATCTCTGAAACGCTTCAGCGCTACTCGATTGCCTTCAATCTGCTGGTGTCCAATCCTGAATTGGCTAAAGCGGATTTGGAACAAAAGAGCCAAGACATCGCTCAGCGTTTGACTCGCTTACACGGTATCAATGCGCCGGAGTACTTCGACAAAGGCGTGTTCGCCTCTCTGTTTAGCACGTTAAAACAGCAAGGCTACCTTGATAGTGACGGCAACTGCGACAGTGAGAAAACCGCACAATTTGCTACTTTACTCTACGCCTTACTCTACCCGGAAGTGAAGCTCACGATTGAAGAGAGTGTCTTCCAGCTCAAATCGGCGTAAGCTAGCATTAAATACAACAAAGGCATCCCATGGATGCCTTTGTTTTTTCTTTTTCTGTGCAACGAGCGCCAAGTAAACTCAGCGCGGTCTACCAAAACGCGACAAATAACCCGAGCGCCAGCACCATCCCGACATAGTTATTATTGAGAAACGCTTGGAAACACAACTCTCGCTGACGATGACGGATCAGATGCTGCTGATAAACAAACAGCGCACCGGCGGCCAGTACGCTCCAATAAAAACTTTGCCCCAATTGGTAATGCAAGCCAAGCCAAACCAGCATCACTAACGTCAGCAATTGCAACAGACCGATGATTAACTTGTCGTGGCGGCCAAACAAAATAGCGGTCGATTTAACACCGATCTGGATGTCGTCATCACGATCAACCATCGCATATTGGGTATCGTACGCAATGGTCCATAACGCATTAATTGCAAACACAAACCACACCACCCAAGGCAACTCATTGGCCTGCGCGGCCCATGCCATCGGGATTGCCCAGCTAAACGCTAAGCCAAGAAACAACTGCGGCAGATGGGTATAGCGCTTCATAAATGGGTAAATGAACGCCAACACGATACCGGCAAATGAGAGCTGGATAGTGAGTGGGTTCATGGTCAACACCAACAAAAACGAGCTGATCCCTAACAGCAAAAACAGAATGACCGCTTCTTTCGCCGTCACGCGACCTGAAGGCAGAGGTCGCTGCTGAGTACGCTTAACATGACCATCCACTTTACGATCGGCAAAGTCATTGATCACGCAACCGGCACTGCGCATCAACACCACGCCCAACACAAAGACCAGCAAAACATGCCAATCGGGAGTCCCTTCCGCAGCAATAATCAACGCCCACAAGGTTGGCCAAAGCAGCAGTAACGTGCCAATTGGTCGGTCCATCCTCATCAGTTGCCAATACGCCTTGGCCTTTTCTACTGACATTTACACACTCTCCCTGGAGTAAATCGGTGCATCAGGTAAAAACAGTTCTGCCACTAACATCGGTTTGTGGTTCATCCATAAACGAGAACGTCTGGCGAGTAAACGCCCTTGCGGTGTTTCAATCCAAGCCACTTGCAATGCGTCACGCTCAACTTGCTCTGCACTAAACACGGTGAGACCCAGAGGAATATCACCCAGCGTGGCTAAGTCGTAGGGCTGATCAGCTAAGGTGGTTTCAGGGATCAACGTTCTCCCCAACACCCACGGTGTTTGATCACCGGATAGTACTACCTCTCGGATCAAGCAAATCTCAGGCGATAATCCCTGAGTCTCTTGCCTTGTTAATTGGCCTACACCACTTTTTTCATTGCGCATCAACTCAACGGTCAGATGTTGGCAATGACGCGCCAAACGGCGAGACAAGGAGCCTTGCTCCAGTAACCAGTGCTTAGCAAAGTCACTAGAAAAGTGAAAATCTTCAGGATTTTGCCATTTTGCTTCTATTAACAAAGCAAGATAGAGCGAGTTTGGCTGATTCATACTAGTATTCAATTAGTAGCTTTTAGTCGCGTTGTGCGTACAATAAAGCGTCACTTTACGGTAATGAGCCACCGTAAAGATTGTAATAACTTATAGTGACATTTGGACCGCCTATTGTAACAAGACAAACGCGTTTCGAGTATCGTGATCAGAAGAAAGAAAAGTCAGAAATATGTACAAACGTTATATAGCCCAAATAATTATCGCCTTCAGCTTGCTCTTTTCTTTACCTTTGCATGCCGAAGAGGAACAGACTGGACCTCAACTTGCGTATTTCACCCTTGAGCCAGACCTCACCACCAACTTTTACACCAAAGGCAAGAAACTGGGTTACATCCAAGTGCGCATCGACATCATGGTCATGAGCAATGCGGATTTGGCGTTGGTCGAACACCATCAGCCGTTGATCAGAGACGCTGTGGTTGAGTTGCTGGGGCAGCAAAGTGAAGACACGGTGAAGTCACTGGCTGGACGTGAAGATTTGCGTAAGCATTTGGTCGAAAAACTCAATGAGATCTTATTGCCAGAAACGGGCAAAACCGTCATTGCTGACCTGCTGTTTACCAAATACCTCTATCAGTAGCATGTTCAGCTCGGCTGATTCTATTTATGTTATAAAACAAAAAGCGGCCTAGGCCGCTTTTTGATGTTTTTGCTTGGTGGAATCCAGATAGGCCAGCCCCATGCCAGACAACAAACCCACGAGATGAGCCGTATTGGCAATCGCCATAAAGGGTTGAACGTAACCAAGAATGAGCCATACCAGCATAAAAGCGACCACGGGCCTAGGCACTGACAAGCCGAGATGAGGCACGCGATAACCTAAAATCCAAGCGTAACCGAGCAAGGCATAAACCACGCCAGATAAACCACCAAAGTTCGCTCCTTCAACCCAAAACTGACCAGCGCCAGAGAGTGCGGCCGAAATGACAAAGATTTGCAGTAGTTTACCGCTACCCAATCTCTGTTCAATGTCGCCACCAAACTGCCACCACCACAGTAAGTTAAACACAATGTGGGTCACCGAGAAGTGCAGCAGTGCATGGCTCACCCAACGCCATAATTGCCATTGTTGCGCGGCTTCCGCCGGAAAATGCATCGCACTTAAAAGCGCGCTTTCCCAACCAAACATCATGAGCACATAAACCGCCACACAGGCGACCATCACCGCCATGGTGACAGGACCCGCTTTCGCTTTCACCATCGCCAGTAAACTGGGGCTTCGGTAACTGAACTGAGTTTTGCGCGTTTCCGCCATATCCCAAGATGCAGCGCTGTATTTACTGTCACCAGGATTAGCCAAAAACTGTTTGAGCTCTGCTTCGGTTTCAACCCAATGCTGATCGTCCATCAGCCATAAAGCAAACTGCCCTTCACCTTCAGGCATCATTCGCAAATCAATTTGTCGAGACGCCATGTAGTCGATAAAAGCCTGCGCCATCCTTGGATTGTTCAACACAATAAGACGCTGCATAGAGGAACCTCAGTTAGACGAAAAATCGAACCTCATTCTTCCACATCAAAGGCCGTTAGGCAAAAGCCCTTCTTTCTAAAGGGATCAGCTAACTTCAACGGGCAAACTGGCACGATGCCAAGCTTCAAAACCACCATCGACACTGTACACCTCTTCAAAACCTTGATTGACCAGGTACTGGGCCGCCCCTTGACTGCTGATGCCGTGGTAACACATCACCAAAACAGGCTGTTCAAACTCCACCTGCTGCATGAAATTTACGATCGAATCGTTGGTTAGATGAAAGGCCGATTGGGCATGCGCCACAGCAAAAGATTGTGGGTCACGAATATCCACCAAGCGTGCTTCTCCACGACTGATGAGCGCGTGCGCGCCTTGTACATCAATATGCTTGAACTGTTCCATATACTTTCTCATTTTCGTTATTTTGTTCTGCTGGGATTGTAACCTATCCAGAGCCAAACTTAGACACACAGTTCTTCTGGTCTTTGATAGGCGTACATTTATCCATCATCTGTGGATAAATCTGTGGATTGCGTTGATAAAGTGTCTGAGTAAAAATTGATCCACTACATGTAGTAAGGATCTTGATCTTTCTGTGTGTAGTTTTATAACTATCCCCAAACAAAATTCCTCTTCAAGCCCTGATTTCATCCAGCTTTCGAACAGTTGATAAATAATTACTTCACAGAGTTATTCACAGGCTTGGCATCATTTCGTGATCATTTTCGTCACTCAATTTCGATCAAAAATACTCGCCATGATGTTGTGACAGGCAACAAAAAAGCCGAGATCATTGATCTCGGCTTTTGCTGATTCTTAAGTGGTTTCGTAAGAGAACTAAATCTCGCCGACGGCCATCTTCAGTTTCTTCATCGCGTTCTTTTCAAGCTGACGAATTCGCTCCGCAGAAACACCATACATTTCCGCGAGATCTTGCAGCGTGGCTTTATCATCGTCCAACCAACGCGAGCGAACAATATGTTGGCTACGTTCATCAAGGCTAGCCAATGCCATCGCAAGGCGGTTATTGGTGTGAGCTTCCCAGTTTTGCGCTTCTAGGTTGTCCGCCACATCTGAAGATTTGTCTTCCAGATAAAGGACTGGTGCCGTTGATACCGAGCTAGAATCGTCTTCTTCATTCGGCAAATCAAAGGTCGAATCGACCGCCGCCAAACGCGATTCCATTTCTCGCACTTCTGCCGGTTCTACGCCCAACTCACGAGCCACGGTTTCGACTTCGCCATTGTTAAACCAACCAAGACGTTTTTTCGACTTACGTAGGTTGAAGAACAACTTACGCTGCGCTTTGGTGGTCGCGATCTTCACAATACGCCAGTTACGTAGTACGTACTCGTGAATTTCCGCTTTGATCCAGTGAACCGCAAAAGAAACTAGCCTCACCCCAACTTCTGGATTGAAGCGTTTTACCGCCTTCATGAGACCAATATTGCCTTCTTGTACTAAATCAGCCATTGGTAAACCGTAGCCAGAATAACCGCGGGCAACGTGAACAACGAATCTCAGGTGAGAGAGAATCAGCCCTTTAGCCGCTTCAATTTCGCCTTTGTAGTGTAGACGTTCAGCTAGATCACGTTCTTCGTCTGCGGTCAGCATTGGGTAGCTGTTCACCGAGCGAATGTAGCCATCAAGGCTATCTTGCGTTACTAGTGCCATCGGATACGCTTGAGTTGTCATTCAATTCCTCATCAATCTCTGATCTGGAGTTATACATTGCAAATTAGCGCCGTTATCTTGAACTGAAGATGAATCAGTTTCAAGCAGGGTTAGCAATTATCCATAAACAAATCGTCTATACAAGTCAATCAAATTTGATTCTGTGCGACGATTGCCTACTATAAGACCCGCATCACTTAAACAGGTTCAATTTCTTTTAAATGGCGCTGCGCCGATACTTTTGCTGCCACACAACCTAAGAAGGTCCCTGTCATCACAAGCAACAAGGATTCATCCCAGCTTAGGCCAATAAGACGAAATTGGCTGTCGTATAAAGCCGCGAGATCCGCAACGGCACCATTCAACAACACCGTAATCAGCGCGGTAAAACACCACGCCGATACCGCGCCGAGTAAACCAAACCACATTCCTGAATATAAGTAGGGGCGCAGAATAAAGTTGTCTGTCGCACCAATGAGTTTCATGGTTTGAATTTCTTCTTTGTTGGCGAGCACATTAAAGCGCAAGGTATTGCCAACGATTAAAAATACAGCACCCAACATTAACAGTGTCAAGGTCATGACAATAATTGTCGCGACCGTTTTTATTGCATCTAACCGTGTTAACCAATCTTCGTCTAGACGCACATCCGTAATGTCTTCTTCTTGACGCAGTTGTTGCGCCAACGCTTTGATGGCGTTGTTCTCTTCCACCGCTGGGGTGATCACCAAGACGCCCGGTAGGGCATAATCTTCCAGTAAGCTTAACGCTTGGTCAAAACCGGAATACTGGCTGAGATGCTCTAAGCCTTGCTGCGGAGAGATGTACTCCACCAATTCAACATCTTGCTGCGTTTCCAACTCATCTTTGAGCACCATGACTCGAGCTTCTGGTACTCCTTCACGCAAGTAGGCACTCACTTGTGCTGGCGACGTGACATGCGAGGTGGCAACGGCGATGTTTTTACCAAGCAAATACAAACAGGCAGGCATAGCTAATGCCATGGAGATGACCGCTAAGGTCAGAATATTCCCCAGCGGGCGATGCCAGATCGCTTTGAAGGAGGCTTTGGCTTGCTTGATATGAATCGAAACAAAACCGTCTGTCTTAGGGCGATTCGAGGTCGATTTGCTCGCTGGCTTTTTAAGGCGTTTATTCGCGGCCATAATCTTCTACCTCACTGAGAAAACCTTGGTTAAGTTCGAAATGACGATACTGAGGACGAGAGTTAACCAAGTTGATGTCGTGTGTCGCCAATAAAATGGTCACGCCAGCACGATTGAACTCTTCAAACAAACGCAACACTCGGTTGGACAACTCAGGGTCAAGGTTGCCCGTTGGTTCATCGGCCAACAACAAGGTTGGACGATTGACCACGGCGCGAGCGATGCCGACACGTTGCTGTTCACCACCAGAAAGCTGACTAGGCAAGCAGCGAGCTTTATCAAGCAGCCCTGTTTTGTCGAGAGCCGCCGAGACTCGGCGTTTTATCTCATTCTCTGAGATGGATTCAATGCGCATCGGCAGTGCCACGTTGTCGTAAACACTGCGATCCATCAGTAAGCGGTGATCTTGGAAAACAATGCCGATATTACGACGTAAAAACGGCACGTCTTTATTTGGAATGCGTGTGATGTCATGACCATTGAAGCTGATGCGACCATCAGTAGGCCGCTCAATGGCACAGATCAATTTCAGCAAGGTACTTTTACCGGCACCTGAGTGTCCACCTAAAAATGCCATTTCGCCACGACGTAAATGAAAGTCGACTTTTTGCAGGGCCTGACGGCCGCCACGATAGGCTTTACTTACCTGCTGAAATCGGATCACCGGTTATTCCTCTCTAATGCTTACTCTTCTCGACTAAATAGCGCGTCGATAAATTCTTGGGTTTCAAACGGGCGGAGATCCTCAATCCCTTCACCCACACCGATGTAACGAATAGGAATGTTAAACTGATCGGCAATAGCAAAGATCACGCCGCCTTTCGCAGTGCCATCCAGTTTGGTCAAGGTGATCCCGGTGATCGGCGCGACATCGCTAAACAGTTTCGCTTGGCTGATGGCGTTCTGACCAGTACCCGCATCCAAGGTCAACATGATTTCATGCGGTGCGGAGTCGTCGATTTTCTTCATTACTCGGACAATTTTGCGCAGCTCTTCCATCAAGTTGCTCTTGTTTTGCAAGCGACCCGCAGTATCGGCGATCACCACATCAACGCCACGCGCTTTGGCGGCTTCAATCGCATCATAAATCACCGATGCACTGTCTGCGCCAGTATGCTGCGCGATTACTGGGACATTGTTACGCTCGCCCCACACTTGCAACTGCTCAACAGCCGCCGCACGGAAGGTATCACCCGCCGCCAACATCACTTTCTTACCTTGATTTTGGAACTGTTTCGCCAACTTACCAATGGTGGTGGTCTTACCCACGCCATTTACCCCGACCATCAGGATAACGTAAGGGGTTTTGCTGCTGTCCACTTGCAATGGTTGCTCAACCTTAGAGAGGATCTCCGCCATCTCTTCTTTGAGCAAACCATACAGAGCCTCACCATCTTTTAAGTCACGGCGAGACGCTTTTTCTGTTAAGTTTTCGATGATTTTCAACGTGGTATCCATACCCACATCCGCAACGAGTAGCTGTTCTTCCAACTCTTCAAACAAATCATCATCGATTTTCTTGCCTTTAAATAGGCCAAAGAAACCAGCACCGATATTGGCTTTCGTGCGGCTCAAGCTACGTTTTAGACGCGCAAAAAAGCTTTCTGTTGGTTTTTCTTGTTCTTGCACGCGCGGTGCTTCAACCACCACAGGTGTCGCTTCAACGGGTTCTTCAGCTGCTGGTTCGCTGATTGGCTCTGCCGCCGCCTCTTCAACCACTTCTTGACTGGCAATCGGTTCAACGCTCTCTACGGTTTTTTCGTCAGACTCGCTGATCACCTCTTCTGATTGTGCAGGCTCAGGTTGTTTTACTTGGTCATCGTCACCAAAGCCAAGCCACGATAGTAATCCGCGCTTTTTCTTTTCCGTCATCGGGAGATATCCTGGTTTCTTATATACTGGGTTGAATCTTTGCTGATGCGCAGGCAAAGAGACAATCGCGACTGGTATACGCATGTGATCCGTTTTTCTCGGCGGAATAATGGTACACTTTGTCACTATCAAATTCTGGGCAATATCCAGGCTTTAGGCCTGGGCGATTGGCTATAGTAACACTTTATTAGCGGTCAAAAAATCTATGGTAAGACGTCGCCAGCAAAACACATCACAAAATAAGCCAACAACTGGCTGTGTACGCATCATTAGTGGCCTTTGGCGAGGGCGAAAGCTGCCCGTGCATGACGCCGAAGGCTTGCGCCCTACAACTGACCGAGTCAAAGAAACGCTGTTTAACTGGTTAGCACAAGATATCCCTCACGCTCGCTGTTTGGATCTGTTTGCTGGCTCTGGCGGCTTAGGTTTTGAAGCGGCATCACGTCAGGCAGAGCAAGTCACCATGTTGGAGTTAAACCCCAAAGCGTTTGCTCAATTGCAACAAAATGTCACAGCACTAAAGGCAAATAATATCAAAGTGATTCAAGGCGATGCACTGCAATTCCTTAAGCAGCAAGGCACACCGCATCACGTGGTGTTTATTGACCCGCCATTTCGCCAAGGACTGCTCGCCGAAGCCGTGACTTTGCTGGAGCAAAATGGCTGGCTGGCAGAGGATGCAATGATTTATATTGAGACAGAAAAAGAGTTACAGGTTGAAGCGCTGCCAGCTTCTTGGCATTTGCATCGAGAAAAAACCGCTGGACAGGTCAGCTATCGCCTCTATGAACGCCAATAGTTAGCAAAGGATCTTGGAATGAAAGCACTGCTATTTTTAGCGAAAGCCGCTATCTCATTTGTGTGGTTAATCCTGTTGTTTAATATCTTCTCCCCATTCCCGGGGAATGCCGCCATTGTGCTCTACATCATGACGGCATTTTTGTTCATCATGCATGGACTACAAATGCTGATCTTCGTCGGCGCGTTTGGTGACAAAATTACCATGACGCGCTGGGAAAAGAATTCCATCCTGATATTTGGTATTTTTGCCCTGCTCGATATTCGACGCAAATATATGATGTAATTCTTTCCCGTCAGAAATAACAATGCCGCTCCCTAGAGCGGCATTGTTTTATCCCGTTATTCAGATTAGCTCACGGCGCCCATATAGCTTTTAACACCGTTGAGGAACATTTGGGTTGAAATCATCACCAGCAACAATCCCATCAAACGTTCAACCGCCTTTAAGCCGCGCTCACCCAAAATACGGTGGAAAAAGCTGTAGAACATTAAAATGATGAAGGTCGCAAACCACGCGATCAGCACAGCAATCGACAAATCAGTTAAGTTATTTGGGTGCTGTGAAGAAAGCAGCAACAACGCCGCGATCACAGAAGGCCCAGCAATCATCGGTATCGCCATCGGTACAATAAAAGGCTCTTCACCTGCCGCCAAACCGGTAATGCTGCCTGCACTGGGGAAGATCATCTTGATTGCGATTATAAACAAGATAATACCACCCGAGATACTGAGCGTTTCCGGCTCCACCTGAAGGAACTTCATAATGCTCTGCCCCGCAAATAGGAATAACATCAAAATGAGGAGGGCAAACAGTAACTCACGAATCAATACCTTGCGACGTCGCTTAGCATCAATGTGCTTCAAGATAGATAAAACAATGGGAAGATTCCCCAACGGGTCCATGATAAGGAACAGCATGGTGGCTGCAGCAAGAATGTCCATAGGTGCTCTCAAAATACAACAATGCCGAGAGTATATACCAAATGGCGTTGGGAGGCAGGCGCGCACAAACGCCGAAAGGCTTGCGGGCAAACAAAACGACTTGATCAAGATGGCCGTAATCAAGTCGTGAAAGAATCAGAATAACGGGTAATTTGCCTAACGAACAAGCACCACCGCGTTCAGAAAAACCGCTTAGTGATTACAGATTCGCGCCAGATTCACACAGAATTTTCCTTGCTGCTCACTGATTTTTTCTCGTTCCAACAAAAAGCTCAGCAGTGAGTCCAAGTCGAGCCCTTGTAATTTGCACGTATGAAAACGGGTATCGCCACCGAAATGCGCAAGCAATTCTGCACGGTCCATCGGTTGTTCTTTAAGGAGATGAAGAAGATTGTGAGCATGGATATCATTCATGGATTAAGCGTCCTGTAACACGTCAAGTGACCCCAGCTTAACCTTTTATAAAAATCGTGTTTTGACCTAAAACAGCTCAATAGATGATAGAAGCCACGATCAAAGCATGTGCGACAAAATAACTGCCCGACACCCAAACATAGGCACGCTTCATCGGTTTTCGATAGCCGTGAATCGCATACGCCAGAGCAGAATAAATCATGACTAAAGTTCCGGTAAAACCGATCGCATTGGAGAAGTTGCTTGCTTGGAGCCACACTTCTCCAGCAGCCCAAGCCAACTGCACCAGCATAATGCCCATAATCACGACAGGAAAAACCAATGAATCCAATTGAGGAAGGAGTAAGAAAAACGCCACGATACTCGCCGCCAACAGTAAGGCAAGGAGCCACCAAACGATATCACCATTGAGTTGTAACCAGAAAGACTTGCTGTAACAAAGCTGCGCGAGGAGAAAGCCTGAAAAATAGAGCGTTTTTTTTGATTTCAAAGAATGGAGCGTGTCGGCAAAAATCGACACTAACAGTCCTGCGGCAATCCAATAGCTGTGCCCAGAGTCTGGCCCTTGGGTCAACACCAAGATCAATAACAACACCAGAGTGAACACTTTAAAAAACAGTGACTGAAATGGACTCGCTTGACGAGCACCCAAAACGGATGTCATTCCAGATAAGCCTATCGCTAGCCAACTCCACATCTGTATTACCCTTCTCTTTGTTACGCGGCTAGTCTAGGTAGCAAGAGGATTATGTAAAGCAGTAAAAGGCGAAAGTTGGATCTTGATAGCGAATCACTGCTTATTGTGAAGCAAGCCATAGCT
Source organism: Vibrio sp. CCUG 15886 (assembly GCF_028570825.1). Classification (NCBI taxonomy): domain Bacteria; kingdom Pseudomonadati; phylum Pseudomonadota; class Gammaproteobacteria; order Vibrionales; family Vibrionaceae; genus Vibrio; species Vibrio sp. CCUG 15886. Next base: position 65,874 of record NZ_JAQQBT010000013.1, on the reverse strand, counting down.
TAGAGCAAAACTGTAAGTTTACAGTATCGGCTCACAGCAACGCGTTTTAAATTCAGAGCCGCTAGATGAAAAGCGTGACAAAACACAGAAAGCAAACGTTAAACCAACTCAAAGCAAAATAAGTCGAACATTATCAGAGGGAATGAATAACAATAGACTGAAAAAACAAAATTAAAAAGCAGAACACAGCATAAACAACAAGAATAAATTCAACAACTTAAACATCAAAAGAAAGGAAAACCCGCTCTCAATCTGGTACAACCAGAATAGACCACTAATCACATCATTGTTTTCTCATCCAATGATAAATCCCCCATACAGACTCTATTGACTTTCTTGAATTTCAAATCCACACCATCAAAAAACACGACTATTAAGCCAAAAGAGCAGCAAGAACCACCAACACCAGACAAAGAGCACTAAACACTATTTGAGCAATATCACACCAACAAAAAACCAATTAAAAACAAAAAGTTAAAGAACGCATAATCAAGAAAACACAAATAAGAGCAATTTAAAAGCACCCAAAAAACACTGTTTTATTGGGACATCAAGGTCAATTAATCATAGTTAAGTTATTTTTTTAAAGAGATTTCAAAAGATCTATTGATCAAGCCTTAAAATCGATGCTATATTGCACACATAGAGTTCATCAACCGTTAGTGGAGGTAGTGTTGTGATGTCTTCTTCTCAAAAGCAAGGACTAGTAATGATCGCAGTTATCGTTGGTTTAATGACACTACCAATGATGTACTAAGTTTCAGAATCTAAATAAAAAACGGGATGCTTTCGCATCCCGTTTTTTATTGTCTTTCATACACAGATTAGACATGGCAAGACCAAACGTTCAGTTCACGTCTCACTGCGTGCTCCGTGGATTGCCTCAGTACATTTTTCTCCAGTCGGCCATTATTTTAAATGTTGGCTAAGTACATCCCAGTTGGCGTAGTAAAAAGCCATTGCCCCCAATGTCATGGAAAGCATCAGTAAAATCGCCACCCGCCAGATAAATCGGCCACTTCTTGGTGTCAGTTCTTTTTCACACTCATCACATGCCGCCAAAAAGCGCTGTTTATCGTCCAACTGATAATTATCTTCATGCACGACTTTATTGCGTACCGTCGCAATAAAACGGAGCTTACCAATCACGTCATGTGGCAAACGTTCTTCACAGCTCGTCACGAGCTGATGCAACCCTTTACCTTCAGCATGATATTGAGTGCGTAACAAAGTCTCTAATCTACGGGTACGAGTGACCACTTGTTCGATTTCTGACATCGTGCCCTCCTTTCGTTCGAGTGTTTGTTTCATTCTATTCTTCTACAGTTTGATTCACATTTCGAGCCAAGTGAGCCGCATAGACTCAAAATTGTGCTCTCATACGCATATAGAATGTGATATGCGCCGAAAATTTTATCGTCTCTTATCTCTAGATCACGATTCGCTACTGGCAACCCCTTGTTTGGCAACTAGGTTCTGTAAAATGAGACACTCATTCAGACTGGAGGTCATCATGCCTATTTCCTTTGTTTTTGCCGTACTCGCATTGATTGCTATTGGTGGCTGGCTCTTCGTTCGTTTCTATCGTACTCATATTCAAGGTAATAACGCCCCAGAACAAAAAGTACAGGTCACTGTGCTTGATAAACAAGTCATCCCTATTGCCGATGCTCAGCCTGGTGAAGAGGATCAAGAATATTGGATCTACGTACAACGTGGCGCTCTCGGCCCCAAACGCGAGTTTCAGGTTGGGGTACACTATTTCCACGCTCTTAACCCCGGCGATAAAGGGGAACTCACCTACAAGGGCGATAAGTTTCTTCACTTTGCCCTGAAGCGCTAAGGCAATAACCAACGTGTCTTAGCGGAGAGCGAAAATAGGTAACTCAACGCTAAGGCACCCGCCCCACTCAACACGACCCATAACGGGATGACCCACGCAGGATGACCCTGATACCAACCCAACTCTTTCATTGGCCATAGAAAAATAGGATGCAATAAATAGATGCCTAAGCTGTGGCGGCTGATCAACGCCACCCACTTTTGCCATTGAGCCGACAACCGCTCGCCTACATAGCGACACAGCACAAACACCATCGATGCCGCCAATACCACATTGATGGTTTTATACGACAGCCAACGCCCGACGGTGTATTCCCCTGCAGCAAGGCTATTACTCACCACCATGATAACCGTGGCAGCCAATGCCATTCCCCCCAGCAGCACCGCCCCAACGACCACTGAGCGTTGATTCGGGACTTTGCTAAAGAGCAGATAGCCAAGAGGAAGGTAGCCACTGTACAGCCATAGCTCGTGGCTCCAAGGGCCATCGATGCCCGCCAGATACAACACAGTGGTGAACAACCATAACGCGGTAAAGAGATAGAGGATGTCCTGACGTTGCTGGCGAACAAGCCACTGGAACATCGGAATCACAAAATAGAGCGGAATAAAATAATAGAAGAAACCCAGATGGTAATAAGTGGCATGCTCTGGGCTGTTGCTGAGCACTTCTGTCACTTTGCTGCCATCAAAACCGCTCGCACTCAAGCCAGAGAGGAACGCATAGAACAACGACCAAAAGAGAAAAGGGATCAGCACCTTACCTAAACGACGACGAGCATAATAAGGCAGATCAAATGGCCGAGTGTCACTGAGCATCAGGGCGCCAGTGATAAGAATAAAAACCGGTACCGCCCAACGAGAAATACCATTGATGCCAACGGCCGTCACCCATTGTTCAAAAGGAATCACCCCTAACTCATGACGATAAGGCGCAAGCACATGAATGGCGATCACGGCCACCGCCGCGACACATCGTAGCAAATCAAAAAACTGAACTCTTTCGCGCATTCTCTATCCTCTTGCTTTTCATGGCTTTGACTATAGCAATAAAAAAAGCTGACGCATGAAATCATGCGTCAGCTTTTGGTTAGAATTCACACACTGCGATCAGGCGGTTTTCGCTGCAAAGCGAGGGAGCTTGATTGAAATTAACGTCGTCAAAGCCAAGAAGAAGCAAGAGACCCACAAGCAAGCTGCCAAACCGAATTCTTGATAGATCCACCCCGACAATAGTGTGCCGATCAAACGGCCCATGGCATTAGCCATATAGTAAAAACCCACATCCAATGAGACGCCATCGCCTTTGGCATAACTGACAATCAGATAAGAGTGAAGGGAAGAGTTAATCGCAAACACCGCCCCAAATAGCAACAGGCCAATCACGATCACTTGCTGAGGATGCCACGCTTGTTGCACCGCATAGGCAATGGCTCCTGTTAGCAATGCCAATAACGCGGCCCAGTAAAAAGCACTGTGACCATCCGGCACTCGACCTTGCGCCTTCCCTGTAATGCGCGGCGCGATGCCTTGCACAACGCCATACCCCATGACCCATAAGGCAAGAAAGCCTCCGACCCAAAGATGATCCCAGCCAAATACGCTGCCAAGGTAAACGGGCAGTGCCACCACAAACCAGACATCTCGCGCACCAAAGAGAAAGAGGCGAGCCGCTGAGAGAATGTTGACAGGCGCCGATTTGGAGAAAATCTCATTAAACTTCGGCTTGTTTTTCGCTTTGCCCATCTCCGACTCTAGGCTAACCAAACTGCCAATCAACACTAGGGTGAGTACCCCCGCCATGACGAGTACCGCGTATTGAAAACCGAGAACAGCCAATAAGAGACCACCGAGGAAAAAGCCCGCCCCTTTTAAGGCATTTTTCGAACCCGTCAGAATGGCCACCCACTTGAACAATGCGCCTTGCTGCTCGTCCGGTACCAAGGTTTTGATGGCGCTTTTGGCACTCATCTTATTCAAATCTTTGGCAATACCAGAAAGTGCTTGCGCGGCCATCACCCAAGGAATTGTCAGCCAAGCGGCGGGGACAGCCAACATCAACAACGCAATGATTTGCATGGCCAAGCCGATGTTCATGGTCTTATTGAGCCCGAGCCTTGCCCCCAACCATCCACCAATCAGGTTGGTCACCACGCCAAAAAACTCGTAAAACAAAAACAGCGAGGCAATCGCCAGCGCCGAGTAGCCAAGGTCGTGGAAATAGAGCACCACCAGCATGCGCAGTGCCCCATCGGTTAAGGTAAAGTTCCAATAGTTAAACGTGACCAGCATGTATTGGCGAACACTTTTGCTCAGTTGAGCGATCATCATTAGCCCTCTGTGTACAGGTTAACAAGCTTTTGGATCATGATGATCCAAAAGCTCTAATGGCTGCTCACTGTGCGTTTGCCACAGATTCGATGTAGCTCAACTGCACTTCTCGCGTGAAGGCGCCGGGTCTCAACGCTTGCACTTCACGGATAATGTCGTCCAATGCCCAGCCTTGCTCTAGCAGCAAATGGGCGGCGAACAATCCGGTGCGACCGGAGCCGCCCATGCAGTGCAGCGCCACTTTGCCACCATCACGGAGAATGGCTTGCAGCTCTGGGCTGGCTTGCTGCCAATGCACGGCGAAGGTCTCATCTGGCGCGCAGTCATCTTCGATTTCGATTTGATACCAACGCATGCCGAGCTCGACGACCAACGGGCCAAGCTCTGCGACCTCTTTACTCGCCAGTTCCGCATCGCCCAGCGCCGTCACAACGGCTTGTACACCGCTGTCCGCCAACTGTTGCAATGACGAACGTAAATCGACCCCTTTGGTACCAGGGCAAGGTGTTAAGACCAATGCGCCAGACGGTAGGTCCAATTGCCAAACAGGGTGGTTGGTGATTGACGTTGCCATTATGCCGCTCCTACTTTACGCACAAGCTCTGCGGTACGGGTCGCGTAGCCCATTTCGTTGTCATACCAAGCGTAAATCTTCACCATGCGTGTACCCACCACCATGGTAGAGAGGGCATCGACGATGGTTGAGCGTTGATCGCCACGATAATCAATCGACACCAATGGGCGCTCTTCAAAGCCGAGAATGCCGTTTAACTCCCCTTGCGAGGCTTCTTTGAGTAACGCGTTGACCTCTTCAGCAGTGGTGTCACGCTTCACATCAAAAATAATATCGGTCAGTGAGGCATTCGCTAGAGGCACACGTACCGCGTGACCGTTAATGCGATCTTTCAATTCTGGGAAAATTTCCACAATCGCCGTGGCACTGCCTGTGGTCGTCGGGATCAAGCTCATGCCGCAGGCACGGGCACGACGCAAATCTTTGTGCGGCGCATCAAGAATGGTTTGCGTGTTGGTGAGATCATGGATAGTGGTAAATGATGCTTGTTCGATACCGAGTTTCTCGTGAATCACTTTCACCACTGGCGCAATGCAGTTGGTGGTGCACGAGGCTGCGGTCACAATGCGGTGCTGCTCTGGGTTGAAGATCTCGTCATTCACACCCACCACAATATTGGCAATGCCTTCTTCTTTCACTGGAGCGCTGACCACCACACGTTTCACGCCTTGCTCGAGGTATTGATTGAGGAAGCTGCTTTTGCGATGCACGCCTGTCGCTTCAATCACCACATCACAACCCGACCAATCCACTGCACTGATGTCACGCTGTTGAGTGGTTTCAATCACGTGACCATTGATGTGCAATTGCTGGCCTTGCACCGTCACCTCGTGGTGCCAGCGCCCTTGCACTGAATCGAACTCCAGTAGGTGGCCCAAGGTAGTGGCATCCCCCGCCACATCATTAATTAAAACAAACTCCAATTCTGGCCAATCAAAGGCCGCGCGCATTGCCAAGCGGCCAATACGGCCAAATCCGTTAATTCCCACTTTGATCGTCATGGTCTATTCCCTAGTGATTCAATTTCAATTTAACAGCACGCCACACGATCTTGTTGATGCAGGCGCGCAATATCTTGTTGATAAACTTGCTTTAAACAGTTGGAAGCTATCAGGTCATCGACCATTTTTTTCATCCAACCAGGCAACTGTTCGGAGAGGCGATAAAAGACCCATTGACCCTGTCTTTCATCCACCAGCAACCCGCTGGCTCGCAACTGTGCCAAATGACGAGAAACTTTCGGCTGGCTTTCTTGCAGGGCATAGGTGAGCTCTCCGACACAAATCTTGCCTTCACGAGCCACCAGCATCAGGCAACGAACGCGAGTTTCATCAGAAAGCAGTTTAAAAAACTGGTGTGGCAGCATGCTTACATTCCTACATATGGATATGCATATATATTGAGAAAAAACAAAGCCGACGTCAACGCGTCGGCTCAGTTGTCATCAAAAATTCATATTGCGTGGTGTCAGTTTAGATCAGAGCAAACTCCTGCGACCAACGCTGCGCTTCGACCAATTCGTAACGCACCTCTTCTATCGACAAACCCAGTTGTTCACACCACTGCTCAATGCCACGCCAGTCTGCCTGTTCAAAACACTCCTCGAGTGCAATCAATGCCCCATAAGCACCGCCACGACACAGTAATGCCTGTTTCGCAATTTCGCTCAATGGCAGGTGGTTGACCAAAGACTCCACCGACAGATCCATCATCGCATCGAGAATCGACAGCAAACCGATCATAAAGCCTTGTTCGTTGTGCTTACTGAAAGGGTGGCGACGAGACATCAACTCACAAAATTGCGCGCGTTGCAGCGAGAGGTTATACAACTCACGCGGCTTGTTGGTTGAGACATAAGACGCCACCACCAGAGAGACGAACATTTTCAGCTTGTCTTGCCCAAGGTAAATCAGTGCTTGGCGAAACGAACTGATGGTGACTTCAAGACGAGTCGACTGAGTATTGACGAAACGCAACAGCTTGTAAGATAGCGCCACATCTTGCGAAATGATCTGCTCAATGCGGCCAAAATCTGGCTCGCTCTTGCACACTTCACGAAACAACTCCAACGCCACGGTCTGCTCAGGGCTGACATAACGCGTTTGCACCACTTCTGGCTTACTAAAAAAGTAGCCTTGAAAGAATTTAAATCCTGCCTCTTTCGCCAGTTCAAACTCTTCTGCCGTTTCCACTTTTTCTGCCAAGAAATGGTATTTCACGCGCCGTGCCAAGTGTTCTTTGACCAACTCACACGCCTTCTCCATCCCCAAATCCATCACATCCAATTTCACGATGTGCACATACGGCAAAAAACGTCGCCACTCCGGGGTCAAAGTGAAGTCATCCAGCGCGATCACATAGCCTTCACGATACAAATCTCGAATGGCGTCAAGCAGCTCATCCGTTGGCTGACACGTTTCCAGCACCTCAATCACCACTTTGTTTTTCGGCAGACTGAGTGGCAAACGGCGAATCAAGGTTTGATACGGAAAGTTGATAAAACAGCGTGAAGAAGCGATGGCCGGATTGGTGCCTACGGACAGAAAGTTTTCCACTATCAGGCGATAGGTCGCGCGGTTTGATTCGATGTGTACCGGATAGGCATTGCTCTCTCCGTCACGAAACAAAAGTTCATAACCTAAGGTATGTTTCTTCCGATTAAAGATCGGCTGCCGTGCGACGTATGTGGTATTCATTTAGTGCTTTATTCTTATGCTCAGTGACTAACCAGTGAATTTATCACTGCTAGTTATGATTTTGCAGCTGCTAATAATGCCCCACAACCCATAAACATTGAACCAAATACTTTGTTTATTTTGCCCATCACTTTCTCTGAACGGATAAAACGCCCCAATTGAGACGCCAAGGTGGTGTAGCCAAGCATAACAAACGCATCAATCACCACGGTCGTGATGCCTAACACCGCTAACTGGGTCACTTGATCTTGGCTTGGATCGATAAATTGCGGAAACAGCGCCACTAGAAAGACGATCGATTTCGGATTGGTCAGATTGATCAGCACCGCTTTGCGCAATAGCGCAGTGCTGGAAATGGCATGTTGTTGCGAGGCCGTCGCGAGGCTTGACGTATCACGCCATTTTTGAATGCCCAGCCAAACCAAATACACCGCACCCACCCACTTAATCACCGTGAATGCCGTCGCCGATTGTGCCACCAAAGCGCCAATGCCCGCCCCGACCAGGACAATATGGACCGCCAAACCAATTTGCAGCCCCACAATGGAAGCCAGCGATTTTCGCGTACCATAACTGAGGCCATTGCTGATTGAGTTCACCGTGCCAGAGCCCGGTGCCAAACTGAAAACGATTGCGGTCACAACATACGCCAACCAAACATGGGTATCCATTTGCATTTCCCCGATAATTCTCTGATCATTGACTACAGAAACGCATGATCAGGTATTTATTTAATGGTTAATAACAGCTCACCTCTCTCTTATACGCAAGAGGCTTTATTTGAGCAAGCAATAGGTGGTCCGATCGCTGCCCTATGGCAGCAGCGACAAGAGGGTTTCCTAAAAACGCGCGATAAGATGCAGTTGTATTGGTGTAAGCTGACCAACCCGCAACACAAAAAGGCGGTGCTGGTAGTGAATGGCAGAATCGAATCTGCTTGGAAGTACCAAGAACTTCTGTTTGATCTCTACCGTCAAGGCTATGACGTCTACAGCTACGATCATCGAGGCCAAGGTTTATCAGATCGCCTGGTGAAAGACTCTGATATTGGTCACGTCTACGAGTTTGATGATTACATTCTCGACATGGAAGCCGTGATTGCGCATTTTGATTTCTCTCCTTATCAGCAGCGACACATTGTTTCTCATTCGATGGGCGGTGCCGTCGCCACGCGCTACTTACAAACCCACCCACAACATGGTTTTGATAAGTTGGTGCTCAGTGCGCCGATGTTTGGTATCGATCTCCCTTGGTATTTGAGTCCAGTGGCCATGGCGGTCAGCCAAATTCTCACCGCCGTGTACCCAACGCCTACTTATGCGCCGGGACACAAAAGTTATTATGAGAAGCCCTTTGAAGATAACCCGCTTAGCCAGAGCCAAGCGCGTTATCAATGGTTTAGACAGTTGTATCGCGACAAGCCCGAGCTGCAAGTGGGTGGCCCGAGCACCCGTTGGGTGTGGCAAGGCTTAATGGCTGCCAAACAGTGCATTTTGCTGACGCGCCAGCTCACCATTCCGGTGTTGCTGTTGCAGGCGGGGGGCGATCGCATCGTCAGCAATCAAGCACAGTCGCAGTTTTTCAAAAAGCTGCACAAAACCAATAAGCGCAGCGAAATGGTGACGATTGAAGGCGCGCAACATGAATTGTTGTTTGAGAAAGACCACTACCGTAATCAAGCACTCAGCGCGATGTTCCGCTTTTTACAGAAAGAGGAAAGCAACCAAGCTTAATTTACCCTCTTTTTCTCTCCGCTTTTCACATACACTAGCCAGCATCCCCCTAGTGAACAGCGTCTAGACAGGCATCCAAGCTGGATAGACGTTGTGTCACTTTCTACCGACTCAGGCAATGGCCTGTGTCGATAACGTTTCCTGTTTCCTGAACACATCCGACTGACATAAGAGGGCCGTATGACTGCGAGCTTGCCAAATAAAGAGATCACCAAAATCGTTGCTTCCGATCTGGATGGCACGCTGCTGGCACCGAATCACCAACTCAGCGAATTCTCCAAGCAGACGCTCAAAGCACTGCATGAGCAAGGTTATACCTTTATTTTCGCCACTGGCCGTCACCATGTTGATGTGGCAGGCATTCGTGCTCAAGTGGGCATTCCCGCCTACATGATCACCTCAAACGGTGCTCGTGTTCATGACCAGCATGACCAACTGATGTACAGCAAAAATGTTCCGGCCGAGCTTGTGCAGCCGGTGATTGATATTGTCAAACAAGACCCTGAGATCTTCGTTCATCTTTACCAAAACGAAGAGTGGCGCCTCAACCGTGAAGACGAAGTGATGCGCAAGTTCCATGAAGAGACGGGCTTTACCTATAAGGTTTACGATATCGACAACGCACCAACTGACGGCATCGCAAAAATCTTCTTCACCCATCCAGGGCAAGATCACGAGCATCTGGTTGGCTTTGAAAACCAGTTACGTGAAGCCTTTGGCGATCAACTTAATATTGCCTTCTCAACGCCTTGGTGTTTGGAAGTGATGGCTGCGGAAGTGTCAAAAGGGGACGCGCTGAAAGCGGTCGCAGAATCACTGGGTCTGACACTGGAAAACTGTGTGGCCTTTGGCGATGGCATGAACGACGTGGAAATGTTGTCGATGGCGGGCAAAGGGTTGGTGATGGAAACCTCTCACGAAAAAGTGAAGAAAGCCCTGCCAGACAACGAAATCATTGGCAGCAATGCCGACGATGCCGTGGCGCACTATCTGCAAAAGCATCTGCTATAAATGCGGCACAATCAATGACCACGGGGCAGCGTTACGCTGCCCCGTTTTATTTTTGCCTGCAGCTCAGTTGCGACAACCTTGCCGCACATCGGCAAGGCTAGCGACGGCTAGGCAGTTTTTCTTTGGTCAAAATTGCCTGCCATTCTTGTTCCGTCACCGGCATCACTGACAAGCGATTGCCCTTTTTCACCAGTGGCATGTTTTCCAATTCGGGCATGGCTTTCAACACCGCCAAAGGGATAACCCGTTCGGTTTTGCGCACAAACTCCACATCGACCATGATCCAACGCGGGTTTTCTGGCGTTGATTTCACGTCGTAATAGTCGCTGTTGGCATCAAACTGAAAATGATCGGGGTAGGCTTCACGAACCACTTTGGCGATCCCTGCCACGCCAACCTGCTTGCACGAGGAGTGGTAAATCATCACCCAATCACCCTCTTTCACCTCATCACGCAGCATGTTTCTTGCCTGATAATTTCGCACTCCCTCCCAACATGAAACCTTTTGTACGCGTAAAGTGTCGATAGAAAAGGTGTCCGGTTCAGTTTTAAACAACCAATATGCCATAATGCGGTCCAAGCAGATTTAGAGATGGAGAAAGATATAACATGAAGGCGTTTAAAAACCCAGTAGCCCTATCGACACTGTTGCTGTTACAAGCGTGTTCAACCAGCGCCCCCGTCGCCACTCAATCTGCTCCTGTGCTGCCAACCGCCAATCTCAGCCAGCCAGAGTCGGTGGTCGCACAGAGCTTTATGCTGTCAGGCAGTTTGGTCGTCGGCCATGAAGCGCAATACATCACACCTTGCGGCAGTACGCAGCAATATTGGCTACAGCTGAGCGCTCAGCAGCGCCAGCAATTGATGGCGCTGACCAGCCTGCCCTATCAGTCCATGTATGGCGAAGTGATCGGCCATTTAAAAACCACCGGTGATGAAGGTTTTGCTTCGGAATACGATGCGTTGTTTGTGGTGGAGCAACTCAACTTAGTCGATGCCAGCAACCCAACCCGCTGCGAGCAAGCCGCTCGCCCAACGCAAGCATTTGGTAATGAGCCCAACTGGCGTATCGATTTTGCTGCCAATCAGCTGACCATCAAGCAACTGAGCAAACAAGAGCAAACGCGTGTGATTAGCCGCAGCCAACTCAGCCCCCCGCAAACGCGAGTATCAGTTTGATGACGGCCAATTGCTCCTCAGCGAAAATCTGTGTAAAGACACCATGAGCAACAGCCTTTACGGCTGGAAAGCAACGCTTGACTGGCAAGATACCCAGCTATCGGGCTGTGCCACCACTTCGAACATCGATGCCACGCTCGGTTGGGGTGGTTTGTACACGGCCACCTCAACCCAATCTTCCGGTTTTAGCGTGCACATGCAGCTCAACGCAGACCACAGCGCTGAAACGCGTTATCTCTATGCCAATGAAGAACGCCCTCTGGTGGAAAAAGGCTACTGGCAGCAACTCAATCCCAACCAGATCCAAGTCGTGATGACGCATCATCAGGGGCAAAAATTAGTCACCGAACGCATTTTCACCCGCACGGGTTCACAGCTAAAAGCGGACAAGGAAAAAGTCGGCAAGGTGGTCTATCCGATTGCTCAAGGGGGGCTGATTTTGTATCCCGCCGCCGCAGGTGAAATGATGAGTGACGCTCCCATCACCACTCAAACTGCCGTTCCCACAGACACCCGTAACGTAGCCTCCAGCGCGGAGTTTCGTCGCGATGTCGATCAGGCAATACGTGAGTATTTTCGTCTGCACAAAACCGATCCAAGCAATAACCAATACCGCTGGTTAACGTACGATCTCAATGGGGATGGCAAAGAAGAACTGCTGGCGCAATTGGATTGGTGCGGCTCGGGTGGCTGTACCCTGCTGATATTTGAAAATCACCAAGAAACTTGGCGCTTCAATAGCCGAATTACCTTGGTGAACACACCGCTTTACCTTGGCAATCAACGCAACCACGGCTGGCAAGATCTTATCTTCAACGTCAGTGGCGGCGCCAAAGCTCAGTCACACCTGATGCAATATGATGGTATTAGCTATCCACTCAATCCGAGTGTTGCGCCTGTCGCGCTTGGTGAGCAGATCAGTCAGGTAGAACTGTTTTCTGATGGCATCAGCCCGGTACGCGAAGGAGTGAAACTGTGAAGCCACAAGCCTGCCCTCAGTGTGGGCTGCGTTATCAATGCTTGTGTGACCAGTTTCCATCACTGCAAAGTGAGGTCGCACTGGTGTTATTGATGCACCCCAATGAGGTCGAGCGAGAAACCAATACTGGGAAACTACTGCATTGGTGCCGTTTGCCCGCGCGCCAGTTCGTTTGGCAGCGCACTGCGCCTCCGCAAGCGTTATTGGATCTCCTTAGCGATGCGCAGTTTATGCCTGTGGTGCTCTACCCCAGTGAACAGAGTATCGCCCTATCTCAAGTAAAGGAGCGCGCCCAGCAAACCCAGCGCCAGCCGCTGTTTATCATTCTTGATGCCACATGGCAGGAAGCGCGAAAGATGCTCAATAAAAGCGAATGGCTAAAAGCACTGCCACAGCTCGCTTTACACGGCGACAGCGCGTCGAACTATCAACTAAGACGCAATCAGCAACAAGGCAATCTGTGCACCTTAGAGATTGCGGCAGAGTTAGTGAAGCAACTCGGTGAAGCACACAACGCCACGTCAATGACCGAACTGCTGCGCGATTATTTGGCGGCGTTTCATGCCGATCGCAGTGGCCACGCGCTAAAAAGCGAGCCTTAACAACACAGAAGTTAGCCCAGATGCCCCATCTAGGGCTAACCCGCCCCCTCAGAATAAGCGACTTGGCTGGCCGAGATAATAGCCCTGCAAGTAATCGACCCCCATGTCTTGAGCGATTTCACACACCTGCTGATTGTGGACAAACTCCGCCACCGTTTTCGCTTCCAGCACCTGACACAAGCGCACCAACTGACTGGCGATCTTGCGCTGTTTGCTGTCTTGGTCGATGTTGCGGATCAAGCTGCCATCGAGTTTGATGATATCTGGCTCAAGCTTAATAATTTCGTCGATGTTGGAGTAACCCGAACCAAAGTCGTCAACAATGATGCGCGCCCCCAACTGACGGAAATGGCTGCACACTTCAATCATCCGGCCATAATCTTTGATCTGCTCCGATTCCAAGACCTCCAAACCGATACGGCTAGGTTCATTGAGCTGACGAATCGCCGTTTCCAACAGCAGCATGGTTTTATCGCTCATCAGATCTTGCGGGGAGAGGTTAATCGAAAACATCCCGCTTCTCTCTCGCATATAGTTCAAGGTGCTTTGAATCATATGGCGGCTCAAACGGGTATAGAGGTGGGTGTCGGCAATAATTGGCAAAAACTGCCCTGGTAAAATAATGCGTCCGTCGTTTTCGACGATTCGCACCAAACATTCTTGTGAGTAGGGAGTGGTGCCGTCGGCGTGAAACAAAGGCTGCGCGTAAGTGACGATATTTTGCTGCAAGATCGCCCGACTGACGCAACTGAGCCAAGCCAGTTGCTCTTTGCGTCGCTCGTCACTTACTTGAATGTCTTTGGCGTTGCAAATATGGGTATTGCTACGCACCCCAGCGCGCCGCGCCTCAATCGCTTTGAGCAGCAGTTCGTCACCACTGGCTTGCGGAAAATCTCGCCGGCTGGCCAAGCCACCGCACAATGAAATCGACAGGTAATCCACTTGTTCCAAACCAGACGGTTCAAAGTTAGTCTGCTCAATCACATCGGCAAAACGGGTAAACTGCTGCTTGATGGTCTCACCACAAATTTCAGCACGAAAGACAAATGCCCACTCGCCAACACCAATGCTGTACAACTGCATATCCGCCTGTTTGCCCAAACGCCGCCTGAGACGAGTTAAGAAACTCACCGATAACATACGCAGCAGCTCATCGCCGACTTGATAGCCATACTTTTCATTGATGTGGCTGAAGTTGAGCAGCTTTAAGGTCAACAAATGTTCATCATCGCGAATGGTCGACAAATACTCTTTCAGGGCGATGCGATTTTGTAACCCGGTGCGACTGTCACGGCGATAACTTTCTTGCAGTTTCAGCGTTTGCCGCTCTCGTTGATACTCCATATGGGACTGCACTTGGTCGAGATCGGCAATCGCATTGCGAATCAAACAAAACAGCGGTGAAATGGTGCTGTCGACATCATCAGCGGGCAATTTGAGTTCAGTCACTTCATCGCTTTCGCGCATCGCCAGATAGGTCAAACTGTGGTGCAAAATCTCTTGCTGTAGACCGTCGTGATACAACTCACCCATGCAGTAACTGCCGTGACTGGTCGTGATCTGATGAAAAGGCGCCACTTCTTGGCAACCATCGATAAAGTTGAGCCGAGACGCACAGTTGTAGATAAACACCGTTTCCGGTTGATGCAGTGCCAGCTCCACCACGCCATGCTTGAGCTGCTCTAGAGTTAACGAAGGGTGGTTGTAGCAAAAACGCACCTGATCGCCGATAGACCAAGTTTTATCGAAAGAGATACTGCCATCGTGGTGGATCTCACGTACCGCACACACCTCTTTGTGTTTGCCTCGTTCTCGGTAGAGCGGAAAATTGAGCAGATGGCTAGCCGAGAGTTCATGACCATCGGCCAAATAGCGCTTGTAAACCTCGTAGGCCGGCTTATTGCCAAGAGAAATGAGACGCTGCCCTTCGGCGGCCGTAACGGCATGGTACATGCCAACCGGGTTCCACTCTGAGTACGCGCTGGTCCATACTTTAAGCTGTTCACTGTGCAAAGCCACGGCCACCGCCGCTTGCGTATAGAGCTGGTCTTGGTGCAGCACCCAACATCCGTCAGCGCCACTTTGTGCTAAACCGCCGCATACTGGCGTTGCGATACCATAATTGAACGCGCCGTACAGCGGGTAATCTTGCCGCTCTACTTGCACGGAAAAGCTGATCACCGCTCGGCTGGTGGGGGTTAATTGCAATACTTGGCATAAATCGTAACCATCCAGATCTGCGGATCCTGAATAGGCCACCACTGCCGAAGTCAGTGTGGTGTGACAAAATTCCGCGATCACCACCAAACACCCGCCGGTTAAAATTTCACCGCCATAAATGGTGTGCTGCGTACTGTGGCCAATGATGTCCACATTCGGTAAGTGCGCCAGCAGATGCCGAGCATATCCCTGTGTGATAGAGGCCGTCTGAGTGGAGAAAATCTGCACCAAATAGGCATTGTGCGCGTCCCAGCGATAATCGGCGGTCATCGCTTGCAACTGCGTAAGATCCTCGACCCAGAACGAGAAAGTCTGCATATCCGTATCAACCCCGACGTCAAATGGGCGCAAACCCTGCGTGTTCCAATTGTGAGAATTCTAATTTATGATGCTTTTTCCAGCAAAACCAGCGTTATGCGGGGAAGATTGATAGGATTGAGAGCGGGCTTACAAAAGTAGGAGTAACTGACTTAATTCATTGATTTCTAAATTAGGAAGAGTTTTGGCTTTGGCTTGCTGACGTAGATTGATCTGCTTTGGATTGATCCAGCACGACATAAAACCATGCAAATTGGCACCATGTACATCCGAGAGCAAGTGGTCGCCAACATGGAGAATGCGTTGCGCCGGCAACTGCAAGATCTGCTCCGCACGCTGGAACAGATCACCGGCCGGTTTCGCCACCCCGTCAGGGCCGGCTTTTAAGATGGCTTGAAAGTAGCCATCCAGGCCGATCGCCGCGACATCCACGTTACCATTAGTGATCGCCACTAAAGGCAGTTTGTCCGCCAATAATCTCATGACACGATGCGTTTCGGATGGCACCACCAGCTGGCTGCGCCAATACAACGCCACCGCAACTCCCTCATCCGCCGCTTGCTGCGCCGACGCCACATCGTACCCAAGACGTAAAAACGCCTCGGTCAGTTGCTGATGACGCAACTGCGTCACATCACTGCGCAATTGCGGAGAGCTTGCCGCCACTTCACGCTTTAATTGAGACCAATCGCTGTGACTCATCACTTGTGTCGCAGGATGCTGCGTGGCGAGCCACGCCAGCACCTCTCGCTCCAAGCGCTCAATCACCGGACGGTTATCATACAAGGTATCGTCTAAGTCGAAGGTCATTGCCGCGATCGGCTGCAGCGGGCGGTAATGTTTCATTCATCTTCCTCTTTGTGTTGAGAAGACTTTTTACGCGCCCTTGGGTGCGCTTGATCATATACATCGGCCAAGTGTTGGAAATCGAGGTGCGTATAGATTTGCGTGGTCGAAATGTTTTCGTGGCCTAGTAATTCTTGCACAGCACGCAGGTTATTGCTCGATTCGAGAATGTGCGTAGCAAATGAGTGACGCAGTTTGTGCGGCGTAATATGGCTCGCCACCGCCTGCTTTTGACCCCATTCCGCCATGCGCTTTTGCACACTGCGATGGGAAATGCGCGTACCCAGCTTCGAGACAAACAACGCCGGTTCACTTGGGTCCGCCAAACCACTGCGCACTTTTAGCCATTTTCCGACCCACTCGACCGCCATGCCAGCAAAAGGCACTTTGCGTTCTTTGTTGCCTTTACCGATCACGCGAATTTCGCCACTGCGCAAATGCACATCACGGACATCGATATCGACCAATTCGGCCAAGCGCAATCCCGCACCGTACATCAGCTCCATAATGGCGCGATCACGAATGGCCAGCGGATCATCCTCATTCACTTCGAGCAGTTGATTCACTTCATCAACATCGAGATTTTTGGGCAGAGGACGTTTTTTACGCGGAGCCGAAACCCCTTTGGCTGGATTGGCCGTGAGGATGCCACGCAAAATCAAAAAGTCAAAGAAGCTGCGCAGCGAAGAGAGGCGCGTCGCGATGCTGCTTGCCTTCATCCCTTCACGCATCCCTTTGCCCGCCAGTTGGCGCACCCAACCTGCGTCGACTTGCGGCCACGCTTTGAGCCCCATGCTGTGCAAGTGTTCCGCCATGGTTTCCAGTTGCTGCTTGTAGTTGCGCTGGGTGTGCAGGCTTAAGCCTTTCTCCGCACGCAAGTACTCGTAGAACTGATCAAGCGGCTTTCTCAGGCCACTAGGCAGTGGTGTGTTTGACGCTGTCGTCATGCTGCAATTGCCAGGCAAGGGTTTGAGCTAAATGGGCCACCACTAATGAGAGATGACGTAAGAACAAGGTATCCATCTCCGGTTGAAAATGACCACCGTCGGCACTGGAAAACGCCAGCAAACCAAGGGGATGTTGCTTCACCAGCGGCAAGACCACGTAAGAGCCCATTTCTGGCACAGGTAAATCACCAAACAGCGCTTCGCGATCAGCATTGCGCAGACGACCTAAATACGCCGATTTACCATTGAGATGGTTGGTGGCAAAACGCTGGTAATTTTCCATACTCAGTTGATGCTTTGCTTCACATTGGTTCAGCAAACGCACATAGGCCACCAAACCGAGCTCATGCGCTTTTTGTTCAATCGCTTTGACCACTTGTTGAAAATCGCGGCAACGCAGGATCTGCTCTTGCAGATCCATGAACTCATAAAAGGTGCGATCGTTGTTCGCCGCCAAAGACATCAAGGTCGTGATCTCTTCTTCCAACGCTTCGATACGCTGACGCTGACGATTCAGCTGAATATGCACCAAGGAGACGGTACCTTGCTCCGGGTGCGGAAAGTTCAAGCGGTCGACCAACTCCGGACGATGAACAAAAAAATCGGCATGATCTTGAAGATACTCCGCCACCACTTCGGCGGTCAGAGCATCGGCTTCAGGGTAAGACAAAACATTTCCTCAAACGATAACTCATGCAAGGTGATGAAAACTCATCACCCGCGGTGGCTAGAATCCGTGGGTTCTAGCAAGACAGCTGGCCATCAAACACATGAGTGGCAGGGCCAGTCATGTAAAGTGGCTTACCCGGACCTTGCCAATGAATGTGCAAATCGCCACCGGGCAAACTCACGGTGACATTTTCATCCAACAAGCCTTGTAAGATGCCGACCGCCACCGCGCCACACGCACCGCTGCCACAAGCCTGCGTTTCACCCGCACCACGCTCATACACGCGCAGACGGATCTGTTCACGGTTGACCACTTGCATAAATCCGGCATTGACGCGCTCTGGGAAACGCTCATGCGATTCAAGCAATGGTCCTAACGTCTCCACTTCTGCGCTATCGACGTCATCCACCACAGTCACAACATGTGGGTTGCCCATGCTCACCGCACCACAAAACAGCGTTTTTTCGCCAACACGCATGATGTAGGTTTTTTCTTTTTGCTTGGCGCGAAAAGGGATTTTGTTCGGTTCAAACTCCGGCACACCCATGTTGACGGTGATTTGATCGTCCTCTTCCACATCAAGAATCATTTTGCCTTTCTTGGTGCTGACGCTGATGCTGTACTTATTAGTCAGCCCTTTCATGCGAACAAAACGAGCGAAACAGCGCGCGCCATTACCACACTGTTCCACTTCACTGCCATCGGCATTGAAAATACGATAGTGGAAATCCGTCTCAGGATCGTAAGGTGCTTCCACCACCAGCAATTGGTCAAAGCCAACGCCAGTATGGCGATCCGCCAAACGGCGGATCAGCTCTTGAGAGAAGTAAACGTTTTGAGTAATGCAGTCGACCACCATAAAGTCGTTACCCAAACCGTGCATTTTAGAAAAATGGAAATGCATAAAAAGCTCGTTACTCCGGAAGAATGTGTTCTAGTTCCCACAAGCTACGCAATTCTTCGCGCTGGCGTACCAGATAATGCTGTTTGCCATCCACCATCACTTCCGCCGCGCGCGCACGAGTGTTGTAGTTGGACGACATGACAAAGCCATAAGCGCCCGCACTGCGAACCGCTAGCAAATCGTTCTCTGCCAACACCAGTGAACGGTCTTTACCGAGGAAGTCTCCCGTTTCACAAATTGGCCCCACGAGATCATAAGTCACCGCTTCGCCTTGGCGAGGCTGAACGGGCACAATGTCTTGCCACGCTTGGTACAGAGCAGGGCGCATCAAATCGTTCATCGCTGCATCAATGATGGCGAAATTTTTGTGTTCTGTGTGCTTGAGGAATTCTACTTTGGTCAGCAATACGCCCGCGTTCGCAGCAATCGCACGGCCTGGTTCAAAAATCAGTTCCAAATCTTGGTGATTTTCTAAACGCCCCAACAACGCTTTGGCGTATTCAGAAGGCTGAGGCGGCAATTCGTTACGATACACCACGCCAAGACCACCACCCACATCAAGGTGGCGAATGTTGATGCCTTGCTCTTTCAAATCATCAATCAAAGCAAGCAAGCGATCAGTCGCATCGATAAACGGTTCAATCGCGGTAAGCTGCGAGCCGATATGGCAGTCGATACCTTGGACGTTAAGGTTTGCTAGGCTCTGGGCAAATTGGTATACCGCTGGCGCACGGTCAAAGGCGATACCAAATTTATTATCGCGCAGACCCGTTGAAATATAAGGGTGGGTTTGAGCATCCACATCCGGGTTAATGCGCAGTGAGATTGGCGCTTTCACACCCAACTCTCCCGCAACGCGGTTCAAACGCTCAAGTTCAGGTTCCGATTCGACGTTAAAACACTTGATGTTGAGTTCAAGCGCACGGCGCATTTCCGCTTCGGTTTTACCCACACCAGAAAACACCACTTTACGTGGGTCGCCGCCAGCGGCCAACACCCGCTCCAATTCACCACCAGATACGATGTCAAAACCAGAGCCTAATCGCGCCAAGGTGTTCAGTACCCCTAGGTTCGAGTTGGCTTTCACCGCATAACAAACCAGGTGAGGATGCCCTTCTACCGAGCGGTCAAACGCATGCCAGTGACGCTCTAGCGTCGCACGCGAATAAACATACAGAGGTGTGCCGTACTGCTCAGCCAGACTGGTTAAGGAAACCTCTTCCGCCCAGAGCTGACCATCGTCCTGATAATTGAAATAATCCAAAATTCACTTCCCTTATAATATGGTCGACTGCTAAATCAGTTGCGATGCCTACTGTGATTGCTCAGATTGTTGAGCGTCATCTGGAATGTACAAAGCGCCCGATTGACCACATCCGGCCAAGAGCGCTACCGACAAGGTTAACAGCACAGTAAGTATTTTTTTCATTTTGCATATCGTGATTATTGATTCAATGCCCCCTATAATCGCACCACACTCAGGAAAAGCAATAGGATAGATAGGATGAACAATACTGAATTTCATCAACTAGTGGATAACGAGCTACAACTCATTGAAGAAGCGATTGATGAATCAGGCGCAGACATCGATTACGAAACCACGGGCAACGTGATGACGTTAGAATTTGATGACCGCAGCCAAATCATCATCAATCGCCAAGAGCCGATGCAAGAAATTTGGTTAGCCTCGAAATCCGGCGGTTTCCACTTCCAATACAAAGCGGGTCAGTGGATTTGCTCCAAGACTGGCGTGGAGTTTGCACACATGGTCAAACAAGAGTGTG
The DNA here is from genome assembly GCF_028570825.1 of Vibrio sp. CCUG 15886. Taxonomy (NCBI): domain Bacteria; kingdom Pseudomonadati; phylum Pseudomonadota; class Gammaproteobacteria; order Vibrionales; family Vibrionaceae; genus Vibrio; species Vibrio sp. CCUG 15886. The sequence continues at coordinate 45,238 of NZ_JAQQBT010000013.1, read as the reverse complement.
AAAAGCACGCGGGTGAATCGATCGATTGGGCTTAAACCAACGTCGTCTCACACCAGCAACGCACAAACACAAAGAGCACCTTTCGGTGCTCTTTGTGTTTCGAGTAGACTAAAACGCGTAGCTATCGTTAAGCCATTAAGCGGCTAGGTAACTATACGTTGACCGCTTTGGACATCTTCGTTTGAGTACAGGCATCGTTGCGATAAGGAATAATGTACGACTCCTGCCCTTCCTCTTGCGGATGAATGATTTGGTAATACTGAGGCAAGTTGAAGTTAATGCATTTCGAGGCAACATGCTTGTCGTCTTTCACCGCGGTGTAGAAGCTGTTCACGCTGGCGATCATCTCATCTTTAGAGCCGCTAAACTGGTGATACACTTCCACTTGGTTGGCTTCGTCCAACACATAAATGTTGAAGCCTTTCTCCGTGTCTTCAAAGAAAAACTGAATCAAGCCTTCGCTGGCAAAACCATCCACCACGGGCGGCAGATGATAGTCGTCTTCACGATCCAGCATCAACAGAGGTGAGCCCTTGAGTTTATTGGTGGAGATGCTGCGGTAAAAATCGACCGAGTTTTCTAACTTCTGCACCGACACGCCGCGACGTTCAAAGAACAAACCGAAGGTTTGGGCCGCCAAGCGAATCGCTTTAAAACGGCGACGCTTTTCTTGCTCCACCGGCTTAAGGCGCAAATCAATGCACTCAGCTAACAGTTGATACACCATATTGCGCATCACACCGCGTAAGTTTTTGCTGTAGCAGAACACATCCACCGACTCTGGCGGAATCGCGTCTTGGTGCATTTTGCCCAACACGGTTTTCAGTGCATCCAACATCGCAGTTTCGCCACGGAAATGCAGAGTCCGCACTTCATGCCAAGAATTGCGATAAACCAGATCAACACTACCAATCAAACATTTCTGTTCCGTACCAAAACTGAAAATGTCGGCGTTCTTGAGATCGACTTTTAGTGAGCGTCCAGACAGCTCAGCGGTTGGATCGTTTTCAAAGTTGATGAACATCGCCAATTGGCTGATTTCACATGGGCTGGCTAACGCTTGCATGGTCGGACGGCGTTTACGCAGTGAGAAGGTATTACGTAAATCACTCACCATCTGATAGAACTTATCGATGTCGAGCTGTGCTTCTCGCACCACCGCGTGCAAACGGGTGGACTCAGTGATCAAACCATTAAAGAACGCCCACGCCACCAACTTACTTAAGTATTCGTGATGTTCAAGATACGGCTGACCTAAAATGCGGTGCGCAATCAGCGGTTGCTTATACAGATACCAGCCAGACTTATTGATGCGCCCTTCGCGCACTTCAATAAAACTTAAATCGGGTTCGTGCAAATCTGGAGAAATTTGTGGGTTGAGCAGCGTCACCTTACCCGGCAACACTTCAAACGCCGCATAGAGCTTACGCGCAAGAATACTGATGTCCTGAGGGCTAATCGCCGAGGTAATATCGTTGCGACGCGCAAACTGAATCAGGTTGCGGTAACTCTGCATCAAGGCATCAAGCAAGGCGTGGTGCACCACTTTGACCTGTTCCACTTTCCAGTTACGTCGGTTGTCTAACTCGACAATCACTTCCTGCGACCATTGCCATTGGCTGGTCAACTCGTGCAACGCTTCACGGCGCCACGCCACGGAACCGACACCCGGTTCACGCGAGAGTTTTTCATGGGTTTTGAGATAGAAGCAGCGACGCACCAGATCCAAACGTGTGTGGTCATTAATGCGTTCGAGATAGCGAGTGACTTTCTCCAGCATCAGATAGTACGCATCCATCCCATAGAGATCTGGCTCATGAGCAAAGAAACGACGCTTACTGTCGATACTCAGCAGTTGCGTGTGTGGGTATTCCCACGAATACGCTTCGAGCAAAATTGCCTTCAATACCGACTTGTATGGCGAGTCGATACTCTTGTAGAGCTGCCACAAGTTCGAACCAAAGTACTCTTCAGCAGGAATGCGGCTCAGTTGACCAAAATCGATCCACTCATTGCAATTGATGTGACCACCATTGCACAGCTCTGCCACGTATTGTTCGTAGCACTCTTCCATCTCAGGCGGCACGATTTGCCACAACAAGCGCTGCCCAGCAAGACGTACCGCGGAACGATAAAACTCATCCAACAGCAACATATGCTGTGACGAACCACAGTTGTCACCCGTCATCTCTTCCGAGCGGTTGCTGCGGAACCGGTCTTCATCCATCAAGAAAAAGTTGGCTTCTACGCCATGCATCTGCGCCCAATCGGTGATCAGTAAGCATTTATTGGCGAGGCTCTCTCTTTCGTCATGGCCCATTTGTGTAGGAATGCAAACCCAAATATCGAGATCACTGGAGGTGCTTTGGCCAATGGACGAGGTACTGCCCATGGTATAGAGACCAAGAATTTGTGCATGCGGCGCGCGAGGTAAGGACTGACCTAGGGTTAATTCTGTGTCATCAACAAACTGCTGTTGAATATCATTGAGCTTGAGCCCATGCACCCCAAAGGGAACATCAGCGTCAAAATAGCCGGGAATAGCGGGGTGATTAAAGTGCAGTAAAACCGGGATGAGGTGAAATACTTGCTGACTTTGCAAATCCATAAGCGCCAGCGCACGCTCGATGCGTTGCCGGTTGAGGGTATCTAATCGCTGGATTAATTTTTCGGTATAAGCCTGCAAGGGATATCCTTGGTTTCAATATTGAGACACGTCTGCATAAGTTTTGAGCCATCCTGGCTAAAAAACGTGATCAATTTAACACTTCCATCCGTGTTGGTAAAGACAAATGCGCTGCATTCTTCACCACAACAAATCGCATTGGTGGTAGGCAGAGCACGGCCTCAAACTCGGCGGCTAAGTGTCGCTTGTAATCTTTATAACTAATAATAGTCCATCCGCCAAATGAGAATCCAATCACACTATTTCAGTCTCACGTACCATTTCGTTAACCCTAGCATCAGTTCCACCAACTAACAGTAAGACTTTAGCAGTGAGAGTGGTAGGATTAGCCCAAATCAGAACGTTCAAGATATTGGGAAGACAATGACACACTCAACGCCAATCCGAATCGCAACACGCAAAAGCCCCCTCGCTCTATGGCAAGCCTACTACGTAAAAGATGCGCTACAAAAGGCCCATCCAGGCTTAGAAGTCGAGCTGGTGACCATGGTGACCAAAGGTGACGTGATTCTTGATACCCCTCTTGCCAAAGTGGGTGGCAAAGGCCTTTTTGTCAAAGAGCTCGAAGTGGCAATGCTGGAAGGTCGTGCAGACCTCGCCGTTCACTCGATGAAAGACGTGCCAGTGGATTTCCCAGAAGGTTTAGGTTTGGTGACGATTTGTGAGCGTGAAGATCCTCGCGATGCCTTTGTCTCAAACACCTACCATCATGTTGATGAACTGCCTCAAGGCGCGGTTGTCGGCACTTGTAGCTTGCGTCGTCAATGTCAATTGAAAGCCTATCGCCCAGATTTGGTGATCAAAGAACTGCGCGGCAACGTCGGTACTCGTTTAAGCAAACTCGATGCAGGTGAATACGACGCGATCATTCTCGCGGCCGCTGGCTTGAAACGTCTTGAGCTGGAAGAGCGCATCCGCAGCTTTATTGAGCCAGAACAGTCGCTCCCAGCCGTAGGCCAAGGTGCCGTGGGCATTGAATGTCGTACTAACGATGAGCGTATTCTCAAACTTCTCGAACCGTTGAACCACGCCGATACGGCCGATCGCGTCAAATGCGAACGCGCCATGAACCTCACCTTAGAAGGCGGCTGCCAAGTGCCAATCGGTAGCTATGCGCTGCTTGAGGGCGATGAGATCTGGCTCCGTGCGTTGGTGGGCGAGCCAGATGGCAGCGAAATCGTCCGTGGTGAAATTCGTGGCCCTCGCGCGCAGGCGGAACAATTAGGCGTGCAATTGGCCAATCAACTGCTGGATGAGGGTGCCAGAGAGATCCTCACCAAGTTGTACCAAGACCACGAATAACATGGCGGTACTGGTAACAAGGCCAGCCAAGCAAGGCCAAGCGCTTTGCCAACTGCTTCAACAAGCTGGAGTCCCTGCACTCCAGCACCCTCTTATTGATATCGTTGCGAATAGTTCACTCAACACCCTCGCCAACGACCTGAAGCAAAGCGATGTGATCATCGCAGTGAGTCAACATGCGGTGCAATGCGCCGAACACATCCTCAAAGCACAGCAACAAAACTGGCCGCAAAACGCGCTTTACCTTGCCGTTGGTCAAAAAACCGCACACTATTTGAGCAAAGTTACCCACCAAGACGTAAACTACCCGACGGTCAGTGATAGCGAGCACCTCCTACAACTCCCAGAGTTCAATCGGATAGCCGGAAAACGCGTACTGATTCTGCGCGGTAACGGCGGACGAGAACTGATACACCAAGCATTGAGCCAACGAGGGGCTGACGTCCGGTATTGTGAGACCTACCAGAGAGAATTGATCCCCTTTGATGCGGTAAGCTCTCTCACCTTATGGCGCGATCAGGGCGTCGACACTCTGATTGTCACCAGTGCAGAACAACTCGACTACCTCCACGCTCAAATGAGTGATGAGGGTAAATTTTGGTTATATCAACAACGCTTGCTGGTTCCCAGCGAACGTATTGCTGCCATTGCGACCCAACTTGGCTTTACTCAGGTTTGCAATGTAGGAAGTGCCTCGAACAAAGATTTACTGGCTGCTCTCCAGCCTAAGTAACACAGGACAAACTCATGACAAGTAAAAAAAATAACGAGCCAAATAAGCCTGAAGAAACAACTTCTCAACCAATAACCTCTGACGCCTCCACGCCAGAAACATCGAACACTGAATCGACTGCGTCTGTTTCAGCCGATGAACCAACGGTGACGGTGACACCAACAACACCGCCACCAGCAGCCGCTGCAAAGAAAGAAGATAAAAAACCGAGCCAAAAACTCAGTATCCTTGCCATCATCATTGCGTTGTTGGGCACTGGCGGCGTGGCGTTCCAGCTTCAACAGCAAAACAGCCAATATCAGGCACAAATCGCTGCGCTGCAAAATCAGTTGCAACAAACGCAAAGCGCGATGAGCACTGAGCTTAACCAAGTGAAACAAGAGACCGTCGCCAAAGCGACCGAAGTCACTCACAAAGCAGAAGTGGTGCTGGCTCAGCAGCAGAAAAGCATCGAAAGCTTGCAACTTGCAATGGCGGACGTAAAAGGCCGTCGCCCGAACGATTGGTTATTGGCGGAAGCCGACTACCTCGTCAAACTGGCGGGCCGAAAACTGTTCCTTGAGCATGACGTCGTGAGCGCCACCAGCTTGATGGAAAGTGCCGACCAACGCATCGCGGCACTCAACGATCCAAGCCTCGTGCCTCTGCGCAAAGCGATGGCCAAAGACATTACCGATCTGAAAACCATTCCGCTGATTGACCGCGATGGTTTAGTGCTGCGTTTGACCGCACTGCAACAACAAGTCGACCAATTGCCATTGGCAAATGCCATTCTGCCAGAAGCGAAAACCGTCGAGAAACAACAAGTCTCTGACGACATCAACAACTGGCAAAACAACTTAATGGCGTCGCTCAAAGCCTTCTCAGAGAACTTTATTACCTTCCGTACTCGCGATGGCAACGTCATTCCACTGTTGTCGCCAGAGCAGCACTTCTATCTGAAAGAGAACATCAAAGCGAAAATCGAAACCGCCATCAAAGCGGTCTATCAAGAACAAGGTGAGGTTTACACCACCTCACTCACTACCGCAGAAGCGTGGTCGCAAGCGTTCTTTAACCAAGATAACAACACGGTGAAAGAGTTTACTCAATCGTTGAAACAGCTCAGCGAGCAAAAAATTCAGGTGCAATACCCCGTAAAACTGCAAACGCAAAATCAATTGGCGGATGTGATTCGTGAACGTCTACGCCGTGAAGTCACTAGCATGACCAGCACGGAGGCGCAGCAATGATTCGTCTGATCTTCCTCTTTGTCGTGCTTGGTGCCGGGCTGTTTGTCGGTACCCAGTTTTCTGGCCAACAGGGCTATGTGCTGATCTCGATTGCCAACACCACGATTGAAATGAGCGTCACCACCTTGGTGATTTTCATTGTCGCGGCTTTGGCCGGTTTGTTTGGCTTAGAATACCTAGTTAAAAAAGTACTCTATACCGGTTTCACCACGTGGAACTGGTTTAGCGTACGCAAAATGCGCCGCTCTCGTCGTTACACCAACGAAGGCATCATCAAGTTGCTGGAAGGCGATTGGAAAGGCGCAGAGAAGAAAGTGACACGCTGGGCAAGCCATCATGACATGCCACTGCTTTGTTACTTAGTGGCCTCAGAAGCAGCGGATGGCCAAGGTGACAAAGCCAAGCGCGATCACTACTTAGCATTGGCCGCCGAGCAAGAAAACGCCTACTTGGCGGTAGAGCTAACCCGCTCAAAACAGTTGGTACGAGAGGGTGAGTTTGCTCAAGCGTTTGATAGCTTGCAGTCTCTAAAAGGTCGCAACCCCAATAATCCGATTGTGCTGAACTTGCTCAAAACCACTTACCTAGAGCTCAAGTTATGGCAACCTCTGATTGACCTATTGCCAACACTCAACAAGCAAGCGTTGATCTCCCCAGAGGACGCCGAACAGATGCACCAACGAGCTCAGTGCGGTTTACTGGCCGACGTTGCTGGGCAACAAGGCAGTGAAGGATTAATCAAACACTGGAATACACTGCCACGCAAAGTCAAACAAGACCCACATTTGGTGGCCTGCTTTGCCAAACAGTTGATTGCCCGTAAAGCCGACCACGAAGCACTCACCGTGATCAAAGAAGCACTGAAAAAATCACCATCGCCAGAGCTGTACGCACTCCTGCCACAACTCAACCTTAGCGATGTGCATCCTGTGATTGTGATGCTCGAACAGAATGTGAAAAACGACAGCCACAATGCCGAAGCGCACAGCGCACTGGCGCAGTTGTATTTCCGTGAAGGCAAATGGCCACAAGCACAGTCGCACTTTGAAACGGCACTGAAAGTACGTTCGAGTGTTTCCGACTACGCTTTCCTAGCCGACGCGCTTGAGAAGCAAAACCTCAACAAAGCCGCGCATGAAGTGTCACGTAAAGCGCTGACGCTGGTACAAAATCACTGATTCTTGGTGAAAGAGATAACCTGTAAAAGCAAAGGGACGGTTGAACCGTCCCTTTGCTTTTTTATTTGTCTTTACTTGAGCTTACACCCACTGCCCCGCGACAAAGCCGCTCGACCAGCACCACTGGAAATTGTAGCCGCCAAGCCAACCTGTCACATCCATCACTTCGCCAATAAAGTACAGCCCTGGGACGGTTTTGCACTCCATGGTTTTTGAGGAAAGGTAATCGGTGTCCACACCGCCCAGCGTCACTTCCGCCGTGCGGTAGCCTTCGGTGCCATTAGGCGCAATTTTCCAATGCTGCAGATACTCGACAATCTCTTGCAGCTCTTTGCCGTTGTATTGCTTAAGAGGTTTGTCCGTCAGCTCGTTACGCTCGATCAGTACTTCGACGAGGCGCTTAGGCAGCACTTTCGCCAGCGTGTTTTTCATGCTCTGGTTGGGGTGTTTTTCCAAATTGCGTTGCAGCAGCTCCAGCACATCCACCTCAGGCACCAGATTAATGCTCACCGCTTGACCTGCCTTCCAGTAAGACGAAATTTGCAGTACTGAAGGGCCAGATAAACCACGATGGGTAAACAGCAGCGCTTCTTTAAACAACGTACCGTCTTCTGCGGTGATCTCCGCCGGAATGGCAATTCCCGAGAGCTCTGCAAAGTCTTCTTTATCTTGCTTGTGCAGCGTAAATGGCACTAAGCCTGCGGTGGTCGGCACCACTGGAATACCAAACTGCTCAGCGATTTTATAGCCGAAAGGGGTCGCGCCCAGTTTTGGCATCGATAAGCCACCCGTCGCCACCACCAGAGATTGGCATTCAAATGCCTCTGCGCCAGCACGCAGCACAAAACCTTGCTCGGTTTTCTCAATCTCGGTGAGCTGCACTTGATAACGCTGAGCGATATTCGGTTGGTCACACTCACTCAGCAACATATTGACGATATCTTTGGCAGAATCGAGACAGAACAACTGACCATGGTCGCGCTCTTCAAACTCAATGCCATACTTGTAGATCATCGAAATGAAGTCCCAGTTGCTGTACTGCGACAGGGCGGATTTGACGAAATGGGGATTCCGGCACAAGTAGTTTTTCGCCGAGACCTCATGGTTAGTGAAATTACAACGACCACCACCGGAGATGAGAATTTTGCGGCCTGGCTTTTTCGCGTGGTCAAGCACCAACACTTTGCGGCCACGACGGCCTGCCTCGGCAGCACACATCAATCCCGCCGCACCGGCACCAATCACCACCACATCAAACTTGTTACTCATGCTGGAAAATCTCTCTGACAATAAAAAAGGATGTGCAGTTGGCACATCCTTACTTTTTCGCCGCTATTCTAACGGCAAAGGGGGTTATTTTCCAAGCACTGGCTACAGAAGAAATGCAGCCAACAAAGTCACACCGGTCAAGCTTACACTCAGGACGAATAACTCTCTTACCCGATCGCATTTCCCAGTAAAAACTTCATCGTGATGATGGTGGTACTCTTTGCTTTTCAGATAGTGGTAGAGTCGCACCTGTTTGGTGACATTGCCGTGAGTGGTAAAAAATCCGTTACCATCCACTTGTTGATATAACAGTGGATGCGCTTCACGCATGATATAAATCAGTGAACGAAGAGCGGTAAGATAACGAGCGAGGTTAACCCCCGTTACCACCATAAGCGCAAACAGGATAATATCTCCATTGATCATCTTTTCCTCCCTACATCTTCATCAATGCTCAAGAGAAAAAGACAATCAATGTCTTTCTAACCCGCTAACGGAAATTGGCTGTTCCGTTAAGCTGCTGGAGCATCCATGATTGAAGATGAACCTTCTTTCGCCATTTGTGCCAGATCTTTATCGATGAAGAACAGGGCTTTGCCATCTTCACCAACAAGTTCAATTTTGTCCAAAATCCCTTTGAACAATTTTTCTTCTTCGTGCTGCTCTGCGACATACCACTGCAGGAAATTAAAGGTTGAATAATCCTGACTGGTAAACGCAACATGAGCGAGCTTATTAATCTGCTGAGTGATCATTTGTTCATGTTCATACGTTTCGCGGAACACTTCACCCAAGCTTGCAAAATCATGTTTTGGTGCTGCAATCGCGCCTAGAATCGGTAATGCACCCGTCTCGCTGACGTAAGTGAACAGGCGTTGCATGTGTTGCATCTCTTCCACAGCGTGCACTCTTAAAAACTGTGCTGCGCCATCAAATCCTTTATCTTCACACCAAGCACTCATTTGTAAGTATAGATTGGATGAGAAAAATTCCAGATTAATTTGCGCATTCAATTGTTCGACCATAGTCTGAGACAGCATGAGGACTCCTGATTGTTTGTATCCGTTTTGAGCTACTATACCACGAAAAATTCGATAACTCTTTGTTACATGGGATTGGATCTGAGATCCCTTTGGCAAAAAACTCTTCACCTAAGTGCTATGTTTTAACTATACCCGAGGGGGAAAACGATAAAGGAGAGCACACCATGAGTTATCAACACATTTTAGTCGCGGTTGATCTTTCTGACGACAGCAAGCTATTGATCGATAAAGCTGTTTCTTTAGCAAAAGCTTTAGAAGCGAAAGTATCCTTTATCCATATTGATGTGAATTACGCCGAGCTGTACACCGGCCTTATCGACATCAACATGGCCGAAGCACAACATCAGGCGATGGAAGCCTCGCGCACGCAACTGGCGAATCTGGCGGAATATGCCAACTTCCCGATCACTCATACCTTGGTCGGCAGCGGCGATTTAAGCAATGAACTGTGTGACACCATTGGTGAGTACCAAGTGGATTTACTGGTGTGCGGCCATCACCAAGATTTTTGGAGTAAACTGCTCTCTTCGACTCGTCAACTGATCAACTGCTCTCCGGTTGATATGTTGGTTGTACCACTTAAAGAGTGATTTTGCTTTTGCCCTTCTCGGCAAATCGGTAGACTGCGGACATTTGTTATTTACTCGTTATCACTATGTTTTATCTCTCCGCAGTCACCCTGTTATGGGCATTTTCATTTAGCTTGATTGGCGTTTACCTCGCCGGTCAGGTGGACTCTTGGTTTTCGGTGCTGATGCGCGTAGCACTCGCCAGCGTCGTGTTTGTTCCTTTCCTCAAATTCAAAGGGGTCAGCAAGCGTCTGATCGGTAAATTAATGGTGGTCGGCGGCTTCCAGCTCGGCTTGATGTACTGCTTCTACTACCAATCGTTTCTGCTGCTGTCAGTTCCTGAAGTGTTGCTGTTCACCGTCTTTACGCCGATCTACGTCACCTTGATCTACGATTTGCTGCATGGGCGTTTCTCTCCTTGGTATTTGGTGACGGCCATCATCGCCGTATTAGGCGCCGTCTTTATCAAATTTGCCACCATTAACCCGAACTTCTTGCTGGGCTTTTTGGTGGTGCAAGGGGCCAACCTCTGTTTTGCCATTGGCCAAGTGGGCTACAAATACATCATGGAGAAAGAGCAACTCGAGTTGCCACAACACACGGTATTTGGCTACTTCTACCTTGGCGCACTGTGTGTGGCCTTAGTGGCGTTTGCTTTGATGGGCAATCCGAGCAAGCTGCCCACCACCGAACTGCAATGGGGAATTTTGATTTACTTAGGCCTGATTGCATCTGGCTTGGGCTATTTTGCCTGGAACAAAGGGGCAACCTTGGTTAATGCTGGAGCCTTGGCGGTAATGAACAACGCTTTGGTGCCAGCGGGGCTTATCGTCAACATCGTGATTTGGAATCGCGATGTCGATTTGCTGCGCCTAACATTGGGCGGCGGGGTCATTCTGTTTTCTCTGTGGCTGAATGAAACTTGGGTCAAAGCCAAAGTGGAGCGCGACTTTGCTCGCAAAGCGTCACAAGCCTAGCCCTTATCTCGCCTAGCGCCCTGCTTCAATGGCCCACATGCACTCAGCCCACCATTCGGTGGGCTGAGTCGTTATTCTTGCTTAAGTACGCTTAGTGCACTTGCTCGGCACTGCCTTGCAATACTTGTTTGTGACTTAACACTCGTAAAATACCATTGTATTTGTTGAGTTTTCCTTCCAACTTCTCACGCTTTTTCAGCTGTTTGACTTTTTGCTTGGCTAACTTCGCCAGTTTCTTATGGTATTTGCGCTGTTTTTTCAGCGCCTTTTTGGCTTGCTTAAGTTGTTTTTTACCCAGTGATGGCAAATTAATGTCAAACGCACTCACCGACTCCGCCGTCAGTAATGTTTGCGGACGTTGATTCTCGGCTATCGACGTTGGCGAGGGTAACGTGGCAGCCTTTACCGCCAAGGGTTTGGCTTTCGATTTTAGGCTCGGAATGGCTTGCGGCTTACACAGCGAACTTTTCGATGAAGACGCACGCACACAAGATCGGCAAAGGTATTTGGGCGCTGCAACCAACTGATGAATCTCACCCAATTGACTGGCGATCTCTCTTCTATCCATCTTACAAAAGCGTTTTGTCATGCGACTACTCCAACACAAACCATGCCTGCACATTACCGACAATTTGAATAATAATAATTCTTAGTTAGATATACAGCGAGTGCGGTAAATTGGCAAGCGCAGAAATGTGACTCTTTCTGCGCGACAGGAAAGAAAAGGAGAGATTGAGGGGAAAAGCGCTTAACTCATCGACGCGTTGACATAGACGTCAAAACGGTTCTTTTTGGTCTCAATCGCCATGCTGGGTTTAACGCCATCGAGCCACTCTGCATAGTCAGGGCGCTTCACCACCACACGCTTGGTCGCCAATGCTAACGCCGGTGTGAGCAGCGCGTCGGCATCGGTATCTGCCCCAACCAAAGATTGAAACACGCGCATCTCTTTTTTCACTAAGGCGGTTTTCTTTTTGTTTTCAGGATGCGGATACATGGGGTCTAGATAGACCACATCGGGACGAACAAACTCGGCATCGCTGGCTAACGCGGCGAGCGCATCGTGGCTTGACGCGTGCAGCAGCGACATACGCTCGCTCACCCAAGCCCCGATTTCATCATCTTTTTTCGCTCTGGTTAAGCCATCGTCGAGCAAAGCAGCCACAACGGGGTTGCGCTCCACCATCTGCACTTTGCACCCAAGCGAGGCTAAAACAAACGCATCACGCCCAAGCCCTGCCGTGCCATCCAAAACCGTCGGTGTCGCCCCTTTGTTGAGCCCCGCGGCTTTGGCTATGGCTTGCCCTTTACCGCCACCAAACTTGCGTCGATGTGCAACCGCACCGCCTGCCAAATCGACATAAATTGCCCCCAGCTTAGGTTCATCAAGCTTACGCAACTCCAAACGCTCGAACGTCAGCACAAGAGCGAAATGGCTGTCTGCGTTGTGGGTCAGTTGCCATTTGCTGGCAATGGCGTCGAGATAAGGCTGCAAAGCCGCATCTTCACAAATCAGTTGTAGTTGCACAGGGTGCTCCGAAAAATCGTCATGGATGAGGAACTGGCTGGCGAGTTTACCGCAAGCAAGGCTGGAACTGTAGCGATTCCATCGGCCCTAAACTTGGCGATGCATTCTCTCAAGACCCACTTCGCGATGTAAACTCGTCCTGCCATTGCGCCACCAGCTCTGCCAATGGCGTTGGATAACCAATCACGTAGCCTTGGGCGTAATCCACACCGAGTTCTGTCAGTAACGCAATAATTTCACTGTTTTCAACGAACTCAGCCACGGTTTGCTTACCCATTTGCTGCGCCAGTTCATTGATGGCTCGCACCATGATGTGATCGCTCTCATTGCGGTGCATGTCCTGTACAAAAATGCCGTCGATTTTCACCACATCGACAGGCAGTTGCTTGAGATAGCCAAACGACGACAGTCCTGAACCAAAATCATCCAACGCAATCAAGCAGCCAAGTGCTTTCACTTGAGCAAAGAAGTCCATCGCTAAGGCGACGTTTTTCATCGCGGCGGTTTCGGTGATTTCCAGACAGAGTTTATGGCAAGGAATCACGCTGTTGGTCAATCGGTCGAGCAAAAACGCCATAAACTCTGGATTGCCCATCGAGTGACCCGAAAGGTTTATCGAACATCGACCGAGCTGGTGCAACGCATCTGGGCTCGCTTCAAGCCAGTCGAGGGTTTTGGTCACCACTTGTTCATCAATCAGGTGGGCAATGTTGTAGCGCTCGGATGCCGGCATAAAGATCGCAGGCGAGAGATACTCCCCCTGTTTGTCACGAATGCGCGTTAGGATCTCAAAGTGCATTTTGTCGCACTCTTTGCTGAGTGGAATAATGCGTTGAGCAAAGAGTTCTAGACGGTCGTTAGCAAGTGCGTCATGGACTAGGTTAACACTCTCCATCTCCTGCTGACGGCGTTGTAACTCTTCGCTGTCCAAGCTAAACAATTTGAAGCGATTACGCCCCTGCTCTTTGGCCGCATGACAGGCAGTGTCTGCCTGCGCATGCACCATTTGCGGCGATTCGGCCGTATGGTCAATCATACGAATGCCGATCGAGCAGGTTAGGTTTATCTGCACTTTTTCCCAGATGAAAGGCTGGCTGCTCAATGTAGCAATGATGGTTTTCGCCACACCGATGGCGGTGTGTTCATTGCTGTCTTTGAGGAGGACAGCAAATTCATCGCCCCCTAAGCGCGCCAAAATCGCGGTATGCGGCAACACTTCTTCTAACATGCTGGCGCAAAATTGAATGGCCCCATCCCCCGCATCATGCCCTGCGGTATCGTTGAGCACTTTAAGCTGATCCAAATCGATATAGAGCATCGCATGCACACGGCGATGGCTTTCCACCTCGCGCAGCGCGCGTTTGAGTTCAATATCAAATTGGTTACGATTAAAGGTATCGGTCAACAAATCGTATTTGGCTTGGTATTCCAACTGACGAGCCAGCTGCTTGTTGTGGGAGATGTCTTCGCCAACAATCAAAATTTGCCCGGACTCGGTCAATGGACGAATGTTTTCGCGTATCCACACCGCGCTGCCGTCTTGGTGACGATACTCAATCTCTCGACGCCAAACCCCTTGCAGTGCTGGTGTCGGTTGCAGCAGCATTTGCCTTGGCGTCATGGCTTGAGCATTACAATAGAATTCTTGCAGCAGATGGCCGAGCATTTCTAAGGGTTGATAGCCCAGTAGCTGCTGAGCAAAACGGTTTACCTGCTGAATGCGATTATTTTTATCCAGCGTCACCATCATCACCGGCTGCTGCTCATAGTAATTGCGTAAGTTGGACTCACGTTTGTAGAGCTTCTCTTCCATCAACTTTCGTGAGGTGATGTCTCGTGCTTCAAACAAGTATTGTCCTCGCTGATCTCCCACGCTATGCAGCGGTTTGAGAGACACTTCAAGCATCATCGCCCCGAGATTGCGACTCCAAATCTCCGCTTCAAAGGTGCTCAGTTGCGCTTCCGTCGCAGAAAAATAGTCAGCCAAACGAGAGGCAGATGCGTCTTCCCAATGTTGGTGTTGCCATAAAGGGCGATCTAGCGGAACCCCTTGGAAAAACAGCAGATCTTGCAATTGTGCATTGCTGGAAACCAAGCAGCCGTTTCGGTCTAAAATACCGATGTATTGCAAACTCTGGTCGAAAATTGACTCGAGCATCGACTGACTCTCGCGCGCTAACGTTTCGCTCTGTTGAATGCGGCGCAAGTAATAAACTAACAGCACAATCACCAGCACCAACATCACAAATACCGCGCTGTAGAGGCGGATCTCTTGCGCGTAACGCACTGAAAATGGCTCGGGTTTATTGACCAACACCGAGGCTGGCTCGCCTTCCACCCCTAACTTCCAGCGCGCCACGGCTTGATAATCCAGTTTGATGTCAGGCTCCACCACCTTCACTTTCGGTAAAGGTGAGGCGGGTGAGTCCAGCACTTGGTTCAACACTTCACCCGTTGCAAAACCTTGCTTGTAACCACTTTGAATCACACCGCCGACCGCGCCATGACCAAGACCGAGATCGTGCACCATGTAGATCGGTGCTCTGCTGACGCGGTTGAGTTCCTGCCAATCGTCATCATCACTCAACGTACCATCGGCATCGCGGTAATAAGCCCAAAACAGCACCGCGCTGTCTAAATCGAGCGTTTGCACACGCTCAATCAACTCGGCCAGCGTATTCGGCACTAAATGTTGTACTTTTTGCTGATACTCAGGATAGCGGGACAAAAACTTGTCCACCTGCGCGCGCAGCGCGACGCCCGTGATCGAATGGTCCGTTACCACAAAAATTTGCTGTGCTTGGGGCTGCAAACGCTCAATCAGCGACACGTTCGACAGCAAATCAATATCTTCAATCACGCCAGTGGCATTCAAACCCGCGTGCATTTCTGGAGTGTAATTATTAATGCCACCAAAAATCACCGGCGTGCCCGCCAGTGGCTCCGCCAAACGCTGCATCAACTGCAGTGCTACGTTATCGCTCACCACAATCGCATCAAAGCGTTCTTGTTCCACTTTGGTTTTGTAGAGAAAGTAAAGCTGATTGAGAAAGCTGGCGCTTTGGTTGCGTTTGGTATCGAGATAAAGCACACGCAGAGCGATGTCGCGCTCACCGAGTGTTTGTGCGAGGCCAAGTTGGAAGGAGTCAGTCCAAAAGAAACCTTGGTGGTAAGAGTGCACCACTAAAATATTTTTCTCATGGGCACTTGCCCAAAAGCTGCATAGCATTATCAACATGGAAAAACAAAATCGCACTGGCTCACCTTCCTCTCATTCAGCCTATGAGCAAAAAACCTTGATTGTGAAAGATAAGCTGCCCTTGTTAGTATTATACCCATATGCTGATTAGAAAAGGGACAGACAATGCATTCAGCCAATGCCAAGATTGATGATTTGGATCGCGCTATATTGAAAACGCTGATGGCGGACGCGAAAACGCCTTATGCAGAGATGGCTAAGCAGTTCAACGTCAGCCCTGCCACCATTCACGTGCGCATCGAAAAGATGAAAGCAGCGGAGATCATTGAAGGTACCGAAGTGGTGGTCAACACCAAAAAACTCGGCTACGACGTGTGCTGTTTTATCGGCATCAACCTCAATGCGGCGCGCGACTACCATTCCGCGCTGGAAAAACTCAACGCATTGGATGAAGTGGTGGAAGCGTATTACACCACGGGCGCGTACAACATCTTCGTCAAGTTGATGTGTAAGTCGATTGAAGAACTGCAATTTGTGCTGATCGACAAACTGCAAGCGATCGACGAAGTGCAATCGACCGAAACGCTGATTTCGCTGCAAAACCCGATCAATCGCAACGTCAACCCTTAGCTCGCAACAAACTTAGCGTACCGCAAAAAACAAGGCCAGCCGTTAGGCTGACCTTGTGATGCTTAGTTTGCTTAATCGAGTTAAGCCGCAATACCGGAATGGCGTAGCAAAGCATCGATTTGTGGTTCACGGCCACGGAAGCGTTTGAACAGCTCCATTGGCTCTTCGCTGCCACCCATCTCAAGAATATGGTTGAGGAAGCTCTGACCTGTCTCAGCATTAAAAATACCTTCTTCCTCAAAACGCGAGAATGCATCAGAAGAGAGCACTTCTGCCCATAGGTAGCTGTAGTAACCCGCACAGTAACCGCCCGCAAAGATGTGGCCAAAGCTGTGGGAGAAACGCGCCCACTCAACCGCAGGCAGTACCGCGACTTTCTGCTTCACTTCAGCCAACGTTTCGAGCACGCGTGGGCCAATTTCAGGGTCAAACTCAGTGTGCAGGGTGAAGTCAAACAGACCGAACTCAAGCTGGCGCAAAATGCCCATCGCCGATTGGAAGTTCTTCGCCGCCAACATCTTCTCTAGCATCGCTTTTGGCAGCGGCTCACCCGTTTCATAGTGGCCAGAGATAAACGCCAACGCTTCCTCTTCCCAACACCAGTTTTCTAGGAACTGACTTGGCAGCTCCACCGCATCCCAAGGCACACCATTAATACCAGACACCGCACCCGTGGTGACTTGAGTCAGCATATGGTGAATACCGTGGCCGAATTCGTGGAACAAGGTGACCACTTCATCGTGCGTAAACAGCGCTGGTTTGTCGCCGATTGGGCGGTTGAAGTTACACGTCAGGTACGCCACTGGGGTTTGCAGCTCGCCTTGTGCGTTAATACGACGCACGCGGCATTCATCCATCCAAGCACCGCCACGTTTGTGTTCACGCGCATAGAGATCGAGGTAGAAGCTGCCACGCAACGCGCCCTGCGCATCGAAAATATCGAAGAAACGCACTGAGTTGTGCCAAACGTCAATCCCTTCGCGCTCTGTCACGCTCATGCCAAACACACGTTTGAGCACTTCAAACAAACCGCTGACGGCTTTCGACTCAGGGAAGTACGGACGCAGTTCTTCATCCGAAATTTGGAACAGATGCTGCTTTTGTTTTTCGCTGTAGTAAGCGATATCCCACACATTGAGTTCAGACACGCCAAACTCTTGCTCGGCAAACTGACGCAATTCTGCCACTTCACGCTCACCTTGTGGTTTGGCTTTGGTGGCTAAGTCATTGAGGAAGCCCAACACTTGCGCTGGGTTTTCCGCCATTTTGGTCGCCAGAGACTTTTCACTGTAGGTATTAAAGCCAAGCATGCGAGCAATTTCATGACGCAGTTTCAACTGCTCGTTGATGATCTCGGTGTTGTCCCACTTACCGGCGTTTGGACCGCGATCCGACGCGCGAGTCACGTACGCTTCGTACACTTCACGGCGCAGCGCTTGGTTGTCACAGTAAGTCATCACTGGCAGGTAAGACGGCACGTCCAGCGTGATCAAATAACCGTCGAGCTCTTTGGCTTCAGCGGCGGCTTTCGCGGCCGCCAACGCCGATTCCGGCATGCCTGCTAACTCTTTCTCATCGGTGATGTGCTTGGTCCAGCCCATGGTGGCGTCTAGCGTGTTGTTGGAAAACTTAGAGCTCAGCTCTGACATACGCTTGCTGATTTCGCCATAGCGCTTTTGCTCATCCGCAGGCAGACCAATGCCTGATAGCTCAAAATCACGCAAAGCATCGGTAATGGTTTTCTGTTGTGCAGTGGTCAACTTGGCAAACGCTTCGCTGGCTTTAATCGCTTTGTACGCTTCAAACAGACCTTTGTGCTGGCCGACCCAAGTGCCGTATTCCGACAACATTGGCAGGCAGCTTTCATACGCGTCGCGCAGCTCGTCGCTGTTGACAACAGAATTCATGTGGCTCACAGGTGACCAAATACGGCTGAGACGATCATCCACTTCTTCGATCGGCGCAATCACCGTTTCCCAGCTAGGGGTATTGTTGCCTTCAAGCACCTGTTCAATCTTGGCACGACAATCGGCAATCGCCTGTTCCACCGCAGGAAACACATGCTCTGGCTTGATTTGAGAAAACGGAGGCAGATCCGTAAAAGTAAGGAGTGGATTAGACATATAAATTCCTTTTGTTTGACTCTTCAGTATCGTGGCCAACTGTCCATCGATGGCTCGCTTATTCACAATAATAATACGCGATTTTCCTCGACTGTCGCCAATTGGTCTTACATTTTGATACTAAATGAGGGTTAAAGGTTCACATTTCAATACGAATTGACGATTAACTTTTTTGTGACTCAGAGAGAATCCTGAACATCGGCGTCAGTTGGGTATATAATCGCCCTATTAATCCCTGACCACACTCTACCAAGAGTGTTACGAGAGTGAATTTTGCTAAGTTATCGTCATAGCTTTCATGCCGGCAACCATGCCGACGTGGTAAAACACATTGTTCAGAGCTTGATTCTGGACTCGCTAAAACAAAAAGACAAACCCTTCGTCTACCATGACACTCATTCGGGCGTTGGCCGCTACGATTTGACCCACGAATGGTCAGAGAAAACGGGCGAATACAAACAAGGCGTGGCGCGTATTTGGGATCGCAGCGATCTGCCTGCCGACATCGCCAGCTATATCGATTCGATCAAAGCCCTCAACAATGGCGATAAACTGCGTTACTACCCTGGCTCACCACGCGTCGCACGTGCTCAATTGCGCGATCAAGACCGCATGGTTCTGACAGAGCTCCATCCAAGCGATTACCCGCTATTGGAACAAGAGTTTCACCGCGATCGCCAAGTCAGCATTTACAAAGAAGACGGTTTTCAACGCCTCAAAGCCAGCTTGCCACCGCAAGAGCGCCGCGGTCTCGTGTTGATTGACCCACCTTACGAGTTGGCCAAAGAGTACCGTGATGTGGTGCAAGCGATTTACCAAAGCCACAAACGCTGGGCAACTGGCATCTACGCGATTTGGTACCCCGTGGTCAACCGCTGCGATATCGATGACATGTTAGAAGGGCTGGAAGGGCTGGGCATTCGCAAGATTCTGCAAATTGAGCTGGGCGTGTCACCGGATACCAATGAGCGTGGTATGACCGCTTCAGGCATGATTGTGATTAACCCACCTTGGAAACTAGAAAGCCAGATGCAACAAATTTTGCCTTTCCTTAAGGAAGCAATTGCGCCGGCAACCGGTCATTGGAAGGTAGAGTGGATCGTTCCTGAGTAAAAGAGAGACGCAACACCCAAAGAATTTCCGTACGACAGATTGAGTTCAACCAATCTGTCCTCCATATAAAAATGAAATGAATGAAAAATACGCAGGGAGCACGCGAGTAAATCGCCCCTGCCAGACAGGAGAAAGTAATGGCAACGCATTTTGACTATATCTGTATCGGCGGCGGCAGTGGCGGCATCGCTTCAGCAAACCGTGCGGCGATGTATGGCGCGAAAGTAGCGCTGATCGAAGCAAAAGATCTCGGCGGCACGTGTGTGAACGTTGGTTGTGTACCGAAAAAAGTGATGTGGCATGGCGCGCAGATCGCAGAAGCGATGAGCCTATACGCTTCTGACTACGGCTTTGATGTGGAAGTGAAAGGCTTCGACTGGAGCAAACTGGTTGAGAGCCGCCAAGCGTACATTGGCCGCATCCACCAATCTTACGATCGCGTGCTAGGCAACAACAAAGTCAACGTGATTAAAGGCTTCGCTAAGTTTGTCGATGAGAAAACCGTGGAAGTAAACGGTGAGCACTACACCGCCGATCACATTCTGATCGCTGTGGGTGGCCGCCCGACCATTCCAAACATCCCTGGCGCGGAATACGGCATCGATTCAAACGGCTTCTTCGACCTTGCAGAGCAACCAAAACGTGTTGCTGTCGTTGGCGCGGGTTACATTGCGGTGGAAATCGCTGGCGTGCTCAACGCCCTTGGTACAGAAACCCATCTGTTCTGCCGTAAAGAGTCGCCACTTCGCAGCTTTGATCCAATGATCATTGACACCTTAGTGGAAGTGATGGCGGCAGAAGGCCCAACACTGCACACCCACTCGGTACCAAAAGAAGTGGTCAAAGAAGCCGATGGCAGCCTAACGCTTCATCTAGAAAACGGTGAAAGCCAAAACGTTGATCAGCTTATCTGGGCAATCGGTCGCCACCCAGCGACTGATGCCATCAACCTGAGCGCAACCGGCGTAGCAACCAACGAGCGCGGCTACATCAAAGTCGATGAGTTCCAAGCAACCAACGTTGCTGGCATCTACTGTGTGGGCGACATTATGGAAGGCGGTATCGAACTCACACCCGTTGCGGTGAAAGCGGGTCGTCAGCTGTCTGAGCGTCTGTTCAACAACAAACCCAACGCGAAGATGGACTATGACTTGGTCCCAACTGTTGTGTTCAGCCACCCACCTATCGGCACCATTGGTCTTTCTGAGCCAGAAGCGATCGCTAAATATGGCAAAGAGAACGTGAAAGTGTACACCTCAGGCTTTACTGCGATGTACACCGCCGTGACTCAACACCGTCAGCCATGCAAGATGAAACTCGTATGTGCGGGTGAAGATGAGAAAGTGGTTGGCCTGCACGGCATCGGTTTCGCGGTGGACGAAATGATTCAAGGTTTCGGTGTCGCGATGAAGATGGGCGCAACCAAAGCCGATTTCGACTCTGTTGTGGCTATCCACCCAACCGGTTCGGAAGAGTTCGTCACGATGCGTTGATCGCATCATCGAATAAAGCGAGAAATAACAAAAGGGTCATCAATCGATGACCCTTTTTGTTATGGAGCAATGGTGTTTACTTCACCGCACGAACCAGTTCCGCAATGCCTTCCCAATCGCCGTTGTCCATCATGGCGGTTGGAACCATCCAAGTGCCACCACACGCGACAACCGATTTCAGCGCAAGATAATCTTCCACGTTAGATGGGCTCACGCCGCCTGTTGGCATGAATTCCACTGGGTAAACCGCCGTCAGCGCTTTAAGCATGTTGACACCGCCTGATGGCTCAGCAGGGAAGAACTTCAGGGTGCGCAAACCCATTTCCATCGCTTGTTCAACCAAGCTTGGGTTGTTAACGCCCGGTACAATGGTCACGCCGCGTTGCTGACAGTATTTCACGGTGGTTGGGTTAAAGCCTGGGCTGACAATGAAATCCACGCCCGCTTCGATGGCGATGTCCACTTGTTCTGTGGTTAATACCGTGCCCGCACCAATCAACAAATCAGGGTAGGCTTCGCGCATGATGCGAATGGATTCCGCCGCCGCTTCCGTGCGGAATGTCACTTCCGCACAGGGTAAACCGTTTTCTACCAACACTTTTGCCAATGGCAAGGCGTGTGCTACATCGTTGATAGCGATAACTGGGACGATTTTGATCTCTCTTAATCGTTGTTCAAGTGTTGTCATAGATAACCTCTAAAGAATAAAGCTCAATACAGCGACGATAAGGAAAGCGATGCCACCAAGCAAGGTTTCCATTACCGTCCAAGTTTTCAGCGTGGTTTTCTCATCCATCTCAAGCAGACGAGAGACCAGCCAGAAACCAGAATCGTTAAAGTGAGAAAGTACCGTTGCACCGCCTGCGATAGCAATCACGATAAAGCAGAGGTCTAACTCACTCAAACCTGTGGTTGCCGCGACAACCGGGGCAATCAGCGCAGCGGTGGTCGTCAGTGCCACGGTGGCAGAACCTTGCGCCACACGCAAACAGGTTGAAATCACAAACGCAGCCACAATCACTGGCATGCCTGTGTCGGTCAATACATCGGCCAAGGCATTACCAATGCCGCTGGCGCGCAATACGCCACCAAACATGCCGCCCGCACCAGTAACGAGGATAACGCCACAGATCGGAGCCAGTGAGTCGCCACACAATTTTTCAAGTTTAGCCATGCCGTAATCTTTGGCAAACACCACCAAGCACACGATCAAGGTAATAAGAAGCGCGACTGGCGTTTTACCTAGCATGCGAAGGAATTCCACCAACGGTGTTTTACCATCAATCACCCCCGCTACTGCCAGCGTGTTTAGGCCGGTATCCAAGCAGATCAGTAATACGGGCAGCACTAAGATGGTCATTACTGTGGCAAATTTTGGCAATTTGCTTTCATCGACAATCGCATCGCTGTTAAAAAATGCTTTAGAAAGTGGGATGTCGAATTTCTTACCCGCGTACAAACCAAATAGGTACGCGCCAAGATACCAAGTTGGAATCGCAACCAGGATACCCACAACCAGCAACAAACCAATGTTGGCACCCAAAAATTCCGCTGCCGCCACCGGGCCCGGATGGGGAGGCACAAAGGCGTGCATCACCGCAAACGCACCCGCAGACGGTAAGGCGTATTTGATTGGCGAGCCACCAAAGCGTTTCGCCACACTAAAGATGATGGGCATCATCACAACAAGGCCGGCATCAAAGAAGATTGGGAAACCAAACAGCAGCGACGCAATACCCAGCGCAAACGGGGCGCGATCTTTACCAAAGCGACCAATCAGGGTGTCGGCCAGCACTTTGGCCCCGCCTGTCACTTCCAAAATTTTACCAATCATGGCGCCAAGGCCGACCAACAGTGCAACAGAGGCAAGCGTGCCGCCAAAGCCACCCATCATGGTGGGCACCACTTTGTCCGAGGTCACGCCTGTGGCAATGGCGGTGCCTAAACTGACAATGGTCAGTGAGGCAAAGGCATGCACTTTGAGTTTGATGATCAGCACTAGCAACGCTGCAATCGCCAGCGCAGCTATGGTTAAAAGATATGTAGGATCAGGGGTGTGGGCTAATTGCTCCATAAGTTCACCTTTCGAATTATTGTTTGTGTTGTGGTTCACATTTATTTACGTTACCGGTAACATGTTACCGATAACATGAATAAGATAAACCCATATTTCAAAGTGAATTTCAAATTTGAGATCACGCGCAAGTTTAGTTATGAGGACAAGTTATGGCGGGTAGTAGTGTCATTGTGATGGGTGTCTGCGCAAGCGGAAAGACCACAATTGGTGAGCTGTTGGCAGAAAAACTGGGGCGCAAATTCATTGATGGTGACGATCTCCATCCACGCGCCAACATTCAGAAAATGGCCTCTGGCCAGCCACTGAATGATGACGACCGCAAGCCGTGGCTGGAGCGTATTCGTGATGCGGCGTATAGCCTTGAAAGCAAAAATGAGCACGGCATTATCGTCTGCTCTGCGCTGAAAAAGAGCTATCGCGATCAAATCCGCGACGGCAACAACAATGTCACCTTCTTGTTCCTCGATGGCGACAAGTCACTCATTCTTGAGCGCATGCGCCAGCGTCAAGGCCACTTCATGAAAGAGAACATGGTCAATAGCCAGTTTGAAACACTTGAACGCCCCGATGGTGAACCTCGCACTCTATTGGTGAGTATTGATACCACTATCGAAGAGGTTGTCGCCAACGCGGCCGAGTTAATTCTAGAGCAAGATGAGGCACAAGCATGACCCATCCCGTCATTTTAGAGGTCACTCAGCGCTTGGTGGAACGCAGCCAGGCAACTCGTGAGGCGTTTGTTGCACGCACCGAAGAGCAAGCCAAAGCGGGCAAAGGGCGTGTTGGTTTATCGTGCGGCAACTTAGCGCACGCGGTGGCGGCGTCTTGTTCAGCAGAAAAGAAAAACATCCTCGATTTTACTCATGCCAATGTGGCGCTGATCAGCGCCTACAACGACATGCTCAGCGCCCACCAGCCTTACCAGCACTACCCAGAGCAAATTAAGCGCGCACTGGCAGAGTATGGTCATACCGCGCAGGTCGCCGGCTGTGTGCCTGCGATGTGCGATGGCGTAACCCAAGGCCAAGCGGGCATGGATATGTCACTGTTTTCTCGTGATCTGATTGCACAGTCCACAGCCCTCTCTTTGAGCCACAATGTGTTTGATGCCACCTTGCTACTCGGCATTTGCGACAAAATCGCCCCAGGGCAACTGATGGGCGCACTCGCCTACGCACACCTGCCTACCGCATTTGTGCCAGCGGGTCTCATGGCAACGGGCATCAGCAATGAAGAAAAAGTCGATGTTCGCCAAAAATACGCAGCGGGCGAAGTGGGCAAAGACGCACTGCTTGATATGGAGTGTCGCGCTTATCACTCCGTCGGCACGTGCACCTTCTACGGCACCGCCAACACCAACCAACTGGTGTTTGAGGCGATGGGATTGATGTTACCCGGCTCGGCGTTTATCCATCCAAACTCCGAGCTCCGACACGCGTTGACTGAACACGCGGCGATCAAAATTGCGGCCATGACCGCCGGCTCTGCTCACTTCCGCTCACTGGCTGAAGTGGTCACTGAAAAGAGCCTAATCAACGGCATCATTGCCCTACTTGCTTCCGGTGGCAGCACCAACCACACCATTCACATGTTGGCCGTGGCGCGCGCTGCGGGTATTGAGCTCACTTGGCAAGACATCAGTGATCTTTCTGACGTGGTGCCGCTGCTAGCACGCGTATACCCTAACGGCCCCGCTGACATGAACGCCTTCCAACAAGCAGGGGGCGTGCCTGCGCTGTTGCATCGTCTCAATGAATCGGCTCTGCTGCATCGTGACGTCAAGCCAGTGTTTGGCGAGTTCGACGACCAAATGAGCCTACCAAGCCTTGTCGACGGCAAGCTCGTTTGGACACCATGTGAGGGTACCTTCGATAGCCATGTGATCGCCGACAAATGCTGCGTTTTCCAATCCACAGGCGGCACAAAAGTGCTGACTGGCAATTTAGGCAAAGCGGTGGTGAAAGTCTCTGCGGTGAAAGAAGATCAGCGCGTGATTGAAGCGCCAGCGCTGGTGTTCCAGTGCCAGCATGAGGTGGAAGCGGCGTACCAACGTGGTGAGCTCAACCGAGATTGCATTGTGGTGGTGACACACAATGGCCCAGCCGCCAATGGCATGCCAGAGCTGCACAAGTTGATGCCGATTCTCGGTAATGTGCAAAAGGCGGGCTTTAAAGTGGCGCTGGTGACCGATGGCCGTTTGTCTGGCGCCTCAGGTAAAATCCCATCGGCCATTCATGTCTCTCCAGAGGCGATTCGTGGCGGCGCGATTGGCTTAGTGCGTAATGGTGATGTGATTCGTGTCGATTGCCAGACAGGTGAGTTAAACAACCTCAGCGACACCACAGGTCGCTGCATGCTTGAAATCGATACTGAGGCAAGCCAGCAAACTTGGGGACGCAATCTGTTCAGCACCCTTCGCCAATCGGTTTCCAGTGCCGAACACGGTGCGAGTTTTATCGTCTGATCAACAAGGGCGCGTTTATCGCGCCCTTGCTTTTCATCACATCGACCCAGTTCGTTACACACTCTCGCCAGCGGTAATGCGGTAGCCCATATCCACCACATTTTGTTCCAACGTTTCACCGCGCAAACGGGCCAGCAACAACTCGGCACTTTTCTCACCAATTTGAAAACGCGGCGTATCGACACTGGTCAATTTCGGACGAATCGTCTGACCAATATCCAAAGCGTTGTAGCCCACAATAGCCAGTTGCTTCGGCACCTCAATGCCACGCTGCTGCGCGCACAGCAAGGTACCGATGGCGATGTCATCATTGGTACAAAAGACCCCGTCCATCTCTGGATACGTCGCCAAGGCGCGCTCTAACAGCTCATCCGCCAACGAGAAACTGGAGTGTTCACCCGTCAGCACGTGTTTCGGCTCTAAGCCGGCTTCACGCATGGCGCGATCATAGCCTTGCATACGCAGTTTGGTACGCGTATCCAAGCGTGCACCAAAATACACAATGGTGCGCTTACCCGAAGCCAACATGCGTTTCACCACGCTGTAAGAGGCATCTTCGTGGTCTAACCCCACCGCCATATCGATTGGCTGCGCTGGCAGTTCCATGGTTTCCACTACGGGAATGCCTGCGTTTTTGATCATCTGTAAGGTGCGTTCGGTGTGGTGGCTTTCAGTTAAGATCAGGCCATCGACCTGATAGGAGAGCAGCGACGCGATTTTGCGCTCCTCTTCCAGCTCATCGTAGCTAAAGTGCGCCAAGAGGGTTTCATAACCATGCGCTTTGGTGACGGTTTCAATGCCCTGCACAAAGGAAGCAAAAATTTGGTTGGACAAAGAAGGCAGCAGGATCCCAATTGCTCGGCTAGAGGATTTCGACAACATCGCTGGGGCACGGTTCTCGATGTACCCCATCTGTTCAATCGCAGTGGCGATTTTCTCGCGGGTCTTTTCCGCCACCGAATCGGGATTGCGCATGTAGCGCGATACCGTCATCTTGGTCACGCCGACTTGATCCGCCACATCCTGCAAAGTGGTGCGCGGTTTCTTATTGTGTTGAGCCATAAAAAGATTTTTGTCATTAATGTTACTTGTAACATTATGACCAATCCGATCCTCACACACAACTAAGGTGCAGTGCTAAAAACCCACCAATGTGATCTTCCCCTGCGCCATCTCCCCTAACTGGCAGGAGAAATCGAGGCGTTTATCGGCGGGTTTGCTAAATAGCACCTTCAACTTATCAAACGCTTCTGGCACAAAACTGACGCTTTTTAGCCGTAGGCTTTTGCGCGTTAAGCTGTCCAAAAATGCCAAAGAGGATTTATCCAACACCATCTGGCATGTGTCTAAAATCGCTTTGCTGACCATTTTTTTATGGATGGCTTGGCTCAGTTGTTCAGCCGTAATGTGCGTATTGGCACTCGCCAGCACGCACACCGCGTAAATATCCAGCACCGCCACCGCGCGCGGTTTTTGCGTTTCGCCATCTTCATAAATGGCAATCATGCAGGGCACTTTGCTTTCATCAAACTGTTGTAAGCGGATATTGGTGAGGGCAATCTCATCATGCACCACTTTTCGCAGTAGCTTCTCCAACTGACTTAACTTGGGCAAAGCGAGCTCTTTTTGGATTTCCACCAGTTCATCAAACGCTTTTTCACTCTCTTCCGCCCCTTGCACCAGTGGCAACAGCTTGCGATGCAATGCATCGTCATCAAACGGTTTACTCAACACAAAGCTCGCCCCCGCCGCTTTTGCTTGGGCGATCTGCTCGTCATCGTCGACGGTGGTGATCATCGCGATTTTCACCTCAGGAAAACGGGTGGCAACGGTTTGCACCAGCTCCAAGCCACTCATGTCTGGCATGTGCCAATCCGTCAACACGATATCCGGACGCCAATGCGCCATTTTTTCCAGTGCCTCACGAGCACAGTTGGTCTTTTCAATCGACAAGCGACGATAGCCAAACCCAAGCAAGGCTTTGCGAACAATTTCCAGCGTTGCTTTGCTGTCATCGACAATCAGTATTTTCACCGTTGATGCGCTTCCAGTTGCGAGAAGTGTTTAAATTATAGGCACAATTCGTCGTAGCTTCTAAACTTATCAATACGCGATTAAACGAGGTAAGCACGCGATGTCGTTCGAGTTCTTCGACCAATCTTGGGATAAAGAGTTGTTGCTGATGCTGGGCATCAACCTTGGCTTGCTGATTTTGTTGGCTTGGTTTGTGTTGCTATGGTTGATGCTGCGTGAGTTCCGCAAAGCCATGCGCCCAGCCAGCGACACCGTGGCCAGCGATGCGGCTTCGCCAGCCACTATCGCCATGTGTGAGGAGTCGGTCAATCACGCCATCGACTACAGCAATGAAAATCGCGACACGCTCAATGCACTCATACAGATCCAACAGGCGCTGGAAAAACAGGTGGCCGAGATTCGCGCCGCCAGCCAGAACCCCAGTGAACACGATCTCGCCTCCATTGAGGCTCTCAACCAAAAACTGAGTAAATCCCAACAGTTGATTCGTAAACTCAAAGGGGATCTCGACAAAAGCGTGCGTGGCCTGCGTAAAGCCAAAGCCAAATTACTTGAACAAAACGATACCGTTGATGGCCTA
Source organism: Vibrio sp. CCUG 15886 (assembly GCF_028570825.1). Classification (NCBI taxonomy): domain Bacteria; kingdom Pseudomonadati; phylum Pseudomonadota; class Gammaproteobacteria; order Vibrionales; family Vibrionaceae; genus Vibrio; species Vibrio sp. CCUG 15886. Next base: position 17,008 of record NZ_JAQQBT010000013.1, on the reverse strand, counting down.
CGCAAGCAGAAAGAGGATATTGAGAAACAGTTTGAGCAACTGGAGCGGGAATACATCATGATCAGCGAAAGCGGTGGCTTTCAAGATGTCGAGCAAGGCTTTCAAAAAGAGAAGGATCAACTGCTCGCCACCATTGAGAACTACAAACAGCAATTGGCCAATCAGGCGCCCGCCAGCACGAGTGGCGCTGCCAGTGATGAGCTCAAACAGAAGCTACTTGCGATGCAAAAACAGCTGATGCACGTCAACAAAGAAAAGGCATTTATCGAGCAGAAATATCTGGAACTGACGCAAAAACTGGAAAACGAAGATCGCTGATGTTCTCAACATTTGCCTGACGACATTTCACAGATCTCGGCTGAATTCATAAATTGTGCTTTATACTTTCTCACTCGTAAGAAAATTCTCACCTATAATACAAATTTCTTATAAACTAGCTGCTAATAAAAATATAAGAAATCGTTATCGTCGTGCAGCTAGGTACCAGTACCACGCAAGTGTTCTATCGCTTGCTGGATCTCAATGAAGAAGAAAAACAACAAGCGCTCCAACAACTCGAACAAGACGCCCCGGAAGTCTATCGAGCGTTAACCCCTCTCATGCAACCGCAAGAGAGCGAGCCTCTCACCGAGTTACTGGGTTTTCACGCCCATCACGCCACCGATACCTCGCTCGATTTGGCCGGCCAACTGATCGACAAATATCAGCTCACTCACGAGCTCGGCCGAGGTGGCATGGGGGTGGTGTACGCGGCCTACCGCGCTGACGAAACGTTTGAACAACAACTGGCCATCAAGTTTATTCAACCCTCTCTGACCAAAGTCCTCGGTAAGAAAGCACTGTTTGATGAAGCACAGTTACTGGCCAGGCTTAATCACCCCTGTATTGCCAAAGTCTTTGATGGCGGGGTCTACCAAGATTCGGTGTACATTGTGATGGAGCAAGTCGACGGCGTAACACTCGACACCTACCTCAAACAGCACACGCTGGATCAAACAGCCAAGCTCACCCTGTTTCTGCAACTGTGCCAAGCGGTCGAACACGCGCACCATAATCAGGTCTTACACGCGGATCTTAAGCCAGAAAACATTCTCATCGACCATGCTCAGCGACCCAAGTTACTCGATTTTAACTTAACGCAAAAAGTCAGTGATCAAGCAAAGCAACAAGGCAAAACTGGCTTGGTTGCGTTTAGCGAACATTACGCCAGCCCTGAGCAAAAATCGGGGGGCTATTTAACTCAGCAAAGCGATCTCTACTCGCTCGGGAAAATCCTGCAGCTGCTGTTCCCGCACATGAAAAAGCGCTCCGACCTTTGCTTTATTGCCGAGAAAGCCACCCAAGCGATCGCGGAGCAGCGCTACTTAAGCGTGAGCGAATTACGCGTCGATATTGAGAACATGCTGGCGTGCCGTCCTATTTCCCTCAAACAGCACATTCCGCTCTACACCACTAAGCGCTTAATCCAAAGAAGACCAATGCCGACCTTCCTGTTGACGCTTTTGGTGATGACGGGCGTGATATTTACCAGCACGCTGATCAACAAAAACCGTCAGCTTGAACAGGAAAAGCTCATTGCAGAAGAGATGATGTACGAAGTGACGCGTTTGATGTTCCACACCAAAGGTAATCAGTTAGCGCAAATGTCGGTGAGCTCGATGCTCGAAATCACGCGGCGGCGAATCTTATCCAATCCTGATATTCCCAAGCACATCAAACAGAAAATGTTGTTGGCGATGATCACCCCCACACCAGAGAAACAAGTGGTTGAGGTGGATTGCCAACCCAACTGCCAGCACCCCTGAATGCCGATAGGATAAGCAAAGATAGACCATGAAACTGTTACACACTCTCACGCTATGCCTGAGTTTGAGCGCTTTTTACAGCCAAGCCGCCACCCCAAAAACGGGCTATTTCATCGATTCTCCAGTGACGGGGCTGTACTACAAAACCAGTTCAAACCTTTCTGGCACCACTCACAAAGGGGCGTTTCAGTATCATCCCGGCGATGTGGTGAGTTTTTTCTTGGGCAATGATGATAGCGGCTACTTGCTGACCACCTTATCGGGTCAAGAAGTCATCACTCCGACCCTCGCCAGCACGAAACCGAGCCGCAGCATCAATATGACTCGCTTGCTGCTCTCGCTCGACAGCACCCCTGAGAATCGTGATGAAATCGTACTATTGAACAAACTGTTGTCCGATCCCAAATTGCAGCAGCAGTTGCAAGGGCTCGACCTCAATTTTCTTGATTCTTCCGCAAACCAACTGGACGTCGAACTGGTTTCCGTCAAAGAAGCGGTTGAACACCTCAACCAAAGCCAGCGTTATATCGAGCAGCATTTCACCTCCGAGGAGGTGATTTTCTCCCCACTCAATGTACGCTTGCGCAATATCATCATTAACAAAAAAGACTGGCAAGGACGCGCTTGCGCCCTCGATTTACGCCATCTTGATCGCCCTGATTATCGTACCCCCGTCGGGGTTATGAGCTTTGAAGTAACCCACGACAGCCTGATTCAGTACCCGAGCGTTGGCGATTATTTCAACGGCTGTTACCTCAACCGACAGCACGCCTATCGAGAAAAAACCGTTGAACCACTGAGCCATTTTGAGCAATGGGAAGGGGTTGTTGGCTGTGCGAGCCAAGGTTGCACGCGTCACGATCTCAACGGTTTCTCACTGGAAGATTTCGATGACGAAGGCGATTGGAAATACCGCTCCGTGGCCCTGAATTTTGACCCTCAAACGCAGCTGCTGATGGGGAAAATGCAAGGTTTGGGACGCAAAGCCCAAGTCGCACACAGCAATAAGGCTGAGTCTCTCTGGTTTACCTACCCAGAAGCAAAAGGCCAACACATCGCCTATGAAGGGATCTGGAAGGAAACCCAGTACCAAGAGCAAACCCTCACAGAACGCTGCTTAAACATTGCCGATGGTCGAGTGTGGCTTGGCCCAAGCAATGTGTCGTCATGCCCGCTGGCGGCATCAGCCTATCGCCAAGATGTGACACAAGAGTATCAAGATATGTGGTGGCTACGTAATGCCTCTGGTCACGCACAATTAGAGCAGATGAACTTAATGGTGCGCTGGTTTCCACAACCTTACCCAGCACAATACACCACATGGGAGTACCTCCCTGCCGGACAACATTGGGATCAGGGCATCTTGTATCGCTATCAACAGCAAGTGTCTCCTCAACGCGATGGCTCTGATCGCATTGATACTTACACCATTTCCGAATTCGTTAAACAACAAGGAGAGCCGTCATGAGTGCACAATCGACTTCTCTTACCCATATCATTCAGCAGTGGCAAGCCGGTGACAAAGAAGCCGAAAGCCAGCTGTATCAATTCGCCTACTTGCAACTGCGCAAAATTGCCCAGCAAGAACGCGAGCGCAACGCCGAAAAGTATGGTCTTGAAAACGAAGTGTTGGCAGACAGCGTGAACAGCACCACCGCTTTGATCCACGATGCGTACCTTAAGCTTTCCACCAGCGACATGAGTGAAATCAGCGGCAAGCGCGATTTTTTCCTCATGGCCGCCAAAGTGATGCGCCAAATCTTGATCGACAATGCACGTTCGCTGCAGGCGCAAAAACGCCAGCAAGTGACACAGCTACCGAGTGAACAACAGGAAAAGTTCGAGCAGCTGATCATCATGGACAAAGCACTGGATAACTTCAGTGTTCGCTACCCACGCCAATCGAATGCGCTCAAACTGAAGTACTTGATGGGGATGAAAAACCAAGAGATCAGTGAGTTACTCGAATGCAGTGCCAGTTTGATTGAAAAAGACCTCAAGTTCTCACGCAGTTGGCTGCAATCACGAATGGCATAATCCGGATCATGACTCACCGTAAGCCCCTATTCGTCGTCTTCGCCATCACGTTTGTCACTGGAATGTGGTTTTGGCTCTCTTCAAGCCAAGCGACCTCGAGTGTGCTGTCTGAGGCAGAAACCCGCGTAGCAGCGCCACATGCCAAAGCCATTTCGGTTGAAAGCAAGGTACCAAACACGGCAACGCCAACCCAAAACGCGAACCTTCACGTTTCGCCTCTCTTCACTCAGGCGGCAGCCATTTTGCCTACGCCACCATCAGAGGAAACTGGGAAAACACCAACGCCAGAGGAAGAGCTCGAAATCGCTCTGCCAAGCAGCGCGTCGAGCACCACAGTGATTGTCTCCGACAAAGAACTTGCCAAAGGCGTTGGCGCAAACAGCAAACCGAGGCTCAACGCGGAAGTGGCCAGACAAATCCAGAGTCAGATTTTCGGCTGGGAGCTAGACCAAGGCGCGCCCATTCACTACGCCCTCAACATTGATCAGTTATTTATTGATGCCGACGACGACTTTCTCACCCTCACCGTACGCATCAATGTGCCGGGGTTAAAAATCAGCAATCTGGGTACCGTGCAGATTTTAGGCACCGCAACCAAAGCCGTTGCTCAACCGCAACTGATGATCGCCGCACGCGATGATCACCACGGCAGCGACGACCAAGCGTGGGTAAAAGCTTATTTTGACCTGCCCGCGATTGGTGAAACAGCCGCACCATTTGACCATCCACTGATTGGTCAAACCTTCTATCGCTTAGAAACCACCCAAACCTTGGCGGGTATTCGTTATCCCTATGAAGTGATTTACTGCCAAGCGTGGAAGCTGATCAATCATCAGGTCTATTTCGCCTCAGCGCGCAATCGTCGCCAATGTCCGAGCGATGAAGAACTTAAATTGATTGGCGAGTTTGAGCAGCAAGACGATAAGCTGATTCTCACCAGCAGTCAGTCCGCCTTTGATGCCAAACAAACCTGGATGACTCGCCAAAGCTACCCATCCAACCTCACGGAAGGGTTGGTAAACCACCTCACCACGGTGCATGACGGCAACCAGTACGAAACCTACACCATGCTCACCGACAAAGCCGCGATGGAGGCAAGGCTCAACGTGGAAACGGGTCGAAAGCTTTATGAGATGACCTTTTTTGACTACCTCTTTATCGACGCTGAGCAAAATTACCTTCCCGCAGAAGTCGGTAACTACATCTACGAGCGTCAAGCCGCGGACCCCACGGTTTATCAGCGCTTTGACTCCGACCTCAACATTCATCGCGTTAGCGGCAGTTTTGATTGCACCACCCTGCTGCCTTACTTTGAGCTCTCCGTCATTGCGGGGCGGGGCGATTACGAAGATGTCATCTCCTACAGCCACAACGAGGATGGCGTCTCCTCGGTCGCCTGTTTTGTCTTTCCATCCGGACCAAACAAGCGCTCTTTGGCCATCAATCACGACTACCGAGATGACAATGACCTGCAGCAAGGCGAGATTTACAGCTACATCCTGCGCCCGAAACCGCAGTTCGCACACCTGTTGGAGGAGTTGAAAATCAATCTGATTTACCACCACCCGCAATTGTGAAATTGAGCCCAACAAACGGGATTAGAAGTTCCACAACGCTTGTAATCCCGTGTTGAGTGTCCAAGTTTGTGCTTCTGGCAACCAAGCTTGACCTTGCTTCTCCACACCACTTGCTGTGGTATACATCACTCGTTGCGGATCAGACTCGAAGCGTTTCTCGTAACCGAGCATCACAAACCACCCCAAATGCAAACCTGGCATGATCTGATAGCTAAGGGTTGCTTCCGCATTGGTTCTAAAACCGAAGTCGTTAAATTGAATGTCTTCAAAACGTGAGTTTTCAGTGACACTCCAAATCGGCACACCGAAGATCCAACGGCCACTAACACGCCAATCGCTCTCCCCATACAGGTGGCCAGAATCGTAGGCTACGCCTGCATCGAGGAAAATATCCGTCGATTTCTCTTCCCACGTATTACCTTCGCGAAACACATCATTGACGTAACCATTGTGATTTTTCAGGCCATAGCGTTTGTAGGTTTGATAGGTCAACGAAGTCCCGCCCAACACACGCCAGTTATCTTGCAGTTTGTAATGCAGCAAAATGTTGGTTGCCGCTTTCAAGTATTCAAACTGGTTGGTTTGAATCAGCGTACCGTCTTTCTGCCACTCTTCAGTGGCACTCATCGGCGAAAAGGTCGCTAACGCATCAATGGAAAAATCAAAGCGCGTATTGATGTGATAAAGCCCACCAGTATTCAGCACCGGGCTCACCACACTGGCATCGGAGTCTAAGCCGGGAAACAGCTCTTCATACACCACATTCTCAAAGCCAAGGGTAAAGTAAGAGTAACCATATTTACTCTCATCAAGGGTCGCTTGCGCCCCAGCCGATGCTGAGCCTAAACACGCGCCAATAGTGATTAACCTAGCCCACTGTTTCATCTGTTTCTCCTGAAATTTTTGGCCCAGATGTTAACCCTCACGACCCATTTGCCAACCCCGTTACTGATAAAAAAATTAAAATAAATTTTACGGTTTTTTCGCTGTTTTTCGTGCCTTGAAACTCCCGCTCTAACCGGATAAAAAAGCCCCGAAATTCTCCCTTCTTTCGCATGATTTATAAAAAGATGAAAGAAGATTCTAACGATGTGCGTTATTCAATTTAATCAGAATAAAGAAGCAAAGGACTCTTAGATGAAAAAGGTTAGTTTACTAGCAGCGTCAGTGGCGATCGCCCTCACCGGTTGTGGCGGTTCAGACAGTGGTTCAGGTTCTAATGGCAACGTCGCACCTGGCGGCATTATCGTGACAGGCTTCGACGGTTACTTTAATCAAGCAGTAGTGTTTCTTGATAAAGACAACAACGGCAAGCTCGATATCGGCAGCGATACGATTTTCGGTCTAACGGATAAAGAAGGCCGTCGAACAATCCCTGCAGGAACACAAGGTGTGCTGGCACTGCAAACGCTCACTCCGGGCGGCACCGTTCAAACTGCTCTAACCCAGTATGACGCCGACACTTATACCGGCAAATACACCATCGATATGGATCATCCAACTCAAGCGATGGCGCATGAGGTGGTTCTTCGTACTCTACCGGGTGAAAAAATCATTTCTCCTCTCACTGACCTTGTTGTCGTTCAAGCAGGCGCAAACCCAACAAAGGAAAAGATTGAAGAAGCCAAAGCAGAAGTTAACGAGACGCTAGGCATCACAGGGAATATCGCGTTTACCGATGTTATCGCCGCGAAAAACCATGCTTTGCATAAGACCGCTCAGATTCTCACAGAGTCCAAAGTCAATGCAGGCGTGAACTACACCGCTGAAAACGCAATGAAAATTGCTCAAGAAGCCAATAAAATTGTTACAGCACCTGAAAACCAAGATAAGTTAGACCAGCCAAACTTTAAGCCAACCGTTGAAGTTACTCCGTCAGGGGATGTGCAAGTCACCGTCAACAACAAGCTAATAGTGAATAAGAGTGTTGCCGACAACATCAGAGCGCAGTTGAACACACCAAGCACGTCACACAGCTTGGATCTCACTTTAGATCTGGCAGTTGGCCAAGATGCATTGTTCTCTGATAGTGACAACAACAACATTGCACTAGACGTGCAAGTGATCGACCCGATCGACAACCAAGCCGTTAGTGGTCTAATCATCACGGCTAACAATGGTGGCTCACTGACCATCAAAGGTGAACTCACCCCTGTCCGCCAATCCTATATTTTGCAAATCACTGGTACAGATATCGATGCAGAAGCGGCAGTTGTCGGTAAGGTATCTACCCTCTTTACGCTGACAGTTGAAACACCAAACAGCGCGCCAACTATCGTCCCTAAAATCGCCGAAGACCTGCAAGCTTGGATTGGCAGTATCGAACTGACTCAAGGCGTGGCGGTGACGAATGAACAATACCGTATCGACAACCTGTTCGCCGATGTGGATGGTGATGAACTTATCATTGATGCAAGTTCAACCATCAAGGAACTAGAACTGTCGGTCATCGCTGTAGGCGGCACTAAAGAACTGAAAATTGCGGGAACGCCAACGAATACTTACCCCGCCGGTGAAACCATCACCATTAGCGCATTCGATGGTATTGAACGTACTTCAAAGAGCTTTGTGTTAAAGCAGGTGGATGCGAAACCTATCGCAAGTTTTGAAGTGAACACAAACGCCTTAGCAAACCTACAAAGCGAAATCACATCACAGCTTGTTGACCTAAAAGTGAATGAACCGCTGCCAAGCGTGCAGCTCAGCATCACACTGGATGATATTTTTAAAGCCGTTAACGCTCATGGTCCTGTTGAGTACTTCGCTGGTATGAAAGGGGAAAATCAAGATCACAATACCAGTGTTGCGGGTATTAAGGTCGCAGTTGACAGCATGGGTGTTCTAACCATCTCGGGCACACCTCTAGAAGCAAGTACCAACGGTGAGTTTTATATTGCTGCTGGTATCTACCCAGATGCGGAAGATGGTGTTATTTCAGAAATGACGCGCATTGCACTTCCTGAAGTCAAAGCAGCTGACACTCCTCCTCCTCCAGTTTCTTTAGGATTTACCAAGCAACACTTTAACAATCAGCAATGGGTTATGGGCAGCTTTGCCGATCGTGACGGAGAAATTGGTTACGCCTCACTACTCAATACCAACGGTACATTTGAATGGTGCTGGGGCGATCAAGAAAGAGAAGGTTATCAAGTCTTCAAATCTAACATCAGTGATTCCAACGGTGCGCCAGATCCTATCAACACACTTAGCGCGCTTAACAAGGTCTCTGGATATTTGGAAAGCACCAATAAAGATTGCTGGCCAGTAACACTCAATAATGACGGCACATTGACAGCGCATCACAGTGATGAGGGAGTTGACACTAACTGGAACTACGAAATGCTGTACCAAAACAGCAACAATGGTCACTATCAAATTATTGTGAAAATCAACAATCAGGAGCTATTCTGGCTCGATTCGGCATCAACACCACTTGACCAAACCCTAGCGGTGAACACACAAATCGCTGAAGGCAAAGTCGAGTACTACATGTCGGTGGAAGGTGATGGTCAGCATCACCCGGAACTGGATGGCCCGAAACTGAGTTACTCGTACGGCAAACGAGAGTACCAAGCTAATAACCAATATCAAGACAACTCAATTCTACCAGAAGGCTTTGACACACCTGGAATATGGCAAAGCGTTAAAGACATGGACGGCTTGGAAAGAGCAGAACTAGAAGAAGAACGTGAAGATCAGAAAACGCGTGTTCGATATGTCCACCGTGACTTTGGTGACTTTTACATCGGCATTACATGGAGTAAAGAAGTCCATGGTTATGAATCGCCAGCTCAATACTCGCTCTTCAGCCACAACCAAGAAGCCATGGATAAACTGGTTAAAGCAATGCCTTTAATGACGAATTAGAGACATCATAATGTAAGCCCCGCATCGCGGGGCTTATTTGTTTTGGGTGTCATCCAACTACTTCACACACAGCACATTGAGTAATGAAGAGCCTTTTACCTGCGTCACACGGCCATCGGTAAAGAAGCCTTTTTTTCCTCTTCCCCAATAAGGCAACTGCATTGGCCACTGCTGGTTTTCCATCACTTTGGAGTCCAGCAGGGTAAAAAATTCCTCTTCGGTTAACAAACGCATGTGCAGATCACTGCACACCACTTCCGCACTGCTGTAATCCAAGCGATTCCATGCTTGGTTGTGTTCCATATAAAACTGGTGCTCATCATCCATCAAATAAGGCACTGCATAAGTACGACCTTTTAACTCGGCACTTTTACGAATATCGATCGATGATGAGTCATCGTTACTACGCTTAGCTGGCGTTGTGGCCAAGGTCGCCTGCGCAGGGGCCGGCATTGGCTTGTTAGCAGCAACTGGTACTTTCGGTTGCGTTTTTGGGGCGGTGGGCTTGGTTATCGCTTTCTGTTCTTTGCTTGCTGTGACCGGTTTTACCGCAGAATGTGGCTTAACGACTCGAATAAAGGCTTCTCGGTAATCGCCCAGTTTTTTGACCTGTTTAAGATCTTTGCTCGCTTGAGCAAAAGATTGATACGGGCCAATCAAACAACGATAGGTTTTGTTTTCAGGTTTCATCCACACATCGGTGGTGATCTGCTTGTAAAGCGGTTTGGCGTCGGCCAGTGGCATTGGCTGATTTAAAATACCGCATTGAATCCAAAAGAAATCCTCTTTGCCGCTTTTGGGCGCTTTTTTACCCCAAACACCATCACCAATCGGGCAGGCTTTATCTAACATGGGTAATTCGTTGGTGCTTGCCTGTGTGGCTTCACATAGAAAGCCTTCCGCCGCTGCAGGAGTAGCAACACCCAAAAAGCACAATGCCGCCATCAGCCACAATCGTTGAGGTTTGAAGATCGGCAAGCGTGCCGATTTGCTTAGTTCCATAACTTCACTCTACCCGTTTCATCAATGAATTGTTCAGTGACGCTCAGACTGCTGCCTACAACACGTTGTAAGGCCAAAAATTTGCCGCGTCCTGGTGAATAAAAAATGACAAGCAAAAAAAGAGCCGTAATTGGCTTACGACTCTTAGTTTAGGTAGTTTTCCGATTATAAATCAATCAGCTCAGATCACCCTTTGTAGATTTTTGGGTTAAATACGTCACGTAACCAGTCACCCAATAGGTTGATCACTAACACCAGCGTCACCAGCACAATGCCAGGGAAGGCGGTGATCCACCAAGCGCCGGAGAAGATGTAGTTAAAACCAATGCTGATCAATGCGCCCAATGACGGTTGGTCAACGGGCAAACCCAGCCCTAAGAACGAGAGCGCCGCTTCCGACATGATCGCGTTGGCGACTTGCACGGTTGAGATAACCAAAATCGGTGATAAACAGTTCGGCAGAATATGACGGAACATGATGCGCGGTGCTTTAAAGCCCATCACACGTGCCGCTTCAACGTACTCTTTCTTCTTCTCCGCCAATACCGAGGCGCGAATCGTACGTGCGTATTGTGGCCATTCCGCCACACCGATGATCACCACCAGCATCACCACCGCATATTGGCTGTAGAAATCACTGCCGAAACTGGCTTTAAAAATCGCCGAGACAATAATCGCCACCATCATGGTCGAGAAGGAGAGCTGAACATCCGCAAAACGCATCAAGAAGTTGTCAATACGGCCACCAAAGTAACCCGCCGACAGGCCAATCACGATGCCCAAAAACAGCTGCAGCGCCACCGCCAAGAAGCCAATGGTGAGCGACAGACGCGAGCCATATAAGATGGTGGAAAGAATATCGCGACCTTGCTCATCGGTGCCCAGCACGAAGTTTTCATCACCGCCTTCCATCCAAGATGGCGGCAGCTCCGCGTCCATAATGTCAATCGATGAGAGATCATATGGGTTGCTCGGCGCGATTAACGGCGCGGCAATCGCCAACAGCAAAAACAGCATGAACACCGTGAAGCTGCTCATCGCCACTTTGTCGCGTTTAAAATAGTAAAGAAAATCCGATTCTTTAAAGCGTTCCCATACAGAAGGAGCTTTATTAACGTGTTCCATGATTATGCTCCTTTGCCTGTTAAGTTCACGGTCGGGTTGATTAAACCATACAGCAGGTCAACGATGGTGTTGGTCACCACGAAAATCAGTCCGACAAAAATGACGTAAGCGGTGATCAGTGGGGTATCCACGCGGTTGATCGCCTCAAGGAAAAGGAAGCCTGTTCCCGGCCATTGGAACACGGTTTCAGTCAAAATGGTGTACGCCACCATGGTACCAATCTGCACGCCACCGACGGTTAACACTGGCAGCATGGTATTTTTGAGCGCATGTTGGTAATAAATTTTGTTCAGCGCGAGACCTTTCGCCTTGGCAAATTTGATGTATTCCGAACTCAGCACTTCCAGCATTTCTGAACGCACCAGACGAATAAACAGTGGCAGCATGATCGACGCCAACGCGATACAAGGCAGCACTAAGTGCCTTAAGCCATCAATAGTAAAAAAGCCCGATTCCCAACCGAGTAGGTTATACGTTTCCCCTCGCCCATAGGATGGCAGCCATTGCAGCTCAATCGAGAAGACGTACATCAGCATGATCGCGGTTAAGAAAACGGGGATCGAAATACCGATGCTGCTGCCTGCCATGACCACTTTGGTAAAGAAACTCTTCGGATGAATCGCGGAATAAACCCCAAGCGGGATCGAAAAGAGGATGATTAATACGGTCGCGCCAAACACCAACTCTAGGGTGGCAACGAGTTTATCAAGAATCACATCCACCGCAGGACGTTTAAAAAAGTATGAAGTGCCTAAATCGCCCTGCAATGCAGCGCCGATAAAGCGTGTGTATTTGGTGATAAAGGGATCGTTTAGACCAAGTTCATCTCGCAGCGCTTGGCGCTCTGCTTCTGAAACTGACTGGCCCACTAGCTCACGCAACGGGTCGCCTAGGTTATCCTGAATGGCAAACGCCACTAAACTGATCACAAACATCACTATCAGTGCCTGAAACAGGCGCTTGACCAGAAACGAAAACATTCCTTGCCCCTTTTGCTATCCATGACTATGCCCGTTCGCTATCACGGCCATATAAACTTCAGTCTGAAAACGGCGCTCAACCCGACTGAAACAAAGTTGAGCGCCTAAAATCACTCATCCCACCCAACGCTTGAGTGGGAGAAAGCGAGTGTTACTCTTTAACTACCAAGTCACCAAAGTATGGGAAGTCCATCGCGTTGACGATTGGTTTGATATCCAGCGTAGATTTCGCGCCCCACGCTAGGTTTTGCCAGTGTAGAGGAACGAATGCTGCTTCGTTGTACAGCGTGGTTTCGACTTTCTGTAGCATCGCTGCACGTTTAGCAGGATCGGTTTCTACGTTCGCCGCTTCCACCAACTTGTCCACTTCTGGGTTTGAGTAGTGACCACAGTTGTACTGACCACGGCCCGTTTCTTCGTTACGCGTCATGGTGAGGAACTCAGAGAAGTTCGCCGAATCTTCTGTGTCTGAGTGCCAGCCGATCATCAACATATCTGCTGCACACTTATCAAACTCAGGCCAGTATTGCGCTTTAGGCATGGTCTTTAGGTCTACCTTGATACCGATTTTCGATAGCATGGCAGACGCCGCTTGAGCCACTTTCGCATCGTTAACGTAACGGTTGTTCGGCGCGATCATCGTCAGCGTAAAGCCTTTCTCATAACCCGCTTCTTTCATCAACTGCTTCGCTTTTTTCAGATCGAAACGAGGAACCAGCTCCGCGTTGTAGCCCGCGTAGCCTTCAGGGCCCTGCTGGCCAGCTGCTGTCGCGAAACCTTTCATGATCTTATCAACGATACCTTGATTGTTGATGGCATGAACGATCGCTTGACGAACACGCACATCTTTCAGCGCTTCGTTGCTGTTTTGGTTCATTTGGAAAGTGATGATGCGCGTACCAGGCAGCGTCACAAGCTCGATGCCTTTCGCATCTTTCACGCGTTGGTGATCGTTAGGTGCCACTGGCGCAATCATGTCAACACCACCAGAAAGGAGCGCAGCCACACGAGTCGCGTCTTCTTTGATTGGCACAAGCGTCAGCTTATCTACGTTACCTTTTGACTCTTTGTCCCAGTAATCTTTAAAGCGCTCAAACTCTACTTTCACGCCTTGCTCACGAGAAGTGACGATGAACGGACCCGTACCAGAAACGTTGGTCGAAGCAAATGAGTTACCGTGCTTCACCACTTCCGCTTTGTCTTTGCCATCGGCTGTCGTGCCAGAGTAGAACTTGCTGTCCATCGGGAAGATGTAAGTGGCGGTTTGCAGCACCAATGGGTAAGCCCCTTTGGACACCAACTCAACGGTGTAATCGTCCACTTTGACCATTTTTTCATACGGTTCAAAGATCGCTTTAAAGTCTGGAGAATCTTTCAGACGATCGAATGTCCACACGACATCATCTGCCGTCAGTTCGTTACCGGAATGGAACTTCACCCCTTTACGTAGCTGGAAGCGGTAGGTGGTGTCGTTGACACGTTCCCATTTTTCAGCCAAGCGAGGTTCAAAATCCAATTTCTGGGTATAACGAACTAGTGGATCAAACACCATGTGCGACATTTGTAGCGTACCACCAGACAACTGCTCATGCGGGTCAAGTGACACTGGATCTGCATCATAAGCAACTTTGATGTCTGCCGCAGCAGCACTCAGGCTTAGGCCTGCAGCCATTAAAGCCACGGTCAGTTTGCTTTTCATGGTTTTCATTGCATAACTCCTTATGCGGGAATCCGAATCCCTAGTTGTTGTATTTGCGTCTGTTATTGTGCCAAGCAAGCTTGGTTATGCCGTTTTCACCTCTTCCCTCAAACCAGTGAACTCTGGCATCAAGGAAATCAGGTGCTTACTGTACTCATGCTGTGGAGAGCGGAACAGTTGCTCAGTCGGTGCGACTTCGAGCAGAGTCCCCATCTGCATCACACCGACTCGGTCACACATTTGGCGGATAACCGGAAGGTCATGACTGATAAACAGCATGGTTAAGTTCAGTTCGCTTTGTAGATCTTTGAGCAAATTCAGAATCTGTGCTTGAACCGAGACATCCAGTGCCGAGGTTGGCTCATCACAAATTAAAAGACGTGGACGAGTCGCTAATGCGCGCGCAATCGAAATACGCTGACGCTGACCACCCGAAAATTCATGTGGATATTTCACCCCGGCCATTCGCCCTAAGCCAACGTGCTCCAAGAGATCGTTCACGATTTGGCGCGTTTCCGCTTCACTGTTGGTCAACTTATGGAAACGAATGGGCTCCGCGATGATGTCGAATATCTTCATGCGCGGGTTCATCGAAGTGTATGGATTTTGGAAGACCATCTGCATTTGGCGACGCAAAGGACGGCGCGCTTTTTCTGAGGTCAATGCGGTAAGGTCAATACCTTCAAACGTCACCTTACCTGAGTTAGGCGCATACAGCCCGGCAATGACTCGTGCAATAGTGGATTTACCCGAACCCGATTCCCCCACCAAGCCAAAGGTTTCCCCTTCATGCACTTGGAAGCTAACGTTATTTGATGCCTGCACATACTCACGACGGCTCTCAAACAGCGAGTCCTTAGTGACGAAACGCAAGTTAACGTTTTCCACATTAAGCAGCGGCCCGGTGTATTTTCTCTGATCTTCACTTTGACCCAGCCAGTGATTCTTAATATCAAGAGGCTGCAATTCGCTCGCTTCTTCGATGTAACTGACCAGAGGGAAGCGATCAAGCTTCCTATCCGAACGTGGTACCGCTGAAATCAAGCTGCGCGTATAAGGATGATCTGGATTGCCCAACACTTTGGCCGTTGGGCCAAATTCAACCAAGTCACCTCGGTACATAACAGCAACACGATCAGTCACGTTCGATACCACGCCCATGTCGTGCGTGACCAACATGCAACCCACGTTGTGCTTAATGCATAGCTCGCGGATCAGGTTGAGGATTTGGTCTTGAATCGACACATCGAGTGCTGTGGTGGGTTCATCGGCAATGATCAAATCCGGCTCGCCCGCTAGGGCAATCGCAATCACCACGCGCTGACGCATACCGCCAGAAAACTGGTGAGGATACTGCTTTAAGCGGTTTTCAGGTTGAGGGATGCCCACCTGCTTCATTAATGACAATGCGCGCGTGTAAGCCTCTTCGTCAGAGACATTCATATTGGCGTGAATGGTTTCTTTTAACTGCTGTTCAACAGTAAAGAGAGGATTGAGCGAGGTCATTGGATCTTGGAAGATAAAACCAATTTTAGAGCCACGCACTTTGCGCATTGCTTCTGGAGAAAGGCCTGAAATTTTTTCGCCATCAAGGAACACATCACCGCTGGCAATACGACCAGGAGGGCTCAACAAATCGCTCACCGCATTACCTACGGTTGACTTGCCCGCACCCGACTCACCGACGACGCCAACAATTTCGCCTCGTTCAATATTAAACGACAACGATTTCACCGCCGCATGAATACCATGCCGCGATGGATACTCGATACGAAGATTTTTCACTTCTAATAGTGACATTTCAGACCTCTACTGCCTTGTCTGTGGTGCTGAATAATCAAACACGATGATCATTCAACAAACCAATGAATCCCTTCTGATTGCAGAATATTACTCTAAAAATCAGGTCGGAACACAATTTGGCAAAAAACACACAAAAAAGCAACAATTAAAGTTTAACGGCCAACAATCGGTTAATTTCAAGGCAAAAATATCGAATAAATATTCGTTAATAGATATTTAACAAAAATCAGAACAACATTTTTTGTGTGCCAGTTGGCATTTTTGCTAGAAAGTGTCGCCAAAAAAGGCCAATTATTCATCACAATCTACCGTGAGATTTTTCCATGTGAATATTAACAAATACAAAACAACACTTTATTCCATTTAGAAAAACCAGTTAATACGCTTAGTGTGTAACTAATCATTAAGCATAAAATGCTAAATATGGAATTCTAGACATTGAATATCCGCTGTGTTTTTCCTTCACAGCACCAGGAACTCACTGGTGTTTGAAAATCAAAGTGTTAAATGCCAAGAAACTAAAATATAGACACAAAAGAGCCACGCGTTATGAGAAAGGGGAGATTTCCTCTCAGATTGAGAGGTTCATCAGCAACTTCGCTTAGAAAGCCTTAAACGTCTCTCATCAGAGACAAAAGCGAGCGCATCGGTATACCCAGTAAGTCTCGTGGGTTGAGGCAAGAAAATGAGAACCGTAGAGAGAAGGTAGAGAGAAGAAGATCGCACAGACGCTTTAGTCCACGATGCCAAAACAACGAAAGCCGGTGACAAAAGCAGGCTTTCCAAGGGGTAGGAGAAAAGGGATTCGATGCGACTGAGCTTCCAGAGCACGACCCAGTATGCACACAAAATCATCAGCATCTAATACAAGATGTAAAAAAGCCCCACTATTGCTAGTGAGGCTTTAGAATGTGGTCGGTGAAGAGGAATTCGACGCGGCTGGGCTTCCAGGCCCCGACCCAGTATGCACACAAAATCATCAGCATTTAATACAAGATGCAAAAAAGCCCCACTATTGCTAGTGAGGCTTTAGAATGTGGTCGGTGAAGAGGGATTCGAACCCCCGACCCTCTGGTCCCAAACCAGATGCGCTACCAAGCTGCGCTATTCACC
>NZ_JAQQBT010000012.1:0-90954 GCF_028570825.1 Vibrio sp. CCUG 15886 | reverse complement strand
GTTCTAGGTTCTAGGTTCTAGGTTCTAGGTTCTAGGTTCTAGGTTCTAGGTTCTAGGTTCTAGGTTCTAGGTTCTAGTACGATAGAATACCCATCACCTTTTTAATAAATCGATGAAATAAACTGCTTTAAGCGCTCTGAATCAGGATTGGTGAACAGCTTTGACGGTGCGCCTTGTTCTTCGACCAATCCTTGATGTAGGAACATCACGTGGTTAGAGACATCACGAGCAAACGCCATTTCATGCGTCACCACTAACATGGTGCGGCCTTCATCTGCCAGATCTCGCATTACCCCTAACACTTCACCGACCAACTCTGGATCGAGCGCCGATGTCGGCTCGTCAAACAGCATCACTTCAGGGTCAACCGCAAGGGCGCGAGCAATCGCAGCACGCTGTTGCTGACCACCAGATAAGTGTCCTGGGTAGTAATCTTTACGCTCATACAAGCCGACTTTTTTCAGCAGCATTTCTGCTTTTTCGATCGCCTCAGCTTTGGGCACACCCAGTACATGAACGGGCGCTTCAATCACATTTTGTAGCACCGTCATGTGAGACCAGAGGTTAAAGCCCTGAAAAACCATCGCCAAGCGCGAACGGATACGTTGGACTTGCTTTTCATTGGCTGGAACCGCCTCACCCGCACGGTTGTTTTTCATCTGGATTAATTCGCCATTAACCCAAATTTCACCTGCGGTAGGCGTTTCTAGTAAGTTGATGCATCTAAGGAAGGTACTCTTACCGGAGCCGGAAGAGCCAATGATGGAAATAACGTCTCCTTTGTGTGCAGCAAGTGAAATGCCTTTTAGCACTTCATTCTGACCAAACGTTTTGTGCAGTTGTTTGATATCCAGCGCTGGTACGTCATGCATGCGCTTGTACTCCCTGTGTTTTTTGTCACTGCCAAGGCACTCCGGCCCCTTGAATGGATACAAACTAGCATCCTATCAATTGAGTTGCAACAAATTATTAACCTGCATTTTTGGCATAGTTAAAAACGAAAAGTAGATTTATATTCACAATTTAGCAATATATTCTTTTAACGATGCATAGAAGACATAAAAAAAGCCTCCAAGGGGAGGCTTCTCATGTTTAATTTTCGTTAACTAGCACAGATAAATATTAGTTAACTCTGTTTGAAAGAGCTTGATAGTTTTGATCCATCATCAGCTTCTTATATTTGAGTTGCTCGCTAGGCAACATTACAACACCCACAAAATCTTTATAAGCCACGCTTCCGCCAGGTGGAAGATGGTTTTCTTTATTTAGTGAAGACTCCATCAGGTATTTTGCGCTGTCTAGTAACTTCGCGTCTGAATCAACCAACGCTACTTCAATGACATCAGTAGACTTTGGTGCAATAACCTCACTGGCACTTTGTAATACAACCTGAGATTTAGCAGGCGTTGAGTAGACAGTTTGATAGAAGTTCCTATTACCAACGCTTAAAGAGCGTATCGCTGTTCTTTGAACCTGAAAACTAGTTTCAGCAAAACCTTCTGTTTTTACACAGTAAACACCAGAACAGTTTGCACTAGAAATTGCGCTTCCCGCAAAGCTAGATAACGTCGGATAAGTGATTGAAATATCTTCTCCACTTACTGTCTTTTGCGCTGAATAGTTCCATCCTCCTATAGAAGAAGGAGTGACACCATTTAAACGCAAACTCCATTGACTTAAGTTGCTGTCATTGGTAACTATCGAATAGTTGTTTGTTGAGTCATATAAGGGTTGCCATTCGTAAACTTCTCCACTCAAAACAACTTCTACACCACTGTTGCTTAACGCCAAATCTGTCGCAATGAAATTGTGCTGATCTACGTTTGTGCCGTCTAAAACTGGAACCATTGGAGGAGTATTGGTAACCGTTGAATCATAAACTGCACCAATTGGAGCTATAACATATTGAGTCAGGTTATTCGCTTCACCATTAGAATAAGTAGAAAACGCTGTTATTAACTTTTTCTCAAGCGACGGAACACCTGAATGTACCGACAAGCCTACCGGCTGCGTGCCTCCACTAACAAAACTTCTAGATGCACTTGTCATAAAATAGGCAGGGCTGTTATTGGCTGTCACAGTCATCACCGCATTTGCATTCGTAAGATCTTCAGGCTCTTTTTCGCCTTTATAGCAACTGTTATTAGTTGCTTGCTCAGTACGGATGGCAATGGTCATGTTCTGCATGAGATCTTTCTGAACTCCGAATATAGAACTGTCAAGTAAACCAGCAGAAAAACCTGAATACTCTTCTATAGAAACATATCCACCATCTGGAATATCCGTTTCCTTAAATGTGATAGCACCAGTTGCTGGGATGGCTGAACCACTAATAGTTTTGTCAGCATCAACAGTACCGTCACTTTTATGGAATAGAACTCGATAACCTCTATCTGCTACTCTTGATGCTATTACGTCACCACTACCATCGCTAACATTTGCAAAAATAGCACAACCAGCAGGTACCTTTGAACGTTCAACCTTATACAAATCAACAACTTGCCATGTATAAGTTTTGACAACAGGGCCACCGCCACCGCCGCCACCACTACTGCCACCACAGCCGACTAACCCCGCAGAAATCATTGCCACTAGCGGCATCATTTTTAATTTTGTCATTCTCTCATCCTGATACGGCAAAGTTTCGCCAATTAAAAGTCACTGGCGGCATCCTTGCAAAAATAACGCCAACTTATGTTAACTGCTGATCACAATACAAACAGAAGTGTTCACCTAGACGCATATTTGTTTTAAATTTTCTAAAAACAGACGTGCTATGAAAGCAAATTACACATAAAAACCAAGGACTTTTCGCATGCCAGCTACTTTCTGTAGTTTTCTTTCACATCTTTTCTTAAAGTGATCTAAATCAATCACCCCAAAGGGTTAACTTGCTAGACTCGGCCGTAAAGTTGAGGCTGATCTCAGCCGTCAAAATTAGTGAAATTTAGCTATGCTTAGGCACGTGGTATTCGTGCGACAATAACCCTAACACCTAGCATCGGCTATAACAGGAAGAACCCGCAGGATGCGGACTATAGAATTCAGATCGAATTACTAACTTTTTAAATATATGAGGAATCTATGTCAGACGCAGTGAATAAAGTGCATTCTGATTCAGATATTGAAACGAAGAGCTACAGTGAGCTTCATCGTCCAGCTTCTGAATTTGCCAGCCGCTCAGACTACCTAGACCACGAACTGCAAATTATGAAACCGCGCCGTTTCGGTTTGAACCTTCCTGGTCGTGACTTCCGTTTTGAACTTGAGGACCTTGTTCCTGCGCTTGCTGGTACTATCGGTATTATCGCGATGTACTCTGCAGTAATGATGTCTTGGGCAGACGGTCTAACCCAAGCTTGGGACCACATCAATTTAGGTAAAGAATTTGCTATCGAAGTGGCGCGTGTGGAAATGTTGTTCCCAGCGTTATTCTTCTGTGTTATCGCATCTGGCTTTGTCAACCCACGAGCTAACTTAGCCGGTAACCACGGTCCAATGATCCCTCTTATCGGCGCGATTGCTCTCGCTGGTGCTCACCCTCTTGCATTGGCACTTCTACTTGGCGTGTTTGGTCTCCTACTGAGCTACTTTAAAGGTGGTTCTAAACTGGTGAACCTGACCTCCGAAGGTACCGCAGGCGGCTTGTTGATCTTCCTCGGTTTTACCGGGACGATGAGCCAAATTACCTCCATTCAAGAATGGGCCGTTGGCCTGCAATCTGCTGACGTTGCAGCTGGCAGCCTAGGCTACATTGGTTTGGTTGTGCTTGGCATTAACATCGTTATTTACGCACTGCTTGCTAAACTCAACCTACGTTGGCTAGCAATCCCAGTGTGTGCGTTTACTGGCTTGGTGATTGCACTTGCGCTAGGTGCAGGTTTTGATCTTAAGTTCGAAACGGAAATGGGCCTACCTAACCTGAACCCAGTTTACTGGTGGGGCAGCACTGAGACTGGTTGGCAACTTGGCCTACCAACGCTACAACACTTTATCGCTTCTCTACCATTTGCGATTCTAGCGGTAGCAATGTGGTCTCCAGATTTCCTTGGTCACCGTATTTTCCAAGAATTGAACTATCCTAAGAAGACAGAAAAAGTGCTGATGGATGTCGATGACACCATGACCATGTGTTCTATTCGTCAAATGGTGGGTACTGCACTTGGTGGCGGTAACATCACATCGTCTTGGGGTACATACATGATCCCAGCCGCGATTGCGAAGCGTCCAATTCCTGGTGGTGCAATTATCCTAGGCTGTTTGGTTATGACGATTGCGATTCTTGGCTTCCCAATGGACGTCGCGGTATGGCCACCAGTAATGCGTTGTGCGCTATTAGTAGGTGTATTCTTACCTCTACTTGAAGCGGGTATGCAGATGGTTCGTAGCACAAAAGATTCGCAAGCAGCGGGTATCTGTATCTTTGGTTCTGCGGTTGTGAACCCAGTTCTAGCTTGGGCATTGACCATGCTACTAGATAATAATGGTCTGATTGGTGACAAAGAGCGCGCATCTAAACTATCTTTTGTCGATAAAGTAGTGATTCCTGGTGGTGTTCTTATTATCTGTCTAGTTGCTATGCTTGCAGTTGGTATGCTAGAAAGCCAGTACGGCATCAAAGCTTGGCTATAAGCGTTCAAAAAAAGTTTGGGTGGTGCTGGTCACCACCCAAATTTTATTGAGTTTTTTTAGCTTTTATTGATTTAGTTTAAGGTTTGCAAAAAAATTTTAGTATACCCTGAAGGAAAGTTAATAAGGCAAGACATGAAACTCAGTGACAATATGTATCGTTTTATGAACAGTTCGCAAATCGATACATATTGTTATTCATAAGAGTGTACTGCTCCTCTTTAATGAGAGGATGGCTGGCTCAACAGCCACAACAGTACGTGTTTTTTCTACTAAAAAGGTAGGTATGTCATGGCAGAGCAATTTGCTAAAGCTTGGGAAGGTTTTGCAGCAGGTGACTGGCAAAACGAAGTAAACGTTCGTGATTTCATTCAGAAGAACTACACTCCGTACGAAGGCGACGAATCTTTCCTAGTTTCTGAAGGTACTGAAGCAACCAACAAGCTTTGGGCTAAGGTAATGGAAGGTATCAAAATTGAGAACTCAACTCACGCTCCAGTTGATTTCGATACTGACCTAATCTCTACCATCACTGCTCACGATGCAGGCTACATTGAAAAAGATCTAGAGACTATCGTTGGTCTACAAACTGACGCACCTCTAAAACGCGCTATCATCCCTAACGGTGGTATCCGCATGGTTGAGGGTTCTTGTAAAGTTTACGGTCGTGAACTCGATCCTCAAATCTCTAAAATCTACTCTGAATACCGCAAAACACACAACGCTGGCGTATTCGATATCTACACTCCAGATATCCTAGCTTGTCGTAAGTCTGGTGTTCTAACTGGTCTTCCAGACGCTTACGGCCGTGGTCGTATCATCGGTGACTACCGTCGTGTTGCACTTTACGGTATCGACTTCCTAATGAAGGACAAACTGGCTCAATTCAAGTCTCTACAAGAGCGTTTTGAGAACGGTGAAGATCTTCAAATGACTATGCAACTTCGTGAAGAGATTGCTGAGCAACACCGCGCTCTAGGTCAAATGAAAGTGATGGCAGCGAAATACGGTTACGATATTTCTCGCCCAGCTGAAACTGCACAAGAAGCTATCCAGTGGACTTACTTCGGCTACCTAGCGGCTGTTAAGTCTCAAAACGGTGCTGCAATGTCTCTAGGCCGTACTTCTACGTTCCTAGACGTGTACATCGAGCGTGATATCGCTGCTGGCAAGATCACTGAAGTTGAAGCTCAGGAAATGATCGACCACTTCGTAATGAAACTACGTATGGTTCGTTTCCTACGTACTCCTGAGTACGATGATCTATTCTCTGGCGACCCAATCTGGGCAACAGAATCTATGGGTGGTATGGGTCTTGACGGTCGTACGCTAGTAACGCGTTCAAACTTCCGTTTCCTAAACTCTCTATACACTATGGGTCCTTCTCCAGAGCCAAACATCACTGTACTTTGGTCTGAGCAACTACCTGAAGGCTTCAAGAAGTTCTGTGCGAAAGTATCTATCGATACTTCTTCAATCCAGTACGAAAACGACGACCTAATGCGTCCAGACATGAACTCTGACGACTACGCAATCGCATGTTGTGTATCTCCAATGGTTGTTGGTAAGCAAATGCAGTTCTTCGGCGCTCGTGCAAACCTTGCAAAAACGATGCTTTACGCAATCAACGGTGGTGTTGATGAGAAGCTGAAAATGCAAGTTGGCCCAGTAATGCCTAAGATCACTTCAGAAGTCCTAAGCTTCGACGAAGTGTGGAACAACCTAGACCACTTCATGGACTGGCTAGCGAAGCAATACGTTGCTGCACTAAACGCAATACACTTCATGCACGACAAGTACAGCTATGAGTCTGCACTAATGGCACTACATGACCGTGACGTTTACCGCACAATGGCTTGTGGTATCGCTGGTCTATCTATCGCAGCTGACTCACTATCTGCAATCAAGTACGCGAAAGTGAAACCAATCCGTGACGAAGATGGCGTAGCTATCGACTTCGAAATCGAAGGCGACTACCCTAAATTCGGTAACAACGATGCTCGCGTAGATGACATCGCTTGTGAACTTGTTGAAGTGTTCATGAACAAGATCCGTAAGCTTAAGACTTACCGTGATGCTGTTCCTACTCAGTCTATCCTAACTATCACATCAAACGTGGTATACGGTAAGAAGACAGGTAATACGCCAGACGGTCGTCGCGCAGGTGCTCCATTTGCACCAGGTGCAAACCCAATGCACGGTCGTGATGAGAAAGGTGCTGTAGCGTCTCTAACTTCAGTAGGTAAACTACCATTTGCTCACGCGAAAGACGGTATCTCTTACACCTTCTCTATCGTACCTAACGCACTTGGTAAAGATGAGAACGCTCAACGCGCTAACCTTGCTGGTCTGATGGATGGTTACTTCCACCACGAAGCTGGCATCGAAGGCGGTCAACACTTGAACGTAAACGTTCTAAACCGTGACACGCTTCTAGACGCAGTTAAGCACCCAGAGAAGTACCCTCAGCTAACTATCCGTGTATCTGGATACGCAGTTCGCTTTAACTCTCTAACTGCAGAGCAACAAGCTGACGTTATCGCACGTACTTTCACTGAATCTCTATAATCTAGAGCTCAGTTAGCAAAACCGGCACTCAGTTGCCGGTTTTTTATTTTTTGGGAGTAGAACCTCCTACCTTACTTTCTTCCTTCCTCGCTCGCTCACTCTGTCATAGAAAATGGTTTTCTTCAGCGAGTCATGGTCAGATCATTATTCCAACTATAATTGACGATATATTTTCGCTCAGAGAGACGCTTTTGCTGTATGATGTCGCCAAAAACACGGATTTAGTATGAAGTTGTCCAAGTCCCTATTTTTATTGCTGCTCTCACCGATGGCTTTTGCTTCGGTCAAATCAACAACCTCGTTCAGTCTCGATAACGATGGTATTTTTGGCGTAGACCAAGATTACACCAACGGTATTTTCTTTGCTTACGCCTCACCAGCTCTAAGTTCAGAACACCAAGTCAAACGTTTGAGTTTGGCGGATAAACAAGGTGGGTCTATTGATAAGTGGGCGTTTTCCATTGGCCACAAAATGTGGACCCCTTCTGATATTTCTCAGACAACCCCCACTCCAAATGATCGCCCCTATGCGGGCTACTTTCACGCAGAGCTCAACTACCTTTCTCTCCATCCACAACAAGCCGTGCGTTACAACCTAACGTTAGGCACCACTGGCGAAAATGCGCTATCCGAAAAAGCGCAAAAGCTGGTGCATAGCATTACAGGCTCCACGGATCCAAATGGTTGGGAGTATCAAGTGGATGATTATTTTGCTGGTAGTGTTGGTTATCAACGCCATGACCTGCTGATGCGCTCTGCAAATCTCACGGAGTCGAATTGGGAAATGAGTCAT
Organism: Vibrio sp. CCUG 15886; assembly: GCF_028570825.1. Taxonomy (NCBI): domain Bacteria; kingdom Pseudomonadati; phylum Pseudomonadota; class Gammaproteobacteria; order Vibrionales; family Vibrionaceae; genus Vibrio; species Vibrio sp. CCUG 15886. The sequence goes on along the minus strand of NZ_JAQQBT010000012.1, from coordinate 82,964 downwards.
ATTTTCGAGGCCAACGCAGGTAATTTCCGCACTGATGTCGCGTCTGGCGTGATGTTTCGCTACGGTTCAGATTTAGCCAATACGCTTGGTGCAGCGAGCATTTCAACCGAGAATCCTTTTCACGCGAGCATGATGGGGAATTCCCCATACGGTTGGTTTGTCTATACGGGGCTTTCAACTCGTTATCGTTTTAATGACCTCACATTAGAAGGTGAGCGCTCCGGATTGCCAGAGCCATCCGACCAATATGATGTGACCATGCAACATTGGCAGAGTACTGCTGTAGCGGGTGTGGCATTGTATAACCGTCGTGTTGGCTTGAGTTTCGCGCTGTCAGCTAAGACCCCTGAATACAAAGAAGCGCCAGAACGAATCTACGGCAATGGTGCACTCTCTCTCTACGCCTTTTTCTAACGACAGGTTTTCCAACGCCAAAAGTTCGACTTAAAAAAAGCGGGATCATTGAGTTATCCCGCTTTTGCTTTTCAAGGTCAGATCAAATCGTGAATTTTTGACATTCATTACTCAACTGACGTGAACTGTCATCAACAAGCTGGCTGACGTCTCGCAGCTCACCATTGTTACTTTCCAGCTCACGCATCGCTTGAGAGATTTGCGTCATGCTGTCTGCCATGGATTGACTGGTGGTGGCCAGTTCTTTGATCGATGAAAGAATAATCTCTGTTTGATGGTTAGCTTCATCGGCTTTGGCAGTAATGTGTTTGAGCGCATCCATCGCTTCATGCCCTTTTTGTTGGCCTTTTTCTATTGTTTGACCCGAGCTACTGATGTATTGGATAACCTCAGCACTTTCATTTTTCATGGTTTGAATGGTGCCAGTGATTTCACTCACCGCATCGACGGTACGCACGGCGAGGCTACGAACTTCATCGGCTACAACAGCAAAACCACGTCCTTGCTCCCCTGCACGGGCGGCTTCTATGGCGGCATTGAGTGCCAGCAGGTTGGTCTGTTCAGCGATGCCGTTGATGATGTCCATCACCGAGTCAATTTTTGAGGACGCTTCTTCTAATTGACTGATGTGTCCAGCCGCTGAGTTGAGAATTTGCGCGACCTGCTCAAGTGAGCCAATCGCTTCTGAAATGATTTTTCCGCCATCTTCTGCCGCTTGGTTTGATGCTCGACTAATTTGGGTCACGAATTCCAGTGAATTAGACACCTCTTGCGTTGTCACGCTCACCTCTTCGGTTGCTGAGGCAAGCAGTTGGGTTTGACCAAGGATCTCTCCTTGGTGATGCGCAAATTTATCGAGCCCGACTCGCAGCTCTCCTGCATGCCCAGCCAGTGAATGACTGCTTTCTTGCACTTCAGAAACAAGTTTGCCGAGATTTTCACAACTCTCATTGACCGACTGGGACAACTGATTAAACTCATCGTTTGCGTTACTACTGAGTGTCAATCGGCGAGACAAATCGCCATTGGAAACGGCTTTAATCACTTGGCTAATACGCTCAAGTGAGCGAGTTAGCGACACACTGATGCTGAGGAAGATCACGATGGTAAACACCGCTAGTGCCGCTAATGCGATCAATACCGACCACTGTGTTTCACTCGCAGAAGATGCGGCTCGCTGTTGCTGATCGTCCGCGACCGCATCCAACTGCTCTGAAGCTTGTTGGATTAAGTTGATCGCCTCACGCTGGTTGTTTTTCAACTGCTGTTCAAGCGCACCCAATTGCTGAGAAAGCTCACTGACTCGAATAAACGTTTGTTTAAACTGTTCGATCTCTTTCTCATAGATATCCAACATGCCATAACTGTTTGAGACGTTAACGAACATCGCCATTGCACGATTAAACAATTTCATGTTCTGTTCATTTGGCTGCAACAAGTAATTTTGCTGGGTTTTGATCATGGCTTGAAAGTCGGAGTTAATCGTCACCATGCCTGTTTCTTCGATCTTCTGTTCGATAACCTTCGCCAGATCTTTTAGCTGGCCTAATTTGCCTTCATCAACATTAAAACCAAGTTCTGATTTAACGCTGAGCCACGGAGCCAGCGACTTGGCTAACGCATTAACCGCTTGCTGCATGTTGTCAGCTTGTGTAGTGAGGTCAAACTGGACGAGAGTTTCACCTGCTTGGCGAACGTTTTGCTCCAAATGCGTGACATCCGCTTGAATGGCATTCACTTGAGTGGCGGTCAGTTGGCCCAGTTTCCCGGTTAACTGTAAAAGCTCTACTTGGGTTTGAGCGATCTGCCCTGCCCCAGTCGATACTCGACTACTTTGCGAATACTGATCGGTCAATGAGGTGAGTTGGTTAGAGGTATAAGCAGCAAGAGCAACAAAACCCAAAGTCAAAATACTCAAAAACAGCTGAATTTTACGTTTCTGAGAAAGCGCAAGCATATCCATGGTCTAATTCCCTACAGCACATTTTCTTATTGTAATAATTAACGTTATGTTTACATTTATAACAATAATCACAATCAACACAAATGTCATTAGCCTGCCATCAGGTTTTTCTCATCATGCTGAGTCACTTTTCTTGCTCAGAGGCTGATTCCCGTGTTTTGTATACTGTTTTAACCCCAGTTTTTGTAATAAAATAACAGCCGAAATTTGATAAGAATTGAGAGCTAGACATGACAACAACGGGTCGTATTCACTCTTTTGAATCCTGTGGAACGGTTGACGGACCAGGTATTCGTTTTATTGTTTTTATGCAGGGCTGTCTGATGCGTTGTATGTATTGCCACAACCGCGATACATGGGACACTCACGACGGTAAAGAGGTCACCGTCGAAGAGATCATCAAGGAAGCGAAATCTTATCGTCATTTTATGAACGCCTCTGGTGGTGGTATCACTTGCTCCGGTGGCGAAGCGATGCTGCAACCTGAATTCGTGCGTGATCTATTCCGCGCGGCGCATGCTGAAGGTATTCACACTTGTTTGGATACCAACGGTTATATCCGTAAGCACACTGACGTTGTTGACGAAGTATTAGAAGCAACCGATTTGGTGATGCTCGATATCAAACACATGAAAGATGAAATCCATCATGATTTCATCGGCGTTTCCAACCGTCGTACTCTCGATTTTGCTCGCTACTTACATAAAATTGGGCAAACAACGTGGATTCGTTACGTGGTCGTTCCGGGGTATACCGATGATCCTGAAGCGGCTCATATGCTTGGTGAGTTCATCAAAGACATGGACAACATCGAGAAGGTCGAACTGCTTCCTTACCACAAGCTTGGCGCTCACAAATGGGAAGCGTTGGGTCTAGAGTATCCACTGGAAGGGGTGAATCCCCCACCAAAAGAGACGATGGATAATATTGTTTCTATCCTTTCGCAATACCATAGCAATGTGAAATACTAAGCATCGTATTCTTTATTCAATACCCACTTTAAGTGGGTATTGTTTTATCTACAGGTATGAATGACATGGATGTATTTGCCTTTCTTTGCTTAGGCGTTGTCTTGCTGGTGATTGGGTTTGGTTGCAAAGATGACTTCCTCAAAACCTTTCTCCCGAAGCTGGTGGCAGACAAGCCTTTCCAACACATGACGTTTGCAGTGATGTTGCTGCTATTTTTGCTTTGGAATGCTCAAGCAGGAGTCAAAGAAGGGTTATACATCCATTTTCTTGCACTGACCACGCTCACCATGATGTTCGGCTGGAGAATGGCATTTTTGCTCACTCTTCCTGTCTACGCGTTACTCATCGCATTTGGTGATCTAACGATACAGCAGTTGCCAAGTACGATTCTCCTCTCTTCCCTCACCCCAGTTCTGTTTTCTTACGCGGTTTTCGTACTCAGCTATCACTATTTGCCGAGAAACATCTTTGTGTTTATTTTTATTGCTGGTTTTTTCAACGCAGGACTTACTGGCAGCGTTCACCTGCTCATTAATGCCCTTTATCATCTCTATGTTGGCCATTACGACTGGCAAACCATATGGCACAACTATTTCATTTTTATGCCTCTGCTCGCCTTTCCTGAAGCGCTACTCAATGGGATGTCTTTGGCCGTGCTCTGCGTCTTTAAACCAGAGTGGCTACGCGTCTTTTCAGACCGTGATTACATTTACAACCACTACCGAAAATAGTGCTCAGATCAACAAACAAATTTTCCATTTTTCCCATTAAAACTGTGTTGAGATCATGTTTCATCGTGTGATGTTCCGCTAACCTAACGTCAACAACACAATTAGAGAATATATAGTGAGGTCACCATGGAAATGTCGAATGCACAACGATTGATCCTATCCAACCAGTACAAGTTGATGTCTCAGCTCGACCCTGAAAATGCCGAAAAATATCAACGTTTTCAGACCATCGTTGAGCGTGGCTATGAGCTGCAAATGCGTGAGTTGAACAAAGATTACGGCTGCATCACTGAAGCACTTTGTAAAGAAATTATCGATGTGATGGAAATGTACCATGCAATGCAAGAGTCTTTCCGCATGCTCGATGCGGATGAATCTACTCAGGTTGATCAGCGTCGCCTTCAGTTCCTCGGTTTTGATATTGCCTCTGAAGCACAATTGGTTCACTACGTTCGATTCTTAACAGAATCTGAAGGTCTCTACCCTCAATTCGATAAAGGCGACCACCACTTCAACAGCCAAATGCCGATGCTGGAAAAATACCGCCGCATGTTGGCGACTTGGCGCAAGTGCCCTCGTCAATACCACTTATGTGCGACAGAACTGCGCCAAATTTTTAATGCCTAGTTTGAGCGCTTAGCGTTTAACGCTTCGCGGACAAACAGATTGATTTCAAATAGAAAGGTTGACCAGCGTCAGCCTTTTTTGCGTATTCAAGACAAAAAAATCCCAATTTACACGACAAAAAACTTCAATACTAAGTTAGCAGTATCCATTCTTTCAATTATCTAACTTTCCTTGTCTCACCTTGGTTCAAACTCTTTGATTAGGAAAAAAACCCGCCAGAACAGTAAGCAACAAACTCTCACCTATCTTAAATAAATGCATAATTTATTGGGCAAAATTGAAAATCCCCGTCTAGGCTTATCAATGAGAAGGGACGATATTTGCCAACGTTCGTCAGCAGACCGAATAAGAAGGGGAATGTGACATGAGTATTTTTGACCACTATCAAGCGCGCTATGAAGCAGCAAAAGATGAAGAGATGTCGATACAGGACTTTCTTGCACTATGTAAAGATGACAAAAGTGCCTATGCGAATGCCGCTGAACGACTTCTTATGGCCATCGGAGAACCTGAGTTAGTCGATACGTCGATGCATCCACGATTAAGTCGTATTTTCTCTAACCGTGTGATTTCACGCTATAAAACCTTTAAAGATTTCTATGGAATGGAAGAAGCGATTGAACAGATCGTCTCCTACCTAAAACACGCCGCTCAAGGGCTGGAAGAACGCAAGCAGATTCTTTACCTACTGGGCCCAGTGGGCGGTGGTAAATCGTCGCTGGCAGAAAAGCTCAAAGCATTAATGCAACAAATGCCGATTTACGTGCTCACCGCCAACGGGAAACGCAGCCCTGTAAACGACCACCCTTTCTGCTTGTTTGACGTCAATGAAGATGGCGAAATATTGCAAAAAGAATATGGCATCGAAAAACGTTATTTACGCTCCATCATGTCACCTTGGGCAGCTAAACGTCTGCATGAGTTTGGTGGGGATATCAGTCAGTTTAAAGTCGTGAAGGTTCGCCCTTCCATTCTCGATCAAATCGGTATCGCAAAAACCGAACCGGGCGATGAAAACAACCAAGATATTTCATCTCTTGTTGGTAAAGTTGACATCCGCAAACTGGAACATTATTCGCAAGACGATCCCGATGCCTACAGCTACTCTGGTGCGTTATGTAAAGCAAACCAAGGTTTGATGGAGTTCGTAGAGATGTTTAAAGCGCCCATCAAGGTGCTTCACCCTCTCTTGACGGCGACTCAAGAAGGCAACTTTAACGGTACTGAGGGACTCTCTGCGATTCCATTTGAAGGCATGATATTGGCTCACTCCAATGAATCCGAGTGGCAGACTTTCCGTAACAACAAAAACAACGAAGCGTTTTTGGACCGCGTCTATATCGTCAAAGTTCCTTACTGTTTACGCGTTTCTGAAGAAGTGAAAATTTACCAGAAATTGCTAGAGCACTCTGAGCTTTCCAAAGCGCCATGTTCACCCAGTACGCTAGAACTGTTGGCTCAATTCAGTATTCTTTCCCGCCTCAAAGAGCCGGAAAACTCGTCCATTTTCTCTAAAATGCGGGTATACGATGGCGAAACGTTGAAAGATACCGATCCAAAAGCCAAGAGCTATCAAGAGTACCGCGATTATGCGGGCGTGGACGAAGGCATGAAGGGGCTCTCAACGCGCTTTGCGTTCAAGATTCTCTCTCGTGTGTTTAACTTCGACCAAACTGAAGTGGCCGCTAACCCTGTCCACCTCTTCTATGTCATCGAACAGCAAGTGGAGCGTGAGCAGTTCCCGCAAGAAACGGCTGAACGTTACTTGGAATTCTTGAAAGGCTACTTGGTGCCTCGCTACGTCGAGTTCATCGGTAAAGAAATTCAAACCGCTTACCTTGAATCTTATTCCGAATATGGTCAGAACATCTTTGATCGCTATGTCACGTACGCAGACTTCTGGATCCAAGATCAAGAATACCGCGATCCAGAAACGGGGCAGCTGTTTGACCGCTCGGCCTTGAACGGTGAGTTGGAGAAAATTGAGAAAACAGCGGGCATCTCTAATCCAAAAGATTTCCGTAATGAAATCGTTAACTTTGTGCTTCGTGCGAAAGCCAGTAACAACGGTCAAAACCCTGTGTGGACCAGCTATGAAAAACTTCGCACTGTGATAGAGAAGAAAATGTTCTCCAATACCGAAGATCTTCTTCCTGTTATCTCCTTTAACGCAAAAACCTCTTCTGAAGACCAGAAGAAACACGATGACTTTGTCGCTCGTATGATGGAAAAAGGCTACACCGAGAAACAAGTTCGCTTGCTTTCTGAGTGGTACCTGCGCGTACGTAAATCGTCCTAACCCGGATGTGAGTTAGGTCTGTGGAACATGAGAGGGGAATTTCATGGCGCAATTTATAGACCGTAGGCTCAATGGCAAGAACAAGAGCGCTGTCAACAGACAGCGCTTCATGAGACGCTATAAAGAGCAGATAAAAGAGTCGGTAGCGGATGCGGTGAATCGTCGCTCGATCACCAATACGGAGACGGGTGAGGACGTTGCTATTCCGCACAAAGACATCAAAGAGCCTCTTTTCCATCAAGGTAAGGGGGGGTTAAGAGAACGTGTCCATCCTGGCAATGACCAGTTCATTACCGGCGATAAAATCGAAAGACCCAAAGGTGGCCAAGGGGGCGGTGGCGCTGGAGACGGTGATGCCAGTGCCGATGGCGAAGGGCAAGACGATTTCGTTTTCCAAATTTCAAAAGATGAGTACCTAGACCTGTTATTTGAAGACTTGGCTTTGCCAAATCTAAAGAAAAATCAGGTGAACAAAATTACCGAGTGGAAGAAACACCGCGCGGGCTATCAAACCGCAGGGATGCCTTCCAACATTTCTATTGTGCGCTCCTTGCAACAATCCCTTGCGCGTCGCACCGCAATGTCTGCAGGCAAAAAACGTTTATTGCACGAGCTAGAGCTGGAGCTGGAACGCATCCAGAATCAAGAACCAGCACAAAAGCTGGAGGAAATGAAACTTAAACAAGAAATCGCAGAGCTACGGAAAGCGATTGAAAGCGTGCCCTTTATCGATACGTTTGACTTACGTTTCAAAAACTATGAGCGCAAGCCCGTTCCTTCAAGCCAAGCCGTCATGTTTTGTCTGATGGACGTTTCAGGCTCCATGGATCAAGCGACTAAAGACATTGCCAAGCGCTTTTATGTGCTGCTCTATCTGTTCCTTAATCGTACGTATGAAAACGTGGAAGTGGTGTTTATACGTCACCATACGCAAGCAAAAGAGGTCGATGAGCACGAGTTTTTCTACTCACAAGAAACCGGGGGCACCATCGTTTCCAGTGCTCTGAAATTGATGGATGAAATTGTTAAAGCTCGCTATCCCGTTGGCGAATGGAACATCTATGCTGCACAAGCTTCTGATGGGGATAACTGGGCTGACGATTCACCTCGTTGCAAAGAGTTGTTAACAAACAAGTTGTTACCTAACTGCCAATACTACGCCTATATCGAAATTACTCGACGTTCACACCAAACGCTGTGGCATGAATATGAAAAGCTTGAGGAGAGCTTTGATAATTTTGCGATGAAGAATATTCGCAGCGTTGAAGACATCTTCCCGGTATTCAGAGAGCTGTTTCACAAGGAAACGGCATAGGAGGCCTGTATGACAACCAAGACAAAGAAAAAAAGCAAGATGTTGCCAGATGGGCCAGACTGGACCTTTGATCTGTTGGAAAAATACCATACCGAGATCAAACGTGTCGCTGAGCATTACCGCCTAGATACCTATCCTAATCAGATCGAAGTCATTACCTCTGAGCAGATGATGGATGCGTATTCAAGTATCGGTATGCCGATTAATTATAATCACTGGTCTTTCGGTAAAAAATTCATCCAGACCGAACAAAATTACAAACATGGCCAAATGGGGCTCGCATACGAAATCGTCATTAACTCCAACCCTTGTATTGCCTATTTAATGGAAGAAAATACCGTTACGATGCAGGCGTTAGTGATTGCTCACGCCAGCTACGGACACAACTCGTTCTTCAAAGGTAACTACCTGTTCCAAACTTGGACCGATGCCAGCTCGATCATTGATTACTTATTGTTTGCGAAGAAATACATTGCCGATTGTGAAACCAAATATGGCGAAACCGAAGTCGAGAAGTTACTCGATTCTTGCCATGCCCTGATGAACTATGGGGTTGATCGTTACAAACGCCCAGAGAAGATATCCATCAATGAGGAGAAAGCTCGACAAGAAGAGCGAGAGGCCTATCTGCAATCTCAGGTCAATGAGCTTTGGAGAACGGTGCCTAAGGCCAAATCGAAGGAAGAACAAAGCATTATTCACTTCCCGAGTGAGCCACAAGAAAACATCCTTTATTTCATTGAGAAGCACGCGCCGCTACTTGAACCTTGGCAACGCGAAATCGTGCGTATCGTGCGCAAGATAAGCCAATATTTTTACCCACAGAAACAGACGCAAGTGATGAACGAAGGATGGGCAACGTTTTGGCACTACACCATCCTCAACCATCTTTATGATGAAGGGATTGTTTCAGACAAATTTATCTTAGAGTTTCTGCACAGCCATACTAGTGTGGTTGCTCAACCGCCCTATAACAGTCCTTACTTTAGCGGCATCAACCCTTATGCGTTAGGCTTTGCGATGTTCCGTGACATCAAGCGCATCTGCGAAGAGCCGACAGATGAGGACAAAGAGTGGTTCCCTGATTTGGCAGGCAGCGACTGGCTCGATGCGGTACATTTCGCCATGCGCAACTTTAAAGATGAGAGCTTCATCAGTCAGTATTTATCTCCCAAACTCATCCGCGATTTTAAACTGTTTGCGATTCAAGATGATGACCGAAGAAACTTCATCGAAGTGAATGCTATCCATGATGATATGGGTTATCGAAAAATTCGGGAAACCTTGGCTGCGCAATACAACCTAGCCAACCTGGAGCCTAATATCCAAGTCTACAAAGTCGATGTGCGTGGCGATCGCTCTTTAACCCTGCAATACGTCCCGCATAATCGCATTCCTCTGGACAAGAGCTACAACGAGGTGATGAAGCACTTATATCGTTTGTGGGGGTTTGACGTTATTTTGGAAGAAGTAAAAGAGACGGGCCACAAAGAAATCCTGGCAACCTGCCCTCAACGTACTGAGTACGACAGTAAGATCTAACTTAGCCGTTAGCGAGCATTTGCCGATTGGCCCACCTAACGGTGGGCTTTCTTCATCTGATACATACGCTCATCTGCCAATTTGGCGCGTGTCGAAAGATCCCCTTCACCAAGCTCTGACAGACCATAAGAAAAGTGGATGTCGCGTTTAGCGCACATGGTGTGTAACGCGTCCATCACCAACAACGTGCGTTTGGGCTGCAACAATAAAATAAATTCATCCCCACCGACACGAAAAGCATACTCATCGTCTTTGGTTGCTTTGGTGAGCAATTGGGAAAACTGGATGATCAGCTCATCTCCTGCATCGTGCCCTTGCGTATCATTGACCACTTTGAGGTCATTGAGATCGATGTAAACCAAATTGAGCTGTTCTTGGCTAAATCGCTCCAAATAGCGGCGATTGTATAACCCTGTTAAGGAATCTCGATGGATTTCATGATCTTTGGCTTTGATTAGCCTATCAATACCAAAGGCAATGCTCGCCACAGCCACCAACATTCCCCCTTGCTCAATGATGTTATCCAATACTTCGTGCCGATTACTCCAATCTGCCAACCAGTCCACTTCGGTCAATACATCGTACAATGCGACGAATAAGATAAGATTCACACCAACCGTAATGGAGCGTGTCGATGTAATAGAGCGGCTGATCGCCGCACGGATATACACCAGAACCGAGAAATAGGCAGATTCGGTCAGCACATCAATAGGATGCTCGACATAAAAGAAAGGGGTAACACTGGTCAGATTTAGGCAAAGAAAGGTGATAAGAGCGAGGTACACTGCTCGTCTGGAAACATTGATGTAATTTTTAGAGGCCATCTATCATCGCTCTTAGCAAGATCACTGCGCTTAACTAAAGCATAGACGCTAACAGAGAGGCCAACCGTCCAATTGCGCCAGAGATGACGCTAAAATTTGGGAATACTAACAACAAAAATGGCCAGAGCCCAAACTCCAGCCATTCCGTTCATCTAACGCATCTCGCCCTAATCAGCTCTTAGCGGCTATGATCTTACGAACCAACTCTAGATCCTCTGGCGTATCAACACCCGCTGGAGGTGCTTCTTTGGCTAGCTCAACATGGATTTTTTCACCATACCAAAGTACTCGCAGTTGCTCGAGACACTCTATTTTCTCTAAGCTACTCGGTTGCCAATTAACGTAGGTATTAATGAAACCCGCACGGTAGGCGTAGATACCGATGTGGCGCATCAGAGAGTGCTCTGTGAGAACTTCACCACGTGCAAAGGCATCACGATCCCAAGGAATCGTCGCGCGACTGAAATAAAGCGCGTAGCCTTCTTTGTCTGTCACCACTTTAACTGCATTCGGGTTAAACACTTCTTCTTCTGAAGTTATCGCCACCCCTAATGTGGCCATTGGTGCAGAGCTTGCTGCCAGATTTTCCGCGACTTGGCGAATGATGCTAGGTGGGATTAACGGCTCATCGCCTTGAACATTCACTACAATGTGATCGTCAGCGATGCCCATTAATTGGACCACTTCCGCCAAACGCTCTGTGCCAGATTCATGGTTTGGCGAGGTCATACACACCTTACCACCAAACACAGCAACAGCATCAGCGACACGTTGATCATCGGTGGCAATAATTACATCTTGCGCGCCCGCCTGAATCGCTTGTTCATACACCCACTGAACCATGGGCTTACCAGCAATATCTGCCAGCGGTTTGCCCGGTAAACGGGTTGATTGGTAACGCGCTGGGATGACAACGGTAAATGACATTAGCGCCCCTCATCCATTCCCATGCTGCGAGCTTCCGGCTCAAGCAAAACAGGAATGCCTTCTTTAATTGGATAAGCCAAGCGATCGAGCTTGCAAATCAGCTCTTGGTTTTCTTTATCAAAAGTCAGTTTACCTTTGCACACTGGGCACGCGACAATCTCAAGCAGTCGATGATCCATATTCTTTTACTACCTCTGTTATTCTTTGCAATATTCTCTGCTGATCGTGTGACGAAAACTGAGCAGAGACGGGTAAATACCACCAATTATTTTGTGCGAAGCGACGACACTTTACCGCGTCCTTTTCCGTCATAATGACATTTTTGCCCTGATGGGCCAGCTTCGCGATGGCTTCTGGGTCGAAGTCTTGATGATCGGCAAAACCTTGGCTGACCACGACATCAGCCCCCAATTGTTCTAGCGTTTTAAAAAAACGTGGGGGGTGACCAATACCAGCAAAAGCGACCAAGGACGCCAATTCATTCACCGCGACTTTCTCACCCGTCATCAAATTAACGGCCATATCTGGCATCAAGCTCATCGCGATTTCACCTTGGTGGGCATCCCCGCCATTGGTGATAATAAAATCCACGTTTTGCAAACGGGACGTTGGCTCGCGCAGTGGGCCGAGCGGGATCAACTGTTGATTACCAAATCGACGCTGACCATCCACAACCACCACTTCGATGTCTCTTTGCAGCGCGTAATGCTGTAGCCCATCATCTGTAACAATGATATTGGCCCCAAGTTCTATCAAGCGCTTTACTGCATTGGGCCGAATTGGGTCAACCGCGACCAAAGCCCCCGTTCGTTCAAATATCAGTTTAGGCTCATCACCACAGTGAGAGGTTAAACTCTCTGAATCCACCACCATCGGATACACTGGTGCTTTTGCACCATAGCCACGAGAGACCACACCCGGCTTAAAGCCAAGCTGTTGCAGTTTTTCGACCAACCAAATGACGACCGGAGTTTTGCCATTGCCACCAGCGGTAATATTACCGACCACGATGACAGGTATACTCGCTTGAAAAGACGCTTTTGCACCTCGCTGATACGCTGCTTTCTGACGACGGCTAATCGCACCAAACAACAGCGATAATGGCCACAACAGTGGCCATAAAAGGTATTTTACTGGATGGTTTTCAAACCAGATCTTTTCAATCACTACCCTTCACCAAACTGAATGCGATGCAATTGCGCGTAAGCGCCATCTTTTTCGATAAGTTCAGAGTGCGAGCCTCGCTCAACAACGGCACCATCGTCAATCACTAAGATTTGATCGGCCTTTTCAATGGTTGACAGGCGGTGAGCAATCACCAACACCGTCTTGTTCTTTTGCAACTCATCCAATGCCGATTGGATTGCACGTTCTGACTCGGTATCCAGTGCAGATGTCGCTTCATCAAGAATCAGCACAGGGGCATCACGTAACAAGGCACGAGCAATCGCAACGCGCTGACGCTGTCCACCCGATAGGCTTGCACCGTTTTCACCAACCATGGTGTCGAGTCCATTTTCCATCTTCGAAATGAACTCCATCGCGTGTGCTAACTCTGCGGCGCGTTCGATGTCTTCGCGGCTGTATTTATCACCCGCTGCGTAAGCGATATTGTTGGCAATGGTGTCGTTAAATAGGTGCACATTTTGCGACACCAGCGCAAATTGTGTACGTAAGTTTTTCAACTCATAATCGCGAACATCCACACCATCGAGCTGGATTTCACCTGAATCGACATCATAGAAACGAGTAAATAAGTTAGCGATGGTACTCTTACCAGAGCCTGATCGCCCAACCAATGCCACCGTTTTCCCTCGCGGAATGTCAAAAGAGACATGCGACAAGGCAGGTTTTTCCGTTCCCAAATAGGTAAAGCTGATATCTTTTACGCTAACATCCCCTTGAGCACGCTCAACGCTGTGTGTACCGGTATTTTTCTCTGGCTCTAAATCCACTAACGCAAACAGGGTTTGTGCTGCTGCCATACCACGTTGGAACTGAGATGTTACACTGGTTAACGCTTTAAGTGGGCGCATTAGACCGAACATCGCAGAGAAAACCACGGTAAAAGTACCAGGGGTCAATTGATCCTTAATCGAATCGATGCTTGCAAGGTAAAGAACAACGACAATTGCCACTGATGCAATCATCTGGATAATTGGGTTTGCTGCCGCTTGTGCTGTGACCAATTTCATCGTTTGCTGGCGCATTTGATTACTTACGTTATCAAAGCGCTCACGTTCGATATCTTGTCCGCCATAACTTAATACAACTTTGTGGCCTTTAAGCATCTGCTCAGCAGAGCTGGTGACAACGCCCATCACCGTTTGCATACTCTTAGATATTTTTCTAAAACGCTTAGAAACGATACCAATCCCCATTGCTACGACGGGAGCAACGAGTATCAAGACTAAAGAGAGCTGCCAGCTGTTATAAAACATCAGTACCAGCAGGCCAATAATGCTCGCCCCTTCACGCACAATGCTGACCAACGCTTGACTTGTCGCCGCCGAAACTTGCTCGGAATCATAGGTAATGCGAGAAAGTAAGCTGCCGGATTTTTCCTTATCAAAGTAGGAAACGGGCATCTGCATGTAATGGTTAAACACCATGCGACGTACTTGCATCACAACGTTACCAGAAACCCAACTTAGGCAATACGCAGAGACGAAACTACTGATGCCACGGATAAACATCATAGCAAATATAATCAGAGGCAACGTTCTCAGGAAGTCTGATTCCGCGCTACCAAACCCTTCATCAAGCAAAGGTTTTAATAAGGAAATCATGTAGGTGTCTGAAACCGCATTGATGATCAATGCCACAACGGCAACGGCCAATCCTGATTTGTACAGTCGGATAAAAGTCCACAAGCGTTTAAAGGTACGCCAAGTCGATTCATCGGTATTAATTGACATAAATGAATGATTCTTTTTCTTCAAGTAGGCCGCTATTCTACTTGGTTACGCAGCATCTGCCTATACCAAGCGTTGAAAGTGTCGCGTCTTGAGACGATTCGCCAGTTTCTCTGTTCCACATACAACGTTATCTGACCCAGCTCACCAGTATCAAACCACTGCGTGCGATGTCGTCGATAAGTCTCGACCACTTGCGGTTGTGGCATCCCCCACTGATTTCCTTTTGCCAACGAGGCGATTGCCACACCTGCCTGGACGGCGTTCACAAAAGGCTCAATCGACGAAGTTTGACTGCCATGATGCGGCACCAATACCACATCGCTGTTTAGCTGTTCAGATTCACGAATCAGGATCCACTCAGCCAAAGCGTCAATATCGCCAGTCATCAAAAATGAAAACTGATTTTCCTCATCCTCCATACGAATCACACAGGAATGGGGATTGTAGGCACGAGTCACTTGCCTTGGCGGCCAAAGCACGGTCATTTTGAGCCCTTGCCACTCAAAGTTGTGACCTTTAACACACGGAAAATCACTCAAGTAATGACTACTCCTTACCCATTGTGGGCGCATGTTTTGCTGCAAATAGGGCAAGCCGCCTGCATGATCGTCATCTTGATGACTGATGATAACCCCATCAAGGCTTCTACTACCCCGACTCAATAAAATAGGCTCAATCACTTGCTGTGCAATACTGCCGCCATGCCAAGACTTTCCGGTGTCATAAAGCAGTGTTTTACCGTCTTTCTCAATCAATACGGCGAGCCCATGGCCAACATCTAAAACGTCAATTCGGGTGCGAGAAAGAGGATGAATCAACAGTGAAGAAGTGCTGAGCAAAATGATCAGAACAGCAGAGAGTTGCCAGCGAATAACATGTCTCAGCATCACAGCGAGCGCGCACAACGCGACCAACACCACCTGAAATGAGGAGAGTCCCCACCAGCCTAAGTGGGCGTAAGGCATAGCGTAAGTTAATGGCCATAAACTTAAATCCGCTAACTGCCACAGCATCCTGGCCGCAGACATAATATTCAGCGCCGTCAGCACGAGTGCGACAAATATGGCAGGCACCACCACCAAGCTAAACCAGGGGATAAATAGGAAGTTGTACAGCCAGGCGGCTAAACTCAAACCGGAAAAGAAGTAAGCAGTCACAGGTGCGAGATAAAGCAGCAGCATACCTTGGATGCAAAATACGCTTTTCATTTTGCCAATCCAAGATGAAGACGACTCACGGAGATCAACCACCAGAAAGACGCAACTGACAGCAAGAAACGAGAGCCAGAGACTGATAGAAAGGGCAGAAAATGGCGACATCGCAAGACAGAAGGCCAGAGCCAATAGCAAGACTGTCCAGCGACCGACTTGCCCCGACGTAAACGAGAACAAGGCGACTAACGTGACAAAGACAATGGCTCTTTGCGTTGGCAGAGTAAAACCAGCCAGCCACGCATAACTCCAACTGAGACTCAGTCCAATAGCCAACGGCAGCCAAACAAGAGTAAGCCGTCCAAAACGCAACCAATGCCCGAGCCAGTAACCGATACCAAAAGCCATACCAATGTGCAGCCCTGAGATAGAAAGTAGATGTATCAAACCACTTTGCTTGAGTTGCTGCCATTGCTCGTCGGTAATGTCGTCGCGAAGACCAAAGCTTAAGCCAAGTAAATAACCGGTATGATCGCTACGAACCAGTAGCTGCTGAGCTTTTTCGATCAGCGCTTGTCGCCCTCCCTTCACGGAAACCAAACGCCAAGAGCGAGAATCATCAATAGTTGCCCGTCCAACGATACCTTGGCTGACAGCAAAACGTTCGGCATCAAACCCTGCTTCATTGAGTAACCCATAGACTCGTTTTAGAGTCACATGCGCTACGATTTGATCCCCCTGCCCAAGAGGAATGGGTGAGATCAAACGCACTTTAGGTCGCAGGGTCCACACTAAATGACTATTATTTATTGCTGTGATGCTAACAACACCTTCATAACCGTGACTTATTTGCTTAAAAGGGCTGTCAACGGCGCCATTTATGGTAATATTCTCCCCTGCCTGAAATAGGGTCTTTACTTGCCATTGCATAAGGTTACCAGCCGAAATGGCAATCAAAAGTGCGATGGTCACCCCCAGCAAGTAACGACACGTTTTACGCACAATAATGATAAAGATGGCAACAACAATTAGCATTAACCAAGGCCAGGAAGGCATAAGCGGCCAGTAGCTTGCCGAAATAAGGGTTGCTGAAAAAGAAGCCAATAACCAATTGTTACCTAAGAGAGTCATGTTGTCCCATGCCTAGAAAGCTAATTAAACGCTTTATGCCTGACCATGAAGTAATCAAACGCCAAAAAGCGCTGAAAGTGTTCGGCAATGTTTTATACAACCCTAATCTATGGTGTTTGAATCGTCGCTCCGCTGCGGGTGCGTTTGCCGTTGGTTTGTTTATGGCGTTTGTCCCTCTGCCGAGCCAGATGATCATGCCTGCTGGGTTAGCCATTTTTCTTGGCGTAAATTTGCCACTGTCTGTCGCTCTCGTGTGGGTAAGTAACCCAGTCACCATGCCCGTGCTGTTCTACTTTGCGTATAAGCTAGGCGCCTTTGTGATGAACGTGCCTCCGCAGCCATTTCACTTTGAGCTCTCTTGGGATTTCATTCTCGACCAAATGAGCACCATTGGTCCTCCATTTTTATTGGGTTGCGCTATTTGTGGTGTTGTCTCTGCCATCGTCGGCTACTTTGGCATACGAGGCTTGTGGCGTTATTCCGTGGTGAGAAGTTGGCAAAAGCGTCAAACAAGATAACGATCTTCACCCTCCGTTGCAGAGAGTCAGTGTGATTTTCCGATAGAAATGCCACTTCCATTGCAACGTCGGGTAATCAAAGTTTGATTTATCTCGTGGACCACCAAAAAACACCAAGGTTGCCAATCGCTAACCGGACACCTAAAACAAAAGGACCATTCTGTTGTCGGCTATTTGCTGCTCAGTACAGCGGCAGGTTTAAGCTTTGCCGCTCTTGCTGCGGGGTACCAAGTGGCAACAATACTCAGAACAATGGCCGTGCCAGACACCAATAACACATCATCTAAACGCAGTTGAGAAGGCAAAAAATCGACAAAGTAAATGTCACCGGATAAAAACTGATGACCAATGACTCGCTCAAGGCCCTTAATGAGAGTGGTAAGATTCAGCGCCACTAAGACACCGACAACACTGCCTAACACACTGCCAAGCACGCCAGAAAACACCCCTTGCCAGACAAAAATGCGCTTAATCAAACCATCGCCAGCCCCCATGGTGCGTAAAATGGCAATTTCGCTCGCACGATCTTTCACCGCCATCATCAAGGTGGAAACAATGTTAAAGCACGCCACCCCTATCACTAGCACCATGACTAAGTACATGATGGTTCTGACGAGTTGAATGTCTCGATACAAAAAACCAAACTGCTGTTGCCAGCTACGAAGGTAGACATAAACGTCAATCTGTCGTCCTACTTCTCGCACAATCGCTTGTGCATTAAGCACATCATTGGTTTTCAACGCAATGCCAGTGACACCTTCACCCAGATGATTGTATTGCTGTGCATCCGCCATCGGCAGCAACACCAAATTGTGATCAATTTGACCATTGAGTGTCAGCATACCCGTCACCTTGACTCGAACGCGTTTAGGCGCTTGAACTTTAGTGCTTTCACCGGTTTGAGGAATCAATAAGGTGACATAATCGCCAATGTCCACACCCAACTCGTTTGCCACGCCTCGCCCAACAATGACCTGATTTTGCCCCGGTAAAAACTGACTCCACGCTTGCTGGTCAATAAATTGAGACATGGTCGAGACCGCTTGTTCAAAATCCGGCTCGACTCCTCTCACTTCCACCGCTTTGAGCTTGTTGCCCCGCTCAACCAAACCGGTAAATTTGACATAAGGGGCCGCAGCCACTACTTTGGGGTTGGCCACCGCTTGAGTCATCACCGATTGCCAATTTTCCACCGGAGCACGAACGCCTTCCAGCTCCGCGTGTGGAATGACCGACAGCACGCGAGATTGCAACTCGCGCTCAAAGCCATTCATTGCCGAAAGACCAATAATGATCACCGCCACGCCCACCGCAATACCGATGGTCGAGGAGAGAGAAATAAACGACACCATTTTGTTACGTTGTTTGGCTTGACTAAAGCGACGGCCAATCAACAGTGCCAAAGATGAAAACATCGACCCGTCTCCTAACGATTGTCCGACGCAAGCACACCATCTTGCATATAAAGGATTCGATCCATTTTTGCCGCGAGCTCGTTATCGTGTGTCACCACTAAAAACGCCGTGCCGGATTCTCGATTGAGCTCGCGCATCAAATCGTAAATCTGCAACGCGGTTTTGTGGTCTAAATTGCCCGTAGGCTCATCCGCAAGCACCAATGCAGGCTTATTGACCAATGCCCGTGCAATTGCGACACGTTGGCGCTCACCGCCAGACAACTCTGACGGGCGATGATGCATACGATGTTGCAAACCCACTTTTTCCAGCAATGCCTCGGCGGCTAACTTCGCTTGCTTCGGGCTTTTCCCACCAATCAGTAACGGCATCGCCACATTTTCCACTGCAGTAAAATCCGCCAGTAGATGGTGAAACTGATAGATAAAACCCAGATGCTGATTGCGCACTTGTGCTTGTTTATTACCGCTTAACGCAGACAACTGATAATCAAGAAACGCGACCTCACCATGAGTGGCATCATCAAGCGCACCTAAAATATGCAGCAGAGTACTTTTGCCTGAACCCGATGTACCGACAATCGCGACCAACTCGCCTTGCTCTAGCTCGAAATCAACCCCTTTGAGGACTTCCGTTTCAAACTCCCCTTCTCGATAGATTTTGCTAACTTGGTGACATTGTAAAAGCTTATTCATATCTGAGGGCCTCAGCAGGTTTAACAGAAGATGCACGGTAAGAAGGGTAAAGCGTCGCCAACAGGCTCAATAAAACGGCTAACACAACCACAGCGACAATTTGAAATGGTTGAATCAGCACAGGCAAGCTACCACCAAAGGTGAACAAAGCAACCCCTGCGGTTTCGAGAATAGTATTGAGATTTTGCGATAAGAGCACACCAGCGGCTCCACCGAAGAGCGAACCAATTATACCGCTGCTGGCACCTTGCACCATAAAGATGGCCATGATGCCATAACTATTCATGCCCTGAGTTTTTAAGATCGCGACTTCAGATTGTTTCTCCATCACCACCATGATCAACGCTGAAATGATATTAAAGGCCGCCACAGCGACAATGAGTCCAAGCATCAAGCCCATCATGTTCTTTTCCATTTTTACCGCTTGGAAAAGCTCTCCCCGTTGCGCACGCCAATCACTCCATTGCCAACCGTCAGGCAGTGGCGTATTGGCCGCTTCGGTCACTTGGAAAGGATCATCAAAATAGAGTCGCCAGCCAGAAATGGTCTTTGACGGAAGACGCAATAAACGCCCCGCGTCTTCAATGTGCGTCACCATCAACTGCCCATCAATATCCGAACCGGTATTAAACATCCCTGCAACGGTAAAATTTCGTTGGCTTGGAATGCGGCCTAATGGCGTAAACTGACTGGCACTGGTCACCATCAAACGGACTTTGTCGCCCATTGAAACATTTAATGATCGTGCTAAAGAGTGGCCGAGAAATACTTGATACTTGCCGGCTTCCAATTGGCTTAAGCGGCCGGCAATGAGATGGTTTTCAATCGGATCGTCTGCCGAAGGCTCAATACCGATCAAGTAACCCACAGAAAGTTGTGAAGGGCTTTGAATCACCGCTTCACTGCGTACCAAAGGTGTGGGTTGATAGTGAGGAGACAAGGCACGTACAAAGTCAGGCGGCGTGGTGTGCGGCGTTTTTCCACCATCCATCGACACCACCGCTTGCGGCAACACACCCAAAATGCGCTCTTTCAATTGCGCCTCAAAGCCGTTCATCACCGATAACACCGTGACCAATGACATCACGCCAACCGTGATGCCAGCGGTCGACATATAGGAGACAAATCGGCTAAACCTGTCACCGGAGCGTCCGCGCAGGTATCTCAATCCAATAAATATAGAGACAGGATGAAACATTCTAAAAACCGTCAAAAAGTTCAGCGGGCTAATGTAACCAGAAAACTGGCACGAATATAGCTAAAATATTTCATATGTCTGAGATTTAACAGCAAATTTGCCCATTTACGTGTTACAGAACGTATAGGACTCTCGGTTTAAAAAACGAATTTGCGAAAATCACGGTGTGCGAAATAACATCGCTTGCCAAGCGTCGCCAGTTGGCGATAATCAACAGCTTGTAGATTCTTATTTAGAATCCCATCGGCAAAAAGGGAATAACAGCATGACAGAACAAGAGTTTTTTACCGTAAATTCAACGCTGACGATCAACGTTGAGCTGTTACCTGAGCACTATTTGCTGCCTTCCCTAGAGGCCTTTGAAGCGGAAATTCCCGCCCCTTTTATTGTGGCGAGTGAATTTAGCCAATTAGATCAGTTAGCCGAAAGCGCACGACTTGAACTGAAAAATAGCGATCTCAAAAACGTCATCAACCTGCTGGATGCGCAAAATTCGAAACTCAATTTGCTGTTGAGCTTTATGTTATCGCAGCAAGACCAAGAAAACCTTCGCTTCAAAACCACCCGTTTTGGTGCCAGTCAGGTTTCGTTTTTGTCCACCGACACTATGGCGATTGGTCGCTCCACACGCGTAAAACTGTTCTTAGAAAGCCCCGCTGCGGCTATTTATTGCTACGCGCAAGTCGCCAGTTGTGAAGCTAAAGATCAACAACATGAAGTAACAATGAAGTACGTATTGCTTCGCGATTCAGACCAAGACCTATTAATCAAAGCGGCCTTACACCAACAACAACGTCTATTGCGTCAACGTTCGCTAGAAAGAGATACCAAATAACATTCGATTATGACTTATCAACCGATTTTACAAGTCTCCACGCCCAAAGGGGCGGGAGACAAAAAATACTTGGGCCAGTTGCCTGGCGCCTCACTGGCCCTTTCTGTGGCCGAACTGGCAAATACCCATGCCAACCATACGGTTCTCATTGTTCCAGATCCTCAAACCGCGCTGAAGTTGCAAAGCGAGATCGAGCAGTTTTACACCGCTCACGTGACGATTTTCCCCGATTGGGAAACGCTGCCATACGATAACTTCTCTCCTCATCAAGAGATCATTTCCGATCGTATCGCCACGTTATATCAGCTTCCCTCTCAGACCGATGGCATTACCATTGTGCCGGTGAGCACGCTGCTGCAACGTCAATCTCCACGCGATTTTCTGCTGCAACATACTTTGATGGTCAATGTTGGTGATCGCTACTCGCTCGAAAAACTGCGCCTACAACTTGATAACTCTGGCTACCGTCATGTTGATCAAGTATTTGGCCCAGGGGAATACGCTAGCCGCGGTTCGATTCTTGATCTCTTTCCGATGGGCAGTCGTGACCCTTACCGTATCGATTTCTTTGATGATGAAATCGACACCATTCGCACGTTCGACCCTGAGAATCAACGTTCAATTGAAGAGATCCAGCAGATCCGCCTACTGCCTGCGCACGAGTTCCCAACTACCGAGGCGGCAATAGAAGAGTTTCGTATCCGCTGGCGCAGCCAATTTGATGCCCGCCGTGAGCCAGAATCGGTCTATATGCAGGTGAGCAAAGGCGTTTGGCCTGCGGGGATTGAATACTGGCAACCCCTTTTCTTTGAACAAACGGAAACGCTGTTTGACTACATCAATCGTGATTCACAACTGCTGGTGTTGGGGGATATCGAACCCACCATCGATCATTTCCTAAAGGATGTGGATTACCGCTACGATCAGAAAAAAGTCGACCCGCTGCGCCCACTGCTGAAACCAGAGCAACTTTGGCTTAAAAAAGATGAACTGTATGCGCATCTGAAAAATTTTGGCCAAACCTGGCTGAGTGTTGACGCCATCGACGAAAAAGCCGGGCGTTCCAACCAGCCATTGAGCCCACTGCCGACTCTTGCGGTGCAACAGCAAAATAAAGAGCCTTTGGCGCAGTTGCGTCAGTTTAGTGAAAGCTTCTCAGGCAAAATCATCTTTTCCGTTGAATCGGAAGGCCGCCGCGAAGCGCTCAGTGAGTTGCTACAAGGTGTTAAGCTCAAGCCACACGCTTGTGCCTCACTCAGTGAAGCCCTTGCACATAACCATAAATTCACTTTGGTCATTGGCGCCAGTGAGCACGGTTTTATTCACAACACGCTGAACTTCGCCTTTATTTGTGAAAGCGATTTGCTTGGTGATCGCGTTATCCAACGTCGTAAAAAAGATAAGCGCAACGTCAACAGCGATACCGTGATTCGTCATCTGGCGGAGCTGAAACCCGGGCAACCTGTGGTACACATCGACCACGGTATTGGTCGTTATATTGGCCTGGAAACCCTTGAAGCTGGCGGGATCAAAGCTGAATACGTGATGCTTGAGTACCAAAACGAGGCCAAACTTTACGTACCTGTGGCGGCATTGAACTTGATCAGCCGATACTCTGGTGGGGCAGAAGAGAGCGCGCCGATTCACAAACTGGGGAGCGATGCTTGGACCAGAGCACGTCGCAAAGCCGCTGAGAAAGTGCGAGACGTTGCCGCTGAGCTTTTGGACGTTTATGCCAAACGTGAACTCAAACCGGGTTACAAATTTGTTTTAGATCGTGGCCAATACGCGACCTTCAAATCGGGTTTCCCATTTGAAGAGACTGACGACCAATCGATGGCCATCAACGCGGTGCTGTCTGACATGTGTCAAGCCAAAGCCATGGACCGCTTAGTGTGTGGTGATGTAGGTTTTGGTAAAACCGAAGTGGCGATGCGCGCTGCGTTTGTTGCCACCGATAACGACAAACAAGTGGCGGTTTTGGTCCCGACCACCCTGCTTGCTCAACAGCATTTCGAAAACTTCCGTGATCGTTTTGCCAACCTGCCAATTCGCGTCGAAGTACTGTCGCGTTTTAAATCAGCAAAAGAACAAAAGCAGATCATGGAAGATGTGGCTAACGGCAAGGTCGATATCTTAGTGGGCACGCACAAACTGCTCTCTTCCGACCTCAAGTTCAGTGATCTTGGATTGTTGATCGTCGATGAAGAGCATCGCTTTGGTGTACGCCAAAAAGAGAAAGTGAAGGCAATGAGAGCCGATGTCGACATTCTCACCCTCACGGCCACCCCTATTCCGCGAACGCTCAACATGGCGATGAGTGGTATGCGCGATTTGTCGATTATTGCCACCCCACCCGCTCGCCGTTTAGCCATCAAAACATTTGTCCGCGAAAGTGATGATGCAGTGGTCCGCGAAGCGATTCTGCGTGAAATCATGCGTGGTGGACAAGTGTACTTCTTACACAACCAAGTCGAAACCATCGAGAAAGTTGCAGAGGACCTGACCAAACTGGTGCCAGAGGCACGCGTCACCATCGCTCACGGTCAAATGAGAGAACGCGAGTTGGAGCGTGTGATGAACGATTTCTACCATCAGCGCTTTAACTTATTGGTGTGTACCACCATCATTGAGACGGGCATCGATGTGCCAACCGCCAACACCATCATCATGGATCGCGCAGACAATCTCGGGCTTGCTCAGTTACACCAACTTCGTGGGCGCGTGGGTCGCTCGCACCACCAAGCGTACGCGTACTTGCTCACGCCACACCCGAAATCCATGACCAAAGATGCCATTAAACGCTTGGATGCCATCGCTTCTTTGGAAGATCTCGGGGCTGGTTTCACCCTCGCCACGCACGATTTAGAAATTCGCGGTGCGGGTGAACTGCTCGGTGATGAGCAAAGTGGTCAAATTCAATCGATCGGTTTTACGCTGTATATGGAGATGCTTGAGCAAGCCGTGCAAGCATTGAAAGAAGGTAAAGAACCTGCGCTGGATGATCTACTTCGCGAGCAAACTGAGGTGGAAATTCGTATCCCAGCCTTGCTGCCAGACGATTATATACCAGACGTCAACACACGTTTGTCGATGTATAAACGCGTCGCCAGTGTGGCCGATTTAGAAGAGCTAAACGAAGTCAAAGTCGAGCTCATCGACCGATTCGGCTTACTACCGGAGGCGGCGAAAAATCTTCTTGCTGTCGCGGAGCTCAAACTGAGTGCCCACCGAATCAAGGCGAAGAAGATCGAGGCTCACGACAAAGGTGGATTTATCGAGTTTTATCCACACGCTGACATAAACCCAGCTTATTTGGTTAGACTACTGCAATCTCAGCCGAAAAAATTTGCAATGGAAGGTCCAACTAAGTTTAAGTTTAGCGTACCATTGACGGACAGACGCCAACGTATTCAGTTTATCCAAGATTTGCTGAATGAGTTTAACCAGAATTTATTACCAGTGAGCTAGTTATTCCATGAGATTTCTCATTCCTCTGTTACTACTCTGTGTTTCAATGCCTTCTTGGGCACAGAGACAATTTGATGTTGAAGTGATCATCTTTAAACGCGCCGTAGATGCAGAGCAAACTAATGAGTCCTGGCCGAATCAATTGCCAGAGATCACCATGACTTATGCCGGCGATTTTCAGGATGCCCAGTTCCGCCAGAGCAAAGGGGTTTCTATGCTGCCTTACTCTAGCTACCAGCTGTTATCGCAGAAAGAAGCACTAGAGAAACATGCTGGCTTCCAAGTGTTGCTGCACAAAGCGTGGCGTCAAGGTGATCGAGGAAAAGGCTCAGCGCCAATCTTCCGTATTCGCGCAGGAAAAGACTACTCAAAAGAGTACAACCCAGACGGTTCTGAAAAACAGGCCGCTGTGCAAGCACCGTTAGATGGCATTACAGAAGTGAGCATCGACAACCCTCTTTACGAGTTAGACGGCACGCTACAGGTTTATGTTCAGCATTATCTTTTCATCGAAACCGCGTTGGATCTTAAAGAGCCAAGCGTGCGTGAAATTACGCTAGAGGCCACACCGCTTGAAGAAAATGCCGAACAGTTAGGCCAAGTTGATGGCAACGTCCAACTGGGTAACTTAACCGAAGTAACACCAACGGTGACGGTTGAGCAGTTCTTAAAGAGCTATCGAATGGATCAAAAGCGTCGTATGCGTAGCGGTGAAACTCACTACCTCGATCACCCACTGCTTGGAATGGTGATTCAAGTGCGTCGCGTAGAATAACCTCTACACGCCCTTTGCTCATAAGCCCTCGACTGTGTCGGGGGCTTTGTTTTTCTCAACCAATTCACAAAGTTATCATTTATACTTTACTCAAATGCTTATAACGGAATTGCCATGAGTCCCGATTTCCATATCGTAACCCAACGAGTGACCTTACGTTTAATCGAAGCCGAGCGTGCGAGTGAGTTGGCGAGATTAATTCGTCGTTCAACTTCTCTCCATCAATGGATCGATTGGTGTCACCCGAATTACAGCGAAAAAGAAGCGCAAAGCTTTCTTCTCATGACCCGATTGAACTGGGTGAAAGCTGACGCGTATGGGTTTGGCATATTTCTCAAAGGCAGTGATGAACTGGTTGGCATGGTGGCCATCAATGAGCTTTACCACACCTTCAACATGGCCAGTCTCGGTTATTGGATCGCCGACGATCATCAGCGCCAAGGGCTAGCCAAAGAAGCCATGTGGGCCCTGGCGGAGTTTTGCTTTGCCAAACTCAAACTAACTCGATTGGAAATTGTGTGCGCAATTGATAACCAAGCTAGCCAGAAACTGATTGAATCTTGCCATGCCAAACAAGAGACCATCGCCCGTAATCGCTTTGTTTTCCACGACAAACCACAAGATGGTGTGGTCTATTCATTGATTCCCCAAGATATGCATTAATACCGACACGAATGGGAGAAATATCAGCCATTAAAAAAGGAGCTCGTTGGCTCCTTTTGGGTCAGTTCGTCACTTCGTATTTCAATTAGTGAAGTTTCAAGTTTGGACGTAATACGCGGTTGATACGACCAACCAACATCATCAAACCCGTTTTGAAAATACCGTGTAGCGCCATTTGATGCATGCGGTACAGCGAAATGTACACAACGCGCGCGATACGGCCTTCCACCATCATTGAACCTTTGGTCAGGTTGCCCATTAAGCTGCCCACGGTAGAGAAGCGGCTGAGTGAAACCAATGAACCATGATCTTTATACACGTAATCTTTCAGCTCACGGCCATTGAGTTTGGCGATGATGTTGCTAAACGCATGGCTCGCCATTTGGTGCGCTGCTTGCGCACGTGGTGGCACAAACTTGCCATCCGCTTGAGTACACTGAGCCAAATCACCGATCACGAAAATATCGTCATCGCGCGTGGTTTGCAGCGTATTTTTCACCACGAGCTGGTTAATGCGGTTGGTTTCCAAGCCCGCAATGTCTTTCATGAAATCAGGCGCTTTAATACCCGCCGCCCAAACCATGATTTGCGCTGGGATCTTCTCTCCATCTTTGGTGGTCAAGCCATCCGCTTCGGCCTTTGTCACCATAGTTGCGGTACGAACATTCACCCCGAGCTTCACCAATTCACTGTGTGCCGCGGAGGAAATGCGCGGTGGCAATGCAGGAAGAATTCGTTCGCCCGCTTCGACAAGGTTGACGTTTAGTTTGCTGGAATCGAGATCGCCAAAACCGTAAGTGCGCAGCTCTTTAATGGCATTGTGCAATTCCGCAGAAAGCTCAACGCCCGTCGCGCCAGCACCAACAATCGCGATATCGACGGTGCCATGGCCATTTTTGGCGTGCAGCTTAAGGAATTCGTTGTTCATCTCATGACGGAAACGGTGCGCCTGCTCTGGACTATCAAGGAAGATACAGTGCTCGCGTACACCAGGGGTGTTGAAGTCATTTGATGTTGAGCCAATTGCGAGAACCAAGAGATCGTATTCGAGCTCACGGCTTGGCATCAATAGCTCACCGTGCTCATCTTTTAATTCACTTAGAATCACAACCTTACGTTCACGGTCGATGTTTTCTAGGCTGCCCATTTGGAAATCGAAACAGTGGTTTTTGGCATGAGCACGGTAGCTTAGCGCATCAACTCCTTCATCCAGAGAGCCTGTCGCTACTTCATGCAGCAATGGCTTCCATAAATGGCTCGCCTTGCGATCCACTAGGGTGATTTGAGCACGTCTTTTACGACCTAATGTGCGACCTAATTTGGTTGCCAACTCTAGGCCACCAGCACCGCCACCAACAACGATAATTCGTGTCACAGTGATAATCCTCTACAAAATAATAAAAAGGGTCCTGCACGACGGGTCATTCGGTGTTATCACCAGTAACGCGTCCTACAGAGAAATCTTGTGCTTGTGAACGTTCTGTTCAGGGTTATCAAAGGGCATTTAACGTTTGGATAAAAGCGTATTGGAGATCACCTCGACAATACGAATTGGGCAAGTTTTTTTACTCGCTCTCAATTTTTTTTGATATTTATCAAATTATTTTATAGTGGTTCATTATATAGCGCGAAATCACAACCGCAACAAAAATCCTTACTACCCATACGGAATGGTGATGTTTTCTACTGCTCTCACCTCAAAACAAAGCATCGACATCGCATGGCGCTTTTGTAGCCCCTATAACAGATAAAGAAAAAGCACCTATCGCTAGGTGCTTGTGTGTCGGATTTAGAGGTTCAAATGAGGCGATAAAAGCGCTCAGTTGTTTTCTTTAAATGCTTTCATCTTCTGCAAGTGCTGAGATATCTTTTTGAATTTATGGGTTTCTTTGTCATCCCAAACCACTTCGTAGTAATTCTCAAGCGCTTGTGCTGTTTTACTGTTGTCGTGGATTTCATCATCACGTGACAAGATCACTAAACAGCGCCCTTTGTTCTTCATACGAAACTGTTCGACACATTTGGTTGCAATATCTTCATACTCTTCCGGACGGTCAATGCGACCTGCCATATTGTTTTCTGGATGAAGATTAGGGTTAAAAATGACTTGCTTGATACCGCAAAGAAAACCGATGCGTTCTGACCAAAAACCACCGAGACCAACGCCACAAATAATCGGTTCAGGATCGTTTGATTGTTCAATCGCTTTATGAACTTCTTTTAACAAGTGCTGCATATCGTGCTTCGGATGAAGCGTGCTGTAGTTGATGAAACGCACGTCTGGATCGATAAACTGCAGCTGCAATACTTTTTCGTGGTTACCTGGGCTTGTTGAGTCGAAACCGTGAAGGTAGATAATCATGTGTACCTCTCCCTAACTATTCTTGGTACTTATCCCAAGTGACTTCAAGATACCTTCGCAAACAGCAACACAGTGTGGGCAACGGGCGATAACACGCAGCGCAAACAGTGCATCTTGGAGTGACTTGATTAATGCTTTCAATCTACCACGAATTACAAGGGTTTAAAGTGCGAACTTGTCTCAACCGTGCAAACAGTGATCCTCATGGCATAATGAGTGAAGCATTTGTTTGGCAGTGAGCAAATATTCATCATCACCCCAGATTTTGTGTGCAAGCAGATACCACAACATTGCCATCATAGTGGTTCTTGGTTGCCATGCTTTAACCCCCTCAATCCACACCTCAACCTCGTCAATTTCGCGAAGCTGGCAGTAGCGGCAGACCATTTCAAACCAATCTTCACCGGATAGCTGAATCGTAAGGGTTAAATCCAAGCGAGGATCCGCCAATGCCGCGTATTCCCAATCGATCACTTTTACCCCGTCCGGCCCTTTCACCATGTTGTATCCACCTAAATCGAAATGACAAAGGGCAACGGGAAGCGGAGTGATAGATGGAGCACTGCGCCACTGTTGGTAAAGGTTTTCATATTCGCTGCCCAGATATTTCCCTTCCAATTGCATCCAATAGTGATCCACTCGAGCGGTATAACTAAACGGTGCTAAAGGTAAAGTGTGAGCATCAAACTGATGAATTTTGATCGCGGTTTTGAGTAAGGTGTCGGACGCAACTCCATCACGCATCGTCTCACCTTCTAGCCATTCCACTAAGACGCCATGCTCATTGACCAGCACAGGCTTGGGGCCGAGTTTTAAATCGGCAATGGCATTGAGAATTTGGTATTCACTGTAGCGAGAGATAGAAAAGGCCTGACAAACTTTGCTTGCCGGCCTCCAAACGTAAGATTTGCCTGCGTGATCGTTGATTTTCCAACATCGGTTGGTTAAACCACCAGTCACTGTTTGTACCTGCATGGGTGCGGGTACAAAAAAGTCACCTACCGCGTTTAAACTCGGATCCAGTTGTTTTGCCTGTTGCCAAGAAAACCATGCCATAGGTGACCTCACATTGTTTATAGTCCTAACAAGCTCTTAGACTGCTGCTTACGGATTTCAGTTTCATCCGCCCACTCAATTAAACCGGTTTCCAGATCCATCAAGCGCATGGTCATTTTGTAGTACACGTCTTTGTCGCTACCGTCGTTTTTCACGATGCTCGACAAATTACCGTATAACATGTACTGAGCGCCAACCATTTTACCAAACTGAATCGCGGTAGATTGGTTCACAAGCTCATCATTGTTTTGGAAGTTCAGTTGTTCACGTACCGCTTCTACGCGATCCATGTCGACAAAACGGAACTTACCTGAGTTAAGCATTTTGGTTGAAATAGTGTCGGTGATGGATTCCGTATCAATATGCTCACTGGTTTTGTTTTTAATGCGTTCAACAAACACAATTGGGCGACTGTCGCGCGTAATCGCCGCCACAGAGCCAGACATCATCATACTATCCACCATTTGACCGGCGATGGTTTGTAAGTCCGTCGAACCAAAGTCGATGGTGGTGGTTTCAGTAGCTTGCGCATCACCATAAGAAACTCGGTTAGAACAACCACCCAGTAAAACAGCTAAGCCTAGTAAGGCGACAACACCTTTATTCATTTTTAGTCCTCACATTTTTTATTCATTTGCTGCACGGATTTGCAAGCGATATTGAGTGCCATTCGGATTCACCGTTACTTCCGAAAGGGTAATAGATTCAAAACCACGCACAATGGCTTGACGCCAAGGGCCTGGCTTGGTGTTCACTTCTAGGCCGTTGTCATCGTACCAAGCAAAGCGATAAAGGATGTTCTGATCGCCTTTAAAATTGCTGGTTAGACGCACAACCGCACGGGCGCGATCATCCACTTGCGTCGTGGCGATGTCATCGACCAATAGTCTGCCACCCAATACATTGTCATGGAAAAAGACGTGTTGCGTTTCACCATCGACTCGCATTCCCGCCGTATTCTCTGCACAGCCTGCTAAGCCAAGCAAAACCAATGCCGAAATAATCCAAGCTCTCATTACAGCCTCCCTAATTGTTTGTGCCATATGGTTTGGTGAGTTCCCTGACGGGAAATCCAGACCAAAGTCGTCTGTTTGTCTGCGACCATGAACTGGTAATCTTTGTCACCGGATGTCAATGTTTGCTCACCCGATGAGACCACTTCACTCATTACATTGACTCTTGCTGGTAAAGTTTGCCAGCTACGAGTATCCGGTTGCTCTGTTAACGCGTTCCAAACATTAAACAACAGATTGCCGACGTCATCGCCCTTGGCGGCTTCTTTACGCAATTGATCTTTGGCCACCACACGCAATGCCTGGCGAATCACCATCGAAGGCAAACGCTTACTTAAGTCGTACTTCGCCATCTGATCGACATCGGCCAACAACTGGCTTTCCAGTTTCTGTTGATTCAAACGTAATGGGGAAAAGCGCTGATAATTTTGGCTTGGGTAATAAGGTAGCGCGAGAGAATACAGCGCTCCAACGCCTCGACTGTCATAGACAGGTAAATCTATTCGCCAGCCTTGGAGCGCTTCAACAACCCCTTGTTCTTCAATAACAATCACGCGGCCTTGTTCACCCGCCAAGGTGTCGTTTTGCTTACCGTAGCGTTTTTCTAATTTGGCCAAATCTTCACGCATGCCCAGCTTTTTCGCCACCAGCATGGTTCTTTCAATAACCGCAGGGTTATTAGGACTCACCGCCAAGGCTCTGCGGTAGTCAACATAAGCACCATTGAGATCTTTTGAGGCTTCATACAAAAGACCCGAGAGGAAAAACAGATAGCCATTTTGCACCGATTGTAAGGTTTTCCCCGCATCGGGGTAATTCGCCAACACGCTGCCCAAGTTGGTCGACATGCCATTTTTTTGCATATCACGCTCAGCAGACTGGAGATCGTCTTCACGCGCTTTACGCGCGGCTTCCTGAACTTGGTTGGCACGACGCATTTCAACCAATGCACCCTCCAAGCTGTTCTGCTGAAGGTAGTTCAAACCGAGATACAAATGGAGAAAGCCCAGTTCGTAATCTGCCGGTGTGTAGTTGTTGAGATTATCGTTGACCGCCAGCGAACCCACACTGGTTGCCGTTTGTGATAAAGACACTTTGGCCAAATCTTGCCACTTTCTCACCGCCATGTCGCTTGCTTCTAGCGCTTTCTTACTTTCGGGGTAATCTGCCGATAAGAACGCAATGCGTCCTTTTTCCATATTATCGAGAATGTCGCCAGCAACACCCTCACTTTGCAATTCTTGCGCTTGCGCGTAATCGCCGCTTTTTACCGCCTGATAGACGGAGCGGTTTTGTTCACTATAGTGGCTGAAAAGGTTACCGGCGGACATATTGGCGCATCCCGACATGATCAGGGTCGCGGCAAATACTCCGACTAATTTCCGGTATTGCTTCACATGTAACTCCAAGAGAATGCATCGAAAATAAAGCGGCCAGATAATCACTGGCCGCTGTTTGACATTTAGCCCAATAACATTGGACCCAGTGGCTTACCACCCACTAAATGCATATGGATGTGATAAACCTCTTGGCCACCATGCGCATTACAGTTCACGATGAGACGGTAGCCCTCTTCCGCGATGCCCTCTTCTTTGGCCAACTGTTTTGCGACAGTGAACATGCGGCCCATCATCGCTTCATCATCCGCCTCAACATCATTCACTGTCGGAATGAGTTTATTTGGAATAATTAGGATGTGCTTCGGTGCTCGTGGGTTGATGTCACGAAATGCGGTGACAAGATCATCTTGGAAAAGGATCTGAGCAGGAATTTCCTTGCGAATGATTTTGCTAAAGATAGTTTCTTCGGCCATGTGTACTCCATAACGTCGCTGTTTAACCGGATAAGTATGCGCCAACGTTGTGTGCATCTCAATAAAAAACAGTGTTCACGTAACATTATCAACAGAACATCCTGCTATAAAGTCTTTTTTGCAGCCCTCGCCACAAAATGCTCATCTCAATCTCAATACAATGATGACAATTTTGTTAGTTTTTTGAGACGGGTTCCGTTTCTTTTTTTCTTTTGTTACATGTGGGAGAGGGCTCAAAGTATGCAAGGCTCAGTCATTAAAAGGATGTATGCCGGCTTCGCGCTGATAATCGTCTTGTTTGCCGTTACAGTCACCATTATGACCAATGGCATGAATCAAATTCATTCCAACTTCGAAACCGTTTCGAAAAATTCACTGCCTTTGGTTTCGTTATCCAACCAAACCAGTGTTGAGTTGTTATCTGCGGATAAATCTTTTAAAGATTTTCTCACCACGCAGAACCAAGATCGCATGACGCAGATGCGCAGCGAATTTGGTAGATCGCAAACTGAGTTTAACCAAACGCTCAACGAACTGGAAAACGCGAGCAAGGCCTACCCTGCACTCGCAGAGTCTTTAGCTCAACTCAGAGAAATTGAAAACAGCTACTTTGCGGAAGCCAATGAAGCAATGAACAACTATGAAGCGATGTTTGCTGCACAAACAGAAGTGCAAAAATCGTCACGTCGCTTCCAAAAACTTCACACCGAACTGACGGTTGGTATGAAAGAGTACGTCGATGACCAATCCAGCATTTCTGTCAAAGTGATGGCAAAAAGCTATTTCATTAAGTTGAAAGATGCTGAAGTGATCACCTCAGACGCCTTGGCTAGCTCAGACCTTGAGTTTGTGAAAAAGGCAGTGAACAAAAACAAGAAAGCGGTCACTCACCTTAATTACGCTTATCGTGGCCTCACTACCCAACTGCCATCACTGAAAGATGTGTTCAATGCATCTGTCGAGCAGTTCACTCAGGACGTGGGCCAAAAAGGCGGGGTGTTGGATCAACACGCCAGCTACCTTGAAGCCAAAGCTGCTTTGTATGACAACATCGCCAACCTAGCGGTCAAAGTTGACTCTGCGATGCGATTGTTGGAAACCTTTACTACAACAGCAACCGACAACCTCAACACCTCTTTGGTTGAAGCAGGCGAAGTGTACGACCAAGGCTTGCTCAAAGCGATTGTGATTGGCATTGCGGTGACCATTTTTGCCGCCGCTGTGGGCTATCACATTGCCCACAGCGTTCGTGAGCCGTTAACACGTATTCTTTCCACTTTGGAAGGGCTTGCCAACGGTGATATGACGCAGCGTATCGAAATTCGTTACAACAACGAGTTCAGTCGAGTGAGTGGCCACATCAATACACTGGCAGATAGCCTGCACGACATTTTGGTGAAATTGAATGATGCGGCAGAAAATCTGACCGACACCGCAGCAAACAATGAACGTACCTCGAGCAACGCGCAAAACCAACTGAATGCACAACGCGAGCAAACCGCCAGCGTAGCCACTGCAATGACCGAAATGAGTCACTCCGTTCAAGAAGTGGCCCAGAGCGCGCAAGGTTCGTTGGAAATGGTGCAAAAAGTGGAATCGGCATCTGAATCTGGCCGTACCATCATGAGTAGCAATATCTCCACCATCAATCAATTGGAGACTCGCCTAAACGAGTCGGTCAGCGCGGTTTCTGAATTGCAACGCATGAGTGGTCAAATTGGCTCGATTCTCGATGTGATTCGCAACATTGCAGAGCAAACCAACCTCCTTGCCCTCAACGCGGCAATTGAAGCTGCGCGTGCGGGCGAGCAAGGCCGCGGCTTTGCGGTGGTTGCAGACGAAGTTCGAGTACTCGCATCGAAGACCACCCAATCAACCACTGAAATTGAATCGATGATCAGCAATCTGCAGTCTAGCTCGCAGTCGGCAAGCCATGTGATTCAAAGTTGCATGAGTGATATGGAGATGTCGGTAGAGCAAGCCTCGAAAGCCAACGGCGCGATGGAAGAGATTCAGGCGTTGATCATCGAAATCAGCCAAATGAGTACGCACATTTCACAAGCGGCCGCAGAACAGAGCGAAACGTCAACCTCTATTGCACGTAGCTTGGAAGACATCAATAACATCGCAGACCGTAGTTACCATGCGATGGCGGAAATCGCAGCCACCAGCGAGAGCCTCTCTAGCTTAGCGAGTCAACAGACTGAATTGGTGCATCGCTTTAAGCTCTAAATTTCAACAGAAATCCCCTCAAACGGGGGAAAGTCATCCGGTAAGGGCAACTTTTGACAAAGTTGCCCTTGTTTTTTATGCGCTGTGTCTACATATGGAGATCAGGCGCTTGCACTCTCTTTCACATCCTCATTTTTTGCAAGCCGTACTGAGAAGGAAATGTTATGGCTGTACACGTTGGTATCATTGATCAGGACCCTGTCAGACTGGTGACTCCTCTCCTCGATCTGCGTACCGTCAGCACTCATATCGTGTTTATCGGTGATGAGTCTCAACGCGATATGTATCAAAGACTTCATTCTGTGCTTGCTCAGCGTGATATCACTTCCGAACTGTTTGTCATCCCCTCTGTCGTCGATACTCGTTTGATCAAACAATCTATTCAGGCCTTAGCTGAAGATCTCAAAAGCCGCGGGGAAGATGTCAAACTGAACGCCAGTTGTGGCCTGCGTCATCGCCTTCTTTCTGTTTATGAGGTATTCCGCACTTACCATTGGCCAATTTTTGTGGTTGAACCAAACAGCGACAAACTGTGCTGGCTCTATCCTGATGGCCGTGAAGACACTCAAGTACAAGACCGCATTACCGTTGCTGATTATCTCACTATCTTTGGTGCGCGCGGTGAGTTCAATGAGGTCGAACTGCCACCTCAACTTGACCAAAAATTGCATGAACTCGGCGAGCGTTGGGCCAGTCACGCTTTGGAATTAGGCCCTGGTTTGGCGACTTTAAACTATCTCGCTACGACATGCCGCAAAGAGCAAAAGCTGGATGTAGAGTTATCTGAAAAGCAGCAAGGCTATCGCGAGCTGAATATGCTGCTGGCAGATTTGGTGGAAGCGCAGATCGCCACTTACGAAAACGGCATTCTTACCTTTGCCAATGAAGACGCTCGTCGTTTCTCCAATGGTGAATGGTTAGAGACACTGGTTCACAGCACCGTCAAACAGATCCAAGATGACATGCCCACCATTCAAGACCATTCGCTCAATGTTCAGGTCTATCGTCAACTTGGTGAGCGCGAAGTGCGTAATGAGCTTGATGTCGCCTCTGTGGTTAACAATAAACTGCACATCATTGAATGTAAGACGAAGGGCATGCGTGATGACGGCGACGATACGCTTTATAAGCTTGAATCACTGCGTGACCTACTCGGTGGCCTACAAGCAAGAGCCATGTTGGTAAGCTTCCGTCCACTGCGTCACAACGATATTACCCGTGCAGAAGATCTTGGCTTAGCGCTGATCGGCCCTGATGAATTGAAAGATTTGAAAAAGCATCTCACAGAGTGGTTTGCACAAGCAGGTGGTAGCGACGGGATCTAATTCCCGTCTTACTTGGAGGGGCTTAAAAGACCAATTGCTTTTTCAACCGACAAACAAAAACCCCGAAGCAATTACCTCGGGGTTTCTTCATTCAATCAGTGCAATGTGATTACAGCATTTTACGTGCAGACTCGACAACCACTTTGATAGAGCGAGCTTCCGTCTCTTTTAGCGTCGCGTGATCTGGGATCTCTTTTTGTGTACGGTTGATGATAACACCGGCAACACAACCCGCGCGTAGGCCAGAACTTGCACACATGGTCAACAACGTCGCTGATTCCATTTCAAAGTTCAGTACGCCCATCTCCTGCCACTCTTTCATTGAGCCTTGGAAACGGCTCACTACGCGACCCGTAAAGGTATCGTAACGCTCTTGACCTGGGTAGAAGGTATCACTTGACGCAGTAACACCCGTGTGAACTGTTGCACCACTTTCTAATGCAGCTGCTTTCATTGCCGTTGCTACGTCAAAGTCAGCCACTGCAGGGAACTCCATTGGCGCAAAGTGCAAGCTCGCACCATCTAGACGAACAGAGCCTGTCGTGACGATCATGTCACCCACGTTAACATGCGGCTGGATCGCACCCGTTGTACCAACACGTAGGAAAGTACGCACACCCAGTTGAGCCAACTCTTCAACCGCAATAGAAGTAGAAGGACCGCCGATACCCGTTGAACAAACAACCACTGGTTTGCCATCTAGCTGTGCACGGTACAAGGTGTACTCACGATGGCTAGCTAGAAATACTGGGTTTTCCATTTCTTCAGCAATTTTTTGTACACGCGCAGGATCACCTGGGATGATCGCTAGCGTTGCACCGTTAAGATCTGCTTCAGTAACACCTAAGTGGAAAACAGCTTGAGACATAAGTCACTCCTTATTGCGGCTTACTTGAAAATAAGCTCAGATAAATTTGTAGGGGTCTAAAAATGCACTTTACTCAACCTCCCCACAACTTGGAGTGATCAGGGTCACAATGAAAGAATGTAACAAAAACTTATTACTTAGAAAAACCGGTTTGCATCACACTTTGTCTGCAATTTTCAGCCAAATTGCATAAGAAATGCCAACAAAAAGCCCGCATCATAAATGCGGGCTCTATAGATTCACACTGTCTATTATTCATTTGAGGAACGGAATCGTAACAATCGCAGTGCGTTTAGTGTGACCAATGCCGTTGCGCCACTGTCCGCTAATACCGCCACCCATAACCCGGTGATGCCAAGCAAGCTGGTGACAAGAAACACCCCTTTTAGACCCAATGACAACGCGACATTTTGACGGATGATGCTCATTGTGGCGCGTGAGAGCTCTATCATGCTTGGCAACTCAACCAAGCGATTATGCGTAAGCGCAGCATCCGCCGTTTCAAGGGCGACGTCGGTTCCTCCGCCCATGGCGATACCAATACTCGCCGCTTTCATGGCAGGCGCATCGTTGATGCCATCTCCAACCATGGCAACGGTCTTGCTTGCGGCAAACTGCTCCACATAGTGGACTTTGTCTGCTGGCAATAAGCTCGCTTGGTAATCAATGCCAATCTGCTGAGCAATGGCTTGAGCACTGCGAGGGTTATCACCTGTCAACATCACCGCAGAAACGCCCAGTTTACCCAGCGCAACCACCGCTTGAGCCGCGTCTTTGCGCAATGTATCTTGCCATGCGATAAGCCCAATGGCTTCACTATCATGACGCACAATCACCACGGTTTTCCCTTGTCCTTCTAAGCGGACAATTTCTCTTTCTAGTTGCAAGGAGAGTGGAAATTGGGCTCGTGAAGGGGCCACCAGCTCCACGCTTTTACCATCAACGAAACCGGAAACGCCCGCCCCAACTTGAGCCATTTTGTCCGTTGCTTCCGCAATGGTGTAACCCAAACTCTCGGTGTGATTAATCAACGCAACCGCTAAAGGGTGACTCGAACCCACTTCCACCGCTGCGCTCAAACTCAACAAGGTTTCATCGTCATAGAGGAATGACACCACATCTGTCACTTGCGGTTTGCCTTGTGTAAGTGTGCCGGTTTTATCAAAGGCAACCGCTTCGACTTTACCAAGCTGTTCTAACGCCGCGCCACCTTTGATCAAGGCGCCACGTTTGGCTGCCGCAGCAAGGCCAGAAGTAATTGCTGCCGGCGTTGAGATCACCAAAGCACAAGGACAAGCAATCAGTAGCAAAGCCAAACCGCGATACACCCACGTCTCCCAAGGCTGGGCGAAGAACATTGGCGGTACGACGATCACGGCCAACGACACCAACATCATTAATGGTGTGTACCAACGGCTGAATTTGTCTAAGAAACGCTCCAGTGGTGCTTTGCGCGATTCCGCCTCTTCGATGAGATGCAAAATACGATCTATCGCATTTTCACCTTGTTTTGAGGTGACTTCGATGCGCACGACTTTATCGACAGCCACCACACCCGCCATCAGCTTCGCGCCAGAGGTATGCTCTGCGGGCACCGATTCTCCCGTCAAGGCACTTTCATCAAAACTGGCCGTCGGCGTAAGGAGCAGGCCATCCGCAGGCAAACGAGAACCGGGCGCAATTTCAACCACATCACCTGGCATCAACTCACTTGCCGCCACTTCTACTCGTTGACCATCGACAATTTTAATGCTGTTTTCCGGCACTAAGGCCATTAACGCTTGAACGCCACTTCTTGCTCTTGAGGCGGCGTACGCTTCCAATTTCTCACCAATTAAAAACAGCAGTAAAACCATGGCCGCTTCCACGCTTTCACCAAGATAAAGCGCACCAATGGCCGCCACGCTCATCAGCGTCTCAATGGCGAAAGGGGTTCCGCTGCGAGCAAGGCGCACGGCTTTTTTCGCCACAGGGTATAAACCCGCTAAACAGGTTAGAACAAATAAGCCATTACTTAACGGTTCGGAAACCGTCGCCAATAGAGCGGCGATAGCCATAGAAAAGGCTATGGCTAAAATGTGCCAGTTAACGTAAACAAAACCGAGCCAACCTTGAGGTTGAGGCGCCGTAGTTGCCTTCGCTGCCGATGAGCCAACGAGCGTGATTGGAAAACCTGTTTTTGCCGCGACTTGTTCAATCTCTGCCATTAATGACGTAGAAGCGAAATCCACCACCAACTTCTCGGTGGCAAACAACACTTTCGCCTGCTGAACGCCGGCCACACCCAAGACGGCTTTTTCCAATTTCTGAGCGCAAGACGGGCAATCCATACCGGAGATGAGCCAACTTTGTCGCTCCGACGCGCTTTGAGCTAAGGGTGTCTCTCGCCGCTCACTCTCTTCATTCGGATCTGAGCTTGAGCACGCATCTGAGCTGCAACAGCTGTCTGCTACCGATGAAATTGCGGTCATTTTGCTAGCGGCTAAGCTCGGACTGCAGCACGATACCGCTGCAGGTTTGGCAATGATTTTCTCTGACTGACAAGCAGTATGTTTTGAGCACATAACATTTTCCTTATTGGTGAGTACAGCGTAAGCATAAACCTTAGAGTCAGCTCCAAGGTCAAGCGTTATTTCACTCCGCAAGGAATCGGCTATAAAAGTAAGCCCTCGTTAGAGGGCTCAGCGTCAGGAGGAAGGTTAAGATGAAGGTTAAACCGGATGTTTGAAGCAATCATCGAGGCTTTGGCCAATCGCTTTTAACACATCGCGACGGGTGATCACCCCAACCAATTTTTTGTTGTCGACCACCGGATACATTTTCGGTTTGCCGACTTTCATCATGTCGGCCAGTTCGATGATCGACATATCGGACGAAACCGATAGCACATCACTGTGCATGCACTCACCAGCGGTGTACGAATCTTGGCAGTGATAACTGGCTTTCACCAGTTTATCCAGCAAGTCTTGCTCTGAAAGGAAACCTATCACTTCTTCTTTTTCATTGATCACCGGACCACCCATGACCACGCTTTTCATGACTTTGTTCAATGCGGCACTTAAAGACATGTCAACTGTGAAGGTGACGGCTTGTAGGGTCATGTAATCTTTTACTTTGAGTGAGTTCATCGCGTGCTCCTTTGCGGTGTCATTTTGCCCTTTCTTTAAGTGTCGTCTAATTTCTTGTTTTTACTAAATAGGAATCGGCAATTTTCTTTATTGGCCTCACCTATCAATGAATAGATCGAGCTTGTACTACAAATAAGACAAATATTTTGTTCCCCGTCACGCGGCGCTCACGCTATTGAGCTATAAGTTAATGAAATGGTAGGAGTACGCTGCATGGTAGAACAGTCCATTTTTTCGCGTGTTATCGCCAACAACCCGGCGGTCATTCACCACATTTTTGATGCGCTTCCTGAACCAACCTTTTTGATCAATGGCGATGGCTATTACATTGAGGCTTGGGGTGGCACCGACACTTCTCGTCACCACGACCCAGCCAATGTGATTGGCTTAAACCAGTTCGAAGTGCTCCCTCACGATAAAGCTCGGTGGTTTTCTGACGTGATCACGCAAGTGATCGAATCCCAAGCTCCACAAGAGTTGGAGTACGCGCTGCATCCGAAAGATCTCAACTGTTTTGAAGGTGTCGCGGGGCCGACTGAGTTGCAATATTTTAGTGCCTTTGTCATTCCGGTATTTGGAGAAAACAAGGTTCTGTGGACCGTGCGCAACATCACTGAATACAAAACGGCGCTGCAAAAACTGGAACGGCAACAACTGGAGTTGGAGAAACTCTCCTGCCTTGATCATTTAACTCAACTCTACAATCGCTATGCACTTGAAGTGCACCTTCCTAGCGCCATTGCCAATACCGCACAATCTGGCAAAAGTGCCGCGCTCTTTATGGTTGATATTGATTGTTTTAAAGATCTCAACGACACCTATGGTCATCTTACTGGCGACAAAGCATTACGCATGGTCTCGCTGGCGCTAAAAAACTGGAGTGGTCACAATGGCATTTGCTTTCGTTATGGCGGCGATGAGTTCTTGGTTTTCATCCAAGATATTTCGCAAGAGGAATGCCAGTCTAGGGCGCATTCACTGCAACAGTCGATTCAGAAACTGGCCATTCCTAATCAACATTCTCATGTGGCCGACACCCTAACCCTCACCATCGGCATTCAGTTTTATCCCAGCCTAACGGGCGATAGCCAAGACCTCGAGCAGTTTATTTCCAAAGCGGATAAAGCGCTGTTTAACGCCAAAAACACCCAACGAGGCACCGTTCACTTCCTCTCTCATTAATCGTTGGGATCTGCCGTGCAAAAAAAAGAGAGCCATTTGTTTGGCTCTCTTTGGGTCACGCGTCTATTGGGGTAGTCACGTTGCGTTAAATCATTGACCTAATTTCAGGCAAATCAGTCTTTCAGTACTTTTACGGTGTAACGGCCATCTTTTTGGCGGTATAGGCCGTGGATGTCGGTCTCGAAGCCTGGGTAATGCGCGCCGATTTCACACAACATTTCCAAGAAATCCAGTACTGGACGAGAGCTTTCTGTCACCACTTCACCTGGTAGCACTAGAGGCACACCTGGAGGGTAAGGAAGGATCATGTTGGCACTCACGCGGCCCACCATATCATTCAGCAAGATCTCTTCGGTTTGACCACGAAGCTCTTGTTGCCAAGCTGCGTGTGGCGTGACTTTCATCTCTGG
Organism: Vibrio sp. CCUG 15886; assembly: GCF_028570825.1. Classification (NCBI taxonomy): domain Bacteria; kingdom Pseudomonadati; phylum Pseudomonadota; class Gammaproteobacteria; order Vibrionales; family Vibrionaceae; genus Vibrio; species Vibrio sp. CCUG 15886. Next base: position 41,192 of record NZ_JAQQBT010000012.1, on the reverse strand, counting down.
TAGCACATCGAACGCTTTGTACATCAATTCTGGTAGACGATACTTACGAGTCAGATCGTGAATGCCTTGTGCCAGCTCTTGAATACGCATGCCTTCGTAGAACGCTGGATCTTCACGGTACAGCGCAGGCAGCATGGTGCGAATCGTTAGGTTCAGATCGTAACCACGTTTGAACTCAGTCAAACCACGTAGCAATTGCATCGCTTTTGATTTGTCGATACCAATTGAGAACAAGAACAACAAGTTGTAAGGGCCTGTTTTTTCTACCACAATGCCACGTTCATCAAGATATTTCGCCACCAATGAAGCAGGAATACCACTGGTTTCCAACTCACCATCTTTGCTCATTCCAGGAGTCAGCAAAGTGATTTTGATTGGGTCAAGATACATGTGGTCATCGTCCATGTTCTTGAAGCCATGCCAGTCTTGGTTAGGGTCAAGTTTCCAGCATTCGGTTGTCTCAATGTTCTCTGGTTGCCAAACATCGAAGAACCAACCGTCACTTTCACCTTTTAAGCGTTTGATCTCTTTACGGAAACGAATCGCACGGTCGATTGAATCTTGCATCAACTTACGGCCCGTGTTGCCACGCATCATTGCCGCCGCGGTTTCTGTTGATGCCACAATGCCGTATTGAGGCGAGGTGGAAGTGTGCATCATAAAGGCTTCGTTGAACGACTCACGGTCAAATTCACCTTTTACGTGAATCATTGACGCTTGCGAGAACGCCGCCAACAGTTTGTGAGTGGACTGTGTTTCGTAGAACACTTTGCCTGGCATCGCTTCGCCACTCATGCCGCATTTGCCTTCGTAAATACGGTTGAAGTTAGTGTAAGGCACCCACGCACTATCAAAGTGGATGTGTTTACAGTCGAGAGACTCTTTGATGAATTGTGTGTTGTACAACAAACCATCGTAAGTTGAGTTGGTGATTACTGCATAGCTTGGCGCGCTCGCACCTGGTGTTTTAGCGACTTTCTCAGCAATCACTTCACGGCTGAATTCACTTTGTGGAATACCACCAAGAATGCCGTAAGCGTTACGGGTTGGACGGAAGTAAATGGGTGTTACGTCCGTCATCATCATTAGGTGAGTCAATGATTTATGACAGTTACGGTCAACCAATACCGTGCTGCCCGCTGGCGCAGAGAACATGCCGACAATTTTGTTTGACGTCGAAGTACCGTTCGTCACGATGTACGATGCGTCAGCGTTGAACGTACGCGCAATGTACTCTTCCGCTTCTTTGTGTGGACCTGAATGGTCAAGCAGTGAGCCTAGCTCTGGCATAGAAATCGACACGTCCGCTTTGAAAGTATTTGGACCGTAGAAATCGTAGAAAATGCTGCCGACTGGGCTTTTTTGAAAAGCCGTACCACCCATGTGACCTGGAGTACAGAAGGTGTATTTGCCTTCTTCCACGTATTTAAACAGCGCTTTGGTGAATGGCGGTGTAATTGCGTCTTTGTATTCTTGTGTCGCTTGGTTGATCTTGATGGCGATGTCGTCCGCCATGCCCAAAGCGTATTCAAAGAAATGCACGTTTAGGCGTAGATCGGTAAGCGAAATATCCAGCGTTGATTGCTCGTTAGCAAACGCGTGTACTGGCAGTTTTTCGTTGATTTGGCTAATACGCTCACAAAGCTCAAGCGAGTATTTATCCCAGTCAAACAGCACACCACAAATGCGTGGGTTCATTTCGATCATCTTGATCAAATCTTTGTCATCCACTGGATAAACAACTTCATAACCGGCTTTCTCAAGTGCTGCATGCAATTGGCGAACTGGCTCTTCTTTGAAGAACACACCCATGTGGTTCAAGATAGCGAAAATATTCATTTGGACATCTCCAAGACGAAAAAGGGCGCTCTCTGTGATTAGTCACAGTGAGTAAGACGAGCGCCGTGATGAAATTAGGAAACGCTGGCGTGGCAGTCCGCCAGCGGAATCAATCAGTGTTGAGCCGAAGCTTCTTCAGGATGGGCAGCCATGTATTGTGCCAAGCCTGTTTTCTTGCTGTAGAACATCAAAATGATGAGAGACATGATGAAGGTTGCGGTGAGGGTTGAACCTTCTGCACCTGCTAGGGCAACCATACAGAACAAGCTGGCAATGCCCGAGAACAACATCACGAATGTATTGCGAGTTGTCATACCTTCGAAGCGAATCAAGTTAATGCTTGAGTAGAAGTAAGGCAGCATGGTGAGTAGTACTGCGTCAGTGGTTAATTGGTTAAACATGTCTGAAGCGTGCGCGGTTTCTGAGCTAAAGAACATCAGTACCAACATCAACATCGTCATCATGCTAGACGCGATAACCAAACCTTTCTTAGGCACGCCGTTTTTGTCGGTTTCACCAAACACTTTAGGGAAGTTACCGTCGTTTGCGGCACGTTTACCCGCTTCGCTCACCAACATCATCCAAGAACCAAGAGAGGTGAAACACGCCAACGCAGTAAACGCAGAGACAAATGGCGCAGTCCAGCTACCGAACAGTTCAGTGGTCGCCAACGCAAATGGTGCACCTGATGCAGCCACTTCAGAAGCTGGGAACATACCGCTGATCATTTGAGTAGACAGCACGTAAATCACACCAGCAATCGCAGTACCTAGCATAGTCGCAAGTGGTACTGTGCGTTTTGGGTTCTCAACCATGCCTGATGATACCGCCGCAGATTCCACACCCACGAAAGACCATAGACAGATAAGTACCGCAGTGATGATCGCATGGCCATCGCTACCTGCAGAAACGTTCCAGTTTTGGCTGTAAATAGCGCTGTCGAAGTGCGTCCAACCAAAGAGTGCTGTACCTAATACAGGAACCAAAATCAGTACCAAACCAACGGTACAGAGTCGGCTTACCCAGCTACCACCGAGCAAGTTAACCAGCGTGAACACCCAAACAGAAGCGATGGTCGCAAGGCCTGCTGGAATCGGGTCATTCAGTACTGGGAAGAAAACCGATAAGTAAGAAACACCGGTAATGGCAATGGCTAAGTTACCAATCCAGTTCGCGTGGTAGTAAAGCACGCCCGTTTGGAAACCAAACACTGGTGACACCTCACCTGCATACGCAATAGGGCCACCCTCTTGAGGGTTTTTGGTTGCCAAACGAGCAAACACGAATGCTAGGCTCAATGCACCAACAATACAAATCGCCCAACTAAAAATAGAGATAGAACCTACACTCGCCAGTGTAGAAGGAAGTAAGGCAATACCACTGCCCATCATGTTACCAGCCACGACACCTGTACAGGCAATTAGGCCGATTTTCTTAGTATTAGATGACATAACATCTCCAACTCGATTCAACTTAAGTTACAAAACTCAAACGAATAAATAACCGCAACGCGAAGCAACCTTGTCGCTGCTCTTTTGATGTTATTAACGCGATAGAGAGAAAACTTTCTCCGTGACCCCGTTAATGTTCGAAGTGGAGATTACGCCCAAAGCAGATAAAAAAAATAAACTTACGATTATCAATAAAATGATGAGACAAAAATGAGTTTCTTGATATCAAGGTGATAAACACTCAACATATAAACCAATGTTTTCAAACAGTTAAGAAAAAACCTAAAAACATAAACTCATGGCAATAAAATTATCAACCCACTCTTTCATTAGCCATCAAGTCAATCAACTTGCCATTGAGGGGGAAGTTGATAATGCGTTGATATCGAATTTATCCAAGCCGAAATGCGAGGAAGCTAGGAAGCTAGGAAGCTAGGAAGCTAGGAAAAGAGTAAAAGAGGAAAAGAGGAAAAGAGGAAAAGAGGAAAAGAATAAGAGAATAAGAGAATAAGAGAATAAGAGAATAAGAGAATAAGAGAATAAGAGAATAAGAGAATAAGAGAATATACCCAAACTACTTGGAGTTGCAGGTAGGCGGCAAGTGAGGTCATCCCCATGAACATAGACAGACTATGTGATTGGGCCGGGCTGGCGTGCCAGTGAACGAGCGTAGCCAACACCGCTGCAACTTCAAGTAGGAAGGAGATAGACGATGGAACAAGACGTGCAACTCACAATGAGGTTCATACGCAAAGAAGGGAAAGATAAGAAAATGAACCGCTCTCAGACGCAGCGACGTCTGAGAGCAAAGGTGAAAGGCAAACCCAAACTGGGTCGCTACATTAAACGCACCACCGAAGGATGCACTGAGCGATACATGGCGTAGTCAATCGATTTTAGATTCGATTGAAATACCAGCCTCTCACACAACAAATAGGTTTCTAGTGATGTGTCCATATAGAAGGCTTCGCTGTAACCATCACTGGCACCATCAAGATCACCACGCAATTCAGCGTGTTTCCCTTGCAGTACATAAGAGAGCACCGACTCACGCAATTGCTGCGCTTTGGCCAAATAACGCTCAGCCGAGGGCAGATCTTCATCCACCGTCGCTTGCAGCGCTAACGCTTCGTAAATTCTGGGTTGAACCACCGCGTCCAGTGCTTCACTGGCGCTTTGCAATTTGCTGCTCAGCAATAAAATACGCTCTTGGTTTAGCGTCGGCATGTCCGACAAGGCTTGCTGAACATGGTAAGCAATCAAGAGCTCCGCCTGAACATAATGATTGTTCGGCTCTAAGTTAAGCACCTGTTCAAGCAAATCAATCCCCTTTTGTACCTGCTGCTGATCAGAGAGATTGAGGTAGTGATTCGCTCGCACATACAAGGCCAACGCCGCTGGCTGCTGAGGAAAATCCACCAGCAAGATTTGCGCTTGTTGCTCTGCGTTTGGCAAACGTAACGCCTGCATAATGTCGACTTCCGCTCGGTGCAAAACCGACGCAAGATGCGAGGCGTCTAACGGGTATTGGCGGCTAAACAACACCGCGCCCGAGGAGTTGTTTTTTAACTCCAGTTCAATAAAGGCGTGACCTTCTTTATCGCTCACTCGAACCATGATCGATTTACCGGGCAAAATGCCAGATGTAAACGCGGTTTTACTCAACATCACGCGATAGTCGGTCACTTGAGTGATGTCGGCCATCAGCTTCTGTGCAATACCATCGGCCAGATCGTGGCTTAACGCTTGGGCGTGATAGTCATCTTGAAACATGAATTCAATCAGATGAGTATCCACGACTTGCGTAATGCGCACTTGTGATTGTTTGATGGTAAAAAAGCCCATCGCAATGATCACCAAACCAATCCACAGCGCGTTGAATGCATTTACACGCCAACGAGAGATATTGGGTCGATTCGGCTTTTTCTGTTGCTGACTTTGGCACATGGCGCGTGTGAGTGGCCCTGCTGGAAAAACCATTTCATTTGCGCTGGGGGCTTCGGCTTCTGGTACCGCGGTCAATGGCTCGGTCATTGCCGGCTCCAACAACTCAACCTCGGTAGATTCTGCCTGACGCAACAAATAAGGATTGGCCGTTAAACGCTCAACATTGGCCACCAGCTTGTAACCGCGTTTTGGTACGGTCACCACATAGCTGAGATTTTCTTCTCGCCCATCGCGCAGTAATTTGCGGAGCTCAAAAATGGATTGCGTCACCACTTGGTCGGTGACAATGGCCCCATCCCAAACGTGCTGGATCAGTTCCTCGCGACCAAACACCTCTCCAACGTGTTCAGCAAGGAAATGCAGTAAATTTATTAGACGTGGCTCGACGGAGACTTCCCTATCTTGTCGATACAGCTTGTTCTCATCAATGCACAAAACCCAGTCATTGATTTGAAAATAGATTCCAATCATAGAACGCTCTTTGTATCAGGCAGATAGCATTGGATACAGAGAGGCTCTCTCACCCAATGAGGGCGAGATTATAAGCCCGATACGCCTGTTCACCTAAGAATGATAGCCGCGAAAAACGTAAACTAAGTTTCGCGGTTTAATCAGGCGAAAAAGCGACGTAGCGCAAAGACGGGAAGAGAAAAGGCTTAGCTGTTGCTAAGCCTAAAACGATTACGGCCGAACGTTGCTAAACGTGACTTTGATTTGCGGCGCCGCGCTATTGGATGATATCGATTCAACGCTGACGGCATCCCCTGAAAAATAGTAAGGGTTCAAGTTGTCAGCCTTCTGCGCTGACATCGCGTAATACAAAATGGCGGGCTGTTTTGCTAAAGCTTGGCTTGCAACGTACCCAACGAGTGCATGTTCAAATTGATGATAAGCATTGCCCCAATGAAACGCTTTGGTACTTTGCGGGTCTAGCCCAACGCCACCGTGTTTTGGATCCACCCAAATTTGCAGGTAACTCGGTAAGGTGTAATACAACACTGGCTTTGGCTTACCCTCCAGCATCGACACCGTGAGCGCTGCTTGATCTAACTCTGCCCATTCCCACGAGGAAATACCATTGCTGTCAGGTCGGCCACGCCAAGTAGAGATGTCATGCCCTCGCCAACGCGCTTTCAAATCGTCCGGAATCCAGGCTTCAATATCAGGCCAATAAGGAACGTACTCCGCGCGTTGCAAGGTCACTTGCATACCTTGTTTACCGAACGTCTGCCAATCAGATCGGTTCAGTTTTTCACCAGCCAGATACGTCATCCAATACGCTTTAATGGTGTGACCGAAGTCATTGTGTTTCGCCTCTTGCATCATCATCGCTTTGTGATGAATCGCGCCATAAAAACGTTGTTCCTCTTTGGAATGGTACTGGTTAACCATAATCTCGGTTAACCAAGCAAGATCCTTCAACCAGCGCGTTTTGTGCGGCTCTGGCAGTAAAGGGGCCACCAACAATAAGTAGCCATTAATTTGGTCAAGCTGCGCCACTAACTCGCGTTGTTTGGCACTTTGCTCATCACCATCGGCCAGCACCTAAGCCAGACCTTGCCCATCTGATAATCGGTATTGGTCAAAAATAAACCGCTGTTGCTCTACTAATACAGCTTGCAATTGTTCATCGCGGGTTAGGTAATAAAGCATCGCCAAACCCACCAAAGCATACGCTTGATCTTGCGATGTACGTTGCTGCCACGCCAAGCCTGGTTTGCCTTGCTCGGTATAGCTGACAAAACCGCCATGCTCTTGGTCTCGCAAATGGCGAATCAGATAGTTAGCCCCTTGCTTGGCCAGTTTTAGCGCTTCAGTATCGCCCGTAAGATGGTACAGCACGCTATAACCATAGATCTGTCGCGATTTCATTCGCGTGTAGTCCCTCGTAAAGTAGGGAGAAATCCAACTTCGATCTAACTCCGGACAAACACTATCCCGCTTTAATACCGAGCCATCATCACAGCGAAAGGTGGGGAAATTGCCCACAGGTACACCCTGCGCGCTTTCCATCATCCAATAAGGCGCGAGCCCTTGCGCGGCATGCGTTAGCCATTCCTCACCACTGGGCAAAGAAAGAGGCTGAGAATCAGCGTAAACATTTGATGTATTCACCACAAGGCAAAGCGCAAAAGAAACCTTAGACAACACTTTGTTTTTAATCATTTTTATTACTCAACAACTGAACGAGAGCTGACTATAGCCAAGACCACCTGCACATATCATTGCCGTTGTCACACTCTGGCATGCTCAGTAAATACAAGACAAAAAAAGCCCAGCCGGTATGGGCTGGGCTTATCTTCAAAAGAGTGATTCAGAATGACATCAAACAATAAACTTATTCAACAGGGCATCTTGCTGTCGCACGTACACCGTTTGCTGCGCCATGGCGTCGTTCGATTGAGCCGCCAACTGAGACACTTCGGTTGAAAGATCTTTAATTCTCACCGTATTGCTGTTGATCTCTTCCGCAACAAGACTTTGCTCTTCTGCGGCAGACGCGATTTGCAGGTTCATATCGGTAATTCGTTGCATGATCTCGCGGATTTCTTGTAAGGCATGATCAGCTTGCTGTGCGTGCGTCACTGCCACATCCGTGGTGGCTTTACTCTCGCCCATCACAGAAGAGACTGAACTCGCCCCTGCTTGCAACTGCTCAATCATGCTGCGAATTTGCGTCGTGGATTCTTGCGTGCGTGATGCCAAAGTGCGAACTTCATCAGCCACCACCGCAAAACCGCGTCCCGATTCTCCCGCACGCGCGGCTTCAATCGCAGCGTTTAGGGCTAAGAGGTTCGTTTGCTCGGCAATTTCATTAATCACTTTCAAGATGGTTTCGATATTGGTGGTCGCGCTTTCTAAGCCCTGCACTTCCTCTACCGCTTGATCGATTCGCAGTGACAGTTGGCTAATGGCATTGGTCGTATCACTGACCACTTTCGACCCGGCCGACGTCACTTGATCTGCTTCTTTCACGGCATGTGCCGCGCTTTGTGCATTGTTTGCCACTTCGAGCGCCGTGACCGACATCTCATGCATGGCTGTCGCCAGTTGTTCAAGTTCTTGAAGCTGGCTACCAACGGCGGAAGAAGCACGCTCAGCCCCCATCACCGACATTTCGGTTCCATTGAGAATCTCGGCACTGATCGCTTTCGATTGAATCACCTGCTGCTGAAGATTTTCAGTAAAGCGGTTAAAACCACGCGCCATTTCCGCAAATTCTGGATCGGTATTGGTATCAAGGCGCTTAGTTAAATCGCCATTGCCACTGGCAATATCCTGAATGGCGGCGTTCAACGCCCCTAAAGGACGCATTAACGCTTTCATTAACACAGAAAGAGCCAACACACTCAGTACCACTGCGATTACCACGTAAATCAAGGAGCTGCTGCGCATTTCGCTGATCGCTGAATAAACCGTCGATTCATTGAGCACAGCGCCAACAAACCAACCTTCACTGCCAACCTTGGTTAAACGCACGAGGTAGGACACGCCTTCTTTTTCAAAGCGTTGCTCTCCTTCTTGAATACGAACCTGAGGAAGGTAGCTGGAGATATTTTCACCATTTTTGTTGACGTCTGGGTGCGCAATGGTGGTGCCGTCTGGGGTAACAATGAAGAGGTAACCCGCATCAAACAGATTGGTTTGATTGACCAATTTTGCTAAGCCACCTAAATCCACATCGTAAAACAAACTACCGATGAACTGCTCCTGAGATCGCACAGGGGCACCGATAGAAATCACCACTTGTTTCGTGGTTGAGTCTACATAGGGCTCTGTGACGACCAAACGATTTTGTGCTTTTGCCTGTTGATACCAAGGGCGAGTTCTTGGGTCATAGCTGGATTCCACTTCCCATGCATCGTCATTTTCAACCACCAAACCATCACGCTCGTAACCAAGCCCAACGGCGATAAAACCTTGTTTTACGACGGAGGTTTCAAGCACATCCGCCACATAGCCTTGATCAAGTGGCGCAAGTTCAATGATTTCTTGCGTAGATTTTGCCAAAGCGCGTTTACTTTCCATCTGCGCACTGACGGCATCTCGCACCCCTTGCTCCAACTCCATCAGGCTGCTTTCGACCAATTTTTCGACTTTGTCTTTGACCAATAGCGATTGTTGAACGGACAGCAATACGATACTGATAAGCAACAACACAGAAGAAGCCAGTATGACTTTTTGACTAAACTTCATAACTTACCCCATATAACAGACACTTAGAAAACCTTGTTATCGGCAACAAATGCAAAAGATTTAATAACCAGACATAAAAAACAGTAGGAATAACAAACAAAAGCGACGGAATGCGACAGAAATAACCTCTTCGCCTATAAACTCTGAACCTATGGCCTCTTTATCGTAGATAGAAAAAACCCAAGCACAAAGCTTGGGTCTGTAGACGAGAGCGTCGAATTACTTGGCAGAGCAATTGCCCTTGATCGCCATTTTTGTTTTGTAAACGTCAGATTTACCCGTTGACTCATCGACAACCACTAAATCCGCACCGCCAACAAATGCCCCCATTTTGATGTATTGCTGAACAAAATAGAGACGTCCTTGCTCAGTAAACAAGGTGAGTTCATTTGGAGAAAATTCAGATTCGGTACTGACAATGTGCTCTTTATCACCATCCACTTCATGGTAGAAGAAAACACCCGGTGCCGTTTCACCAATGCATTCACCATCAATATGCACATCTTTTTTCAGCGCACCACCAATGCCAGATTCTGGGCGATAAACATAAACGCCCGCTTTACCTTCGGTTGGCGCTGCAAACTGTTTCGCTTGATCGGAGAGTTCAGAATCAACCATAGGTACTGACGCACAACCAGAAAGTACTGCTAGTACCGCTGAACATAAAATGATTTTAGTTTTCATAAAGTTACTCTAGCCAAATAAAGCTGGAGAATAGCTTATGCAATCAATCCATAACAATTTCATATTTTATAAATGAGACGCATCGCAATTATTTATAAAACAATCGACTAAAAAAACAACAAAAACCCAAATTTGTTCAACAAAAATATTGGAGAACAAGATAAATCACTACGCCATTCGCTAAAAATTAGCGCAATACACTAACTAACTCTGGCAATCACATCGTAAACAAAGCTGTTTTTCCCTGCTTTTTTGGCTCGATAGAGTGCTTCATCAGCTTGACGAAACGCCTTGCGATAATGTTTAGGCTGATGCGGCGCCCCGCCACAACTGAAGGTGATCGGGCTACGTAAACCAAACTCAAACGTCGCGATCTCTTGCTGCAGACGGAAAATCTTGTCCTCTATGACGTCAATCTCTTGCAGATAAAAAGCCATGAGAAACTCCTCTCCTCCCCAGCGACAAGCCACGCCATTGCCACCAACACAGCTTTCAATTTTCTGCGCCACAATCTGCAATACCTTGTCACCAACATCGTGCCCATAGCGATCGTTGATTTTCTTAAAATCATCGATATCGAGAATCACAATCCAATGCACTTGGTTTGAGTTGATGAGAAACTCTTCAATATACAAACGGTTAGGTAGCTGAGTGAGTGCATCCGTTACTGAGAGCTGCTGCAGTTTTGCATTGGACTCTTTGAGCAACGCCATGGTTTGCCTGCGGCCGGAATCGTAAAAATAGGCGATAGCAAATAAAGTAAAATAGATGACCGTTAAGTGGATAAAACTGATGTTGTCGAAAGGCACTGCCGTCCAGTTCGGCATTTGGCTAAAACAGAGCCAAGCGATGATAGCAAAATTGAGTACGCTAAACGTCGCCCCCAAACGATAACCGACAACAAAAATGGAGATCACCGGAATGCCTAAAGTAAATGCGAGGGCAAATTCCTCATTTCCCGTGTCAGCAATATAAAGCAAGCTGATCACCATCATCACAACCACCGCAATGATGCCCGCTAAACGGGAACGCCGATTATCTTTAAGAAAATAGAAGCCAACCAAACAGCCCAACACACCTAGGCCATCGAGCAAAATCATCGGAGGAAAAGGGACAATAAAAATGTTGTAGTAGAGAAAAAACGAAAATATCGCCGTTAAAAAAGAGAGCGCAATAAAAACAAATGAGCTCTCCCTAAAATCTTCATGCCAGCGGCTCAGGTTAAGCCACTTCTCAATTACTCGAATGATCACAGGTACGTCCAGGTTGTTACATCAAGCCAAAGTAGTTAAGCCAATAATCTACTCAACTTGATGCAACATTCCTATTAACCGTGCAAAATTTGTCGAAAATTCAGAAAAAACTCAATCGTTGCACTGGCGTTTAGTCGTTAACCCACGGTAGGTAAATCCAATAACACGCTTGCCACAGAGAAATAGATCATCACCCCAATCGCATCGGCAATGGTCGTGATCAACGGCGCGCTTGCAGAGGCGGGATCAAATCGAAGTTTGCTGAGCAGAAACGGCAGCAACATGCCCACCACAGATCCAACAATCACCACAATCTGCATGGTGATCGCCACCACAAGCGCGATGTGATACCCCCCTCTCACAAAGCCCAGCAGTGACACCGCACCAGCCATAGTGATACCAAGAAGAGCGGCAATGCAAAGCTCTTTACTGAGCATTTTCGCCCAATCTTTCGCCATCACTTCTCCTGTCGCTAGCGCACGTACCATTAGAGTGGCCGATTGCGAACCCGCATTACCGCCACTGTCGATAAGTAAGGGTAAGAAAAACACAAGTGCCACATGGCTTTGGATGATCTCCTCAAAATAAGCAATCCCAGCGCCTGAAAAAACGTTGCCGAAAACCAGCAGCACCAACCAGAAAACACGCTTGCGATACATCATCGAAATAGACGCATCTTTTAAGTTAGTGTGAGTATCGATGTGCACAGCGTGACCGCCACAAACGCCTTGTGCGTTCGCGTTATCGATTTTTTGTGTCTGTAATAGAGTCATGGTTATCTCTCCTGAGTGTCGCTCAGGACAAAGAAACCCACGCAGCCACCTCCGCCCTTTCATTGGACGCAAAGTTGTACGCATGACATGTCGTCGCTTATTGCTCTAGATGCGACAACGCACTTAAGGCAAATCAATAAGCGTATCGTTCCTGCGGCAAACGGCCGAAGGCATATATCAATAAAGAGATGGTATTAACGAGGAAAAGCAGTATTCGCTTATGCCAATGGGTATCGACTACCCAGCACAAGCTAACAGTGTAGATTGGCAGGCTAGCAGAAAACCGTTGGCATTTTCGAAGGCTCGAAAAAACCATTTTGTGATATTCGACTACTCGACGAGTCCATAGGTTTCTGTTGTACCTCAATAAATGAAAAGGAAACGATGAGTACTGCCCATCGCGCTATAAAAACGAGCGGCATGCTATTTTTTGGACGCGGTAAAGTCAATATGAGCTGGCCGCTTTGACACCATCGTGACATTACTGACAAAGCCCGGACAATCCAAATGAAGGGAACAATGACCAAAACGAAAAAGCCCCAGCACCATGAGATGCTGAGGCCTTAGAATAAATGGCACGCCCTGTAGGATTCGAACCTACGACCACATCCTTAGAAGGGACGTGCTCTATCCAGCTGAGCTAAGGGCGCGCTACAGGGACAGGATTATACGAGTTCATTTCGGTAAATCAACGGGTTTTCTTAACAAACTGAATCAAATGGCTAAAAAAAGGGCGTCCACATTAAATATGCTTAAAAACGACCCAAAGCAAACGTTTGCGTATAGATATTTATTTGATCATTTGCGACAATACGCGCCAAGTTTTTGCCATTCGTATTCTTAAGGAAAGTCATGACTGCTCAAAATATCGATGGAACTCTCATTTCCCAAACTGTTCGATCCGAAGTCGCTGCTCGCGTAAAAGCTCGTGTAGCTGCGGGATTACGTGCGCCTGGCTTAGCCGTTGTGTTGGTTGGCGAAGATCCAGCGTCTCAAGTTTACGTTGGCAGCAAGCGTCGCGCGTGTGAGGAAGTGGGCTTTGTCTCTAAATCGTTTGATCTACCCGCTTCAACTTCAGAAGAAGAACTGCTGGCGCTGATCGATGAACTCAATAATGATGCTGAAATCGACGGTATTCTGGTTCAACTTCCTCTTCCTGCGGGCATTGACAGCACGCACGTGCTAGAAAGCATTCATCCAGAGAAAGATGTGGATGGTTTCCACCCGTACAACGTTGGCCGCTTAGCGCAGCGCATCCCTAAACTGCGTTCGTGCACACCAAAAGGCATCATTACGCTGCTTGAGCGTTACAACATCGCACTACGTGGTAAGCATGCGGTGATCGTGGGTGCATCAAACATTGTTGGCCGCCCAATGACACTCGAGCTTCTGCTGGCAGGTTGTACCACGACCACCTGTCACCGCTTCACGAAAGATCTTGAAGGCCATGTTCGCCAAGCTGATGTGCTCGTGGTTGCGGTCGGTAAGCCAAATTTCATTCCTGGTGAATGGGTCAAAGAAGGCGCGATCGTGGTCGATGTCGGCATCAACCGCCTTGAATCGGGTAAGCTGATTGGTGATGTGGAGTATAACAAGGCTCGTGAACGCGCCAGCTTCATTACTCCAGTGCCCGGTGGTGTTGGCCCAATGACGGTGGCCAGCCTCATCGAAAACACCATGCTTGCTTGCGAGCAATACCACACCAAATAAGTCTTTTTCGGCGGGTAAAATCTTGGCCTGCCGAGACTCAAACTGGTTAAAACAGGCGGTTCCTGTTAGACTTTGCCGCCTGTTTCATCGCCCCTTTTTGAGGTCTTCATGGCGTATCAATGCCCCTTGTGTCACCTTGCGTTAGAGCAAGCAGAGCGCACGTTCAAATGTTCCAATAATCATCAATTTGACCTGGCCAAAGAAGGTTACGTTAACTTGATGCCTGCCCATCACAAACGTTCAAAAGATCCCGGTGACAACAAAGAGATGATGCAGGCTCGCCGCCGCTTCCTTGAAGGCAACCATTACGACCCAATGCGTCAAAAAGTGGCGCAACTTTGCCGCCAATACCTGCAAGGTACGCCGCACCGCCTGCTCGATATTGGTTGTGGTGAAGGTTACTACACCGATGAAGTCGCCAAAACCTTGGTCGCGCAGCACCCAGAAGCCAAAACATTTGGTTTGGACATTTCCAAAATCGCCGTTCGTTTCGCGGCAAAACGCTACCCTAATGTTAAGTTTTGTGTCGCTTCCAGCCATCGACTTCCCTTTGCAGACGAAGCGTTGGACGGCATACTCCGCATTTACGCACCATGCAAGGCCGAAGAGCTGGCGCGATGCATTGCCGACAATGGCGTTGTGATCACGGTAACGCCTGCTGGCCGCCACTTACTGCAACTGAAAGAGAAGATTTACGCCGAGCTCAAACTGCATAGCGAAGAACCAGAGCAAATGGATGGATTTACGCTAGAGCACCAAGAAAAGCTCAATTACGTAATGGACTTAGCAGGCCAAGATGCGTTTGACTTACTGCAAATGACCCCCTTTGCTTGGAAAGCCAGCGATGCCCTTCGCGACGAGCTAAAGTCCGCTACACTGTTCCAGTGTGAGGCCGATTTCATGTTGCGTGTTTACCGCAAAACAGCAAAATAGCCAGACAAAACAATAAAGAGAATTATTCTCATTATTGTTGAAGTTCTAGACCGCCTCCATTACACTCTGCGACGTTTTTAATGGAGGCAGTATTATGCGATCAACTATTTCTCTTCTTTTGGCGTCAATGATGCTGAGCGGCTGTGCTAACCAAGCGCTCACAAGCGACCCACTAAGCTTCTACGACTACCAGCTTTACTCGCCAGAAGGTACTGCCCTTTCACTGCAACAATTACCTCAATCGGTTCAAAATGCGGATGTCATTTTAATTGGCGAATGGCACACGCACGCGGGTGTTCATCGCTTCCAAACCGACCTGCTCAAAACGCTCAGTACACAACACCGCGTCGCGCTATCTATGGAACAATTTACCCGCGATAAACAAACCATAGTGAACCAATATTTGGCGGGCGAGATTGGTGAGCAAGTGCTTATCCAACAAGGCAATGCGTGGCCAAACTACGAGAGTGATTACCGACCTTTGATTGAGCTGGCCAAATCCAAACAGATGGATGTGATTGCCGCGAACGCACCGAAAAGCACGGTACGTTGCATTGGCCGCCAAGGTTTGGCTTACCTCGATAAGCTAACCCAAGAGGAGCGTGGCTATTTGGCGAGTGAAATCAACACCGGTGAAAGCGAATACAAAAGCAAGTTCATGGCGTCGATGCACCACGGCAAACCAGAGCAAACCGAGAAACAGTTTGCTGCTCAAGTGACTTGGGATGAAACCATGGCAGAATCGATCGTCAACTACCGCCAGCAACACCCCAACACGCAAGTTATCCATGTCGCAGGAAAATTTCATATTGAGCAGGGCTTAGGCACCGCTCACTCGATTCTGCGTCGTGATCCCTCCTTAAAGGTGGTGGTGATCTCTCCGGTATCAAGCGTCGATGAGCAAGGCAGCGATTACCAACTACTGGTACTGGAACCGCCGGTACGTTATGTGCAAAAAAGCAATCAAATGAAGGCGTTTCAGGATTTAAAAAAACGTAATGACGATCTGACCTGCAAATAGCGCGATTCTTTTCAACTTCCATCTCAGTTAGGCCTGTTTTTTGCTTGATTAAAAAAGCGGCAAAACAGGCTTTTTTTGCACAAGTTTTCTCCAACGCCGCCGATAGAGTATTTAGGATTCGCTTAGGAGATGGTTATGAATCCAGTCGGTTCAAGACCTGTCGAAGCATACGCTTCAGCACAGAAACAGACAGCTAACCCAAATGCGGCAAAGGAAAGTGCCCCAGCTCCGCTGCAGGTAGAACAAAACAAAGTGACGCTTTCTGAAGAAGGAAAAGCGCTGCTTTCTGCGCTCCAAGAGATCGATAAAGAGAGCAAAAAAGTCGAAGCGGAAAACAAAACCGTGGGCGACAAAGTGGAATCCTTTACCTACGGCGCGTTAGGCATGGACCATCCCGACAAGATAAAAGAGGAAGATGATGGCTCCTATTCCGCAGGACAATATCTTTCTGCCGCTGCCACTATCGGTGGTTTGTTGATGATTTTGGTGTGATTTTTACACTTATCCTCTCTACTGGGGGTTGAACATTGTCGGGAGCCTGCGCATTTTTCGCCACGACAAATTTCATTGGTTGAAGCATGTAGAACAAATCGCTATTTATATATCGATTCTTTGCTGGATGCAGAGGTGAAATTCACTGAAGTGGAACAGCAAGGATTGGTTTTAGCAAAAAATGATAGCGCGTTGTCGCTATCCCCAAATCGCTTTAGCCCATGAATTTCAACTCCCTTACTCAAAAGCTCACTTCGGTGAGCTTTTTCTTTTGCTCAATCAGACGCCATTATTGCTCGCTCAAGTTTGTCACAACGCGCTCTTTTTACTGATTTTTTCACTTTCATGAAGTTTTTGTGTCTGCAGCAAAAGTGTCACAAAGCAGTGCTGTAATGGCGCCGCTTTTATAAATAAGGGATAGACAATGAAGCACCTGATCAAACCCGTTGTTGCCGTTGTAGCAACTTCTACGCTCTCTTTTAATGCACTTTCTGCAGAAATTAAAAACGTCATTTTGATGATTGGTGATGGCATGGGGCCACAACAAGTTGGCCTATTGGAAACCTACGCCAACAACGCGCCAAATTCCATCTACCAAGGCAAAACCACCGCACTTTACACTCTCGCTCAAGAAGGCGTTATCGGCTCATCGCTGACGCATCCAGAAGACGCGATTGTGGTGGATTCAGCCTGTTCTGCCACCATGCTGGCGACCGGCATCATGACAGGTTCAGAAGTGATCGGCATCGATTCGCAAGGGAACAGCGTCGAAACCGTACTCGAAAAAGCCAAACGTATGGGCAAAGCCACCGGCATCATTTCCGACACTCGCATGACGCACGCCACTCCTGCTGCCTTTGCCGCCCACCAGCCTCATCGCTCGTTGGAAAATGAAATTGCCGCTGACATGCTTGCTACCGATGTTGATGTGCTGCTGTCTGGTGGTTTGCGTCATTGGATTCCAAAATCGGCAAACGACAAAGGTGAAACCTATCAACAGTTACAAGCCCTAACTCAAGGTGACGTTGCATTAAAATCCAAACGCAAAGACGATCGCAACTTGCTGACGGAAGCGCAACAAGCGGGTTACTCTCTGGCATTCAATAAAACCATGCTAGAGCAAGCGCAAGGGACGAAACTTTTGGGTCTTTTTGCCAACTCAGCCATGTACGATGGCATCACCTACAGCCAAACCAAAGGTGACGCAGAGCGCAAAGAACCAACACTGGCAGAAATGACCAGCAAAGCCTTGGATATCCTAGCCAAGGACAAAGACGGTTTCTTCTTGATGGTTGAAGGCGGACAAATCGACTGGGCTGGCCACAGCAATGATGCCGGTTCAATGCTGCATGAAATGATCAAGTTTGATGAAGCGATTAATACGGTTTACCAATGGGCTAAAGATCGTGATGACACTTTGATTATTGTCACGGCGGACCATGAAACCGGCTCTTTTGGCTTTAGCTACTCAGGCTATAATCTGCCAAAACCAGAGAAACGCCCAGGAAAAGCATTCGAAAATCGTGATTACGCGCCGAACTTTAACTTTGGTGCTTTCGATATTCTCGATGGTTTGTACAACCAAAAAACCAGCTACTATGGCATGCTTAGTGCGTTTGAAAAGTTGGATAAAAATCAGCAAACCGCGGCAAAACTAGCAGAAATCATCAATAAAAATAGTGATTTTTCGATTACCGCAGGCCAAGCTGAAAACATCCTGAAGAACAAACCCAATCCATATCGTTTGGCCAACCACAGCTATCTTGCTGAGGAAACCGTGCCAGCCATTAACGACTTTGATGCGTTTTTCCCATACAACGACAGAACCAACCTGATCGCTCGTGAGCAAGCGACTAAGCAAAATATCGTCTGGGGGACAGGCACACACACCCATACACCAGTGAATGTTTTTGCTTGGGGACCTGCAGAAACCATTCTCCCTGTGTCACGCATTTTGCACCACTCTGAGTTGGGCGAGTTCATTAAAAATCAGGTGAAATAAGCTCGGTTGATGAGCAGGTAAAGCCTTTGATTCAAATAAGAAAGTGCCAGATGGCGCTTTCTTATTTTATTTTGCGCGCTAATAAAGCGATTTTTCCAGAGGTTGACGGAATACCAATTAGTCGCCAGTATGTAACGCTTTTCAACCCTAACGGTGCCCTTCCCGCTATGTGTGAAATTTTTGCTAAGCAGCCCAAAGAAAATTACCAAACCATTACACGCTCGATCCGAATAGACGGACACGCCACCAGCGTCAAACTGGAAGCCAGTTACTGGGATATTTTACAAGAGATTGCTGACGCTCAGCAGCTAACCGTGCCGAAGTTCATCAGTACCGTCTATCGCGAAGCACTTGAGCACAATGGTGAAGTCTCAAACTTTGCCTCGCTACTGCGTTGCGCCTGCTTGATGTATGCTCGCCAACCCACTAACGTCATCGAAGTGGCGCGTCAAGAGCTCGTAAATAGACAAATTTAAATGTAATACTCACGTACTACCAAAGGTTGGTTTCTCAACATTATTCTGTCGCCTCGCAATGAGGAACCACCATGACCAAAATGATTCACAGCATGATCCGTGTCAGCGATCTCGACAGATCGATCGTTTTCTACCGTGATGCACTAGAACTCGAGATCAAAGACCAATTTGTTTTCGATACTTTCACTCTGACTTACCTCGCCAACAAGACCACCGGCTTCGAGCTTGAGTTGACTTACAATCACGGCATGAGTGATCCCTACACACATGGGACAGGCTACGGCCACCTTGCAGTGTGCGTCGAAGACATCGAACTCGCTCATAAACGCCTACGCGATTTAGGGATAGCACCCAGTGATGTGAAAGCGATGGATCACAACCAAAAACACCTTGCGACCTTCTTCTTTATCACCGACCCAGACGGATACAAAATCGAGTTTTTGCAGCGCCAAGGCCGCTACCAATAAGCATCACTCGAATACGATTTTCGGCTTAAGTTTAGGGTTAGACATTATTTTAAAAATTCATTAGGAGTAGCCATTGTTCGCGATGGCCTAGACTCCTGTACCCTAAATTCAGCCTTTTACGCCAACATCAACACACGATGTTTGAGTTGGCCCATAACAAAGAGGACCAAACACAATGATTCATGTTACTGCGGCTTTTGTTGCCCAAGCAGGCAAAGAGACCCAACTGCATTCAGTATTGACGGCTATGCTCGAGCCCACCAGAAACGAGCAAGGCTGCCTACGTTATGTACTTTTAAAAGACAAAAACGATGCCACCAAATTCCTTTTCCAAGAATTATTTGCTGATCAAGCCGCTTTCGATTTCCACTGCGACCAGCCATATTTTCATGCCTTGCTAGCAAATATTGATGGCTTGTTGGCACAAGAGCCTGAGATTACTTTCTTCGAAAGTGCGGAAGTTGCATAAAGCGAGTGCGCGCACGACTCAATAAGCAAAAAGGCACGTTCTCGTGCCTTTTTGTCTCTGCCTCTTAGCCAGTACTTAGTAATCTGGATTCTCAATGACGTGGTCTTCCCAATCTTTCACATCAATTTCGTAAACCACTCGGTTACGAATACTCTGCCCTGCTGCATGCATGGCTGACTTAGAGCCGGTAATAAGAGGATGCCACTCCGGCAAAGGTTGGTTTTCTGAAAGTCGGCGATAAGCACAGGTGCGCGGTAGCCAATGGAACTCTGCGATTTTATCCTGAGTCAGCTTTAGGCAGTTTTCACCTGAAGAAAAACGATTTGGGTAATCTTTGCATGAACAGGTTTTACTGTTTAGCCAGCTACAAGCCACATTGGTGTAAAAGACTTCATCGGTCTCTTCGTCCATTAATTTGTGCAAACAGCATTTTCCGCAACCATCGCAAAGTGACTCCCACTCTTGCTCTGTCATCTCTCGCAAAGTTTTTGATTGCCAAAATGGTGTGCTCATAGGACTTCTTCTTACTTTCTACTGCGGGAGCCGTTTTATACTCCTGCGGGCCTCAAAGTGCAAGGGCAAAAATTGTCCATTCAGTTCATCGTAAATTTCTGCTACTATCGCGCCCCTTGATTTTTGACAGGTAACTAAGATGGATTGCAGACTCGGTTGTGGCGCTTGCTGCATCGCCCCAAGTATCTCTTCCGCCATTCCAGGAATGCCAAATGGTAAACCTGCTGGTGTACGCTGCATTCAACTCAACGAACACAATCTTTGTAAACTGTTTGGTCAGCCGGAGCGCCCAAAAGTTTGCCATGAATTCAAACCGTGCCCTGTGGTTTGCGGCACAACCAATCAACAAGCACTCGACAATATTACCGAGTTAGAGCAGCTTACTTAATCTCCTTATCTGCTTGGTTGAACGCTTTTTCTTTCCTCTACCTGCACGCCTTTTCGATAGATGAGCTGAGCAATCTCCTCTCAAAATGGTGAAACATTTCTTAGCTCTAAGAAAACACAGCCCCAAGGAGAATTTCGCGACACAATATCACGACACTTTCTAGCAAGGTGCTGATTGTCGGCTATTTTTATTCCAATACTCCCCCTCTCAATAGGACATTGTATGAATAAATATCTGGCGGAATTATTTGGCACCTTTTGGCTGGTGCTTGGTGGATGTGGCAGTGCCGTGTTGGCGGCCGCCTTTCCGGACGTTGGGATTGGCCTGCTAGGCGTATCCCTCGCGTTCGGTTTGACAGTGCTCACCATGGCTTTTGCTATCGGCCATATTTCTGGGTGTCACTTGAACCCTGCCGTCACCATTGGCTTATGGGCTGGCGGACGATTTGAAGCCAAAGAAATTGTTCCTTATATCCTTGCTCAAGTGATTGGTGGCGTCATTGCCGGTGGCGTGCTTTATACCATCGCCTCTGGTCAAATGGACTTCGATGCGGCGAGCTCGGGTTTTGCCTCTAACGGTTATGGTGAGCATTCTCCCGGTGGCTATTCGCTGACTTCTGCGCTGGTGACCGAAATCGTGATGACCATGATGTTTTTGCTGGTGATTCTTGGCGCAACAGATCAGCGTGCACCTCAAGGTTTTGCGCCCATCGCTATCGGTCTGTGCCTCACACTTATCCACCTCATCAGCATTCCAGTGACCAATACATCGGTCAACCCTGCTCGAAGTACCGGCGTTGCTCTCTATGTTGGCGATTGGGCCACCGCGCAACTTTGGCTATTCTGGGTTGCGCCGATTTTAGGCGCACTACTAGGGGCGGTGGCCTACAAGTTGATTTCAGGGTCGAACAAAGACTAATCACAGCGAGCCGCCGATTCGAGCGGCTCTTTTTCTATTGCTTCTTAATATTTTATAAAACACATCACAACTTTGTGACTTGGTCACAAATGGTCACAGAGCGATTCATTGAACTGGGTTATAGTTTTATTATTGACTCTCTGCCACGCAACACTATGACCTCACCAGCCTCATATCGGATTATTCTTGTCGAAGACGACTTGGAACTCGCTGAGTTGATCAAAGATTTTCTACAAAACTATGAATTTCAGATTGATATCGTCTCGGATGGCTTTCATGCTGTCGATGCAATCTTGTCAAACCAACCTGATTTGGTGATTCTCGATATTATGTTGCCCGGGCAAAGCGGCATGGAAGTGTGTAAAGCGATACGCAGTAAGTACCATGGCATGATTTTGATGCAAACAGCCCTAGATGACGACATTGACCAAGTCATGGGATTAGAACTGGGCGCAGACGACTACATCGTGAAGCAAGTAAAGCCAAGATTACTGCTGTCGCGCATTCGTGCGTTGCTGCGTAGACACGAGCGTTTAACGGCAGAAAGCAGCAAAGATGACTTACAACTCGGTCCTTTGGTGATTAATTTGCAACACCGCAGTGTCACATTGCATCAGCAAGCGCTCAAACTGACCACCTCTGAGTTTGAACTGCTGCTGCTCTTGGCCAGACACGTTGGCCAGGTCGTATCACGCGATGACATCGCACAGCACATTCGCGGCTTTGAATATGACGGATTAGATCGCTCCATCGACCGAAGAATTTCTCGCCTGCGCCGCACCCTCAATGATGACCCCAACGAACCAACCTTAATCAAGACCATTCGCGGCGTTGGTTATCAGCTGTGTGCCTCTTCTTGGGAGGTTTCAATATGATTCGCGCATTTGCCATCTTATGGTTGGCGGTGTTTGTACCGACTACTTTGTTGATCATCCCCAGTGGTGTAAACCCGGTTTTAAAACTCAACGAGCAGTTTTCCGAAGATTTCTATAAGCCGATCTATCGGGTGAACTTTGAGGTGTTGTCCAACAAACTCTTGCAGCAACCCACGACTCAGTGGCAACAAACGATCGACCACTATGCCAAAAGCTTTGCCTACCCTGTAAAGCTCCAACCGTTGGCAGACTACCAAGCCGACAACACCATCTATGCTTCACTACAACAAGGCCAAGTAACGTTTCTTTATGCCGACCCAATGGCGCTCTTACAACGAGTTGGCGACAGTGATCAAGTGCTATATATCGCTCTTAACGAATCCACCGAGCATGCAGTGCTCAATCAGGCCAAGGGTACACTCTCATTAGCGATTGAAGATCTGCGTCAACTGCCTAAAAGTGAGTGGAAAAACACGCTAGCACAAACCAACGCCAAACTCCCTGTCCACATTAGTTTGACCAACGAAACGCAACTTAGCGAGACTGCCAAGCTCGCTTTGTTGAACTCCCCCGACGAGATTGTTAGTTATATCAATGATGAGGGACGCGTCGAGCTGCTTGCCCCCATCGATGATGGCTTGTGGTTACACGTCCAAGATAACTTATCGCAAGCCGTACAACTCAAGTTGAGCACCACCATCGCGCTGATGTTCTTCCTACTGATTTCGCTTGCTTTGATTTTGTGGGTTTATCCACTTTGGCGTGACTTAACTCGACTGGTGGAAACCGCCACCGAATTTGGCCAAGGCAAACTGTCACAACGGGCGCGAGCTTCCAAGCTCTCGGTGGTTTCTCAACTCAGTGACTCCTTCAACAACATGGCCGACAATATCGAGAGTCTCATTGCTCGGCAGCGTGAGCTGACCAACGCCGTCGCACACGATTTACGTACGCCATTGTATCGGCTGCGCTTTGCGATTGAGATGCTGGAAGATCCTCACACCAGCGACGCGCAAAAAGAGAAATATCAACGCGCACTGCACACAAGCATTGATGATCTCGACCATCTCATCAATCAGAATTTACTGCTCTCTCGCTACAATCGGATTGCCGATATCACCCATTTTTCACCATGTTGCTTTGCTAGGGAGTTGCTCAATGAAATCGATGATTTCAAACTTCAGCATCCCGATCTCGATATCCAGTTTTACTGCTCGCCAGAGTTAAAACAGCACCGCATGTTCATCGACAACAAAGGATTGATGCGCGCGGTGAAAAACCTTCTTACCAATGCAAGCCGATTTGCTCAAAGTACCATTATTGTCTCGTTTAAATACAGTGGCAGCGCATTTCACATTACGGTGGAAGACGATGGCCAAGGTGTGCCCAATGAACACGCAGAACGCATTTTTGAACCTTTCACTCAGCTTGATAACCAAGCACGCAGTAGCGAAAAAGGACATGGGTTAGGATTGGCGATCGTTAAACAAATCATGCTTTGGCACAAAGGCAACGCGAAAGTGGTGTCATCGACTTTGGGTGGTGCTGCGATTGAACTGCAGTGGCCTGAGCTGCATCCGAATACTGCCGAGTCGGAATTGTGACCAAAATGGACACAATCCGTCCATAAAACGCCAACGATTTATCGATGTGGTGAATGCTAATTTGGAATGGCTTTCAAACGTCATTCACAAGGAATTAGCATGCAAGTTTCCCCAACACACGCGGCAATACTACTTAGTGCAATTGCCGCACTCGCCTCTTCATATAGCTTGGCAGAGCCGGACCCGTTTGATCCCGGATTCAGCGGCACCATCAGTATTAATATTGGCTTTGGCCAAAGCCAATCACAAAACAACACTCATGAAGATAATGAAATCACCGCCGATCTCACCAACCAAGGCAAAAAGCTATCACAAGCGTCTCCATTTTTTCTTGGCCGATTGCAATACAGCTTTGGCGACACGTTACTCTTTCTTGGCAATAGTGAAGAACAGATAGCAGAAGCGCAATTTCAAGCTGAACTGGGCGTTGCACATCGGTTCAACAACGCCATGATCCTCACTGCCGCACTCTTTGGGAATGTCCCTAGCATGGAAGAAGTCTGGCGTGACCCTTATCTCACTGGTCAAAAAAGGCAAACAACGGAGCAAACGGTCGGTGGCGTGAGATTCGCGATGGACATCACCAGCCCTTTGCCAATCAGTTTGAAATACGCTGTCGCCGGCAGCGAAGTTGAATATGACGACATCGGCCTCTCACAAGGGTTAACCACTGAAGCTCGTTCACAATTAAAGCGTGCCAGCGACTATCAACGCTTTGGCGCAGAGATCTCCTTTCCTTTGAGCCAGTCGTTTGTACTGTCCCCTGCATTTTACTACACGCTGCGCGACGCCGATGGCGATGCCAAAAGCAATCAATTATTGACCGCACAGATGTCGTTTCTTATCGCCCAAGGCAGACACAGTGTTATCACAACGCTGAGAAATAGCTCTGCCAGTTTTGATGCAGACAACCCCGTTTTTTCTCGCAAGCAAGATTACGAGAGCTTTGGCTTTTTCTCCGTCTACAGCTATGCCGATCTTTGGGGCTGGCGAAATACCCAACTGAACGTTATGGCGGGTTATCAAGAGTCGGATTCTGATATCGATTTTTACGACAGTGAAGAGGCCTTTCTCTCCACTGGCATTAGCTACAGTTTCTGATCCGGAGGATTTAAGATGTGTAACTTACTCAAAATCGTCTTAATAGCCACACTGTTGTTCCTCGCTGGGTGCGATGTTGATGACGCCAGTGATGCCACCAAATACACTAAGCCAACAGTCAACGCAGGTTCCGACCAATACCATACGTTGCCCATCGACACCATTACCCTGCATGGTTCTGCCAAAAGTTGGCCGAAACTGGTGTTCTCTATCAAGACCAAGCAATGGCGACAAATTTCTGGTCCACAGAGCCTAACCATTTTAAACGCTGACAGCTTTACGGCCACACTGCTCAACCCGACCGTTGCAGGAACGTACATCTTTGAACTTTACGCCAAAGACAGTGGTGATCGCTCCAATACGGACCAAGTGAAGATTGTGCTGCGTGAGCCTCAACCGGTTGTTGCAGCACGAAACTCATTGGGCTATGAAGACGACTACCAGCAACTTTGGCAAAGCGTAGCGACAAACTATCCGCACTACGATCAAATTCAAGATGAGTGGCAGCAGCTTTATCAGCCCTATTTGATCAAAGCGGCACAGGCGCAAAACGAAGAGCAATGGCGTTCATTAGTCGAGGCCATGTTCACCGAGCTGAGCGGATCAAGGCTAACCGCCATACAATCACCGTCGGCAGAGCGATGGAGAGCGAACCCAACAAGAGCCCTCGCAGTTCGCGGCCGTCAAGACAATGGCATTGGCTTGCTTGAGATAGGCGCTCTACATGAGCAAGACGCACTCCATGATATAGGTGAGCTGCATGAGATAGGGGCGCTGCATGATGTTTCGCTGGCCGATTTCACAAAGCATCTCGACGATGCGCTTATGCAGCTTAAGGGGGTTAGCGAGATACGCTTGGAAATAAAAGCGCCAAATGCACTTGGCGAACAGGCACTTTTTACCCTTTTGGAAAAACTCACCACACGCGCGGCTTTGCTGTGCATCAACCCAAACAAGGAGCCATCTTCGTGTGTTTCACTGCCTGCAAATAGTGACCTTGATGAAGTTGTATTGTTTAGCAACCCAACGTGCGAACAGACTACTTGTAGGATATTGAGTGAGTATCTCAGCTACCTACACAGTGGCGAACAGCACTTCTACTACACGCCATCACCCGTGCTCGACTCACATTGGCGATTGGTCATGGAGCCCGAATCTTAACTCGTTCATCAAAGAAAAAAACGCAATGAAAAAGCGATGCTGTAACAGCATCGCTTTGGTGTTAGTTGAGTTTGTGTCTGCCCAATAACGAATGGGAGAGTGTCGTGCCATCCACCAGCTCAAGCTCCCCACCGACCGGAACACCATGAGCAATTCGACTGGCGTCCACTTTATGCTCTCGACAAAGTTCAGCGATGTAGTGCGCAGTCGCTTCACCTTCCACGGTAGGGTTGGTCGCTAAGATCACTTCTTTGATATCACCGCGACGCAGACGATAATCGAGGACATCGAGGCCAATATCACTAGGTCCAATACCATCAAGCGGTGATAGGTGCCCCATCAGCACAAAGTAACGACCAGAGAATTGTCCTGTGGCTTCCACCGCAGCGATATCGGCAGGGCTTTCGACCACACACAATAATCCGTTTTCTTGGCGTTTTGGGTTGTTGCAGATATGACACACGTCTTCTTCGGTAAAAGTACGGCACTCGTTACAGTGACCAATTTCCGTCATGGCATGACTTAATGCATCCGCAAGCTGCAGGCCGCCTTTTCTATCTCGCTGTAACAAATGAAAGGCCATACGCTGTGCTGACTTGGGGCCAACCCCAGGCAAACAACGTAAGGCCTCCATCAATTGTTCCAGCATATGGCTGGTACGCATAGTTAACCTTTTCGATTAAAACGGCATTTTCATGCCTGGTGGTAGTTGCATACCGCCAGTGATTGCTGCCATTTTCTCTTTTTGAGTTTCTTCAACGCGGCGTGCTGCATCGTTAAATGCTGCTGCGATCAAGTCTTCAAGCATCTCTTTGTCATCTTCCATCAAGCTTTCATCGATGTTGACACGACGTACGCTGTGGCTACCAGTGATGGTGACTTTCACCAAGCCTGCGCCTGATTCGCCGACCACTTCCATATTTGCGATTTCTTCTTGAAGCTTTTGCATGCGTTCTTGCATTTGTTGGGCTTGCTTCATTAGGTTGCCCATACCGCCTTTACCAAACATGTTTTTCTCTCTGGTTGAATGAGGTGTTTCACTATGGATGGGGTCGTTTGTTGAACATTTCAACCCCGCGAATAAATTCAGACAGGACGAACACTGTCTCTGTCCAGTTCTGCACTGAATCGGCGCAGTATAAACTGAACATGGGTGTCATTTTCCAGGCTAGTGAAAGCCTGCTGTAATTTTTGCTGATAAAGCCTTTCGCGTAACTCTAAGGGAGTCTCACCTTGCTCTCCGACTTCCACAGAGAGATGGCAAGTTTCACCCAGCGTTTCGTTGAGCGCTGAAAGCAGCTCTTTTTGCGCTTTATCGGTATTTAAATGTTGTTGATGGCTACGCAGCGTCAAAGCGATGGTTGAACCATCTTTGTTATACGCCGAGTTGAGCGCTAACTGTTCCACCAATTTTGCCGTTTCGAGCTGGGTGATCAATTTTGCCCACTCACTCTGCTCAAGCGATTCTGCAACGAGTTTTTCCGCCATTTCTGGCGTTTTTTCGTGCTCAAGTGCACGTTTAATTTCCGTCGGTGTCAGCTCTTTGCTCTTAGATTGCACCACAGGCTGACTCGGACGCCATTGATAGGGTTCATCCTCTCTTACTTCAGGCTCTGACGGCGCAAGGCTTTGACGTGGCGACACCTGCGCTGCAGTTGCCTGCTTTTGCGCGACTCGATCGAGGACCGACTCTTTCTCAGCAGATGCCGCTTTAGACTTTTTTGAGCCACCATTTTGTGCCAACCCTTGACGTTGAGAACGCAATTGATGACGCAAACCGGTTAAACCACCAGAAGCTGAACTTGCGCTTTCAGGCGTGTGCTGCGGCGCAGGTTGAGGCTCAGGCTGCGATGCGGCTGCATCCTCATAGCCATAACCCATTGGCGGTATGTCATCCATAGGTGGATAATCGGCATAATCCATCGGTGGCGCATCATATTGAGGTGGCATCTCTGTCTGAACAGGCTGAGGGGCCACAGAACTTGGGGCATTCATCGATGAAGCGGGACGCGATGGCGCGTGACTGACCGCTTGAGGACGTTCTGCAGGAGCAATCCGTTCAGAGCTTGGCTTTGCGCTCATCGCCGGAGCCGTTTGTGCTGGCGCCGTACTCACTTGAGGAGCGGCACTTTGAGCTGCCGGAGCCGATGCTAAATTCGCACCTTGCGCAGAAATGATGTTCGCTTGCGACACATCCGCAGGACGAAATGCCATCATACGCAACACAATCATTTCCATCCCGATACGCCCATTTGGCGCCAAAGAGAGGTCATCACGCCCTTTTAAGGCGATCTGATAAAACAGCTGAACATCTTGTGGTGACAGTGCTCGGCTAAGCAGCTCAATTTTTTCTGCATCAGGCTGCGCTTTGTCTAGGCTTGAAGGCAACAGCTGGTACATGGCAATGCGATGCAGCTGAGTCGCCAATTGTTGCAACAAACCATCCCACTCCGCACCATTTTGCGCGAGCTGCTGAATCTTATCCATCGCCACTTGTGGCTGCTTGCTGCTGATGGCTTCTAAGAGATGGATCGCTTGGTCGGTATCAATGGTGCCTAACATATGGCTGACCAGATCAGTTTCAATCTGACCATTGCCTAACGCAATTGCTTGATCGGTTAAGCTTAGGGCGTCACGCATACTGCCATCGGCAGCATGCGCGATCATGCCAAGCGCACGCGCTTGAGCAGTGACACCTTCTTTTGCCAAAATAAAATCGAGCTGTTGATGGATAGCATCAACCGTGATCGGCTTAAGGTGGAACTGCAAACAACGAGACAAAATCGTCACAGGAAGTTTCTGTGGATCCGTTGTTGCCAATAGGAATTTCACATACTCTGGCGGCTCTTCTAAGGTTTTGAGTAACGCATTAAAAGAGTGACGCGAGAGCATGTGCACTTCGTCGATCAAGTAAACCTTGAAACGACCGCGCGCTGGTTTGTATTGAACGTTGTCTAACAGTTCACGAGTGTCTTCAACTTTAGTACGCGATGCGGCGTCAATCTCCAGTAGATCAACGAAGCGCCCTTCTTCAATCTCTCGGCAGGTATCACATTGTCCACAAGGCGCTGAGGTGATGCCCTTTTCGCAGTTGAGAGCTTTGGCAAACAAGCGACCAATCGAGGTTTTACCCACACCTCGTGTGCCACTGAACAAGTAAGCATGGTGCAGACGATTGTGCTCAAGAGCATTTTCTAGGGCAGTCAGCACATGGCCTTGCCCCACCACTTCTTTAAATTGACGCGGACGCCATTTTCGCGCTAAAGCTAAATAACTCATTGACTTAATTAGTGTCCTTCGAATTCACAGATGCTGTAAACGTTAAGGCCAAGACCTTCCAAACGCTTGTCGCCACCAATTTCAGGTAGATTGATAACAAACGCTGCATGCTCAACCACACCGCCAAGCTGACGAATCAGTTTGGTTGTCGCTTCAATGGTGCCGCCTGTAGCAAGCAAGTCATCAACCACTAACACTTTGTCACCTTCAACGATCGCATCCGTGTGGATTTCCAGTGTATCAACACCGTACTCAAGTTCGTATGATTGTGCGATGGTGTTGCGAGGCAGTTTACCCGGCTTACGTACAGGCACAAAACCCACACCTAATTGCAACGCAAGCGGTGCACCAAATAGGAAACCACGCGCTTCAGTACCCACCACTTTGGTGAACCCCATGTCTTTGTACTTATCAACCAACAATTGGATGGTTGCCTGGTACGCCTGAGCGTCTTCTAGAAGGCTGGTCACATCGCGAAACAGGATACCTGGTTTCGGGTAATCTGGGATGCTTTTAATACTGGCTTGGATCTGTGCAATGGTGTTTGTAGTCATAATATCGATTTACTTAGATTGGCTCATCGCCCTCTCTTTTTGTCACGCTATTATGAGGGCTTAGAACAGGTGGTACTCATCGTTACAGGGCTGACGTCGAACATTCTCTGTAACGCTAAAAACAAAATGCCCACTCGAAGAGTGGGCGCACTTTTCTTCCCAATTCTAGTCAGTTTCCCGTCGCGCGGCAACCGAGTCGCTCACAGGGAGGCGGACAAAAATGCCAAGCAAAACGATTAAACCAAACATTAGTGCAATCTTTAGCCACATGAGTGGCGCGATCCAGATAGAAACAGAGAAGCTCAGCAGAATAAACAAGATAGCACGCTGTTTAACGCGACGCGTCACAGCACGATTTTGTTGCCAATTGTCCAGTACCGGACCAAAGGTTTTGTGGCTGTGTAACCAATGATGAAATCGCGGGCTAGAACGTAAAAAACAGGCGCTCGCTAGCAGGATAAAAGGCGTGGTTGGGAGCAGAGGAAGGACAATGCCTGCAATACCAAGGCATAAACTGAGTCCACCAACTATATTGAGAAATAAACGTCGAATACGGATGGTGAACTCCCGATATTAATGCTTAGAAACCCGCGTAACCGTTAAGTACACGAATCCAGGTTAATGTCGCAGGTAAAGTTGGAATTAAAAGAACTGCGATAAAACCAAGAAAATAAAACAGATTATAGGGCTCTTTAAAATCTTTGTCTGCCATGATGCTTCTACTCTTGTGCTGATAACTTTCTTTACGTTTTCTACCCCAAAAGAGTTAACCAATGGTTAAGAAAATGGTTCATTATTGTTTTCGCCGCCAATATACAGCAAAGCCAACGGTCTAAACACCGAGCAAAAGTAGGGGTAATTGATAAATTTGCGATTTTGTAGAAAGAAAACCAACACCCTCTAAAGAAAATAGAGGAATCAACAAACAAAAGAATGGAGAAATGGAAAGCCGAACTATTGCAAAGTCACCCTCACGCGGACAAGAATATCGCCGCTCATGGCGGCGATATTAGGTGAAGTATCGTCAACTCACTTTACTGCCTTTGATGATATTCAAACTGAAACTGGCGGAGCCTAAACAGCCTAGTGTCAGTTGACTACCGCTACCTATATTGAGATCACGAGTGATGAAGTTTTTTAAACTGTTGTGACCTAGACGGTTTCCAGCAGCAATATGCTGATTGATGAACCCCGTTGACCACTGACTGTCTAGCCCCGCAGGTAAAATTTCAACACTTCCATCCACCAAATCCGCAATGCCAAATAGCGCATTAACCGGGCACGCACAATCCGAATAACGAATGCCCCGCTCTAGGATTTCGACAATATCTTTTAAGTCAGCGCTAAAGCTTTTTAGATTACGTAAGTAATCATCAAACAAAGCGCGTATCAACAAGGCAGTAGCGACACCTTGCTTTTCTACTGAAGCCGAATCGACGAGGTAAAACGCAAACTGGCCATTCATCAACCAACGGTAATCAAACACGAGCGGCATCATATCGGTTGATTGCAGCAACTTATAAGAAAACTTCCAATCGCCCTGCGACGTATCTTTGTCTGGCAGCAAAGCGTGGAGTAAGTCTCTTGCCGAATTGGGGTTATCTTCCAAATAGTTTAAATGCCAGTGAAGCTCCTGCTCGTCGGGCAACTCTCCGCCGCCATCGACTCGAAACCACTGGCTGGAAAAATCGCGTTGATCCGACATATGGTTCATCGAATCTTCCAATGTATTCTCAATCGCTTCCGCTAGGTGTTGATAATCTCCAATTGGTTTGGGTAAGAAATCTTTAATCCCAAAACGCAGCGCTTTGGCAACATCGGACATCTCTCCTGTTGCGGAAACCACAATCAAAGGCAAGGAGGGGTACTCGAGACTGACCTCCTCGACAAATTCTATCCCGTCTAACACGGGCATGGACAAATCACATAATACGATATCAGGATCGCATTCACGTAACTGCTGAAGGGCTTGCAAACCGTTTTCTGACTCAACGACTTTATATCCCTGACTTTCGAGATAGGCACTGGTAATTCGGCGAAAGATCGGATCATCATCAACCAGTTGTATTAACTTTGGTTGTACCGCTTCCCTTGCCGAGGTCATTGCCGTTTGACTGTGAGTCTTGTACATAGCTTCACCTCACACACTCAGTCAAAGTGGTTATCAATGTTATTATTTTTGTAGTTTACTTATCACAGACGGGCCACTTCCTGTGCTCTGCACCCACTCTGCTCTGTAATAAAACGTAGCTGTAAAAAGCCATTTATACAAATATTCCACTTTATATCAGAGTTTGCTACTAGATGTATGCTGATCACAAATCGTGCGACCTGTTGACATGAAGCAAACTTTCATCGCAAAGTTAGCGCTAAATTAGGCCTATTTGGTAAATAGATGTGTCAGGAAATATGAAATTAGACGATCTCAACCTGTTCAGACTCGTTGTTGAAAATGGGAGCTACACCGCAACTTCACGTAAGACCATGATCCCCGTGGCGACCATCACCCGACGCATACAAGCTTTGGAAGATGCGGTGAACTTGCGCCTTCTCAATCGCCATGCACGTAAATTATCACTGACAGAAGCGGGAGAACGCTTTTTCCGTGAATGCTCTCCTTTACTGCAAAGACTCACAAACACAGCCGAAGAAATTACCGATGAATGTCGTGGTGCGTCTGGCAAAATCAAGATTTCAACGCCCTACAATCTCACCAAGCGTATGATGATGCCAATGTTGAACGGTTTTATGAGTCAGTATCCAGAAATCAACATTGAACTCACTACAGAGAGTAACGCTGATCAACTTGACCCAACCGAATGGGATGTCATTTTCCGCGTAGGACCACAAAGAGATTCAAGCCTTATCGCGCGTAAAATTGGTTCAGTGAAAGATATTTTGGTGGCTAGCCCTGAGTACGTAAACGCTCACCCAATGCCAACTCATGCTGAAGATCTGCACGACCACTTCCTACTCAAAGGCCACCCGCTGTTGAAGTGGACATTAATCAACAGCAAAGGCGAAACCGTTGTTAACGTTGATCGTGGTCGCTTTCAAGCCAACGCACTGAATGTGGTACGTAGCGCGTGCTCAGAAGGGCTAGGCATCACTCTCATGCCAGACGTGATGATAAAAGAGTATATCGCCGATGGCAGCCTAGTGCGTATTCTGCCTGACTGGAGTGCAAACCCACGCGATATTTATATGCTCTACAATCACAAAGATCACTTACCCGAAAAAGTGCGTTTGTTTATCGACTACGTGATTGCTTATAACATCCACTAACGATGTAGCGCGTAACCACAGAGGTTATTTCGAGCACAAAAAAACCAGAGCAGAAAAGCTCTGGTTTTTATTTGTCTTATCTTAACCCTGAACTCCGGTGTCGATTACGCACCTTCGTTATGCAACTCTAGGTTAGCCAGATCTTGTTGAATCTCGCGCTGAACCTTTGCATCATCGTTACGCATCGAATCTAGGAAATCGAGGTATTGCTGATCAATATCACCCGTCACGTATTCGCCGTTAAACACCGAAGTATCAAACTTGGTAATATCAAGGTTACCT
Source organism: Vibrio sp. CCUG 15886 (assembly GCF_028570825.1). Lineage (NCBI taxonomy): Bacteria > Pseudomonadati > Pseudomonadota > Gammaproteobacteria > Vibrionales > Vibrionaceae > Vibrio > Vibrio sp. CCUG 15886. Next base: position 7,518 of record NZ_JAQQBT010000012.1, on the reverse strand, counting down.
AAGCCCACCGCATCCACTAAATCTTCCAGTTTTTGGAAAATCAGCGCGTCAGCACCAATCAGCTTACAGATCGTCTCGTTATCTCGTCCATGCGCAATAAGCTCAGTCGCACTTGGCATATCAATGCCGTAAACGTTCGGGAAACGCACCTCGGGTGCAGCAGAGACAATAAACACTTTCTTAGCGCCTGAGTCTCTTGCCATTTCGATAATTTGCTCAGAAGTGGTTCCACGTACAATTGAGTCGTCCACTAACAGTACATTCTTATCTTTGAATTCAGAGCGAATGGCATTGAGCTTGCGACGTACCGATTTTTTACGCAATTGCTGGCCCGGCATGATAAAGGTACGGCCGACATAGCGGTTTTTAACAAACCCTTGGCGGTACGGCTTATCAATCGCTTGAGCAATTTGCAGTGCGATATCACAAGAGGTCTCTGGAATGGGAATGACAACGTCAATATCAAGATCGGCGTACTCTTCTTTAATACGCTCACCCAACTTTTTACCCATTTCGACTCGTGCACTATAGACAGAGATTTTGTCGATAAACGAATCTGGACGTGCAAAGTAAACGAACTCAAAAATGCACGGGTTGAGTTTTGGATTGTCAGCGCACTGCTTGGTAAAGAGTTCACCGTCAAAAGTCGCGTAAATCGCTTCACCTGGTGCGACGTCACGCACAAAATCAAAGCCAACCGCATCCAGCGCTACTGATTCTGACGCCACCATGTATTCCGTTTGTCCGTTCTCTTCGCGCTTACCTAAGCAAAGTGGACGAATACCATGTGGGTCGCGAAAGGCAATCATACCGTGACCAATGATCATCGCTGTAACGGCGTAAGCACCACGAATGGTACGATGGACATTGGCGATGGCTCGGAAGACATCATCGGCAGTAACGTTGCCTTTTACAGTATCAATTTCATGAGCAAGAACGTTAAGAAGAACTTCGGAGTCTGAGGTGGTATTCACATGGCGGCGATCTTTTTCGAACAATTTCTGACGAACTTCATGCGCGTTAGTCAGGTTGCCGTTGTGCGCTAAGCTAATGCCAAATGGCGAGTTAACGTAGAAAGGCTGTGCTTCTGAAGCACTTGAACTACCGGCCGTTGGATAGCGTACATGACCAATGCCGACGTTGCCTTGAAGACGTTGCATGTGTTTTGCTTCAAACACATCTTTGACCAGACCGTTTGCCTTACGCAGACGAAAACGATTGCTTTCTATGGTACAAATACCAGCGGCATCTTGGCCACGATGCTGTAACACTGTTAACGCGTCATAAATTGACTGGTTTACAGGGGTTGTGCCCACGATTCCAACAATACCACACATGTCCTAATCCTCGATTTGCGACAGTAGCTGGCACCGCTAGAGAGTGCCAGACAAAAAACTCGATGTTGCTTGTAAATGCTCGAAGAATGGGGCAATGATTCGACTGAACTCAGGGACCAGTTGCGAACTCTTCCACCACTCCGAACTTGGGAATGCCGTAAAAGCATCCATAAAAAACAGCACCGCAGAGACAATTAGCACCCCACGTAAACCGCCAAACACCACACCCAAAATTCGGTCTGTGCCTGAAAGCCCTGTTTTTTGTACTAGTTGAGCAATGACATAATTGACCACTGCACCAACTACCAAGGTCGCGACAAACAATGCCGCAATTGCGGCTCCGTTTCGAAACATGTCATCTTCGATATTGGTGAAATACACCGCGAGTTTGGTGTAATAGTTACTGGAGATAAAAAAGGCTCCAAACCAAATCACCAATGACAATGCTTCTTTCGCAAAACCGCGAACTAAACTGATCAGAGCTGAAAATCCGATCACACCTAAAATGACAAAATCTAACCAATTCATGTTTTCTTCATCTTAAGTTGGCGCGCATTTTAACAGAAAAAATGCTGACGCAAACGTTTTCTTATGGGTTTAGTGGTTTAAATTTGAGCAATTGACCTTTGGAACCGGTAATTTTTTCCAATTCCACGACTTGTCTTTCAAGTTTACTTTTTGACACATCAGGACCAATTACAACTCGAGTAAATCCATTTTCTTTGATGGTATGCGCTTGATAACCGCGTTTCTGCAAATCCTTCGCCATGTTCTGCGCGTTCTCTTCATTACGCAGTGCCATTAACTGAATGATCCATGCTGAATCTTCGTAGTTATTCTTGTCTGCGACCTCGTTGATTTTGACTTCAACAGATTTCGGTTTTGTTTGGCTTTGTCGCGTTTCACTTGGCGTTGACGCAGACTGCCCCACCGTCGCGACCACAGGAGACTCTGGTAGCTTGATGTCGTCCTCTACGGGCTCAAGAATTTCGAAACTCTCCACCTCGTTGCTCAACTCCGGTTTGATCGGAATGGTGGCAAACTCTTCTTTATAGTGAAGCTTCTGGCCATCGAGGACATCAGGAAGCACTATCACGCCGATAGCGACCAAGATAATGGTCCCCACCAGACGGCTTTGGAACTTACTTGCCATTTAATTACCTTTGTTTTGTTGCCAATGCTCCAACACTTCACCCACGGTGTGGAAAGAGCCAACCACTAACACTATCTCATCAGATTGTGCTTGTGACAGTGCTTGGTCAAAAGCGTGTGCTGGATCGGTATAACTTTGTGTGCCTTGCGGCAAATATTGAATCAATTCTTCGGCTGTCGCGGCTCTTGGCCCTGTCAGCGAGGCTGGGTACCAATGGCGTGTCACGGGCGCTAAAACTTCTAGCGTGGATTTGATGTCTTTATCCTTCAACATGCCAATCACCGCATGGATGATTTTGCCTTGGTAGCGAGACTGAAGCTGAGTCACTAAATATTCCGCGGAATGAGGATTATGCGCCACATCCAAAAGAATTAACGGCGCTGTCTGCAACACCTGCATTCGACCCGCTAACTTAGCGTTTTTTAGTCCGTTGACGATGTTGATATCGCTCAGTTCAAGATTGGAGGCACCTAGCGCCATTAACGCGGTTGCGGCATTTGGCAAAGGCAAACCTGGGAGAGGCAAATCTTCCAATGCGAAAGCACCATGCTGCCAGCGCCAACCTTCGCCAGAAAGCTGATAGTCAAACTGAATACCGACTTGGTAAAATTCTGCGCCGATATCGTCTGCATGTGCGGCAACCGTTGACGGAGGCGTTGGCTGGCCACAAATAGCTGGCTTACCACTACGATAAATGCCCGCTTTCTCAAAGCCGATAACGTTAATGTCATCTCCGAGCCAATCTACGTGGTCAAGCGCCAAGCTAGTGATCACTGAGACATCGTGATCCACCACGTTAGTGGCGTCCAATCGCCCACCTAGGCCAACTTCCAAAAGAACCACATCGACCTTTTCCGTTTGGAACAAGCGTAATGCAGCCAGCGTTCCATACTCAAACAAGCTTAGGCTGATATCACCACGTTGTTGCTCAATGAAATCAAACGCTTCACAGTGCTTTTCGTCCGCAAGATCTTGACCATTAATGCGGACTCGTTCGTTATAACGAATTAAGTGTGGCGAGCTGTACACGCCAACGGAATATCCAGCATCAAGTAAGATCGCTTCCATTAACGCACAAGTTGAACCCTTGCCGTTCGTGCCAGCAACAGTGATCACAGTGGGTGCAGGTTTGGTGAGGTTTGCTTTGAGAGCAACAGCTTGAACTCGGTCTAGGCCAAGATCAATGGCAGAAGTGTGTATGTTGGCTAAATAATCAAGCCACACCGCCATAGGGGATGTGGCTTGTGGAATAGAGTTTTGTTTCATCTAACGATAACCATCAAAGACTTGGTTGTTTGTTAGAGGCTACTTTACCCTTTTTCGTTCGCTTCTGGTACAGAATATGCCGCTTCATTTGGTGAATCGTTCACAGAAACAACGAGAGGCGACTTGTGATTGGTCAGCTTGGCGATCAAACCACCAACGCGCTGACGCATTTCACGGCGATCGACGATCATATCGATGGCACCGTGCTCAAGTAGGAACTCACTGCGCTGGAAGCCTTCAGGCAGATCTTCACGCACGGTTTGCTCGATAACACGACGACCAGCAAAACCGATCAGCGCTTTTGGCTCACCGATATTAATGTCGCCAAGCATCGCTAAGCTCGCTGAAACACCACCCATGGTTGGGTCGGTCATCACAGAGATAAACGGCAGACCTTTCGCAGATAGACGCTCTAACGCCGCACTGGTTTTTGCCATTTGCATGAGAGACATCAGAGCCTCTTGCATGCGCGCACCACCACTTGCTGAGAAACATACCAGCGCACAGTTGTTTTCCATTGCCGCTTCAACCGCACGTACGAAACGCGCGCCGACAACAGAGCCCATTGAACCACCCATAAATGAGAATTCAAACGCACAAGCGACAATAGGCATGCCTAACAATTCACCTTTCATGGCAACAAGGGCGTCTTTCTCACCGCTGCTCTTCTGCGCTGCTGCAATACGCTCTTTATAACGCTTAGAGTCTTTAAACTTCAGTTTATCTTGTGGCTCAAGTTCACCACCTAGCTCTACGCGATTGCCTTCGTCCAAAAACGTTTCTAGACGACGACGTGCTTTCATACGCATATGGTGATTACACTTAGGACACACTTCAAGATTACGCTCAAGCTCCGCATGATACAGAACTTGCTCACATGAAGTACATTTCGTCCACACACCCTCAGGGATAGACGCTTTACGTGAGCTTACGATGTTGCTTTTTTCTAAAATCTTTTCAAGCCAACTCATGGAAGACCTTTTCTCTCAACGCTTCCGCTCCATAGCGAAAGACAAAAATTCGAATTTACGCGTGTGGATTAAACCACATATAACGACAACTGTAGATAAAAAACTGGTTGTACCTATTTTTTCAGTCAAAGTCGCACGCTAAGTTACTCATTTTTTTGAATCTGAATCTCTCGATTAGTTCAAATTATCGGGCAAAAACAACGGGCCGATCGACTCGCGAGGTAAATCGAACTCTTCAGGGTAGTCCACATCGACGAGATACAAACCTTCGGCTTTGGCCGTCGGGCCGGCGAGCTTACGATCTTTCGCTTCTAGCAACCATTTGATCCACTCTGGATCTTGCTCACCACGGCCGACCATAATTAAGCTGCCCGTAATGTTGCGCACCATGTGGTGTACAAAGGCATTGGCTTTAATGTCGATCACCACATAGTGTCCGTGACGTGTCACATTCAAATGGATCATATTGCGAAATGGACTGAGCGATTGACATTGCACCGCGCGAAACGAGGTGAAGTCATTTTCGCCCAACAAATATTGTCCCGCCTCATGCATTTTCTTCTCATCAAGCTCGCCATGATAATGGCTTACCCCTGAGCCCAAAATGCCAGGACGCAATGCATGGTTAAAAATGATATAGCGGTAGCGGCGTGCGGTTGCTGAAAAACGCGCATGGAACTCATCTGGTACTGCTTTCGCCCAACGTACTGCGATGTCTTTGGGTAAGTTCGCATTGGCCCCCATGGTCCAAGCAACCATTTTACGCTCAACATTGGTATCGAAGTGAACCACTTGCCCAGTACCGTGAACTCCAGCATCGGTGCGACCTGCACATTGTACTTCTACTGGGTGGTTAGCCACTTTCGACAGCGCCTTCTCCAGCTTTTCTTGAACACTGGCGACTTCGCGTTGACGCTGCCAACCGAAATAGTCAGTGCCATTGTATTCGATGCCTAATGCAATTCTCATGATAACCTTCGATTTGAATTTGGGGCGGGAAGTATAAACGGTTGTGGCTGGAATTTCTAATCCTCAAGCCTCGAGCGATAAAACAAGGGGCAGCGAAAGCTGCCCCTTGTTACTTAAGAATGAAACTAACGGCCGTTAATCATATCAATGAGATTTTTCGCTTCACGGCGAACATCATCATCACCATAAACAATCGCTTCTTCGAGCAGTTTGATTGCCCCTTCTGCATCGTTCATTTCGATATAAATTTTTGCCAGATCCAATTTACCCGACGCTTCTGCGTTTTCATCCACATCCACGTTGCTAATGTCCCCAATCACGTCAGGAAATTCATCCAGGCCGACATCCAGTTTGAGATCTTCCTCTTCGAACTCCACTTCATCACCATCAACTTGAGCCATGAGCTCGTCAATCGTCATGTACTGGTTTTTCTTCGGATCAAAGTCGTCTTGTTCGGCCCAGTTTTCCTCATCGATATTGGGTTGTCTGAGGGCCTCCTCTGAGCTCCAAATTTCACGCTCTTCAGCAGGCACATCATTCGTTGCTTCTGCTGATGGGTTATCCGGTAGTTTAAAGCCATTCCAGTCGTCGCCGCCGACTTCCAACATCGCCTCAATGTCCATACCAGCACTGGCAGCCATTTCATCATCGGGCGATTCTGGGAAGAAGTTATCATCCAAAGCGTCTTCAGAAAGCAGATGCGCCATCGCTGCTTCATCAAATTCAGAATGAAGCACCTCTTCTTCTGCGATATTGAAGCCCGCTTCCTGAGCAAAAACATCAAATAGGGCATCTTGTTCTTCATAGGAAGAAGGATTGATATGCGGCTTGTTAACGGTATTTAACTCACCACTCTCTTCAATCGATGGTAATTCCAAAGAGTCAAAATGATAATCTTGCTCTTCTAGCTCGGAGGTAATTGGCGCTTCATCGAGCTCCTCTGCCACCGAAACGATGGCATCTTCTTCGCCAAATTCTGGCAGATCGAGTTCATCAATTTCAAAATCGTCTGATTCTGCTTCAGGCTCAGCGTCAGGTTCGATGTTTGGCTCACTGGCAACCGCTTCTGCCGCCTCATCTTCGCCAAACTCAGGCAGATCGAGTTCGTCAAAGTCGAACGCATCGTCCGTTGTTTCGGCTTGAGCTTGCTTTTCTGCACTTTCTACGTTGTCAGTTGCGACTTCGCTTGGCTCAAGAACGTCATCTAACGCAGATTCTTCGCTTGTCACTTCAGATTTAACGGCTGGCTCTTCAGCTGCAAACGCGTCCTCTTCCACAACCGGAGCATCGTAAGAAGGTTCATCTGCCATCGCAGCCAGTGCTTCGTCTTCGCCAAACTCTGGCAGATCGAGTTCGTCAAAGTCGAACGCATCGTCCGTTGTTTCGGCTTGAGCTTGCTCTTCTGCACTTTCTACGTTGTCAGTTGCCGCTTCGCTTGGCTCAAGCACTTCATCTAACGCGGACTCGTCACTTATGATTTCAGATTCAACGGCTGGCTCTTCCGTTGCAAACGCGTCCTCTTCCACAACCGGAGCATCGTAAGAAGGTTCATCTTCCATCGCAGCCAGTGCTTCGTCTTCGCCAAACTCTGGCAATTCGAGTTCGTCAAAGTCGAACGCATCGTCCGTTGTTTCGGCTTGAGCTTGCTCTTCTGCACTTTCTGCGTTGTCAGTTGCCGCTTTGCTTGGCTCAAGAACGTCATCTAACGCAGATTCTTCGCTTGTCACTTCAGATTCAACGGCTGACTCTTCAGCTGCAAACGCGTCCTCTTCCACAACCGGAGCATCGTAAGAAGGTTCATCTGCCATCGCAGCCAGTGCTT
>NZ_JAQQBT010000011.1:0-97062 GCF_028570825.1 Vibrio sp. CCUG 15886 | reverse complement strand
GTAGTTCAGTTGGTTAGAATACCGGCCTGTCACGCCGGGGGTCGCGGGTTCGAGTCCCGTCCGCTCCGCCACTTATTCCAGACCTCAGCAGAAATGCTGAGGTCTTTTTGTTTCTGTTGTATTATTTTGGTCTGTGACCAACGAGTCCCGCACAAGGTTTGCCCGTTGACTGCCACCCCAGCCGTCAGGCACTTATTTAGAAACCCAGTCTTCAGACTGGGTTTGGTCGTTTTAAGCGTAGTGAATTTTTTTAAGGGGAGTCATCCCGCTTATGCCAGAGTTGAAAGCTTTGCTGTTTACTACTTATGCTAGACCTTAGCTGACATTCTGGGTCTTTTTGTTTGTACTCATCCAACTTAGCCAATTTTCTGGGCTCTTCCACTCTAGTTGATTTAAAACCCCTAACTGGCTTTAAATCAATACCAAAAACTAAATAGAGAACGAGGAGTCTATCTTGCTTAATGTGTCCTATATTAATTAAGTAACACGACAGTCTAAGGAGAGAGGTATGTCCCAAGAAGCTCTGATTTCACGTCTCAACGAATTACCTCGGATTGAGAGTGTGCTGCAAGAATTACTTGAGATGGTCAATAGAGATAATTTTGATTTTTCTGAGCTATCAAAAAAATTGGCGATGGATCAGGTACTCAGTGCTCGATTACTCAGAATGGCTAACTCGGCACATTTTGCCGGTAACAAACCTCTTTCCAACCTCAATGAAGCGGTTATACGTGTTGGGAGTGGGGCTGTTCGCACTCTTGTTTCTTCTTCAATTCTCTACAGCGCGTTCCCTAAAATTGAAACATTGAATATCAAGGATTATTGGGCCAATACCTTTGAGGTCGCGATGATTGCGAGCAAGCTAGCAGATCAAGCGAAGTTGGATGCCAATGAAGTATTTACCACGGGTGTGCTGCACAATATTGGAGAGTTGATGATTCACTCATTGGTGCCAGAACAAGCGATAGAAATCAGCAATAAAATCGCGGAAGGGCAGTCTCCGTTAAGTGCACAAAGAGAGGTCTTGGGCACGGATGCGACGGAACTTGGAGCGAAGCTCGCCGAAGCTTGGAAGTTTCCGCCAGAAATGAAAGACGCCATTGAAAACATCAATCATCCTGGCAAGGCTAAGATAGCCAAGCGGTTAGCTTGCTTGCTCTACTTGGCAAGAGACATCAATAAGCGCTGGGATTCGATGTTAGAAGAAGAGGAAAAGCAGCATTACTTGGCTGAACATCCTGCCGCAAGCGCACTGGGCATTACACCGGGACGTGCCTTTGTGATCGATCAAATCAGAGGGCAAGGAAGTGAAATGGCTTACAACATGTTTAGTTAGCAGTAAGCCAGTATCAGTTAAGAGTGATCCGCGGTAGCGAGCTTTCTTTTGCCCCACTTGATCTGCTGAATCACCAGCCCTGCAATAATGAGCATCAAGCCAATGAGGGTTGTAGGGTGAATTTCCTCGCCAATTATGGAGGAAAGCAGCATGAGAGAGATAAATGGTGAGGCGAAAATGAGGTTGCTTATCCTTGCCGTGTTATTGGTGAGTTTCAGTGCAGATAGCCATAGCACAAAAGTCACTCCCATTTCAAACAGGCCAACATAAGTGACAGCAAGCCAGCCCTGCATCGAAATCTGCCCCCATGACTGGCCTTCGATTACCGTCAAAGCAATGGCAAAAGGAATCGCGACTAAGAAACCAAGCAACACACCAACAATAGGATCGGCTTGGTTTTTAGTATTGAGGATCCAGTACCCAGCCCAAAGTAAAGTCGAGGTGAGTGCTAGCGCTACGCCCACAGGGCTTTCAAATGACAGTCCTAATAAATCGCCTTTTGTCGCAATGACAATCACACCAACGTAGCTGAATACACAGGCTACCCAATCTTGCTTACGAATTTTCTGTCCAAGAAACACAGCGGCCATCAGTGTCAGTGTGATGGCCCAGCTATAGTTGATCGCTTGGGCCTGAGAGGCAGGTAATAGATCGTAGGCTTTAAATAAAATGAGGTAGTAGGCTAATGGGTTAATCAACCCTAGCAGTAAGTAATACCAAGGATTTGATAAGAAAGTAGCACTGATCTGTGTCAGCTTTCCTTGCACGGCGCAAATCGCGAGAAGGGCCATTGCGGAAATAACACTGGCTATGGTGAGCATTTGGATTGGACTAAACTCAATGAGCGTAAGTTTAAAGGCGGTCGCTACAGTAGACCATAACAATACAGCAGAAAGCCCGAATCCTAGGGCGCGACGCTCGTTCATAAATCCTCAAAATGATAGTCAGCAAGCAAAGCACCTAGTGTAAGCGAGGATTTTCTGTGCAACAAACTGGACATTTATCCAGTATATAAATACCATTGAAACACGCATCTCTTTTCTTAGAACGCCTTATTATGCAATGGATTATCGATAACCAAGCTTCCCTTTTGCTGACCCTTTTTTCTTCTCTATCGACCGCAATTTTAGCCGCTTGGTGGCAGCGCCAGAAGCTTGCGGTGGTGAATCAGTTGTTGCAACAACAGCTAGAAAGTGAACAACGTTTATCTGCCAGTAAAATCGAACAACTGCAGCATGGAATGCAACAGCTCCAAACAGAATTAGATGATTATGATCAGGAGCGCGATCAGGCAGCTTATGAGGTCAAACAGACTCATGGTAAGTTGATGGCCGCAATTGAAAAACTACGCTACTTCGATGCGGTAAAACAAGAGCGTCAACAATACTTTGATGAGTTAACGGCGCTAAGGGAATGCAACGCAAAGTTAGAGACACAACTGCGTGAGCAGCAGGCTCGCCATGAGCAACTGACTCAAGCGAATCAGGAGAAGCTGCAAATTCTGGAACAAGCAGAGGTGCGCTTGAAACAGCAGTTTGAGCATCTTGCGAATCAACTTTTTGAAGAAAAAACCGCTAAGGTTGATCAACAAAACCGCCTCAGCTTAGAAGGACTATTATCCCCCTTAAAAGAGCAGTTAGAAGGCTTTAAGAAGCAGGTCAATGATAGTTTCAGTTATGAAGCCAAAGAACGTCATACGCTTGTGCATGAGTTGAAAAATTTACAACGCTTGAATGAGCAGATGACTCGTGAAGCCGTGAACCTCACGCAAGCGCTCAAAGGAGACAATAAGCAGCAAGGAAACTGGGGAGAAGTGGTGCTGGCGCGTGTGCTTGCGGAATCAGGATTACGCGAAGGGCATGAATATCAGACTCAGGTCAGTTTGCAAAATGAAGCGGGTAAACGCTATCAACCCGACGTGATCGTCTATTTACCTCAAGATAAGCAAGTGGTGATCGACTCCAAAATGACGTTGGTGGCCTATGAGCGCTATTTCCATGCGGAGTCGGACAGCGAGCGCGACATTGAGCTGTCCAATCACCTTGCTGCGATTCGTGCGCACATTAAAGGATTAAGTATAAAAGATTATCACCAGCTCAAAGGTATTCACTCCTTGGACTATGTGCTGATGTTTATACCAGTCGAGCCCGCTTTCCAATTGGCAATACAAGCTGATCCGAGCCTAGTCAAAGACGCGATGGAGCAAAATATCATCTTGGTGAGTCCAACCACGTTACTGGTTGCTTTGAGAACCATTGATAACCTCTGGCGCAATGAGCGTCAGAGCCAGAACGCGAAGATCATTGCACAGCGAGCAAGCAAGCTATACGACAAGCTGCGCTTGTTTGTCGATGATATGCAAAACTTAGGCGGAGCGCTGGATAAAGCTAACCAAAGTTACCAAGGGGCAATGAACAAATTAGTGACCGGGCGAGGAAATGTCATTCGTCAGGCGGAAAGTTTCAAAGAGCTGGGTGTTGAAGTCAAACGCCCTATCTCGACGGATTTAACTCAATTAGCACAAAATGACTCTTTAGTAGAAAGACATCCCGTTGAGGATAAAGTAAACTATTCGACCGCAGTCTTGGGCCAAGAAAACCATTTCGGCCCTCAATCGAACCGCACTGCCCAAGAGGAAAAATAATGACGGACATCAGCGTGCAATCGAATACAGCTTTAGAATCATCAGAAACCACGCATTTTGGTTTCACTACCGTAGCGAAAGAAGAAAAAGTCGCTAAGGTTGCTCAAGTATTTCATTCAGTCGCGGCCAAATACGACATTATGAACGACCTGATGTCAGGGGGAATCCATCGTTTGTGGAAGCGCTTTACCATCGATTGCAGTGGTGCTCGTCCTGGTCAGAGAGTATTAGATTTAGGTGGTGGCACAGGCGATTTGACGGCCAAGTTTTCCCGTATCGTGGGTGAAAAGGGCCATGTCATTCTTGCCGACATCAATAATTCTATGCTCAACGTCGGTCGAGACAAGCTACGAGACAGCGGCATTGTCGGTAACGTTCATTACGTACAAGCGAATGCCGAGGAATTGCCATTTCCGGATGATTACTTTGACATCATTACCATCAGTTTCTGCCTACGTAACGTGACTGACAAAGATAAAGCGCTTCGCTCGATGTTCCGAGTGCTCAAGCCGGGTGGTCGTTTGTTGGTATTGGAATTTTCCAAACCTGTCTTTGACCCGTTATCTAAGGTGTATGACGCGTACTCTTTCCATCTATTACCGAAAATGGGCGAGTTGGTCGCGAACGATGCCGATAGCTACCGTTACTTGGCCGAATCGATTCGCATGCACCCTGATCAAGAAACCCTTAAGGGGATGATGCAAGAAGCGGGTTTTGAAAATACCTCATACTACAATTTGACGGGTGGCATTGTTGCCCTGCATCGTGGCTACAAATTTTAGGAGCCTCCATGCCATTTGAACCACTCATTACCGCAGTGATTGAAACTAGCCTCAATGTGCTGGTGAAAGACAATCCGGATCTCGAAAAACGTTTATTACGTTTAAAGGGGCAAGTGATCCAAGTTCATCTCCAGGAGCTGAACAAAACGTTGACGTTTATTTTTAGCCAACAGATCGATGTATTAGCCAATTATGAAGGCCAACCGGATTGTTATTTGTCGCTTAAATTGGCGGTGTTGCCTGAGCTGAGAGAGCAAGCCAATATCACGAAGCTGATTAAGCAAGACAAGCTGATCCTTGAAGGGGACATTCAATTAGCGCAGAAGTTTGCTCAGCTCATCACGGACGCAAAACCGGATGTGGAGGAATGGGTATCGCGTGTCACTGGGGATGTGGTCGCTCACTCTTTGGCTCAGGGGGTAAAGAATGTCGGTGGCTTCGTCGGGCGTCAAGCGAAAAAGCAGCAGCATCATCTTGCTCAGGTGATTACCGAAGAATGGCGTCTGGCACCTGGACCATTGGAAGTGGCTTACTTCTGTGACCAAGTGGACGATGCCAAAAGTGATCTCGCCAGACTAGAAGCTCGTCTGCAAAAACTGTTGGAGAAAGCATGACCCCGACAGAGCTAAAGCGCCTTTATCGCATCATTAAAGTTCAGCTTGAATATGGTTTGGATGACCTACTGCCAGACCATCAACTTGCCAAAGCCCCACGTTGGATGCGCAAAAGCTTGTTTTGGCTTAAGAATCAGCATCCAGAAAAACCGTTAGGGGATCGTCTACGTCTTGCACTGCAAGAGCTAGGGCCTGTTTGGATTAAGTTTGGCCAGATGTTGTCTACTCGTCGCGATCTGTTTCCACCTCACATTGCAGACCCGCTTGCACTGCTGCAAGATCAAGTCTCGCCTTTTGATGGTGCATTGGCGAAAGCACAAATGGAGCAAGCGCTCGGTGGGCCTTTAGAAACCTGGTTTAGTGATTTTGACCTGGTTCCTTTAGCGTCGGCCTCCATTGCGCAGGTGCATACCGCCAAGCTGAAAACGACTAACCAAGAAGTAGTATTAAAGGTCATTCGCCCAGATATTCGTCCCATCATTGATGCAGATCTAAAACTGATGCGACGTATGGCGCGTATAGTCGCCAAAGCAATGCCTGAAGCACGTCGTCTTAAACCAATCGAAGTGGTTCGAGAGTATGAGAAAACCTTACTGGATGAGCTTGATTTGCGTCGCGAAGCGGCCAATGCGATACAGCTAAGACGTAATTTTACCGACAGCGAAGAGTTATACGTTCCTGAAGTTTATCCGGACTTTAGTAATGAAACTGTCATGGTTTCTGAGCGAATATACGGCATCCAAGTCTCGGATATTGCAGGCTTGAAAGCGAATGGCACCAACATGAAGTTGTTGGCAGAAAGAGGGGTGAGTGTATTCTTTACCCAGGTTTTTCGCGACAGCTTCTTCCATGCAGACATGCATCCAGGGAACGTGTTTGTTAACCCTGAACATCCCGAGAACCCACAATGGATTGGTTTGGATTGTGGCATTGTTGGCACATTAAATAGCGAAGATAAACGCTATTTAGCGGAAAACTTTTTGGCGTTTTTTAATCGTGATTATCGACGTGTGGCAGAGCTGCATGTGGACTCTTGCTGGGTACCGGCAGACACCAATATTGATGAATTTGAATTTGCGATTCGTATTGTCTGTGAGCCGATTTTTGCCAAACCGTTGTGTGAAATCTCCTTTGGTCATGTGTTATTGAACCTATTCAATACCGCAAGGAGATTCAATATGGAAGTTCAGCCGCAACTGGTGTTATTGCAAAAAACCTTGCTGTATGTGGAAGGGTTAGGGCGCCAGCTTTATCCTCAGCTTGATCTCTGGGAAACCGCAAAACCCTTCCTTGAAGAGTGGATGATGAATCAAGTTGGTCCTAAGGCGTTGATCAATGCAATAAAAGACCGCGCGCCTTATTGGGCGGAAAAATTACCTGAACTGCCGGAATTGCTGTATGACAGCCTCAAACAGGGCAAAGCGATGAACCAGAGAATGGATCAGCTTTACCAAGGTTATCGAGCCAGCAAGCGCCAGCAGGCAACAGGAAAGTTTTTATTTGGCGTTGGGGCCACATTAGTCGTATGCTCGGCAATATTGGTGGACCACACTTATGAACAGCTTTCACTGGCGACGGCTATTGCAGGCGTCACATTTTGGCTGTTCAGTTGGCGAGCTTATCGTCGTTAGACGTTAAACTCTTGATCTAATTTTTGTTACAAAAGACCCGAGGTAAAAAGAATGGGTGGTATCAGTATCTGGCAACTGTTGATTATTGCTGTCATCGTTGTATTGCTATTCGGAACTAAAAAACTGCGCGGTATTGGTAGTGATTTAGGCGGCGCAATTAAAGGCTTCAAGAAAGCGATGAACGAAGAAGAGTCTGAGAAGAAAGACGCAGACTTTGAGCCGAAAAGTCTAGAGCAGCAAAGCAAACAAGCTGCGACCGAAAGTAAAAAAGACAAAGAGCAGGCGTAATAAGTGTTTGATATCGGTTTTTGGGAACTGGTATTGATATTTGTCGTGGGTCTGGTTGTTTTAGGGCCAGAGCGTTTGCCGCATGCGATTCGTAGTGTGGCGCGATTTGTTAGTGCAGCGAAAAGCATGGCAAATAGCGTTAAAGACGAGTTAGCTCATGAACTCAAAGTTCAGGAGCTACAAGAAAACTTGCGTAAAGCAGAGCAAATGGGTATGGAAGAACTTTCGCCAGACCTGAAAGCGTCTGTGGAGCAGCTAAAACAAGCTGCTCAGTCGGTGAATCGCCCATACGCAGATGTGTCAGCCAAAAATGAAGCCACGTCCAGCTCGTCTAGTGACGCGACTCATCAAACAGAGGCGACAAAAACATCGGCGGCAAATACCAAGTCCGAATAGTCTCACATAGGGGAGCTACTCTTTGGGTAGCTCTTTTTTGATCCGTTTTGATTCTAGAGGTTTGACATGTCTACCGTTGAGCAGACTCAACCTTTGATTAGCCACTTGTTAGAACTGCGTAATCGCTTATTGAAAGCGATCCTTGCAGTGTTGATTGTCTTTGTCGGCCTAATCTATTTTTCTGGTGAAATATACGAGTTTATCTCGGCGCCGCTGGTGGAGCGTCTTCCTGAAGGGGCGACGATGATAGCAACGGATGTGGCTTCACCGTTTTTCACGCCACTCAAATTGACGTTGATCGTGGCGGTCTTTTTGGCTGTGCCGTTTATTCTTTATCAGGTTTGGGCCTTTGTGGCGCCTGGCTTGTATAAGCATGAGCGTCGCTTAATCATGCCATTGTTGGTTTCCAGTTCGTTGTTGTTTTATTGCGGCGTGGCGTTTGCTTATTACGTTGTCTTTCCCCTGGTGTTTGGCTTTTTCACCGCCATCTCTTTAGGAGGTGTGGAGTTTGCCACCGACATCGCCAGTTATTTGGATTTTGTTTTAGCGCTGTTTTTAGCATTTGGTATTGCTTTTGAGGTACCAGTAGCGATCATTTTGCTGTGTTGGACAGGAGCAACCGATCCGAAGAGCTTAAGCGAAAAACGTCCCTATATTATTGTTGGTGCGTTTATCGTAGGGATGCTGTTAACTCCGCCAGATATGATTTCGCAAACCCTATTGGCCATTCCGATGTGTTTGTTGTTTGAAGTCGGTTTGTTCTTTGCGCGTTTCTATACCCGCAAAGAGGAAAGCGAAGAACAAGAGCAAGAATAATAAAAAAGCGGCTTCATGAAATGAAGCCGCTTTTTTTATCTCACTTTGATCGTATGACCACAATTTTGGCAAATATAAATCTCTTTGATGCCGATGATTTTTTGCCAGAAGGAGCGATGATGACGTTGTAAGTGAATACTGTGATTACACATGTAACTTCTCACTTTTGTTATGATTTTTGTGGCAGAGATCATATATGCAATTTACTTATAATGCCATTAGTGGATGTGATTCTGATCTCATATTTATTGCTTAAAAGTGATGAGTCTATTTACTATTTACACAGTAAAAACAAGGTTTTATCTAATTGCTCATTAAGTGGCACTCATTATTTATCCAGTAAGTGAAACAAACGTTTGGCATTTTCTGAGGTTATTTTAGCCACTTCCTCATTGGAGAGTTGTCGTAGATCGGCGATCCGTTCATTGACCAATCGGGTATAAGCAGGTTCATTCCGTTTGCCGCGATGTGGAACGGGGGCTAAATAAGGGCAATCCGTCTCGAGAATCACATAGTTGAGATCTAGGCTTGGAATGACACTGTCCATGCCACCATTCTTAAAGGTGGTGACCCCGCCTAAACCAAGATGGAAACCAAGGTCGTTGATGGCGTTGGCTTCTTCAATTGAACCACCAAAGCAGTGAAATACCCCACTCAATGTACCGTCTTGCTCGGCTTTTAGGAGTTTGAGAGTTTCTTGAATGGAATCTCGCGTATGAATGACAACGGGCAGTTTAAGCTCTTTTGCCCAATTAAGCTGAGTGACAAAGGCCCACTCTTGCTCCTTTTGATATGTTTTATCCCAATACAAGTCGATACCAATCTCACCGACAGCAATGAACGAATGTTTTGCAAACCAAGCGTGGATCGTCTCGAGCGTCTGCTTCACATTATTGTCCACATAACATGGATGCAGCCCCATCATTGAATGGCATATGTCTGGGTACGCGGCTTCGGTGCGTAGCATAGGCTCAATGGAATCGAGGTCGATATTGGGTAGTAAGATTTTTTCAATGCCCTGCTCAAGCGCGCGTTGCACAACCTGGTCGCGGTCTTGGTCAAATTCTTTGGCGTAAATATGGGCATGAGTGTCAATCATTAGGTTATCTCAGCGTTCAAAAGGTGTGCAGAGTATACGCCAGTGTGAGCATTTGGTCATTTTTGCGATTTTTCTTTATTGTTGCTGGCGCGCAGCCTTCGTAGTGATATGATTTTGCCAATTCTGTACACCAGACAAGGAGACGAGAGTGTCTGTATCTATTCAAGGCCCATTCCCAGCGCGCCGTATGCGCCGTATGCGCAAGCATGAGTTCAGTCGTCGTTTGATGGCGGAGAATCAGCTATCGGTTAGCGACTTGATCTACCCGATGTTTATCTTAATGGGTAAAGATCGTCGTGAGAGTGTTGAATCTATGCCTGGCGTAGAGCGCCTTTCCATTGACTTGATGCTTGAAGAAGCACAGTACCTTGCTCAGCTTGGTGTGCCAGCGATTGCTCTTTTCCCTGTGGTGAATCAAGACGCGAAAAGCCTTTGTGCCGCGGAAGCTTATAACCCTGAAGGCTTGGTTCAGAGAGCAGTGCGTGCATTAAAAGAGCACGTGCCAGCAATGGGCGTCATTACAGACGTTGCACTTGATCCTTTTACCACCCATGGTCAAGACGGCATCATTGATGAAGAAGGCTATGTGATGAATGATGAGACAACGGAAGTTCTGATCAAACAAGCGTTGTCGCATGCGGAAGCGGGTGCGGATGTAGTGGCCCCCTCAGATATGATGGATGGTCGAATTGGCCGTATCCGTGACGCTCTAGAGGAAGCGGGTTACATTCATACTCAAATCATGGCTTACTCCGCCAAATACGCATCCAACTACTACGGGCCATTCCGTGATGCGGTGGGCTCTGCATCCAACCTAAAAGGTGGAAACAAAAAGAACTACCAAATGGATCCCGCCAACAGCGATGAAGCGTTGCACGAAGTAGCATTAGACATCAATGAAGGTGCCGATATGGTGATGGTGAAGCCGGGCATGCCATACCTCGATGTTGTACGCCGTGTTAAAACAGAGCTTCAAGTACCGACATTCGCCTATCAAGTGTCGGGCGAATATGCGATGCACAAAGCCGCGATTCAAAATGGTTGGTTGAAAGAGCGTGAAACGGTGTTGGAATCGTTGCTTTGCTTTAAACGAGCGGGTGCGGATGGCATTTTGACTTACTTTGCCAAAGATGTCGCACAATGGTTAGCGGAAGACAATGCGCAAGCGGCGCAATTCTTGAAAACTGAATAGTGGTAATCCCTCTTGCGAGGTGATGAGGCTGGCTTGTGCCAGCCTTTTTACGTTTTGTCAGGAAGATAACAATCAAAAAAGCGCTTTGCTTGATGAGTATGTGCTCACTAAGAGGGAACGTTAATGTATATCTCTTTGAAAATAATATAGAAACATGAGAGTCCAAATTAAATGGCTCATAAAGCTTGAGTATCACGGTAAATAAATGAGATTTTTTCTCATTTGATAGTTGACATGTAAATGAGAATTGTTATTATTAAGGCGTCTTAGGGAATGAGGAAAAGTTCACAAGGATGTTGATTTACCCCAAACAACGGTGTTGAAAAGGTGATGATACAAATTGCTCTGAACTTGCACGAATTCTTTTTGACACGACATTGCTCACATTGCTTCCAGTGTAATTTATAGCTTTATGGTTAAGCTGCCGTATTCAACGAATTAGCTTCACCGCAATTTTGCTAGGCGACATCAAACGATGTCGCTTTTTTTATTGGTTTTTTTCTGTACAGAAAGACTTATTTTTTCTCAGTGATTATCTTTGTCCACAATGGATGATCGCTAAATGATCGTTTTCCTTCGCTTCGATCTTGATATTTTTTCTTATTTTTCAATGTTATATTTTCATTTTCATACTGGTTTTAACGGCTTGAATATCCGGTGGATAATTAATATAAACAGACTTATCCACAGATGGAGAGGAAAATGTGAGCTAATTGTGACATCTTAGCTAACGGATTTTATGCGAGAGCGTGGATTCACTGGATTAGACGTGGCATCCTTAGCAGATCATTTTATTCTCTGCTGGATAACGACAACTATGGCCACTATTCCTGAAAATCCATTAATTCTTATTGATGGCTCTTCTTACCTCTATCGAGCGTTTCATGCCTATCCTGGCACCATGAGTAATGGTGATATCCCAACCAATGCGGTCTACGGTGTGGTGAACATGCTGCGCAGCATGATGCGTCAGTTTGCTTCTGATCGTATTGCGGTGGTGTTTGACGCCAAAGGCAAAACCTTTCGCGACGATATGTATCCGGAATATAAGGCCAACCGACCACCAATGCCGGACGATCTGCGTTGCCAAATAGAACCTCTTCATCAAGTTATTAAAGCAATGGGGCTTCCCTTGATTGCTATTGAAGGTGTTGAAGCGGACGATGTGATTGGTACGCTGGCCTATCAAGCTTCTCAACAAGGGATGCCAGTGCTGATCAGTACCGGTGATAAAGATATGGCTCAGTTGGTGGACGACAACATTACCCTAATCAACACCATGACCAATGTCGTGATGGACAGAGAAGGGGTCATTGAGAAATTCGGTATTCCACCTGAACTGATTATCGATTATCTCGCGTTAATGGGTGACAAGGTCGATAACATTCCTGGCGTGCCTGGTGTGGGTGATAAAACCGCCACAGCTCTGCTGCAAGGTATTGGTGGTCTTAGTCAGTTGTACGACCATTTGGATGACATTGCGGCACTGAGCTTCCGCGGCTCAAAAACCATGGCGAAGAAGCTGGTGGACAACAAAGACAATGCGTTGCTGTCTTATCAGCTAGCGACGATCAAGCTTGATGTTGCATTGCAAGAAACGCCAGAATCCCTTTTAAAAACAGAGCCAAATAAAGATGAGCTGATCAAGCTCTATGGCCAACTGGCCTTTAAATCTTGGCTCAATGAGCTACTAGACGGTGGCACTGGTGTTGTTGAAGCGGATGAAAAAGCACAAACCTCGGTACGCAGTGGCGCATCTCCGGTTGAAAGTGAAATCAACAATGCTGCGGCGAATATTGACCGTAGCCAATATCAAACCATCTTCGACCAAGCGACATTCGACATTTGGTTGGACAAGCTGAAAGCGTCAGAGCTGTTTGCCTTCGATACCGAAACGGACAGCCTTGATTACATGGTCGCTAACTTAGTGGGCCTGTCATTTGCTGTGGCAGAAGGAGAAGCTGCCTATGTGCCAGTCGCACACGATTATCTGGATGCTCCGGAGCAACTTGATCGCGAGTGGGTGCTGGCTCAACTTAAGCCACTGCTGGAAGATGATACGAAGGCAAAAGTTGGCCAAAACTTGAAGTACGATGCCTCAGTGCTGGCTCGCTATGGTATTGAGATGAAGGGCATCAAGCACGACACCATGCTGGCTTCTTATGTGTACAACAGCGTGGGCGGCAAGCACGACATGGATAGCTTGGCACTGCGCTTCCTACAGCACAGTTGTATTTCGTTTGAGCAATTGGCTGGTAAAGGCAAGAATCAACTGACTTTCAATCAAATTGATCTAAATGAGGCTGCGGTTTATGCCGCCGAAGATGCGGATGTCACCTTGCGTTTGCACAACCGCTTGTTTGCCAATATTGAACAAGATGAGAAACTCAACGCCATCTATCAAGAGATTGAAGTGCCATTAGTGCCAGTGTTATCACGTATGGAACGGACTGGTGTGTTGATTGATGACATGAAACTGTCTGCGCAATCTCAAGAGATCGCTGTGCGCTTGGGAGAGTTAGAGCAAAAAGCGTATGAAATCGCAGGCCAGCCATTCAATATGAACTCGCCAAAGCAGCTGCAAACCATCTTGTTTGAGCAAATGGGTTTACCTGTTATCAAGAAAACGCCTTCAGGTACCCCTTCTACAGCAGAAGAAGTGTTGCAAGAACTCGCGTTGGATTACCCACTGCCGAGCGTCATTATGGAGTACCGTGGCTTAGCGAAGTTGAAATCGACTTACACCGATAAGCTGCCGAAAATGATTAACCCACACACAGGGCGCGTGCATACGTCTTACCATCAAGCCGTGACGGCTACTGGTCGTTTATCGTCAACCGATCCAAACTTGCAAAATATTCCAATTCGTAATGAAGAAGGACGCCGTATTCGCCAAGCGTTCGTTGCGCCACATGGCTATAAAATTCTTGCGGTCGACTATTCACAGATTGAATTGCGTATTATGGCGCACTTGTCTGGTGACCAAGCACTGCTTGACGCCTTCCAGCAAGGCAAAGATATCCATGCGGCAACCGCGGCAGAAATCATGGGCGTGTCGATTGAACAAGTCTCCAGTGAGCAGCGTCGTCGAGCCAAAGCCGTCAACTTTGGTCTTATCTATGGCATGAGTGCGTTTGGTTTAGCGAAACAGCTTGGAATTCCGCGTGGTGAAGCACAAGCTTATATGGATAAATATTTCGAGCGCTACCCTGGTGTCATGCAGTACATGGAAGACACACGTTCAAATGCCGCTCAACATGGTTATGTTGAAACCATTTTTGGTCGTCGTTTGCATCTACCGGAAATTACCTCTCGCAATGTGATGCGTCGTAAAGCAGCAGAACGTGCGGCGATCAACGCTCCAATGCAGGGCACTGCAGCAGACATCATCAAGAAAGCGATGTTGTTGGTGGATCAGTGGATTCAAGAGGAAGGCAATGGTCGAGTCAAATTACTGATGCAAGTACACGATGAACTGGTGTTTGAAGTGGAAGAGTCCTGTTTGACCGAAATTGAAAGTAAAGTACAACAATTGATGGAATCTGCAGCACAGTTAAATGTTCCTTTGGTGGCGGAAGCTGGCCATGGTGACAACTGGGATCAAGCGCATTAAGCATTTTTTGTACAAAAATGAATAAATATCATGAGCCAGAGCACAAACTCTGGCTTTTTTTTAGCATCAAAAAAGTTTGCAGAAATATTGTTGAGTTGTAGTTAAATAAAAAATTCATGAAAAAAAACTACAGAAAAAGTTTGCAATTCTGACCAATTGTTGTACATTAGTACGCGTAGGGTACAGAGGTAAGATGTTCTATCTTTCAGACCTTTTGTTTCACGTTATTGGATTAGGCTGATTCAGCCGCCCCAGTCAGGTTATTTGACTGGGGCGTTTTTTATTGGTCTAAATAAAATTTCAATTAAATCATATCTATATCGCATCTCCATTCTTAACGCCTCTTGTTTGTTTCTTTTTATACGGTTTCAGATTGAAAAACGAACGCAACAGAGCGTTATATCAATATGTAAATTTACACCACTCACACTCTGATTATTTCTCTTGGAAAACTAAGTGCATATATAAATAGGATGTTATTGATGTATTTCTTATTTTTATCAGTTATTTAGATGGTTTTTAGAGGGCGAAAGCTGAGAGGGTGTGTCATTTTCATCAATGACTGAGCTATTGAAATAGAAACAAACATCGGTAATGCTTCAAAGCATAACAATAACTACCGATTTTTCTCTCCCGTTTCCCTGCCAGGATGGCGGGGATTTTTGTATCTAAAGGGGAGTACTTTGCGCTGAACAATGACGGAAAGGTGTATTCAGTGATGACCAATCCACCAAGTAAGAAGAGACACAAAAAAACCCTGCTTATAAACAGCAGGGCTTTGAGAGCGAAGCGATGGTTATCCGTTTTACTCGGCTGTATTTGACCCTTCTTCGTCTTCCAGCAGGTGAGCAAGCGCAGGTGCAAACCAAGTATCTAGTTTGGCTCTAAGCTGATCCACCCCAAGCCCTTTGAGGGAGGAATAGACATCCACTTGTACGTCCCCACCGAAGGTTTCCGCCAACTTGCGCACTTTGAGCAATTCCGCTTTACGCGCACCGCTCTTCAGTTTGTCTGCTTTTGTAAGCAGTACTTGCACAGGGATACGACTTTCAATTGCCCAAAAGATCATCTGTTGGTCGAGATCTTTCATTGGATGACGAATGTCCATCAGTACCACTAAGCCCTTCAAGCATTCGCGTTTTTGCAAATACTCACCAAGTGATTTTTGCCACTTATTTTTCATTTCAAGTGGCACTTGTGCAAAGCCGTACCCAGGTAGGTCGACAATGTGGCAACCTTCCGTGACTTTAAACAAGTTAATCAACTGAGTACGACCTGGGGTTTTCGAGGTCTTAGCTAAGTTTTTCTGATTGGTTAAGCGATTCAGTGCACTGGACTTACCAGCATTTGAGCGTCCTGCAAACGCAATTTCGATCCCTTCATCAGCGGGTAAATGGCGAATATCGGGTGCACTAGTGATGAAATGCGTGTTTTGGTAATGAATTTTTACGCTCACTGTTAACTCCATCTCGACTTTGTGTAGTCGATTGATTACTTTTTTGTGAAATTGTGTAAAATAACCGTGCTCGGCATAAGGTCGCCTATTGTACCATGAGTGTACTCGGTATGTTCACATCCGTGGTACTGGAAGCTTGATAATTATAATGGAATGTCATGAAGAAATTAGCGCTAATTTTGAGTCTTATAGCCAGCTGCTCAGTATGGGCCCAAGGTAATATTGAAGCTGGTAAAGCAAAATCCCAAACGTGTGTTGCGTGTCACGGTGCTGACGGCAACAGTGCAATCACTACTTACCCAAAACTGGCAGGTCAACACGCCAAATACCTTGAGAAGCAGTTGAAAGATCTCAAATTAGGTATGGAAAGTGCTGGTAAGCAAGGTCGTTACGATCCGGTTATGAGTGGCATGGCGATGCCATTAAGTGAACAGGACATGGCGGATCTCGCGGCTTATTATGCCTCACTGCCAATTTCTCACAATACCACGCCAGAAAATGTGGTGGAGCAAGGTAAAGTGCTTTATACCGCAGGCGATGCCAACCGTGGTATTGCAGCATGTATTGCTTGTCATGGCCCTCGTGGTAACGGCACTGAGCTTTCAGGTTTCCCTAAAATTTCAGGTCAGCATGCTGACTACATCAAAGCTCAACTTGTTAAATTCCGCGACGCGTCACGTGGCAATGATATGAATGCAATGATGCGTGACATCGCGAAGAAACTGACCGACGAAGACATTGAGATTCTGTCTAAATATGTTGGTGGTCTTCACTAATTAGCCTGAACCGCTCGAGCAAAGGTTGTATGAAAACGCCCTGGTACTACGGTACTAGGGCGTTTTCTTTTTTGAGTACCATGTACTCGCATGGTTTAGGTAGAAAAGAAGAGAAAAGACAAATCGCCTTAGTCTTTGTAAGACATTTGCCATTTCTTTTCCCGCCTTTGTCTAAGTGCTTTATTTAATACATTGATAAATAGAGAAAAATAAAAATTAAGTTAAAAACGTCGACGAAATCGTTTTCACTCGCTTGTTTCATTTTGATGACAAGGTAAATTAGGCATCACCAGCAGGGAGTTGGTGAAGGATTCAGACCAAGATGGTCTCCAAGGATGCAAGCAACGGATCGCTTGGTAGTCGGAGAAAAGGACGTTAGACCTGTAGGATACAGGTCAGATAAGGATGGTCATCTCGTCTAAAGGTTAAGACAGGGTAAAGGATCAGGCTTAGGGAGTAAGCCGTGATACAGGAAGTCGATGGAAAGCCAAAAATCATCAGGAAGATGACGAACAACACCTTTTGGCATGGAAAGCACGAAAAACAAATGGATTATTGGTGCACTGAATGAGTGCAACACAGTTTTGGCCACTCAGTGGCCGTTCGGAAAGCGACAGCATGGCTGTCGCTTTTTTTATTTTGGCCGTTTTTTTACGAAATTGGTGATTATTTACCCGTTGGCTCTCCAATCTGGGTCGACTTTCTGGTATGTTTCGCATCCCTGTTTGAGGAAGTCCGAATGCATACTTGTCCTTTATGTCAGCATGATCAGATTCTGCACTATTTTACTGACAAGCGTCGTGAGTATCTGCAATGTGCGCGCTGTGAGTTGGTGTTTGTTAATCCCGAGCAACGCTTGGATGCAAAAACTGAAAAATCTCACTATGATCTGCATGAGAACAATCCATTGGACCTCGGTTATCGCCGCTTCTTATCGCGTATTACCGATCCTCTTTTAGAACGAATCGCACCCCAATCAAATGGACTGGATTTTGGTTGTGGACCCGGGCCAACGCTCTCACTGATGCTAGAAGAGCATGGTCACGTTATGTCGTTGTACGATCTCTATTATCATCCAGACCGTTCAGTGCTGGGAAGAGAGTATGACTTCATGACGGCTACTGAGGTGATCGAGCACCTCTATGAACCCAATGTGGTGTGGCAACAATGGTTGAATTTAGTTAAACCCAGAGGCTGGATCGGTCTAATGACCAAAATGGTGATTGATCGAGAAGCGTTTGCGAACTGGCACTATAAAAATGACCCCACGCATGTGATCTTTTTTAGCCAAGCAACGTTTCAGTATCTGGCAGAGCGAGATAAGCTCGAACTTGAATTTATTGGCAAAGATGTAATTTTACTGAGGAAGACCCAGTAATGAGTCGTAAGAAAAAATCGAGAAAGCCGGGTGCCGCTGGCGCCCCGGAATTTATGGTTACCCGTAATCGTTCAGAGTCAGATGTTGCTGGTCGTTTACGTAAGAAAGATAAAAAACGTAAAGGCCTAAAAGCGGGCGGTCGCAATTCGGAAGAAGGTGCGCAGCAAAAGCACGGTTCTTCGCAGGTTCGTGATCCGCGTTTAGGCAGCAAAAAGAAAATTCCATTGATTGTTGAGCCAGCGAAAAAGCTGACGAAACAAGAGCGTCGTCTGTCTGCAGAACAAGAGCTCGAGATGCTCGAAAATGATGCGAAACTGAACGTGTTGCTTGACCGCATCGAATCAGGTGAAAACCTAGGCCGTGGTCTACAGCAATACGTGGATGAAAAACTGGATCGCATCGAGCAGTTGATGAGCCAGCTTGGTCTGCTAGAGCCAGAAGCGGAAGAGAAGTTTGAAGATGAAGCGCCAGTGCGCAAATCACGCTCTGATGATGATCTGCTGGCGGATTTTGAAGACTTTGATATGGATGATTACAAAGGATAAGCGAACGGATGAGTGTAACCCTACTGGCCATTCTTGGTGGCGCAATCATTCTTGGTTTAGCGTCGTATGCTGGTTACCTTCTACTCCAGCTTAAAAAGCAAAAGGAGTTGCAGCTCCAGCATCAAAAATTGGCGATAGAGAAACGCAACGCCAATATCTTTGATAGCGTAAATACCCTATGCCTTGCGGGCATTCAGGGTCAGTGTGACTTATCCGAAATTGCGATTCGGGTTTATTGCATCATGGACTACGTTCAAGGTGAGAAACGCGTCGACTTCGATGCCACTTATCCCGCCATTGCGGAGCTTTACCACATCGTAAAAGATATGGCGCGTGGTGAAGAGAGACAAAAGCTGGAGAAACAGCAACGCATGAAGCAAAACCTTGAGCGCCACAAAGCGGAAGGTCGCCTCAGCGAAGCGGTGATTGAAGAGTTAAAAACTCTGCAACAGAAAGTGAAGCCGCTGAATAATCAAATCCATATTCAGATGATCTAATCCATAGCCCTACTTTTGAGTAGGGCTATCGTGATCAGGCTAGCACTTCTAAAAATTGGCGATAAAAAAGCCATATCACAGCGCCATGAGCGTCTCATTGATGTGGCAAAATAGCGCCCCACAGCATTTTATGGAAGTACCACCATGTCGAATCAGAACCTTGAATCGAACCAACAAATTGTTTGGGACCAAGCGGTATTAGACAAATATAACTATTCAGGTCCGCGTTATACGTCTTACCCAACGGCGCTTGAGTTTCATGAAGCATTTACCATTTCTGACTACGATATGGCTTGCACGCAATACCCTGAGCGACCGCTGTCCCTGTACATTCACATCCCGTTTTGCCATAAGCTGTGCTACTACTGTGGCTGTAATAAGGTGATAACACGCCATTCGCACAAAGCGGATGAGTATTTGGATGTGTTGGAGCATGAGATTCGCCAACGTGCGTCTTTACTGCAAGGTCGTCACGTAACGCAATTGCATTTTGGTGGTGGTACACCAACATTTCTTAGTGCTAAGCAAATCACCCGCTTGATGACACTGCTGCGTGAAGAGTTCACCTTCACAGCGGAAGCCGAAATCAGTATTGAAGTTGACCCACGAGAAATTGCGTTGGAAATGCTGGATCACCTACGTGCAGAAGGCTTTAACCGCCTGAGTATCGGTGTGCAAGACTTCAACAAAGAAGTGCAAAAGCTGGTCAATCGCGAGCAAGATGAAGCATTTATTTTCGCGATGGTTGAGCGCGCGAAGCAGCTCGGCTTCCGTTCGACCAACCTTGACTTGATTTACGGTTTGCCTAAGCAAGATCGAGATTCTTTTGCCAAAACGTTGGAACAAGTCCTCAGCATGCAGCCAGGCCGATTGTCGGTGTTTAACTACGCTCACATGCCTCAGCTTTTTGCTGCGCAGCGCAAAATCAAAGATGAAGATCTGCCGAAAGCGGAAGAGAAAATGGCGATTCTGCAAAACACCATCGCGACGTTGACCGATGCGGGCTATCAATTTATCGGCATGGACCACTTTGCGTTGCCCGAAGATGAACTGGCGGTGGCTCAGCGTAATGGCGTGCTGCATCGCAACTTTCAAGGCTACACAACGCAAGGGGAGTGTGACTTGGTTGGCTTTGGTGTATCGGCCATTTCCATGATTGGCGATGCCTATGCGCAAAACCAAAAAGAGCTGAAAAAGTACTATGCACAAGTGAATGATTTACGTCATGCTCTGTGGAAGGGTGTTGCGCTGGATGGTGACGATTTATTGCGTCGAGAAGTGATCAAACAGCTGATTTGTAACTTCAAACTCGACAAAGTGGCGATTGAGAAGCAGTTTGCCGTGACGTTCAATCAGTACTTTAAAGAAGACCTACAATTGCTACAGACCTTTATTGACGATGCGCTGGTGGAAGTGGATGAACAAGCGATCCGCGTGACACTTCGTGGCCGTCTGCTCATTCGCAATATCTGTATGTGCTTTGATAAGTACTTGCGAGCCAAAGCGCGTCAGCAGCAGTTTTCTCGCGTGATCTAAACACAGTTTCTATGTCTCTTTAAATACAAATGCCAGCGAAAACGCTGGCATTTTTAATGTATCTCAACGGTTTGTGCTTATAGCGATGGCCACTCATCAAATGGCACCGGGCGGCTATAGAGATAACCTTGCGCTAGGGTGCATCCTAATTCCATCAGCAGCTCGGCATGCAAGCTGGTTTCAACCCCTTCAGCCACAACATTAACGTTGAACCCTTTTGTAATGTTCACCACCGCAGCGACAACGGAATTGTTCATTTCTTGGCGATTTAATTTTTCGACAAACGTTCGGTCTATCTTCAGGCAATCAAACGGCAGCGAATGCAGATAGGCGAGAGAGGAATAGCCAGTACCAAAATCGTCAATGGCAATGCTAATGCCCAAAGCACGGAGCTTATGCATGTTGTCTAATGTGCCATGTGCGCTTTCAACCAAGCGCGACTCGGTGATTTCCAACGTAAGGTTAGTGGCGGCTAACCCCGTTTCCTGCAAAATTTGCGAAACCTCAGCGACAAAGTCATCGCGAAGCAGTTGATTGACGGAAATGTTCACATGCAGTTGAAAGCGAGCATCCCAGCGCTGAGTGGCGATCGCTTTGGCGCAATCATGGCAGGCTTGGCGTAAAATCTGACTGCCAATTTTTTGAATCAGGCCACTGTCTTCTGCGATAGGGATAAAATCGAGTGGGGAGATAATTCCTTGTTTGCTGAGCCAGCGTGCCAGTGCTTCAGCACCGATCACTTTGCCGCTCTTAAGCTCAATAATGGGTTGGTAATAGGGGATAAATTCTTGGCTGTCGATACCATCTTGGATTTTTGCCAGCATTTGAGTGCGAAATTTCGAAGCGTCGGCCATTTCAGGACGATAGTAACTGACGCCCGAAACATCTTGTTTTGCATTGCTCAGTGCGATGCTGCCATTCCGTAGCCAGCGTGTCATGTTGCTATCACTGTCGGTGATCACGACACCAATCGACACCTTCATCACCACACTTTCGTCATTCATATAAAACGGGGCAATGAAGAGTTGCTGAAGGCGATTTACCGTCAACGTCACTTCTTCACTTTGATTGATGTGGGGAGCGTATATCGCAAATTCGTCTCCTCCTGTGCGAGCGAGCAAAAACTGATCGTCAAACAAGGTTTGGATTCGTTCGGAGACTTTGATCAGCAGTTGGTCACCGTTGTGATGTCCCAAGCTGTCGTTGATATCGCGAAAGCGATTAACCCCAAGCATAAATAAACTACCAGACTCAGTAAGTTTGCGCTTACTTACATCAATCAATCCTTCTCGGCTGTACAGCTTGGTCAGGGAATCAAACACCAGTTGATTATGCAGGGCTTTAAAGGACGCTTTGAGGTTATTGGCCATTTCGTTAAAGGCGTTGACCAGTAAGCTGGTTTCATGAATGCGGCCAGGTTTTGGCATTGAGCTATCCCAATTGCCGTTGGCCAAATTTCTTGCTGCCGTGGCGGTGGCCGTAATAGGACGAGTGATACGGCTGAAAATGACTAAGCAGAAAGACATCCCAATCGCACTTACCAGTATGCCGATCAGCCAGCTTTGCTGTTGTGACTTCGGCAATACGCCAAGAAGCTCGGTTTCAGAGATGGAAATGCCAATAAACCACGTGAGGCCATATTGGTCGGTGTATGGCGACAAGAGGCTGAAATAACGTTCATTCTTGGTTTCGAACTCAAATTGTTGTGCCTCTTCGTGTTGCAACATGCGTTCTGCTTTCGCTCGTTCTGCGTGCTGCTTAATGATAGGGTCGGCACTTTCAGTGGCTAACAGTCGGTCGCCCTTTTTCGACCACTCAGTCCCCCATGACACCACGCTGCCTTGAGCGGAATGTGCGACGAGGCGCTGATCGTTATCCATGATGTAGACGGTCGCCTTGGTTTTCTCCTGCAAGCGATTTAAAAACGCGTTGAAGGTATTGATGCGAATGTCAGTAACCATCACGCCGACAAACTGTTGCTTGTCGTAAACCGGCGAGAGGGCGGAAAGCGTGATTTCTTGGCGCTCGTCAGCATTAGCATAGATGGATGACCACATCACTTGGCGCTTTTCAGCAACAGGTGCGTACCAAGGTCGCACGCGCGGATCGTAGTTGGGGATCACCGAGACAATGTCTTTGCTGATTTGATCGCCGCGATAAATGACTAATTTGCTGTCGGTGCGGTCATCTTGAATCATCAATGTGTGTGTGCCGTTGCTCTCTTTGCGAAAGCCGATGTAATCCGCCGCTTCCGAGCCAAAACCGATCACATCCAGTTGTGGGATATCGGCGTACAGGGTTTGAAAAGCATTCAAGAAATAGTCTTGCAACTGTGAGGTATCATCAGCTTTGTAGAGGTGATTGAAGCTGATGGTGTGTGCCATCGCCAAACCGGCATCAAACGGTGCGCCTAGATACTCAGTGAGATGAGTTTGTACATTCTCCGTTAACGCAGAGAGTTGCTTGTTACTGAGATCAACCACGGCACGTTCATAGCTGTGTCGTTGAACGAGGATGACTAAGCTGATCGATAAGAGAAAAATCACCACAAAAGGGGTGATGACGGCTGCTTTGAGAGAAATTTTGCTGCTGTCGTTGAGTTCGTACATAGAAAAAGCGTCTCTCCTTGAGTGCTTGGGGTTTGCACCTGTGTTCGAACGTGTCGAAAAAAGGCGCAAAACCGAATAAGCCAAATGGGCAGACGCGACGGTACGGTATCGGGAGAGTGTGGTTAGTACAGCTCTTTTAGTTTTCTCGTCAACGTGTTGCGTCCCCAGCCTAAAACCTTGGCGGCATCCTGCTTGTGTCCATTGGTGTGCTTTAGTGCTGCTTCTAACAGTATACGTTCGAATTGAGGAAGTGCATAAGCCAGCAGTTCTTTTTCTCCAGATTCCAATGCGTGCTCAGCCCAGCTCGACAAGGTTTCTTGCCAAGTGCCAGAAGCGTTGCTGTCATCCACCACGCGTTTTTCATTGACCAACTCGCTAGGCAAATCACTTGGCAACACTTCACTGCCACTGGCCATTACGGTAAGCCAGCGACAAATGTTTTCCAACTGACGTACGTTGCCTGGCCAGCTCAAACGGTTAAGTATTTCCACCGTGCTGCCATGCAGTGTTTTGGCTTCTACACCGAGCTCTTCTGCGGCTCGCAGCAAGAAGTGCTGGGTCAGTTTTTCGATGTCTTGCTTACGTTCGCGAAGGGCTGGGATCTGCACGCGAATGACGTTGAGGCGGTGAAAAAGGTCTTCACGAAATTTGCCTTGTTGCACCAAACGTTCGAGGTTTTGATGGGTCGCCGCGACAATACGGACATCCACTTTAATTGGTGAGTGGCCACCGACACGATAGAACTGACCGTCTGCGAGTACGCGTAGGAGGCGGGTTTGAATATCAAGCGGCATGTCGCCGATCTCATCGAGAAACAACGTGCCCCCGTTGGCCTGTTCAAATCGACCTTGGCGCACCGAGTTGGCACCTGTAAACGCGCCTTTTTCGTGGCCAAACAGTTCGGACTCAATCAAATCCTTTGGGATGGCTGCCATGTTCAACGCAATAAAGGGTTTGCTTGAGCGAGGACTGTGGCGGTGCAAAGCATGGGCGACGAGCTCTTTACCTGTGCCTGACTCACCGTTAATCAGCACTGAAATGGAAGAGCGAGACAGGCGACCAATAGCGCGGAAAACCTCTTGCATCGCCGGTGCTTCACCGATGATTTCTGGGGTGTGCGCGGTGTGGGTCTGTGCTGAAGCCATTTGTTCACGTTTTTGTTCTTGGCCATGCGCAATGGCGCGTTCAACCAGCGTCAGTGTCTCATCGATATCAAAGGGTTTTGGCAGGTACTCAAACGCCCCTTTTTGGTACGCGTTAACCGCTGCATCCAAATCCGAATGTGCCGTCATGATGATGACGGGCAAATTCGGGCACTTCTCATGCACTTGACGCAGCAGTTCAATGCCATCGATGCCTGGCATGCGAATATCGGAGACTAAAACATCCGGGACTTCACGTTCTAACGCCATCAACACACTTTCGCCGTTGGCGTAGGTTTCGCATTTGATGTTGGCAGAGGATAAGGTTTTTTCCATTACCCAGCGAATCGAACTGTCGTCGTCGACAACCCAAACATAGCCTTTACTCATGACGTATTCCTTGCAGCGTTAAATTGGCAGATAAATCGTAAAATTGGTGTGCCCTGGCCAGCTTTCGACATCAATTTTGCCGTTATGCTGATCAATAAGGTTTTGTGAGATAGAGAGACCTAATCCTGTCCCGCCTTCTCGACCACTGACCATGGGGTAAAACAAAGTATCTTGAAGCTCAACGGGGATACCTGGCCCGTTATCCATAATTTCAATCCGGGCCGCCACTTTGCAGCGTTGGCCATGGATATTGGCCTGATGCACCGTTCTGGTGCGAATGGAGATTTTACCATCCTCTTGGTGAGCCAAAATTTGCGAAGCATTGCTAACGATATTGAGCATCGCCTGCTCTATTTGGTCAGCATCAATGTAAATATCGGGCAAGCTTGGATCATAGTCTCGCTCGATGACCAGCGTTTGTTCGGACTCCAGCTCCACAAGTTGGCGAACTTTTTCGAGAACTTGGTGAAGATTGGTTTGTTGTTTTTTGCCCGGTTTTTGTGGGCCCAGTAGCCGGTCGACTAACGCGCGCAAGCGGTCTGCCTGCTCAATAATGATCTGGGTGTATTCCGTTAATGAAGGATCGGGCAGCATTTTTTCCAGCAGTTGTGCTGCGCCACGTAGACCTCCTAGCGGGTTTTTGATTTCATGAGCGAGGCCTCGCACCAAGAGCTTGGCGGCTTGTTGTTGGGCGTGCTGGTTCATCTCCTGAGTGATTCGGCGCTGTTGGTCGACTTTACGCATCTCCATCAAGAGCATCAGCTCTCTTTCGATTGAAATCGGGCTGACCGTCACCTCCAGCAACAAAGGTTTGCCATCCACCACGAAAGTGACGTCACTGTCGGTAATGCTTTGTCCGCTTTGTAATGGCTGTGAAAGCAAGGCGAGATCGAGCGACGCATGCTGAATCAACTGCGAGAGTGGGTGGTGCACAATCCGCTTGGCACTTTGAGAAAACAATTGCTCTGCCGCAGGATTGGCGTGGTGTATTTGCAGCTCATCATCCAAGATGAGCGTCGCAGTCACCATGTTGCTGAGTATGGTATTTGAGAGAACGGAATTCACCTTCACATCCTTGTCTTTGTTATCTTCTGGTGCATTGCACTAAGTTGGTGCAAATGAATTCAGTATGGCGGATTACAAAGACAAGAGAAAGGAGAATTTCCGTCTATCAGCTACTTAATATTGCCTGCAAGCCGCTATTTTATCTTGGTGCGATGAAGATGCACTGATATAGGGCTAGTTGATGCAATAAGCTTGCCGCTTCGTACGGCCTGAATGGCAATAATGTGCGTGCCGCGGTCGATGTTTTTGAGCTGCCACAATGTTGAGGTTTGTGGAGCACCGTAGCGATTGCCATCAAACACCAGTTGCAGTTGCTCGCCAATGTCCAGCTTACGGTTGGTTTGAACCTGAATGGTGATGATCCCTTGATTACTGCGAATCGTGGCATCGTGGCTGGGAGACGCCAGTGTCAACGCAAGAGGTACCGCCTCTTGCTGTTGGCTTTTCGGTTTCTCTTTGGTCAGCTCTGCTGGTTTATCGAGAGATTGGGTTGATTCCACTTGAGGAGGGGGGGCACTGGCTTCGAGATCGGGCAGTTTGACGGTTTTCGCGCCATTGTTGGGGGTATCGCTCATGTGGAGCACGCCGTTGTCATCGACCCAAGTGTAGACAGTTTGGGCGCACACTAAAGGGGCGCTCAAAGAGAGAACCAGAGCAAAAAGCAATTTCATTGTTCACCTCCAAAGAGATGCGAGTTCACGTTAATAGAACGAAGCCTCTGCGGAGTGCAGGGTTCCGATATAGTTTTTGTTATAGCAAGGTTATGTTATTACTCGGTTTACATTTGGAAAATAAAAGAAAGGCTCGCCTGCGAGGCGAGCCTTAAAATTGATGTAACTAAGGTTACAAAGTTTACATAGTGAGCAAATTATACTGAGTAGTATAGTTCGAACTCTAGTGGGTGAACCGCAACGTTTACGCGCTCAACTTCTTTTGTTTTCAGCTCGATGTAAGAATCGATGAAATCATCAGAGAATACGCCACCTGCAGTTAGGAACTCACGGTCGTTGTCTAGGTACTCTAGCGCTTGTTTTAGCGATTCCGCTACTTTTGGAATCTCTGCCGCTTCTTCTGCTGGTAGATCGTACAGATCTTTGTCCATTGCTTCGCCTGGGTGGATCTTGTTCTTGATACCGTCAAGACCAGCCATCAGCATGGCTGCAAACGCTAGGTATGGGTTTGCTGCTGGATCTGGGAAGCGAACTTCGATACGACGCGCTTTCGGGCTTGGTACCACTGGGATACGGATAGAGGCAGAACGGTTACGCGCAGAGTAAGCTAGCATAACTGGTGCTTCGTAGTGTGGAACCAGACGCTTGTACGAGTTGGTTGATGGGTTAGTCAACGCGTTTAGTGCACGTGCGTGCTTGATGATGCCGCCGATATAGTAAAGCGCCATTTCAGATAGACCGCCGTACTTGTCACCAGCAAATAGGTTCACGCCATCTTTGGCTAGTGATTGGTGAACGTGCATACCAGAACCGTTGTCGCCGACGAGTGGCTTAGGCATAAAGGTTGCTGTTTTACCAAATGCGTGTGCAACGTTGTGTACCACGTACTTGTAGATTTGGATCTCGTCTGCTTTAGTCGTTAGTGTGTTAAAGCGAGTTGCGATCTCGTTTTGACCCGCTGTCGCTACTTCATGGTGGTGCGCTTCAACAACAAGGCCCATCTCTTCCATCACTAGACACATTGCCGAGCGTAGGTCTTGTGAAGAATCCACTGGAGCTACAGGGAAGTAACCACCCTTCACGCCTGGACGGTGACCTTTGTTACCGTTTTCGTAGTCAGAACCTGTGTTCCATGCCGCTTCTACGTCGTCGATCTTGAAGAAAGAACCCGACATGTCAGTGGCGAATTTTACATCGTCAAACAGGAAGAACTCTGGCTCTGGACCAACTAGGACGGTGTCTGCAAGACCAGTAGAGCGCATGTACTCTTCAGCGCGTTTCGCGATAGAGCGTGGGTCACGGTCGTAACCTTGCATCGTTGCAGGTTCTAGGATGTCACAACGGATGTTTAGCGTTGCTTCTTCAGTAAATGGGTCTAGAACAGCTGAAGATGCGTCAGGCATCATCACCATGTCTGATTCGTTAATACCTTTCCAGCCAGCAACAGACGAACCATCGAACATTTTACCGTCTTCGAAGAAGTCAGCATCGATTTGGTGAGAAGGAATAGAGATGTGCTGCTCTTTACCTTTAGTATCGGTAAAACGCAGGTCAACAAACTTAACTTCGTTTTCTTGGATCAGCGATAAAACGTTTTCTACTGACATCTTGGATAACCTCCAGTGTTATTAAAGCGGTAATAGTCAGATTCGGTTTGGAATCCAGCATTGATTAATTTCATTTCATTCTTATTAATCGATGCTGATTCTTACAAAGCTAAAAGCGTGCCAATTTTTTAAGTCCATATTAATCATGCACTTGCTTTGTTTTGTGTGCGTCTGTTCTTCCTTTGTGCACCAAAATGATCCTTGAGCGCACCTTAATGGTGCGAATTAATGCTCGTTGCACCATTGTGAATCATAAGCGCGATCCATTTCGCCCCTGTTTGTTGCTTTTGTCAACGATCGTGTGCTCATCTTTGCATAAAAGCTTGATAGAGTGAGGCGGCTCGAGAAATGGTTGGGGTTGAAGAGGGGCGATTAGCGTCAATAAAAGAAAAATACTCACGAATAGATCACATATTTCTGGGTTTTTTATCAAAATCTGGTACATTATGGCCGTTTTTTTAATCAAACCGGGCTTTGTTTAAAAAGTGAGCGGTTTGAGTAATATTGTCTAAACAAGTGAATCAGAATCCATGACGACTCCACAGATTGATAAATTAAGAAATATCGCGATCATCGCGCACGTTGACCACGGTAAAACAACACTGGTTGATAAATTGCTGCAGCAATCGGGCACTTTACAATCTCGCGGCGATGTAGAAGAGCGAGTCATGGACTCGAACGACATCGAAAAAGAGCGTGGCATTACCATTTTGGCGAAAAACACCGCTATCCGTTGGAATGACTACCGCATCAATATCGTAGATACCCCGGGACACGCGGACTTCGGTGGCGAAGTTGAGCGTATTATGTCGATGGTAGACTGCGTACTGCTTATCGTTGACGCAGTAGATGGCCCAATGCCACAAACGCGTTTTGTAACGCAAAAAGCATTCGCACACGGCCTTAAGCCAATCGTTGTAATCAACAAGATCGACCGTCCAGGTGCGCGTCCTGATTGGGTTATGGACCAAGTGTTCGACCTATTCGACAACTTAGGCGCAACTGACGAACAGCTCGATTTCAAAGTGGTTTACGCTTCAGCACTTAACGGTTGGGCTTCTCTAGAAGAAGGCGAAACTGGCGAAGACATGGAACCACTATTCCAAACGATCGTTGATGTAGTTGATGCGCCAAATGTTGACCTTGATGGTCCACTACAGATGCAAATCTCTCAGCTCGATTACAGCTCATACGTGGGTGTTATCGGTGTTGGTCGTGTGACTCGTGGTAAAGTGAAAGCAAACCAACAAGTAACCATCGTTGGTGCTGATGGCAAAACACGTAACGGTAAAGTGGGCACGGTACTGGGTTACATGGGCCTTGAGCGTCACGAAGTTGAACAAGCAACTGCGGGCGACATCATCGCAATCACTGGTCTTGGCGAGCTAAAAATCTCAGACACCATCTGTGATGTAAACAAGCCAGAAGCGTTGCCAGCATTGTCTGTTGATGAACCAACCGTCACCATGACGTTCCAAGTAAACACCTCTCCGTTTGCGGGTCTTGAAGGTAAATACGTGACTTCACGTAACATCCTTGAGCGTCTTGAGAAGGAACTGGTTCACAACGTAGCACTGCGCGTTGAGCAAACAGAAGATCCAGACAAATTCCGTGTTTCAGGCCGTGGTGAGCTTCACCTATCTATCCTGATCGAGAACATGCGTCGTGAAGGCTTTGAGCTTGCAGTATCGCGTCCAGAAGTAATCCTGAAAGAAGAAAACGGCCAGCTAATGGAACCGTTCGAAACCGTAACCATCGACGTTCAAGAAGAACACCAAGGTGGCATTATGGAGAAGATCGGTATGCGTAAAGGCGAACTGAAAGACATGTCTCCAGATGGTAAAGGCCGTGTTCGTTTGGACTTTATGATGCCATCTCGTGGTCTGATCGGTTTCCAAACTGAGTTCATGACACTGACTTCGGGTTCAGGTCTTCTTTACCATACGTTTGATCACTACGGCCCACACAAAGGCGGTAACATCGGTCAACGTATCAACGGTGTATTGATTGCGAACGCAGCGGGTAAAGCGCTAACCAACGCGCTATTTAACCTGCAGGAGCGTGGTCGTCTCTTCATCGGTCACGGTGTGGAAGTGTACGAAGGTATGGTTATTGGTATTCACAGCCGTGATAACGACCTAACCGTAAACGCCCTGAAAGGTAAGCAGCTAACCAACGTTCGTGCTTCTGGTACGGATGACGCACAGGTGCTAACGCCACCAATCACGATGACCCTAGAACAAGCACTAGAGTTCATCGATGACGACGAGCTAGTAGAAGTAACGCCGGAAAACATCCGTATTCGTAAGAAGTTCCTAACGGAAAGCGATCGTAAACGTGCTTCTCGCGAAGCGAAGTAATTACGCTTTCGGTTAATTAAATGAGAAACCCTGAGTTGGCAACGACTCAGGGTTTTTGTTTATTTAGGAGCAAAACATGGATTTGGTGATCATCAGTGGTGGCCCCGGAGCGGGTAAAACCACGTTAATTAATGCGCTGTCGGCACAGGGTTACATGACTTTTGCGGAAGGCTCTCGCACATTGATCGAGGAGCAAAGTGTACGCGCTGACGGCATTCTGCCCTGGACCAATCTTCCCGCGTTCGCTGAGTTGTGTTTGGCGTTGATGAGTGAGCAAAAGCGCCAAGCCAGTGGTGCCACCGTCGCGTTTTTCGACCGCGCCATTCCCGATATTATTGGCTATCTCAAAATGGGGCACTGTGAGGTGCCCACCACGTTGCATCAGGCCAGCCAAGGCTATTACGCCAAAGTGTTCGTCTGCAAACCAGAATCGTCCATTTATGTCCAAGACGAAGTGCGGCCACACACGTTTGCCGAAGCGTTGCAGATTCATCAAATGTTGGTGGAATGCTACCGTGAGCTGGGCTATCAAGTGGTGGAAGTGCCGTGGGGAAGTGTGGCTGAGCGAGTGGCGTTTATTCTGCAGCATGTAAGGTGTAAGGTGAACAGCCTCTAGCGAGGCGCAACAAAAAAACCTCCCGAAAGCAGGAGGTTTGAGAAGCTTACTGCTGGTTGAGTTTTTGCAAGAACTTGTCGGATTCGGCTATTGCAGCGTTCATTTGCGAGATGGCATTGGCGATCTCTTTTTCCAAGCTCATGAACTCGCCTTGCAATGAGCCAACGGCGCTGGCGTTGAGGTTGTGTTTCAAATACAAGGTATTGTCGCGCAGCGTGTTGAGCACTGGCGTCATTTTTTGCTCCGCTCGTTTCATCGCTTTGAGCATCTGTTGATAAGAGGCTTTGGTCTCCTTGAGCTTTTGTTCGCTAGAGCGGCGCAGCTTGGCATTGGTGTAAAGTGCGAGCTCTTGTTGCCATTCATCGAATAAAGCATCCGAGACATCTTCAATCGCTGCAATGCGATCGCGCACTTCCTGCGCGGCTTTTTCACTCTCTTGGTACTGATCGTTGATTTGGTTATACACCTCTTCCAATTCACCGCCATTAAATTGGGTTAGGCTGGATAAAGCCTGCAAGGCGCTGGTAAACTCTTGTTGGGCCTCTTGCTGAGATTCTTTGGCGTCTTCGACTCGGTCGACCATGATCTCACGTTTGTGGTAACCCACTTTTTCCATTGCAGAGTAGTATGCGGACTGACAACCAGTCAGGGCAAAAATCGTTAGTAGTATGGTGATTAAATAAGGCATGCTTATTTCTCAATGATCTATTTAAGTTACGTATGGTTAGGACTATGAACCAGTTGTTTGGCAGTGACAAGTTGAGATTGCCGCAAAGGGCGCAAGCGGGCATTGCATTTGTTCGTTATTTGATAGCGCGCATGAATCATGACCGGATTAATGTGAATGCCGGTTACTTGGCGTATATCACGCTACTTTCGATTGTTCCTATGCTCACCGTTCTCTTATCCATTTTGTCGAAGTTTTCCGTTTTTGAGAACGTTGGTAGCGTATTGCAAAGTTTCATTATCAATAACTTTGTACCCGCATCGGGAGACGCTGTTCATGCGGCATTGCAAGAGTTTATCGCGAACACGGGCAAAATGACGGCAGTGGGGGCGGCGTTTCTGTTTGTGGCGGCGTTGATGCTGATTTCCAACATCGACAAGAATCTCAACTATATTTGGAGAGTGAAGAAGAAGCGTCGTGCGGTGTTCTCGTTTTCGATGTATTGGATGGTGTTGACGCTTGGGCCGATTTTGGTCGGAGCCAGTATTGCGGCCACCTCTTACATCACCTCACTGCGTTTACTTGATAGTGAAGCGATCTCGACCGTTTACGATCAGTTGCTGCGTTGGCTGCCATTTATCCTCTCTTCTTCGGCCTTCGTTGGCCTTTATTTGTTGGTGCCGAATAAGAAGGTGCAGTTTTCTCATGCCGTCGTTGGTGCCATGATTGCGGCGGTGTTGTTTGAGCTTAGTAAAAAAGG
This sequence comes from Vibrio sp. CCUG 15886, assembly GCF_028570825.1. Taxonomy (NCBI): domain Bacteria; kingdom Pseudomonadati; phylum Pseudomonadota; class Gammaproteobacteria; order Vibrionales; family Vibrionaceae; genus Vibrio; species Vibrio sp. CCUG 15886. The sequence goes on along the minus strand of NZ_JAQQBT010000011.1, from coordinate 64,576 downwards.
CTTTGCTGCGTACATCACGCAGTTTCCGTCGTATCAATTGATTTACGGCGCTTTAGCCGCCATTCCGATTCTTTTTGTTTGGGTGTATCTCTGTTGGTTGATTGTTTTAATCGGTGCTGAAGTCACCGCTGCACTCGGTGAGCGGGAGCACTGGAGGCCAACTGAGGACGTGATACAATCGCTGCCAAACAATGACACAGAATTAGAAAAGGATACTCAACGTGATCGCTTTGATTCAGAGAGTTAGTGAAGCGGCTGTACGCGTCGATGGTGAAGTGGTTGGTCAGATAGACAAAGGACTTTTGGTGTTGCTCGGCGTAGAAAAAGACGACGATGAAGCCAAAGCCAAGCGTTTGATGGAGAGAGTCACGACCTACCGCGTGTTTGAAGACAGCGAAGGAAAAATGAACCTCAATGTGCAACAAGTGGAAGGTAAGGTGTTGGTGGTTTCGCAATTTACTTTGCCTGCAGATACCAAAAAAGGCACGCGTGCTGGTTTTTCTCGTGGTGCACATCCTGCTGATGCTGAGCGTTTATACGACTATTTCTCCGATTTGTGTCAGCAAGTGCTACCAACGGAGCGTGGACGATTTGCTGCGGATATGAAAGTCTCGTTAATTAACGATGGCCCAGTGACGTTTTGGTTACAGGTATAGTGACCCCAAAAACGGGCGAATAATGCATGGAAAAGGAATTTTATGTTTAAACTGATCACCCCAGAAACGGACAATCAACTGAACAAGTATTTCCACTTCCGTTGGCAAATGCTGCGCGAACCTTGGCGCATGCCGATAGGCTCTGAGCGCGATGAATACGATCCGATGAGCCATCATCGCATGATTGTTGATGGCCGAGGTCGTCCGATTGCGATTGGCCGCCTTTACATCACGCCGGATAATGAAGGGCAAATTCGTTATATGGCGGTTAAAGGCAATCGCCGCAGCAAAGGCATGGGTTCGTTAGTGCTGGTGGCGTTAGAGTCGCTAGCGCGTCAAGAAGGGGCGAAACGCTTAGTGTGTAACGCACGCGAAGATGCCATTTCATTTTATGAGAAAAATGGTTTTGAACGCCGTGGTGAACTGACCGATGAGCGCGGGCCCGTACGTCACCAACAAATGGTGAAGCCATTAGACCCGATGGCGAATGTGCTGCGCAAACCAGAATGGTGCACCGAGCTGCAAGACCGCTGGGAAAAGCAAATCCCGATCGCCGACAAAATGGGCATCAAAATTAACCAATACACCGGTTACCAATTTGAGTGCTGCGCGCAGCTTAATCCCAATCTCAATCCCCACAACACCTTGTTTGCGGGTTCAGCCTTTACCTTGGCGACGCTAACGGGGTGGGGGATGGCGTGGCTGTTACTCAAAGAGCGTGGTTTGAAAGGCGATATCGTGCTGGCAGACAGCAACATTCGCTATCGTCATCCAGTGGATAAAACGCCGATTGCGAGCACCTCGCTCGATGGAATCAGTGGTGATTTAGATCGCCTTGCCAGTGGCCGTAAAGCGCGCATTGTTATCTTGGTGACCATTTACAGTGGTGATGTCGCGGCGGTGGAGTTTACCGGTACTTACATGCTGCTGCCGAACTACAAAAAGCAATTGGAACAGCAGCAGGCGTAATGGAATTTGACTGCATTAAGAGGCTGCGTTTGCGGCCTCTTCTGTTTGAGCCTGTGGAGTCTCTTGCGCCGCTTGGCTTTGCTCTGGGCATTGATTTACGCGTTGATGTTCGTCGGACATCATATCGCCACTCAATTGTTGGCAGCCCATTTTTACCTGATAGCGAATGCCACCTTGTTCCGGCGCAGTAAGATCGCTCGCACCACCGATCATGCCCTCGATGTCGGGGCCTTGCAGTTTGATGGGAGCGAGGGTGAGTTTGCCTCTCTCCATACTCAAGCTGATTTCAGAGACTTGCAGAGGAAGAATGTTCCCTTCATCAAATGGCGTGTAGGCTTCGTGTAGGCGAGCATGAACGCCACCGCTCAGTGAATGGGAGAACATTGCCCAGTCGCCACCCAACCCCGTTGCACTGACATCAATACTGCTGATGGCATTGAGATCAAAGGGCAATGGCAGCTGTGACAGCAATAAGCCCATGGGTAAACCATCTGCATTGAGTGTTGCTTGCCACGGTTTACTTAAACTGTTGAGCTGCAATTGGCCATAAGCCTCAATATAACCCTGTTTGAGCGGTGCAAAGAGACGGTCAAGTTGCCAAAGCCCATCGTCGCTGTGCATTTCCACCAGAGGATGGGAGCTCAATATATCTTGATAACTGGCGTTGGCCGCCGTGGCCCGCAGCTTGCCTTGCCACAATCCGAGTTGTTGCTCTTGTTTGAGCAGCACTTTTTCCCCATCGATATTGAGACCAGACAGTTGCCAGTAAGGCTGGCGAATCAATTGGATAAACTGACTGCGCTCGATGTTCAGTCGTTCTACACTCACGTGTGACGCATTTTCAAGCCATTGCCAAAGCCATGCGGCTTCGCCAGGTTGCTCTGCCGCCCACTTCACGTTGTTGACCATGAGCTGATCCAGCGCTATCACATCGGGTTTGATCGTGCCAGAGAAGAGAAGGTTCCCTTGCTGCCACTGAGCAGACGCTTCCTCTACGTTAATGGCGTTGGGATCGAGAGTGAATTTGATGCGCGGCTCAACCCACACGTTGTGCTGATCTTGCACGCTCTCTGCTGAGAAGGAAATGAGCCCCTGTTGCTGCTGCCAAAGTGAGAAAGGCAAGGTCAAATTTTCACTACTCAGTTCAAAGTTGATCAAGCGGTAATCTTCTAACGCGAGTGAACTGCGTAAGATGTCCAAGCTGTTGATGTGGGTAATCTGCGAGCCAAACCTCTTCCATGGCTTCGCCAAAATGGACGTGAGTTGCTGCTGTGACAAATCGAGACCTTCAACGGTGACATTGACCAATGACCAACCTTGCGGGTATTGCTCCGCTTGGCCTGAGACTTTAGCGCCACGCCAAGACAAAGATAGACCATAAAGGGTGCTGTCTTGAGGTTTGTAATCGATATCGAGCAAAGGTTGGTTAAACGCTTCGCCCTGCCAGTAAAGCTGCTGTGCGGAGAACTGAATCTCACCGAAAGGAATGAACTGATCGCTGCGTTGCCATTGAGGTTGCTTTACCTGAAACTTAATACCGCGCGCACTCAACTGGTTGTCGGCGTAATCGAGGTTTGAAATGGCCAATTGGTGAATCTGTACGGTGTTGGGAATAAACGTTTTTGGCGAGCGGGAAAGACCCGTTTGTAGACTCAAACCATCCAGTAACACACTGGCAATTTGCACGCGTCCGTTGGTATACAGCTCTGGGCTTAGCCAGATCTCCAACTGTTCAACGTAGCTCACTTCATTATGCGTAAAAGAGACATTCTTAAACGAAAAATGGTCAGGATACTGATAGTGGACCGACTCAGCTTGCATGCCAAGCCCGCTGAACTGACTGAGCTGATTAAACACTTGGCTGGCATAGCGCGTTTGTAAGCTCACTAGAATGCTGATTGGAATTAGAGCGATGACAATCAACAAAAGCGCGACACTGATTAGTGCTTTTTTCATCCCTGCCTACTGATCACTAACGTTTGCAAATAAGTGCAGATAAGCTTGGCTTAATTTTCGCAACGATTCAATAAAAAAGCCCCTCAGGTGAGGGGCTTAAGTTTGCTTTTCGTAGCTAGGTCACTAATCGAGTTGTGGGCCTGCAGCCACAAGTGATTGACCTTCCGCGTTGTCGGTGTACTTAGCGAAGTTGTTGATAAAGCGTTGAGCAAGATCTTGCGCTTTGCTTTCCCACTGTAGCGGGTCAACGTAAGTGTCACGTGGGTCAAGGATGGTTGGATCCACACCAGGAAGTGATGTTGGTACTTCTAGATTGAAGATAGGCACGTGTTTGGTTGGTGCTTCTTCAATAGAACCATCAAGGATCGCATCGATAATACCGCGCGTATCTTGGATTGAGATACGCTTGCCGCTACCGTTCCAACCGGTATTGACGAGGTAGGCTTCTGCCCCTGCTTCTTCCATACGTTTTACCAGTACTTCAGCGTACTTGGTTGGGTGAAGCGTCAGGAACGCGGCACCAAAACACGCAGAGAAAGTTGGTGTTGGTTCAGTAATACCACGCTCAGTACCAGCCAACTTCGCAGTAAAGCCAGATAGGAAGTGATACTTAGTTTGTTCTGGGGTCAGTTTAGACACTGGAGGCAACACGCCAAACGCATCGGCAGAAAGGAAGATCACTTTGTTGGCATGACCGCCTTTTGATACTGGCTTAACGATGTTTTCAATGTGATGGATTGGGTAAGAAACGCGAGTGTTCTCGGTTTTCGAACCATCATCAAAGTTGATCGAGCCGTCATTGCGAACAGTTACGTTTTCAAGCAGTGCATCGCGGCGGATGGCATTGTAAATATCAGGCTCAGCTTCTTTCGACAGCTTGATGGTTTTCGCGTAACAACCACCTTCGAAGTTAAACACACCGTCGTCATCCCAGCCGTGCTCGTCATCGCCAATCAGCGCGCGTTTTGGATCGGTCGACAGCGTTGTTTTACCCGTACCAGATAGACCGAAGAAGATCGCCACATCACCTTCTTTGCCCATGTTGGCAGAACAGTGCATCGACGCAATGCCTTTAAGAGGCAGGAAGTAGTTCATCATCGCGAACATGCCTTTCTTCATCTCACCGCCGTACCAAGTACCGCCGATCAACTGCATGCGCTCAGTTAGGTTAAACACCGTGAAGTTTTCAGAGTTCAGACCGTGCTCTTTCCACTTTTGGTTGGTGCATTTTGCACCGTTCATCACCACGAAATCAGGCTCAAAGCTGGCCAATTCTTCTTCGGTTGGGCGGATGAACATGTTCTTAACGAAATGCGCTTGCCACGCCACTTCGGTGATGACTCGAATGCTAAGACGGGTATCAGGGTTGGCACCACAATAACCATCAATCACAAAAACGCGCTTGCCAGAAAGCTGGTTAGTGACCAGTTGTTTTAGGTCATTCCACACTTCTTGTGTGATTGGCTTGTTATCGTTCGGGACGGCTGGTGTTGTCCACCACATATGTTCTTCGGTTGTCGCATCTTTCACAATGTATTTGTCTTTTGGTGAGCGGCCAGTGAAGATGCCTGTGTCTACAGCCACCGCGCCGAGCTCTGTCACTACGCCTTTTTCGTAGCCTTCGAGATCAGCTCGAGTCTCTTCTGCAAACAGCATTTCGTAACTTGGGTTGCGCACAACCTCTTTTACGTTGCGAAGACCATGCTTGGTTAGATCAATTGATGCAGCCTTTGTATGTTCCATAACGGTCATAGGTGCTCCTTATAGGATTTTTGTAGGGATTTTGTAAGAATTTATTAATTTTTCTGCTCACCATGCTAACAACGGGTGGGGGAGAAAACAGGGATATAGTTCAAAAATTACCCTTAATTTTCCTATGGTTTTAGGTGTCCCGTCACATATTGGCTGAGATAGTTTATCGCGCACGCAAACCTTTGCGCTAGATCAAAAGAATTATTAATTGCCAAAAATTAAGGGGTTATTTAATTACGTATAAACCCATGTTTTATCGGGTTTTGATCACAAAAAGGCCAGCATAAGCTGGCCTTTTGATGGGTAAATTACGTGCTTGGTAAAGCGGGTAAATTAATGCAGCGTTTTTGGCTCCGATGCTGCCTCTTCGTACAGCTTGTTGACGTCAGATTCATCAAACGAATAAGTCGTGCCGCAGTAATCACAATGTAAAGAAACGGATCCATCAGACGCCAAAATGTCATAAATTTCATTTTTGTCGACGGTCACGATCGCCGCGCCACTGCGCTCACGTGAGCAACCACAACGGAACTCGACATTTTGCGGTTCAAACAGACGCACTTGCTCTTGATTGTAGAGACGGTAAAGTAGCTCGTTTGCTGGTAGCGTGAACAACTCTTCGTTTTTCACCGTATTGGTCAATTGCTCCAGATGCTCAAAATCATTTTCTGAACCAGTACCGTCAGGCATGACTTGAATCAGCATACCCGCTGCGTGTGCTTTGCCTTCGTGCTCGCCCGTGCGGATCCAGATGCGGGTTTTCAACTGCTCAGAGCGTTCAAAATAGCCTTCCAGAACTTGCTCAAGGTTGTCACCTTCTAGGCCAACGATCCCTTGGTAACGCTCGCCTTTTTTCGGTTCGATGGTGATGACCATATAACCTTTGCCCATCATATCGTGTAGGGTCGCGTCGTCGGCAATATGGCCTTCCCAGCGAGCCACACCGCGGATTTTCTGCTCATTGTCACCATTGATCACAGCCAGTGAAACAGGGCCATCGCCTTGTAGCTGAATGGTGATAGAGCCTTCAAACTTTAAAGTTGCAGTCAGAAGAGTGGTAGAAACCAATAGCTCACCAAGCAGTTTTTGTAGGGCTGCCGGATAATCCTTGCTAGAAATAATTCGCTGATACGCTTCATCCAGTTGTACCAACTCGCCACGTACTGAAAGATCTTCAAATAAGTAGCGATTCAAAACATTGCTTGCCATTTAGCGATTCCTCGTAGGTATTTTCCGGCTTTTACTGGTGTTTAAATTTGATAATGTCGCGGCGCTGCTTTTTATCTGGGCGGCGATCTGGACTTGGGTTATGCGCGTTGAGTTTACGTTGCATTGCTTGTGCTTCGCGCTTTGCTTGGCTCTCTTGCGTTTCGCTATAGAGCGTCTGTGCTTCTGGTGCGCCACGTCGCTGAGTGGATAGCTTTTCTATCACAACCGTTTTTTCTTCATTGCCTTGGCGAAGTTTCAATACCGCGCCCACTTCGATAATCTTACTGGGCTTTGCACGTTGGCCATTATAGTGGACTTTACCGCCATCGACCATATCGCGAGCGATTGAACGGGTTTTGTAAAATCTTGCAGCCCACAGCCATTTATCGAGCCTAACGGCTTCATTTGGGGAACTCATGGTCACTTTTACTCTCTAATCACTGCTGTGAATGATTGAATCTTGCACTTTACAATGGTGACTTACCGCAAATTTTTCAAGGCAGTTGGCAAAATCGGAATCAGAGAGGCGTGTCACAAGCAAGCTGTGATATAGTGCAAAGCTCTGTGTCGAAGCGAGATTTATCGACGCAACAACAGCATAACGTGCTGTTTTAGGAGAGCATTTTTCCACCTTGATCAGGAAAAGTGCGAGCGATTATCTTCAGTCGAATAAAGAAAGATAAATCGCAGTGCGTTCAAGCAAAGAAAGCGAAAGCGCAAAATTTAAACAGTGAAAGGAACCGATTGAGTGAAACCATCAGAGCTGAGTGCCGGATTGGCCAATAGCCCATTGCTGACGCGGATGATTGCCAACAACGGCATGATTCAGAGTCGAGCGAGTGCTTTATTAGCTGGCGTGCTGGTGGCTTTGACAGGCTGGACTTTAGGGCAAGTCGTCTGGCTAACACAAGAGAGCAATACGCAGATCGTCGCTTGGCGACCTGCACCGCAGCAAAACGCACAAGGTAAACAAGGTGAGCGATTAAACCTCGCCGATCTGCAAGCCATCAATTTGTTTGGGGTTTACAACGAGAATAAACCTAAGCCTGTTGTCAGCCAGCCGGTGGTGCAAGACGCGCCTAAAACGCGGCTAAATTTGGTGTTAGTTGGGGCGGTGGCGAGCAGCAATCCTCAAACCAGCTTGGCCGTTATCGCCAACCGTGGTCAGCAAGCAACCTACGGGGTTGGGGAAGAAATCGAAGGCACTCGCGCTAAGTTAAAAGCAGTTCTGGTTGATCGTGTGATCATCGATAATGAAGGGCGTGACGAGACCCTGATGCTTGAAGGCGTGGAATACAAGAAATTGTCTGAATCTACTCCGCGTGTCATTCCGTCATCGACGATCGCTAAGAATAACCCGCCAGATACGGATGAGCAGCTAGCGCAAATTCGAGAAGAAATTACCGCCGATCCGCAGAAGATTTTCCAATACGTGCGTTTGTCTCAAGTGAAGCAAGAAGACAAAGTGATTGGTTATCGCGTGAGTCCGGGAAAAAGCCCACAACTGTTTGAAGCCGTTGGGTTACAAGATGGGGATATTGCCGTGCAGTTAAATGGCAACGATCTCACCGACCCAGCCGCCATGGGCAAAATTTTTAATGCTGTTTCAGAGCTCACCGAGTTGAACCTCACGGTGGAACGAGACGGACAGCAGCATGATATTTACATCCAGTTTTAACACTTAGGCTCAAAGCGTAAGTTCAGGGAGATAAACGTGAAACATTGGTTTAGCAAAAGCGCTTGGCTACTCGCAGGTACCTTAGCCTGCTCAAGCGGCGTGCTGGCAAACGAGTTTAGTGCAAGCTTTAAAGGCACCGATATTCAAGAGTTCATCAATATTGTCGGTCGAAACTTAGAAAAGACCATCATTGTCGACCCTTCGGTGCGAGGCAAAATTGATGTACGCAGCTACGACGTATTAAATGAAGAGCAGTGCTACAGCTTTTTCCTAAACGTACTTGAAGTGTATGGCTACGCGGTGGTTGAAATGGAAAATGGCGTACTCAAAGTCGTCAAATCCAAAGACTCCAAAACCTCCGCCATTCCCGTCGTCAGTGATGACACCGTGAAGGGCGACAATGTCATTACACGCGTGGTTGCGGTGCGCAATGTCTCCGTGCGAGAGCTGTCTCCTTTGCTACGCCAACTGATTGATAATGCGGGCGCTGGTAACGTGGTGCACTATGATCCGGCCAATATCATCTTGATCACGGGTCGTGCAGCGGTGGTGAATCGTTTGGCAGAAATCATCAAACGTGTGGACCAAGCGGGTGACACCGAAATCGAAGTGGTAGAGCTAGGTAATGCGTCGGCGGCGGAAATGGTCCGTATTGTTGATGCGCTAAACCGCACTACCGATGCGAAAAACACCCCAGAATTTTTGCAGCCAAAATTGGTGGCCGATGAGCGCACCAACTCGATATTGATTTCGGGTGATCCCAAAGTGCGTGATCGCTTGAAGCGTTTGATTCGCCAACTTGATGTGGAAATGGCGAGCAAAGGCAACAACCGTGTTGTTTACCTCAAGTACGCCAAAGCGGAAGACTTAGTCGACGTATTGAAAGGGGTCTCAGACAACTTACAAGCAGAGAAAAACTCCGGTCAAAAGGGCGCGTCTTCACAGCGCAACGATGTGGTGATTGCCGCTCACCAAGGCACCAACTCGCTGGTATTGACCGCGCCGCCCGATATTATGTTGGCGCTGCAAGATGTGATTACCCAGTTAGATATTCGCCGTGCACAAGTGCTGATTGAAGCCTTGATTGTCGAAATGGCAGAGGGCGATGGTGTGAACTTGGGTGTGCAATGGGGTAACCTGGAAACGGGTGCGATGATCCAGTACAGCAACACAGGGGCATCGATTGGCCAAGTAATGATTGGTCTAGAGGAAGCAAAGGATACAACTAAGACTGAAAGCCGTTGGGATCCAGATAAAAATCAGTGGGTGGATCGTCAGTACACTGAAAAAGGGGACTATTCAACACTGGCTTCTGCATTGTCTAAGGTCAATGGCGCGGCCCTCAGTGTCGTGATGGGTGACTGGACGGCGTTGATTAGCGCGGTATCGAGTGATTCCAACTCAAATATCCTGTCTTCCCCAAGTATTACCGTAATGGATAACGGTGAAGCCTCATTTATTGTGGGTGAAGAAGTACCGGTCATCACAGGCTCCACAGCGGGGTCCAATAACGACAACCCATTCCAAACCGTTGACCGCAAAGAAGTGGGCATCAAGCTTAAAGTGGTGCCACAAATTAACGAAGGCGACTCGGTTCAACTGAATATTGAACAGGAAGTGTCAAACGTTTTGGGTGCCAATGGCGCGGTGGACGTACGTTTTGCTAAGCGTCAGCTCAATACCTCGGTGATTGTGCAAGATGGCCAAATGTTGGTGCTCGGCGGCTTGATTGATGAACGTGCGCTAGAGAGTGAATCAAAAGTGCCACTGCTAGGGGATATTCCCGTGCTGGGGCATTTGTTTAAATCAACCAATACTCAAGTTGAAAAGAAAAACCTGATGGTGTTCATCAAGCCAACTATCATTCGTGATGGCATGACGGCCGATGGTATTACCCAGCGTAAGTACAACTACATTCGCGCCGAACAGCTTTACAAAGCGGATCAGGGCCTTAAATTGATGGATGATGGCCACATTCCTGTGTTGCCGAAATTTGGTGAAGACAAACGCCATCCGGCTGAAATTCAAGCCTTTATCGATCAAATGGAACAGCAGTAATGGTAGATATACTGGATACGGCGCCATCGTATCGCCGTTTACCGTTTAGTTTTGCTAACCGCTTTAAAATGGTGCTGGAAGTCGAGCATCCAGAAAGGCCGCCGGTACTTTACTACGTTGAGCCTCTCAATGCGCAGGCGTTAGTTGAAGTCCGTCGTGTGCTCAAACAGACGTTTGTCCCTCAAGCCATTGCCGCTGAAGCGTTTGAAAAAAAACTGACCGAAGCGTACCAACGCGACTCGTCAGAAGCGCGCCAGTTGATGGAAGACATTGGCTCGGATGATGACTTCTTCTCTTTGGCTGAAGAGCTGCCGCAAGATGAAGATTTGCTGGAAGCGGAAGACGATGCGCCGATCATCAAATTGATCAACGCCATGTTGGGCGAAGCGATCAAAGAAGGTGCGTCAGATATTCACATCGAAACGTTCGAGAAAATTCTGTCGATTCGTTTCCGTGTCGATGGCGTTTTGCGCGATGTGTTGTCTCCGAGCCGCAAACTGGCGCCGCTGTTGGTCTCTCGCGTTAAAGTCATGGCCAAACTGGATATTGCAGAAAAACGCGTGCCACAAGATGGCCGTATTTCACTGCGTATCGGTGGTCGTGCGGTCGATGTGCGTGTATCGACCATGCCTTCATCACACGGCGAGCGTGTGGTGATGCGTTTGCTGGATAAAAACGCCACTCGCCTTGACCTGCATAGCCTAGGCATGACGCCGGTGAACCACGACAATTTCCGTCATCTTATCTCGCGTCCTCACGGCATTATCTTGGTCACCGGTCCAACCGGTTCGGGTAAATCCACCACCTTGTACGCTGGCCTGCAAGAGCTGAACAGCAACGAGCGCAACATCTTAACGGTGGAAGATCCGATCGAATTTGATATCGATGGTATCGGCCAAACCCAAGTGAACCCAAAAGTCGACATGACCTTTGCTCGTGGTCTGCGAGCCATTTTGCGTCAAGACCCAGACGTGGTGATGGTTGGGGAAATTCGTGACTTGGAAACCGCGCAAATTGCTGTACAAGCGTCATTGACCGGTCACTTGGTGATGTCAACTTTGCACACCAACACCGCCGTAGGTGCCATTACCCGTCTGCGTGACATGGGTATTGAGCCCTTTTTGATCTCTTCTTCACTGCTGGGCGTGCTGGCTCAGCGCCTGGTACGGACCTTATGCCAAGACTGTAAAGAACCGTACGAGGCTGACAAAGAACAGCGCAAACTGTTTGGCGCGAAGAAGAAAGATGCGCTGACTTTATATCGTGCCAAGGGATGTGAAAAATGTAACCACAAAGGTTATCGTGGCCGTACGGGTATCCATGAGCTGTTGATGGTGGACGATAAAGTCCAAGAGCTGATCCATGCTGAGGCGGGAGAGCAGGCGATGGACAAATACATTCGTGAACATACCCCGAGCATTCGCAGCGACGGTTTAGACAAAGTGTTGCAAGGCGTGACCTCACTGGAAGAAGTGATGCGCGTGACCAAGGAATCTTAATGGCGGCGTTTGAATACAAAGCGCTCGACGCAAAAGGGCGCACCAAAAAAGGCACCTTGGAAGGCGACAATGCCCGCCAAGTACGCCAACGCTTGAAAGAGCAAGGCATGGTGCCCATCGAGGTGATGGAAACCAAAGCCAAGTTGGCCAAAAGCAAATCGTCAGGTGGCTTTAAGCGGGGCATTTCCACTCCCGAACTGTCGTTGATTACTCGTCAGATCTCGACCCTAGTGCAATCGGGTATGCCGCTGGAGGAGTGTCTCAAAGCGGTATCCGATCAAGCAGAGAAGCCTCGTATTCGAGGTATGTTGGCAGCGGTGCGGGCCAAAGTCACAGAAGGTTACACCTTGGCAGACAGCCTGTCAGACTACCCGCATATTTTTGATGAACTGTATCGCTCTATGGTGGCGGCAGGGGAAAAATCGGGTCATTTGGATGCGGTGTTAGAGCGCTTGGCCGATTACTGTGAAAATCGCCAGAAGATGCGTTCTAAGTTACTGCAAGCGATGATTTACCCGGTGGTATTGGTGGTGTTTGCTGTCACGATTGTGGCGTTTTTGCTTGCCACTGTGGTGCCCAAAATCGTCGAGCCGATCATCCAAATGGGTCAAGAGCTGCCACAGTCGACGCAATTTTTGTTGGCGGCGAGTGAGTTTGTTCAAGAGTGGGGATTATTGCTGTTGGGAAGCATCGTGTTTGCCATTTACCTACTCAAAACGGCCTTGAAAAAGCCGAATGTTCGCATGGCGTGGGATCGCCGAATCCTGAGCCTGCCGCTACTGGGTAAAATCTCGAAAGGGTTGAACACCGCTCGATTTGCTCGCACTTTATCCATTTGTACCTCCAGTGCGATTCCCATTTTGGAAGGGATGCGCGTGGCGGTCGATGTAATGTCGAACCAATTCGTCAAACAACAGGTCTTATTGGCGGCAGACAGTGTGCGTGAAGGGGCCAGTCTGCGTAAAGCTTTGGATCAAACTCGCCTTTTTCCACCAATGATGTTGCACATGATTGCCAGTGGAGAACAAAGTGGTGAGTTGGAAAGCATGCTGACGCGTGCCGCGGACAACCAAGACCAAAGTTTTGAATCGACGGTCAATATCGCGTTGGGTATTTTTACCCCAGCGTTGATTGCGCTAATGGCGGGATTGGTGTTGTTCATTGTGATGGCGACACTGATGCCGATGTTGGAAATGAATAATTTAATGAGTGGCTGATTTTGGGGTGCTGAGTGGCTTGGTCATTCGGCCTCATTATTCTGGAGAAAACAATGCAAAATAAAGCAAAAAAACAGGCGGGTTTCACCCTGCTTGAAGTCATGGTTGTGGTGGTGATTCTGGGCATTCTGGCCAGTTTCGTTGTCCCTAACCTGCTAGGTAACAAAGAAAAGGCTGACCAGCAAAAAGCCATTACCGACATCGTCGCGTTGGAAAATGCGCTGGACATGTACAAGTTAGACAACAGCGTGTATCCAACCACCGATCAAGGTTTGGAAGCGTTGGTGACCAAGCCAAGCAGCCCAGAGCCACGCAACTACCGTAATGGCGGTTACATCAAGCGTCTGCCAAAAGACCCTTGGGGTAACGAATACCAATACATGAGCCCTGGCGACAAAGGCACGATTGACATCTTCACCTTAGGTGCAGATGGTCAAGAAGGCGGTGAAGGCGCAGCGGCAGATATTGGCAACTGGAACATGCAAGACTTCCAATAATGGGACGTCGAGTCGAAGAGGCAACCACTTGAAACCACGTTTTTCATCTCGCTTAGCGGGTTTTACACTGATCGAAATTCTGTTGGTGCTGGTGTTGTTGTCTCTGACTGCGGTGGCGGTTATCGCCACCCTTCCCACTCGCAGTGACGAGCGGGGCAAGAAATACGCGCAGAGTTTTTACCAACGATTACAGCTCCTCAACGAAGAAGCGGTACTCAGTGGTAAAGATTTTGGTGTTCGGGTAGAGGAAGAAAAATCGCGCTACACCTTACTCAAATTAGAAGCCGATGGCTGGCAGACGTTGGAGTTGAATAAAATCCCCGCCACCACCGAGCTTGAAGACGAGGTCGCGATGCAACTGACCTTAGGGGGAGGGGCATGGCAGCAAGACGATCGCCTGTTCAATCCGGGCTCTCTGTTTGATGAAGAGATGTTTGCCGATGAAGAAAAAGAGAAAAAACAGCGACCGCCGCAGATTTTCATTTTATCCAGCGGAGAATTGACGCCGTTTTCATTGTCTTTTTATCCCGACGATCAGGACGCGACCGAAAATGGTTGGCGAGTACGAGCCAAAGACACAGGGCAGATTATTCTGCTGGCCCCCGGTGAAGAAGAGCAAGACGATGGTTAGACGACGCAAATACGCAGGCATGACCTTGCTTGAGGTGCTGGTGGCGTTGGCGATATTTGCCACTGCGGCGATGAGCGTGATCCGTGCCGTTAGCCAGCACATCAACACCGTCGGTTATTTGGAGCAGAAGATGTTTGCTGCCATGGTGGCCGACAATCAAATGGCGATGGTGATGCTCAACCCCAAAAACCTAAAAGCCAGCAATGGCGAAGAAGAGTTAGCGGGGCAAACTTGGTATTGGAAAGTCGCACCCGTAGCCACGACCCAGCCGCTGCTGAAAGCGTTTGATGTGAGTGTGGCAGCCGAAAAGCAGGCCAGCCCAATGATTACGGTGAGAAGCTATGTGGCGAAATAAAACGTGGCGAAAGAAAAACACGCGCCAACGTGGCTTTACCCTCATCGAAGTGTTGGTGTCGATTGCCATTTTTGCCACCTTAAGTGTGGCCGCGTATCAGGTGGTCAATCAGGTGCAGCGCAGCAATGAATTATCACAAGAGCGCACCGCACGTTTGAATGAATTGCAACGCGCCTTGGTGATGATGGACAGCGATTTTCGTCAGATAGCGCTGCGTCAAACACGCACCAACGGCGAAGAGCCGAGCAAAAAACTGCTGCATTGGGCGGATTACCTCTTAGATTCAGACAGCAAAGGCATCATGTTCGCGCGTTTAGGTTGGCACAATCCGCAGCAGCAATTTCCTCGCGGGGAGGTCACCAAAGTGGGTTATCGCATCAAAGATGAGCGCTTAGAGCGAGTATGGTGGCGTTACCCAGATACCCCAGCAGGGCAAGAAGGGGTCGTGACTCCGTTACTCAGTGATGTGGAAGAGCTCAATGTGCGTTTTTATGACGGCAAACAGTGGAGCAATGAGTGGAGCAACGAGTTGACCTTACCGGCGGCGATCTCGGTAGAGCTGACGTTGAAAGATTACGGGAAGATCGCGCGAACCTACCTCACTCCAGAGGGGAACTTGCAAAAACAAGCGTCAGGTAGCGAAGACTCCGGGCAAAACAATAGTGGTGGAGCAGGCAACAATGGCTAAATCGAACCGCTCGCGCCAATCTGGAGTGGCACTGATCATCATTTTGTTGTTGCTGGCCATTATGGCCACCATCGCAGGCAGTATGTCTGAGCGTTTGTTTGCACAGTTTAAGCGTGGCACTAACCAGATCAGCTATCAGCAAGCGTACTGGTACAGCATTGGCGTGGAAGCGTTGGCGAAGGTCGGTATTGAGCAAAGTTACAAAGACAGTGACACCATTAACTTAAACCAGCCTTGGGCATTGGAAGAGAAAACCTATCCCTTGGACTATGGCCAAGCGAAAGGACGCATTTTTGATAAGCAAGCGTGCTTTAATCTCAATGCCCTCTCTCCCGTGGTGATGCAAGACGCAGCGGTAGAGCGTCCTTATTTGGTGAAAGTCTTTCGGGCTTTGCTCGAAGAGTCAGGCGTTGAAAGTTATGAATCCGAAGTGATTGCCGACTCCATGTGGGAGTTTGTCGATCCCAATGACGCGGTGCGCTCTGCTTCTGGGGTGGAAGACTCGACTTATGAAGGGATGAAACCCGCCTATTTGGCGGCGAATGGGTACATTGCTGACAGCAGTGAACTGCGCGCGGTTTACCAAGTGTCGGGTGAAATGATGGCGACGCTGCAGCCTTTGGTCTGTGCTTTACCGACCGATGAGTGGCGCTTGAACGTCAATACCATCAGCGCTGAGCAAGCCGCTTTGCTGGTGGCGCTGTTTTCGCCTGCGTTGAGTGAATCTGATGCCAAGCAACTGATAGAAAAACGCCCCTTTGATGGATGGGCGAACATTGATGCTTTTCTTTCAGAATCTGAAATGGCGGGCATCAGCGAAGAAATCAAAAAACAAGCAAAAGCGTATCTTGGCGTTGATAGCCGATACTTTGAATTGGATGCACAGGTGTTAGTCGAGGACTCTCGGGTGAGAATTCGCAGCCTTATGTACAGTAAAAACAGAGAAACCGTGACCGTTGTGCGTCGCCGTTTTGGAGGAATCAGTGAGCGAGTTTCTGACCGTTCGGCTGAGTAGCGAACAATATAGCCCCATTCCTTGGTTGGTTTGGTCATCAAGCCAACAAGAAGTGATCGCCAGTGGGGAGTTGTCGGATTGGCAACAACTGGACGATCTCAAAAATTATGCCGAGCAGAGGCCGATCGTAGTGCTGGTCGCGGCCAGCGATGTGGTGTTAACCGAAGTGGACATCCCACCGGGCGCTTCACGTCAGTTTGAGTCCATGTTGCCTTACCTGCTGGAAGATGAAATCGCCCAAGATGTGGATGATTTGCATTTCTCTGTGTTGGCCAAAGAGAATGGCAAAGCGCAAGTGTGTGGTGTGGATCGTCGTTGGTTGCAACATATGCTTGATGCATTTCGCGCTCAAGGTTTGGATGTCAAACGTGTGCTGCCAGACTCACTGGCGCTGCCACTCGACGACGAAGGCATCAGCGCCGCGCAATTGGGGGAGCAGTGGTTGTTCCGTCATTCTGCCTGCCAAGGCAGCGCAGTCGACGACAGCTGGATGCCCGTCTACTTGAATGCCCTTGCCGGCGAGCAACCCCTTTCTGTCGCCTGCTTTAGCTCGTTGCCTGAGCAGCAAGGTCAAGCGCATTGGCTAAGTCGCCCAGTGGAAATGACCATGGCGTTACTCAGCCAAGGCGTTGCTGATGGTAAATTCTCGCTGCTAACCGGTGAATTTAAGCCGAAAAGCTCGTTCTTTAAGCATTGGAAAGTGTGGCAGAAGGTGGCGATCAGTGGCAGCTTATTGATCGCCGCGTTGGTCGCGCAACAAGTGCTCACGATTCAGCGCTATGAGTCGCAAGCGCAGGCGTATCGAGAAGAGAGCGAGCGCATTTTCCGTCAAGTGATGCCGGGCCGAAACAAGATCCCAACCGTCAGTTACCTCAAACGCCAAATGGAAGACGAAATTCGCCGTTTGTCTGGGGGTGGCGCGGGTGATTCGATGTTGCAGTGGATGGCACAATTGCCGGGTACCATTGGCCAAGTGAAGAACTTTGAAGTGCTGAGCATCAAATACGATGGGAATCGAGGCGAAGTCCGCATTCAGGCGAAAAGTAACGATTTCCAAATTTTTGAACAGGCACGCGTGAAGTTGAGCGAGCAGTTCCAAGTGGAGCAAGGGCAGCTTAACCGCACTGGCGACGCTGTGATTGGCAGCTTTGTGTTAAAGCGTAAGTGAGGAGCAGATGACAAATTTACTCAATATGTTCCAAGCTTGGTGGAGCAGCATTAGCCAGCGTGAGCAACGTTTAGTGGTGGTGTGTGGTGTCTTCGGTCTTATCGGGCTGATTTACTGGGGCGTTTTGCAGCCTATCAATGCGCGCGCTGAGCAAGCTCAGTTACGTATCCAAAGTGAGAAACAGCTACTCAGTTGGGTGAGTGAGAAAGCCGATGAGCTCACCGGTTTACGTGCCAGTGGCGGTGTGTCGTTTTCCAATCAGCCGCTAAACCAAGTCATTGCTTCGTCCGCGCGCCAATTTAAGGTGGAGCTACAACGTGTTCAGCCCCGCAATGAGATGTTGCAAGTGTGGGTCGCTCCGATGCCATTTAACCGTTTAGTGGATTGGCTTACCTTTTTGAAAGAGAAGCAAGGCATTGAAGTGGAATTCATGGACATCGACCGTGGTAAAGAGTCCGGTCTAGTGGAAGTTAACCGATTACAGTTTAAGCGAGGCTAGGGTGAAGCGCGCGATTATTTACAGCCTGATTTTTGTTCTCTTTTTTAGCATCAGTTTACTGTCGAGCATTCCGGTTAGCTTTGCGCTCAATTATTTGCCACCCGTGCGTGGCCTGACGATTGAGGGCACCTCCGGTACGGTGTGGCAGGGCAGTGCAAGCACCATTCGTTGGCAAGGTCAGAGCTTTGGTGAGGTGCATTGGGATTTTCAAACCAGCAAATTGTTCACCGGTAACGTGCAATACGCATTGCGCTTTGGTCGCGGCAGCGATTTGAATCTGCGTGGCAAAGGTTTGGTCGGCTATGGTCTTGGCCAAGGGGCGTATGTGGAAAATCTTGTCGCTTCGTTACCCGCGGAAAAAGTGGCCTCACGTTTGCCCATGCCTTTGCCTCTGCAAGTGGAAGGGCAAGTGGAAGTGAACGTGCGTCACGCGGTTTACCAAGCGCCTTGGTGCGCCAGTGGCACGGGCACGTTAGTGTGGAGTGCCAGTAAAGTCGGTACCCCGATCGGCGCATTGGATTTGGGACCGGTGATTTCCGATTTCACCTGTGAAAATAGCCAATTGTCGGTGAAGGGCGAGCAACAAAGCGCCCAAGTCAGCGCGCAATTCAGTGCTCAAGTGACGCCAAATCGTCAATACACGACCTCGGCTTGGTTTAAACCGGGTGCAGAATTTCCAGCGGCGATGAAATCACAGCTGAGCTGGCTAGGGAACCCGAATGGTCAAGGGCAGTATGAGTTTGACTACCAAGGGCGCTTTTAGCAAGATTGCCTTGGCGCTGAACGCAAAGAAAGATTAATGGCACAAAAAAGCGAGCAGAGCTCGCTTTTTACTTTTCCGTCGGCACGTTTCGCTGGTACTTGCCGCCGGCAGCTAGGTCAACAGTCCCTAGCCTTTGACCTGCAAAATGTCGTTCCACGGCAAATCGGCATCGCCTAATACGATGAAGTTCGGATTTTCCAAGGTGTCTCGTTCGTTATAAGAAAGCGGTTCCAAGTAGGTGCTAAGGATGCGCCCACCGGCTTCTTCCACGATACATTGTGTCGCCGCGGTGTCCCATTCCCCAGTCGGACCAAGGCGCAAATAGCAATCCACGGCTCCTTCTGCGACCAAGCACGCTTTCAACGCCGCAGAGCCTAACGGCACCAAATCGTAATTCCAACTGCTGCTCATACGGCTGGTGATGCGATTGATGTCCTGACGGCGGCTGATGGCAATCGCGATGTTTTGTCCGGGCAGTTCATGTTTGTGGGTTTGAATTTTCAAGCTTTCGTTCATCTCAGGGATCTTCCATGCGCCTTTACCTTGATACGCATAGTAGGTCACGCCTGAAACCGGACCATACACCACGCCCATTACCGGCTTGTTGTTCTCCACTAAGGCGATGATGGTGGCAAAATCGCCGCTGCGGGCGATAAATTCCTGCGTTCCATCAAGAGGGTCCACCAACCAGTAACGGTTCCATTGCGCGCGTTGTTCCAAGCTGATATCCGCCGCTTCTTCAGACAGTACTGGAATGTCCGGGGTTAACTCACTCAGTCGTTGGTTGATCAATTTGTGCGCGGCGAGATCGGCGCTGGTGACCGGCGTCTCATCGCTTTTGGTGTATTCTTGGTACTGCTTACTTTGGTAGATATCTAGAATCAATTGCCCCGCGGTGCGAGCAATATCGATAACTTGCGGCAACAGTGCCGATAAATCCTGTGAGGTAGGCATAACTCTCTTCCTTACTACTTGGCCGGTCGAAGTGCTCTCAGTGCCAATAGTAGCGCTGTGATACTGCGGGATTCACAAAAATCTAAGTGATGAAGAAGTTCTTCTGCCTGCGCGAGTGGCCAACGAACCACTTCAAGTGGCTCTGGCTCATCGCCTTCCAATGTTTCTGGATACAGATCTTGTGCCAAAAACAGCGTCATTTTGCTTGAGAAATAGGAAGGAGCCAGCACCACTTGCTTCAATGGCGTTAATTGTTTCGCGCCAAAGCCGATTTCTTCTTTCAATTCCCGATCCGCTGCTTGTTCGGCGCTTTCCCCCTGATCAATAAGCCCTTTAGGGAAGCCAAGCTCATAGCGCTCTGTACC
The DNA here is from genome assembly GCF_028570825.1 of Vibrio sp. CCUG 15886. Classification (NCBI taxonomy): domain Bacteria; kingdom Pseudomonadati; phylum Pseudomonadota; class Gammaproteobacteria; order Vibrionales; family Vibrionaceae; genus Vibrio; species Vibrio sp. CCUG 15886. The sequence continues at coordinate 44,647 of NZ_JAQQBT010000011.1, read as the reverse complement.
TGCAGCGTACTCTCTCACTAATAATAGGTCACCTTGCTCAGTAACGGGAACCATCATCACGGCATTTTTACCGCTCGGTTTGAGGCGCTCGTAAATTCGCTCTTCGCCGTTGGAGAAACGCAGTTCAAGGCTTTCGATAGAAAAGAGTCGTGATTGGGCAACGACATTACGATTGAGAATATCGGGTTCTTTCCTTCTGCTCATGACGTTGATTCCTCCTGCAAAACATTGATGACTGGAATATATACTAAAAGAAAAGGTTGGCCCAAGTGTGCCAACCTTTAAATTTCGTCTCAGTTATAACCAAAATGAGAATAACTTAGTAGTATGAGTGATCGCCGCGATCGTGCTCAGTGGCATCGCGAACCGCCGTTAGCTCACCTGAGAATTGCTGTAGTAACTCTTTCTCGATGCCTTCTTTTAGCGTCACGTCGACCATTGAACAACCGTTACAGCCGCCACCAAAGGCAACAATTGCAACACCTGCGTCAGTGATTTCCATCAGTTTCACGTGGCCGCCGTGACCAGCAAGTTGTGGGTTCACTTGAGTTTGAATCGCGTATTCAACACGCTCAAGCAGTGGCGCGTCGTCCGCGACTTTACGCATTTTGGCGTTGGGCGCTTTCAGCGTTAACTGTGAGCCCATTTTGTCGGTCACGTAGTCAATTTCCGCATCTTCAAGGAACGGCAAGCTGAGCTCATCAACGTAGGCAGAAAAGCTTTGGTATGGGATTTCGGTATCGGTAGCTTCTACCGCTTCAGGTGGGCAGTAAGATACGCCACACTCTGCGTTTTGTGTGCCTGGGTTGACGACGAAAACACGAATGTTGGTTCCATCAGGCTGCTGGCCCAATAGATTGGCAAAATGAGTTTGTGCTGCTTCAGTGATAGTAATATTTGACACGACGAATACCCGAGTAAATTTGTAGGTTATTGACGCCATTTTACTCCTGATAACGAAAGGATCTAGTGTTTTGATGAGAAAACATGCTTTAGAGCGCACGCCACACTGTCAAGCGATAGTGACATCCAACTTAATCCTTCTCGGGAGTTCGGCAGAGGCAATAAATATCAATGCTTTCCACGCCGACTGCAAGCAGTAATTGACATAATTGTCGTACCGTACTGCCTGTCGTGACCACATCATCGACAATCGCGACATGCTTGGGAATTGCATGGGGCAGAGCCGAGCGATTGAGGCGAAAGGCACCCGCTAAGTTGCGTTGACGCTGCTGTTTATTGAGCCCTTGCTGTGGCGGAGTGTGCAACAAACGAGTAAACGCGTGAGCAAGGAATGGGCGATTTAATCTCCGGGCCAGTTGCGCCGCCAACACATCGCTTTGATTGAAGCCTCGTAACCATTGCCGACGCCAATGCATCGGCACAGAGAGCAGCAGTGGCGCGGGGCGATCAATGCGTTGGATGAGCAAAGGAGCCAAGCTGGCGCAGTACCAGAACTTGCGCTGATGTTTGATCTGATTGACGTAGTGTGAGGCCGGGAAGCGATAGGGCGTGAGGCAGTAGAGCCTTTGCCAAGGGGGCGGAGATTTCAGGCATTGGCCGCACTGGGGGACAACCGTTAACGTCGGCAGCCCGCAACGTTGGCAACGCGGTTCGGCATCGAACAGGGTTAGGCAGTGCAGGCACCAAAGCGGGTGATGGTCGTGATTCATCGGCAAGCCGCACAGATGACAGAGGCGAGGAAGAGATCGGAGTATTTTTTCACTAAGCCAATCGGTTAACATACGGGCAGTGGGGCGAATGAATCGTGTCGCTAGCGTACTCGACCACATGTGGCGCTTGAGGCTGGAAAAAGTAGGAGTAAGAGGGAAGATGAGCACAGATTTACACTGGCAAACACAAGGTCAGGGCCCCGATTTGGTGTTGCTGCATGGCTGGGGCATGAATGGCGCGGTGTGGCAGCAGGTGGTTGAAAGGCTGGAGCCGCACTTTCGTTTGCATGTGGTGGATCTGCCTGGCTATGGCCACAGTGCCCATCTTCATGCGGCAAGTTTAGAAGAGATTGCCCAGCAGCTTCTCGAGCATGCACCGAAACAAGCTATTTGGGTTGGCTGGTCATTAGGCGGGCTGGTGGCGACGCACATGGCGCTGCATCACGCCGATTACGTCAGTAAGTTAGTGACGGTGGCGAGCTCACCCAAGTTCGCTGAAGAAGCGCGTTGGCGTGGCATTCAGCCACAAGTATTGAGCGCCTTTACCGAGCAGTTGAGTGAAGATTTTCACATCACGGTAGAGCGTTTTATGGCGCTGCAAGCCATGGGCAGCCCTTCTGCACGACAAGATGTGAAAAACCTCAAACAAGCGGTGTTCTCGCGCCCGCAACCCAACCCCCAATCACTTTTGGCTGGGCTGCAAATGCTGGCGGAGGTGGACTTGCGTGACCATCTGCCGCACTTAACCATGCCGATGTTGCGTCTCTATGGCCGTTTGGACGGCTTGGTGCCGATCAAGGTGGCGCAGGATCTGGAGAAAGCGTTACCCACCAGTGAGCAGTTCATTTTCACCCAGTCGTCACACGCGCCTTTTATCACTGAACCAGAGAGCTTTTGCCACCAGTTGCTGAGCTTTGCAGGCAAGTAAGCGAAAAATAAAATTAAACCTGTTCAAATATTGGTCGATACAAGAAGTAACCAAGGCAACTTACTACGGTTAGTGAAGCGGTTTTGGGGCTGTGCAGTGATGTGCATGGTAGGGCGATTCTTTGAGGAGGTATCGCGATGATAGTGTCACCGACCACTGTGAGTGTGCCACTGATCGCCCCATCGGTAAATGTGCAGACAGAGCAGGCCGCGCGCGACAACAGAGTGCGTGAACCTGTGGCGCCAACCGTTGCGTTGGCCAAATCTAACGCGGAACGTAAAGTCAAAAGTGATGATAAACGCCGACGTCAATCTTCGTGGGATCCTTCAGAGCACCCTGGCTATGAGATGGAAACCAATACGCAAGAGATCTCGGTCTATCATGAAGACCCCAAAGACACGCTTGAGCGGCTTTTTGGACTTCTGGCACTGCGAAGTTACAGTGAAGAACAGGGTAAAGGCTACGCAATGCGCTATCGTCTGCCCAAACGTATCTTGGATGCGGCGATAAGAGAAGGGATCATGGAGAAGCGTCGAGCGATCATCAAGTACCATTACGGTCACTCTGTCGCGCCTCATACCCCTTCAGAAGTGATTGCGGTGTTATAGCAAGCAAACACCACCGCAGTGACTGACAATAAAAACCCACTATGAAAGCATAGTGGGTTTTATTTTGCTCAGCGGGCTGCGGTTACTTTTTCGCTTTGGCAAACGCGGCGGCAAACGCACCACCCATGGCACCGCCAAGTGTATTGTCGTTGTCATGGCGACGTGGCGAAGGAGCGCGGCGCTCTTGCTGGCCACGTGGTGTGGCAGCACGTTGGCTGCGATTGTCTTGCCCTGGCTCATCACTGAGGCGCATTGACAGTGCGATACGCTTGCGTTGCACATCCACTTCCATCACTTTGACTTTGACGATGTCGCCCGCTTTAACCACTTCACGCGGATCAGAAACAAAGCGATCGGTCAGTGCTGAAATGTGCACCAAGCCATCTTGGTGAACGCCGATGTCAACAAAGGCGCCAAAGTTGGCCACGTTTGATACTACCCCTTCAAGAATCATCCCCACTTCGAGATCGGACACATTATGAATGCCTTCGGCGAAGGTGGCGGTTTTGAATTCAGGACGAGGGTCTCGGCCCGGTTTATCCAACTCTTTGATGATGTCGGTCACCGTTGGCACACCAAAGTGTTCATCGGTGTAATCCACCGCGCGCAATCCTTTAAGGAAGCCCGAATCGCCAATCAGCGCTTTGACCGCTTTTTGGTTCTTCTCGGCAATCGCTTTGACCACAGGGTAGGCTTCAGGGTGAACTGAAGAGGCATCGAGCGGGTTTTTGCCATCCATAATACGTAGGAAGCCCGCACACTGTTCAAACGCTTTTGGCCCTAAACGTGGCACTTTTTTCAGTGTGGTGCGGCTGTCGAAACGGCCATGTTCATCACGAAAATCGACAATGTTCTGCGCCAACGTGGTCGAGAGACCCGCCACGCGGGTCAGCAGCGCGGCGGAAGCGGTATTCACATCCACACCGACCGCGTTTACACAATCTTCCACCACCGCATCAAGGCGTTTCGCCAGCATGGATTGGCTCACGTCGTGCTGATATTGGCCCACACCGATTGATTTCGGATCGATTTTCACCAGTTCGGCCAGTGGGTCTTGCAGGCGACGAGCAATCGACACCGCGCCACGCAGTGACACGTCCATATTCGGGAACTCTTTGGCCGCCAGCTCTGAGGCGGAGTAGACCGATGCGCCTGCTTCGCTGACCATGATTTTCTGTACTTTGAGATTGCCACGCTGAATCAAATCCGCAGCAAAGGCATCGGTTTCGCGTGAAGCCGTGCCGTTACCAATCGCAATCAAATCGACGTTGTGTTGCTTGATCAACGCGGCCACCGTTTGCATGGCGCGATCGTACTGGTTCTGCGGCACGTGTGGGTAAATGGTGTCGGTGGCCAGCACTTTACCGGTGGCGTCCACCACCGCGACTTTACAACCGGTGCGCAGGCCAGGGTCAAGGCCAAGCGTTGCGCGTGGGCCCGCAGGCGCAGCCATCAACAGATCTTTGAGGTTGGTGGCGAACACTTCAATCGCTTCGATTTCCGCGCGCTCTTTCATTGCCGCCATCAACTCGGTTTCCATGTGCATTGAAACCTTGATGCGCCACGCCCAACTGATGACCTGTTTGCGCCAGTTGTCAGCAGGGGCGCTGCTCAGCGTCACACCATAGTGATCGGCAATCAGGGTTTCGCAATAGGATTGGCGCACACTTTCTTCTTGCTGTGGGTCGGCATTGAGCGTCAGGCTGAGGAAGCCTTCGTTTCGGCCGCGCAGCATCGCCAAAGCGCGGTGAGAAGGCACTTTGCTGATCGCTTCGTTGTGCTCAAAGTAATCTTTGAACTTCTCGCCTTCGTGCTCTTTGCCCGCCACCACGCGTGACACAATTTCGGCATGACGATTGAGGTACTGGCGAATTTTCTCCAGCAAGTTGGCGTCTTCGGCAATGCGCTCCATGATGATGGCACGTGCGCCATCGAGCGCGGCTTTGCTGTCTTCCACCCCTTTGTCGGCATTAATGTAGCGGATCGCTTCGCTTTCTGGCTCGGTTTGCGGGTGGTTCCAAAGTGTATCGGCCAGTGGCTCTAGGCCTGCTTCAATCGCGATTTGCCCTTTGGTACGGCGCTTTGGCTTATAAGGCAGATACAGATCTTCAAGGCGCGTTTTGCTGTCGGCAGTGAGGATCTCACTTTCCAGTTCAGCGGTAAGTTTGCCTTGCTCTTGAATCGATTTAAGAATGGTTTGGCGACGGTCATCCAGCTCGCGCAGATAGGACAAACGGCTGTCAAGGTTGCGCAATTGAGTATCATCTAACCCACCGGTTACCTCTTTACGGTAACGGGCGATAAAAGGAACGGTGTTGCCATCATCAATTAGGGCAACGGCAGCAGTGACTTGCTCAGGGCGAACATTCAGCTCTTGAGCAATCAGACGACAGATAGCTTGGCTCATCCGTGGGATCTCTTTGTTCTTCGTTAGTGGGTCTAATATGGGGACAGTTCGCGTCAGTTTCTACCCTTGTGGGAGAGTGGCTGAGTGACCTGCGTTCATGTTGGTGATCAATAACACGTTTTACCGCCGCTTTTGAGAGTATTGCGTCAAATCTTCGCAGGTGACTGGCAAAGCGCGGCAAAACTCGTTACTTTTCGCTCCATCTGATTCCGTTCGAGCCATTAAGGGAAAGTTCGTGAAAACCAAAATGATTACCCGTGAAGGGTACAACAAGCTCAAGCAAGAGCTCGATTATCTGTGGAAAGAGCACCGCCCTGAGATCACGCAAAAAGTGTCGTGGGCCGCGAGTCTCGGCGATCGCTCAGAAAACGCCGACTACACCTACAACAAGCGTTTGCTGCGTCAAATCGATCGCCGTGTGCGCTTTTTGAGTAAGTTTTTACCGGAAGTCAAAATCGTTGATTACGCACCGCAGCAAGAGGGCAAAGTCTTCTTTGGTGCGTGGGTGGAAATTGAAAACGAAGCGGGTGAAGTGATGAAATTTCGCATCGTCGGCCCGGAAGAGATTTACGGTGATGCCAAAGGCTACATTTCGATTGATTCGCCGATGGCGCGCGCGCTGCTGAAAAAAGAAGTCGATGACGAAGTGCAAGTGCCAACCCCAAGCGGCATCAAAGAGTGGTTCATCAACTCGATTGAATACGACAAAGGGGCGTGATTTCTCTTGTCACCTTTCAAACCCGCCTCGTGCGGGTTTGTTTTATCTTAACGATTAGTGACGTACGACGTTGCAAGCGGGTGGTGCATCCGCTAAAAGTAATAAAGATTAACAATTCTTTGCGCCATAAATGGATAATCGGTGTTACATTTTACCGAACCAAATTTGGTGGAAGCTTATGAAATAGGTGGACGGACACATGCAAGAGAATTTTAAAATTTTAGTGGTTGATGATGATGCTCGCTTGCGTGCGTTGTTGGAGCGTTATCTGTCAGAACAAGGTTTCCAAGTGCGCAGTGTCGCCAATGGGGAACAGATGGATCGCCTATTGACCCGTGAAAACTTCCACTTAATGGTGTTGGATTTAATGCTTCCTGGTGAAGATGGTCTTTCGATTTGTCGTCGTCTGCGTAATGCCAACAACATGTTGCCCATCCTGATGCTAACGGCAAAAGGGGATGAAGTTGACCGCATCGTGGGTTTAGAAGTGGGTGCTGATGACTACCTGCCAAAACCATTCAACCCGCGTGAGTTACTCGCGCGTATAAAAGCAGTGTTGCGTCGTCAAACGATCGAGCTGCCAGGCGCGCCAAGCGCGGAAGAGAAAATTGTCGAGTTTGGTGAGTTTCGTCTTAATTTGGGCACGCGTGAAATGTTCCGTGGTGATGAACCGATGCCACTCACCTCGGGTGAATTTGCGGTACTGAAATCGCTGGTGACCAATGCGCGTGAACCGATGTCGCGTGACAAGCTGATGAACATGGCGCGCGGACGTGAATACTCCGCGATGGAACGTTCCATTGACGTACAAATTTCTCGCCTACGCCGTATGTTGGAAGAGGACCCAAGCAAACCTCGCTACATCCAAACCGTGTGGGGCTTAGGTTATGTGTTTGTTCCTGATGGCAAACCAGCTTAATCTGACATGATGATTCTTCTCCAATCCCTGGCTTTGACCAGGGATTGTTGTTTATTCTACCTTCGTACTCTACCTAGCTGCCGAGGTCTTTGATGCGTTTTCGTAGTTCCTTTACCCAATCGATATTTATCTTCATTACGTTGCTGCTCGCCAGTCAGGTGTTCTCCTATTACGCGGTGTTCAACTACGCGCTATTGCCGAGTTTGCAGCAGTTCAACAAAATCCTCGCCCATGAGCTGAATTTGGTGCTCGATGACGACAGCGCTCTGATGGCGGATGCGCCGTTGCGTCGGCAGGTTTTGGAGCAACTTGGTGTGACGGTGCACGCGGCCGATAGTGAACAAGCCAAAGAGTTTGACCATGCGATGACCATCGATTTGATGAGTGAAGAGATGACTCACGAACTTGGTTCGCCAACGGAAGTGCGTCTGCTGTTGGGCAGCGAAAGCTACATTTTGTGGATGAAAATTGACGCGCTTCCAGGCTCACTGATCCGCATTCCGCTCTCTGAACTGCAAGAAGAAGATTTCGCTCCACTGTTTCGCAACAGTTTGATTGTGGCGCTGTTGATCATCGCTGGTGGTTGGCTGTTTATCCGTTTACAAAACCGGCCACTCATCGCGCTGGAGAAGGCGGCCAAGGAAGTCGGTCGAGGGGAAATCCCGCCACCGCTGCCAGAAAAAGGGGCTACAGAGATCCGTGCAGTGACGCGCGCGTTCAATCAAATGTCTCGCGGCATTCAAGAGTTGGAAGCTGACCGCGCGTTGTTGATGGCGGGTATTAGCCATGATTTAAGAACGCCGTTAACACGAATTCGCCTTGCGACTGAAATGATGTCACCAGAAGACAGCTATTTAGCGGAAGGGATCATCAGTGATACTGAAGAGTGTAATGAGATCATCAGCCAGTTTATGGACTACCTCAAACCAGTGAATACGCAAAGTTTCACCGAGGTCGACATCAATGGTATTTCTGGGGATGTAGCGAGCTCCGAAGGGGGTTACGAAGTGCAGATTGAGACCGCCTTCCAGCCTTCGATTCGCACCGCTTTTGGCAGCCCGATCGCAATTAAGCGTGCCGTTAGCAACTTAGTGGTCAATGCACTGCGTTACGGTAATGGATGGGTGAAAATCAGCACGGGGATGACCGCAGACAGCAAGTTGGTGTGGGTGTGTGTGGAAGATAACGGCCCAGGGATTGAAAAATCACAAGTGGCGAAGTTGTTTGAACCTTTCACCCGTGGCGATACGGCTCGTGGTAGCGAAGGAACAGGCTTAGGGCTGGCCATTGTCAAACGTATTGTCAGCCAGCATCACGGCTCGGTGGTGGTGAACAACCGCAGCGAAGGTGGGCTCAAAGTACAGTTGAGCTTTCCGACCAGCGAACGTTAGTCGTAACCTTATTTAGGAAGGGTCATTGGGTTAAAAAAGGGTTGCCACAGTCGGCAACCCTTTTTCTTTGTGTAGATTAGCGCTTTACAGTCGCGGGCTCGTGCGCCTTTTCCTCTTCTTCGTCCTGAAGCTTTTCAGGCAGAAGAAGGTTAAGCACAATCGCGGTAATGCCGCCAGCAGCAACGCCGGAAGAGAAAATGCTCTTAATGAACTCAGGCATAAACTGCAAAATCTCCGGTTTCTGCGCAATGCCTAAACCCATCGAGAATGACAGTGCCATGATGAGAATGGCACGGCGATCGAGGTCAACTCGAGAAATGATGCGCACACCTGCAGCGGCGATGGTGCCGAACATCACGATGGTTGCACCGCCTAAAACCGGTTCCGGAATCAACTGAACAAAACCAGCCACGCCAGGGAACAGCCCAAGCAGTACCAACATGCCGGCGATGAAGTAACCGACGTAGCGGCTTGCGACACCCGTTAGCAAGATCACGCCGTTGTTTTGGCTGAAAGTGGAGTTTGGGAAACTATTGAATACCGCCGCTAATGCCGAGTTCAGACCGTCGGCCAATACGCCGCCTTTAATGCGCTTCATATACACCGGGCCTTTGACTGGTTCGCCAGACACTTCCGAGGTGGCGGTAATATCACCAATGGCTTCCAGCGCGGTGATGAGGAAAATCAGAACCAGTGGAATAAACAGCGACCAGTCGAAACTCAGACCAAACTGCATTGGGATTGGCAAGGCAATCAGTGCGCTACTGCTGCTGGCTTGGCGAGTGTCTACCATGCCCATGAAATAGGCCATGACATAGCCCACCAACATGGCAATCACAATCGACGCCACGCGTACGTAAGGGTTTTTGGTGCGATTGAGTAACACAATCAGGCCCAGTACCGTCCCTGCCAGCGCCAACTTATCGAGGCTGCCAAAAGTGCCATCGCCCAGGGCCGCGTAGCCGCCGCCCATTGATACCAAGCCGACTTGAATCAGGGTTAAGCCAATTAAGGTCACGACGATGCCAGAAACCAATGGCGTAATGATGCGACGCGCGTATTCCAACACGCGCGAAAGGAGAATCTCTGCAAACGAGGCAACCAAAATGGTGCCAAAAATCGCCGCCATCATGCTCTCAACGCTGGCGCCGCCTGCCTTCAGCGCTAAACCAGCTCCGATAATCGGACCTAAGAAGTTAAAACTGGTGCCTTGTACGGACAGCAGCCCAGAACCAATCGGACCAAAAGTGCGGATTTGAATAAAGGAAGAAATGCCCGAAGCAAACAGCGACATGCTGATGATGGTGTTGGTTTGTTCGGCAGACACGCCAAGCGCTTGGCAAATAATCAAGGATGGGGTGATCACAGCGACAAACATCGCCAGCAAGTGCTGCAGTGCAGCAAACAAAGTTTGAGGCAAAGGTGGACGATCGTTGAGTTGATAGATCAGATCCGTTTTACGCGTCGGGTTCGGCGTTGTCATGGTATGTTCCTAATTGTTGTACGCAGACTTAGCGCTCGCTGAATGGGAGGCCAAGGTGAACGGATGTCATCATCTGTGATTGCTGTTATTCAGAAATCCGCTCTGGTTGGGAAGGTGAGAAAAGTCATCCTCACAATTTGTGCGGCATTATAGGGCGATTATTCTAAAAAGCAATCGTTTGCTATTTGTATTGACTAAACAGGATGATGGATTCGACAGGGAACGAAGAGAAAATGGTCAATGAAAGGCGTGGATCACGCCTTAGAATAAATATCACGCTCGCCCAACCAGCGTTCAATAATCGCGGCGGCATTTTGTGGGTAATTGTGGTGAATGTAGCGTGCGGCGCGTTGAACTTCAGGGATCAGTCGCTGATCGCGGACGAGATCGGCAATTTTGAAATCCGCCAGGCCAGTTTGTTTGGTGCCGAGCAGCTCACCTGGCCCGCGGATCTCAAGGTCGCGCTGAGCAATGACGAAACCATCGTTACTTTCGCGCAGCACCGAGAGGCGCTTTTGCGCCGTTTTGGACAGCGGAGCGTGATAGAGCAATACGCAGTGGCTTGCTACTGAGCCTCGACCGACGCGACCGCGCAACTGGTGCAATTGTGCGAGACCCAAGCGCTCGGGGTTTTCGATGATCATTAAGCTGGCGTTGGGCACATCGACACCGACTTCGATCACTGTGGTGGCCACCAAAAGATGCAATTCATTGTTTTTGAACGCTTGCATCACCGCTTGTTTTTCAGCTGGTTTCATTCGGCCGTGCACCAAACCAATGCGCACATCAGGCAATTTACGTTGCAGCTCTTCGGCGGTTTCTGCTGCCGCTTGGGCTTCCAATACTTCCGATTCATCAATCAGGGTACAGACCCAATACGCCTGCTTACCCTCATTGAGGCAGGCATGACGAATGCGCTCGACAATGTCCTCGCGTTTGGTGTCGGGAATCGCGACGGTTTGGATAGGGGTTCGTCCCGGCGGTAACTCGTCGATCACCGATGTTTCCAAATCGGCATAAGCGGTCATGGCCAATGTGCGAGGGATCGGTGTAGCAGTCATGATCAGTTGATGTGGGTAAGCGCCTTGTTTGGCGCCTTTTTCGCGCAGTTCCAAGCGTTGATGCACGCCAAAGCGGTGCTGTTCATCAATGATCACAAGAGCAAGATGGTCAAACACCACGTGTTCTTGGAACAGCGCATGTGTCCCGACCACCATTTTCGCTTCGCCACTGGCAATGCGGGCTAATTCGGCTTCTTTGGCTTTACCTTTGAGCTTGCCAGCGAGCCAGCCAACGGGAATGCCCATTTTTTCAAACCAATTGGCGAAGTTGATCGCGTGCTGCTCGGCCAGAAGTTCGGTGGGCGCCATCAGCGCCACTTGGTAGCCATGTTCGATAGCGCGTACCGCGGCCAAGGCTGCCACTAAGGTTTTACCCGAGCCGACATCCCCTTGCACCAAACGCATCATCGGATGCGCTTTTTGCAAATCTTCTTCAATCTCTTGCACCACCCGCGCTTGGGCATTGGTCGGAGAAAAAGGCAGTTGAGCTAACAGTTGTTGTTTAAGCTGGTGGACGGGGGGCAGTGGCAACGCGACATCTTGCTGACCTTTGCTGCGCACGGCGAGCATGGATAAGTTCTGAGCCAGCAACTCTTCCATAATTAAGCGGATTTGGGCTGGGTGCTTTCCTTCGTCGAACAGTTCCAGATTAATCTCCGGCGAAGGACGATGGATAATGTGCAGCGCTTGCCCTATGGTCAGTTGTTGGTCATACAACCCAGCAGGCAGTAACTCTTGAACCGCGGCTTTATCGAGCAGGGCGAGGGCTTGATCGGTGAGGTTACGCAGCGTGATTTGCCTTAAGCCATCGGTGGTAGGATAAACAGGCGTTAAGCTCTGTTCCACATCGGGCTTCTGCGTTGGGGCGAAAAACTTGTAGTCTGGGTGAACGATCTCCAGCCCCATATTACCGCGCTTAATTTCGCCGTAAGCGTGTACTAACTTACCTTCAGCAAAATTGTTTTTCATTGCCGCGGTAAAGTTGAAAAAACGCAACGTGATGGTGCCATTCCCGTCGCTGAGCTTCACCGTCAACATCTTGCGTTTACCAAACAAGGTATCCACTTGCATCACATGGCCCTGCACAGCGGCCCACAATCCAGCATGCAATTTGGCAATCGGGTAGATGCGGGTGCGGTCTTCGTAACGAAGTGGCAAGTGAAACAGCAGGTCTTGCACGCTGCTTAAGCCAATTTTCTCCAGTTTTTCAGCCACCTTAGCACCGACCCCACTGAGGGACGTGAGGGGGACAGCAGATAACAGTTGGGCAGACATATTGGCCTCAAGACAATGATAAACATAGCGTTATGTTAACCATTAGGCTGTGTTTTTGTACAGGAAAAAATAGGCTCTAGAAAACTAGAAAACTAGAAAACTAGAAAACTAGAAAACTAGAAAACTAGGAAACTAGATAACGACTATTTCTTTTGCATGTCTGCCCACCAGTCAGGATCCGCAACAATTTGTCCGGCATCATCCAGTGGTGGGTAAGCGAGTCCTTTGCGTTTGGCGACCTTGGCCAGCACCGGATGGCCGCGCTCAAACAAAATGCGGTTGATGGTTTCGGCATCAATCGAGCTTTCGTCGTTTTGGTACATGCCCGCGGCTTCACGTTGGCGCTGCGCTTCATACAGAATCACCGCGCAAGCCACCGAAACGTTGAGTGATTGCACCATGCCCACCATAGGAATAATGATGTCTTGATCCGCCAGCGCCTTGGCTTGTTCAGAAACACCAATCTTTTCGCTGCCCAAAATGATGGCGGTTGGTTGGGTGTAATCGATTTGGCGAAAATCGACGGCGCTATCAGAGAGGTTGGTCACCAACACTTGCATGCCTTGTGCTTTTAAAGCGCTCACGGCGTCTGCGATGGAATCATGCGTATCCACTTCCACCCAGTTTCTTGCACCAGCAGAGGTGTTTTTCAATGTCTTCATTCGCTCGGTGGGCCACACGGCATGCACTTTGTGCAATCCCGTGGCATCGGCAGTGCGGATCATCGCTGACACATTATTGGGTTTATGCACTTCTTCAAGGCACAGGGTGAGATCGGTTTGACGTGCTTTTAAAACTTGTTGGATTCTCTGATAACGTTCTTCATTCATAACATTTTGAATTTGGCTTTCTGATAAAAATAGAAAGCCCTTGAAACCTTGATTTCAAGGGCGATGAAAAGCGATCGAATGCGGAGATCAGTTCTTGCGACGACGCACGCGTGAACAAGATGGCATGACGCGAATCTTCTTCATGATGCCTGCAAGATGCACACGATCTTTGGTGGTCAGCAGCACCGTCACGGTATACAAACGGCCATCACGCTCTTCAGTCGATAAGCCATGGATGTTTGAACCCGTTTTGGAAATCACGTTAGTCAGCTCTGCCAAGGCACCTTGATGATTGAGCATGTCGACTTTAAGTTCCGCGATGAACTCTTGATCGTAATCGTCTGACCATGCCACCGCCATGTACTTATCGGGCTCGCGTTGGTAGCCACGTACGTTTGGACAGGTCTCACGGTGAACCACCAAGCCTCTGCCCGGTGAAACATGGGCAATGATGTGATCATCTGGGATTGGATGACAACAGTTGGCAAACGTCAGCAGTAACCCTTCTGAGCCACGAATTGGCAGCTTCTTCTTGGTTTTGCTGTCGTTTGAACGCAGTTCTGTGAGCTCGTCTGCATCGCCTAACAAACGACGCGCAATCACGATACTCATACGCTCACCCAAGCCGATGGCGGCAAGCAGATCATCCAAAGATTGGATTTTGAGATCGCTCAAGACATGGTTGAGATTTTCTGGGCTGATGTCGGCAAGTGAGTGCTCACCGAGCGCATGATTCAACAAACGGCGACCAAGAGTAATCGACTCTTCACGACGCATGGTTTTCAGCACTTGGCGAATCTTAGTGCGCGCACGAGAAGTCACCACATAGTTGAGCCAAGCTGCGTTAGGACGGGCGCCTGGCGCACTGATGATTTCAATGGTTTGGCCATTTTTCAGCGCTTTGCTCAGTGGGTATGGATTGCGATCGACACGTGCACCAACGCAGGTATTACCGACATCGGTATGCACGGCGTAGGCAAAATCCACCGCCGTTGCCCCAACAGGCAGTTCAACAATGCGGCCTTTCGGTGTGAAGACGTAAATCTCATCCGGGAAGAGATCCGATTTAACGTTCTCGATGAATTCGAAGGAGTTACCCGCGCTTTGCTGAAGTTCCAGCAAGCTTTGCATCCAGCGCTGCGCCTTCACTTGCGCCGTGGTGCCAGTGCGTTCGCCATTGCCCTTATAAGACCAATGTGCCGCAACCCCTTTATCCGCCATTTGATCCATGTCTTCGGTGCGGATTTGCACTTCCACTGGAACACCATGAGGGCCCACCATCGAGGTATGCAGCGATTGGTAGCCGTTGGCTTTGGGGACCGCGATGTAATCTTTCATACGACCAGGGCGAGGCTTGTACAAGCTGTGCACCTGACCGAGTACGCGATAGCAGGTGTCGGCGGTATCGACCACGACACGAAACGCGTAAATATCCATGATGGTGTGAAAGCGCTGCTCTTTGGTTTTCATCTTGTTGTAGATGGAGAAAAGATTCTTTTCACGACCTAAGACGCGCGCTTGTAAGCCCACTTCTTGCAAGCGGCCTTCAATTTCACTGTGGATACGTTGGATCATCTCTTTGCGGTTACCACGCGCCGATTTCACCACCTCTTTTAATACGCGGTAGCGATTGGGGTAGAGGGCTTCAAAGCCGAGCTCTTCCAATTCGGTTTTAATATTGTGGATACCAAGGCGATGAGCCAAAGGTGAATAGATTTCGAGTGTTTCGCGGGCAATTCGGCGTTTTTTGTCTGGGCGAAGTGCGCCTAAGGTACGCATATTATGAGTACGGTCGGCCAGTTTGATCAGGATAACGCGAATATCTTGCACCATCGCCAGCACCATTTTGCGGAAGTTTTCCGCTTGTGCTTCTTTGCGATCGCGAAATTTCAGCTTATCCAGCTTGGAAACCCCATCAACCAATTCTGCCACCGTATGGCCAAATTGCGCTTCGAGATCTTCTTTGCTGACGTCACAATCTTCGATGACGTCGTGGAGTAACGCTGCTTGTAGAGTTTCAACATCCAGGCGCATGTCGGCCAGAATGCGCGCCACCGCGACTGGGTGGATGATATACGGTTCACCGCTTGAGCGGGTTTGCCCTTCATGGGCATCTCGCGCTACCACATAAGATTGACGCAGAGCCTCAAGTTGAGGCTCTGTAAGGTATTCTTGGGCAACGTCTTTGAGGCTATCGAATAGATACAAATTATGGGCCCGGGATGTTGTGTTTTAAGGCGAATTAACGGTTGCGAGCGATGCTGCTAACGGCCGCTAGTTCTGCTGCTTCTTGTTCTTGTTGCTCTTGACGCTCACGTGCATCAAGCACTTCTTTAGTGATAAGGCCTTCTTCGATTTCGCGTAGAGCGATAACGGTTGGCTTATCATTCTCTTCCGGCACTAGTGAATCTTTACCGCCAGTTTGCATTTGACGAGCGCGGCGAGCCGCAATCAGAACCAAGTCGAAACGGTTGCCAACTTTTTCAACAGCGTCTTGAACAGTTACGCGTGCCATGAGAACTCCAAATTAGTTAACTAAATTTTTTTGAATGACGAGAAAGTATACAGGCTCTCAGTTCTCAGTGTCTAGCTTGAGGTACCTTGAGTTGTATTATTAGTGCCACAGAATGCTTTCTGGGGTCTTATTCCGCTAAAAGCGCGTCAAGCATACCGCTATATTTAGCAGCTTGTTTGTCTTGCTTCAATCTTTCTGCTCGGATAATGGCTTTAAAGTCCATCAAAGCAGTATCGAAATCATCGTTGATGATCACGTAATCGTATTCGTTGTAGTGCGAGATTTCGGATTTCGCTTCCGCCATACGCTTGGCGATCACCGCTTCGCTGTCTTGACCACGCGTATTAAGACGACGCTCAAGTTCACCATTGGATGGTGGTAAGATAAAGATGCTCTTAGCGTGTGGCATTTGCTCACGAATTTGACGAGCGCCTTGCCAATCGATATCGAGAAAAACATCAATGCCTTTATCTAGGGTGTTTTCAATCCAAACACGTGAGGTGCCGTAGTAGTTACCAAACACTTCTGCGTATTCCAGAAACTCGCCTTTGGTAATCAGATCTTCAAAATGCTCTTTCTCGACAAAGTGGTAGTGCACGCCATCTTGTTCACCTGGGCGCATGCCACGTGTGGTGTGAGAGACCGACACTTTCATTGCGTAAGTCGGGTTTTTCTCCAGCATCGCGGAGATTAAGCTGGATTTGCCTGCACCGCTTGGAGCAGAGACGATGTAAAGAGTACCTTTGCCCATCTGTTTTAGTCCACGTTTGGTTTGGATTGAGAGCGGATAGGGAATATCTGCTACTAAAAGATAGCACTGACCATCTAAAATTCACCAGTTGATGACTTTTCGGCCAGAAAAATGGAGGCGAAGAGTATCACGAACTGAGGGTGGTTGCCAGTTGAAGTTGTCTCCAAAATGAACGCGATTTGCCTGTTGTGTAGAAGAAAAAAGGGGAAGACAAGCTTCCCCAGACACGTGCGACTGACTCACACTTAACCAGATGCCAGAATTGCTAACAATTCAGACGTTTGGTTATCCTTGACCCGCCAGATATGTGATCCAAGGGCTAACCACTTGGCGCATTTTTTCTGACTGAGCAGCACTTTGCATTGAGCGTAACGCACGCTGAGAATCTTTCAGTTCAAAGTAAGCAAGGCCACGAACGTATTCCAGCTCTGCTTTTTGATCCAATTTGGCATCAGCCGCTGGCGTACCGGTAAACTCGGTCGCTTTATCAAACTGCTTATCTTGAAGCATCAAACGCGCGATGCGAATTTGGCTCTTGGCAGTAGGGGCCAAAGCATACGCTTGTTGATAAGTGTCGATCGCTTTATCCAGTTCTTTTGCTTGTTGCCAAAAACTGGCTAAACGCTCCAAATTGTCCTGATTTCGCGTGATATTGCCGTTATCCAGTTCCGTTTGCAGCGTTTTCGCCGCTCGGTATGGGATGTTTTGGTATGCTAAGAAATTCACCAAGCGAAGAAACTCTTTCTCTTCATCGAGTAGCCCCATTTTGTAAGCCATTTCGAGTGCAGAAAGGGCATTGCGCTCTTGGTTGAGTTCCATATAGGTTCCCGACAACTGCATCCAATACCGTTTTTTCTCTGGGTATTTTGTGGTGAGTATTTTTAAAACGCCCACCACTTCTTTCAATTGCTTCAGCTCGTAGTGCGATGCCATCAACAGCAGATACCAGGATTCACTTGGATTCTTACTCATTGCGATGGCTTGCTTGGTAGGCGCAATCGCGTTTCTGTAATCATCCATTTGAACGTAGGCACTGGCGAGAGTGATGTACGCATGGGCTTGAGGCTTTTCATCGGTGGTTTTGGCGATGTCAAACCACGTTTTCATCGTCTCTACCGACTGTTTGTACTTTTCTTCAGAAAGGTACAATTGGGCCAAGCTATAACGCACTTGCTGAGCCACAGGAACCGGTAAAGCCTCCAGTTTTAACGACTCCGCGAAGTATTTTGCCGCATTTTTGTAATCCTCTTTGAGGGAATACAAAAAGCCCGTTTGTTGCAGCAGTACCGCGCGATCGTATTTTTTGGTGGTGCCTTCCAGCGCGTCAGAGAGCTTTTCCAATGCCGCAGAGTATTTCTCTGTTGCGATCAGTTCCTGCACCTTATTCACAGTACGGAAGGTACGGTCAGACAGTTCCGGAGCTTCTTTCGCTTGCGCTGGTGTGAGTATCACACCAGCAATCAAGGTGAGGGAAGCCAGGACATTTTTGAATGATTTCATCATGTTTGACTCCTTAGTTTACCGAGAACTCAATTTCTTGAGCCATACGAGAGCTCACAGGTTTGCCATCGACCATCTTGGGTTTAAAGGTCCATTTCGACACGGTTTTCCGTGCTTCTTTACCCAAATCCATGCGGCGAGGTTCCTCTTTGAGAACTTTGATGTCTTCCACCCCGCCACGCTCGTTGACGGTGAACTCAAGAACAACCAAACCTTTTTCCAATCCCGCTTTGGCGGCTTTACGCGGCATTTGCGGTTGGAAAGTCGCTAATGGCATCGGGCCACCAGTGCCGGCTACTTGTGCCCCGCCACCTTGGGAATAATGACCAAGAACGGAACCACCAGTAATGTTGACGGGCAGATCTAGCTTGGGCATGTCCATAGGGATCTGTTCCATCACTGGTTTTACTGTGGAGGTGATCTTCATCTCCGGCGGTGGTGGTGGACGTTTCGGTGGTGGCGGTTTGGGTAGCTCGCGTTTTTTCTCCTGTACTTTTTCTTCGGGTTTGACTCGAATGAAATCCACCATGCGCAGATCATCGTTCGATGCCAGTTCGTGGCGCTCTTTATTTACCAGCTTGTCCATCCCCCAGAACAATCCGAGGGAGACAACGAGCGCCAGTGCAATTGAGGCCAGATAACGCATAAGCTTAATCCTTGTTGGTCGCGGCGATGGAGATATTGGCTACACCAGCCATGCGTATCTGATCCATCACTTTTACAACCACACCAGCATTCGCTTCTTCATCCGCTTGGATGACCACTGCACCATCTGGGCTTTCTGCACGCAGGCGTTCAACGTTGGCACGGACCGCATCGACTTCGACGCGTCGCTTGTCGATCCAGACATCACCCGCCGCGCCAACCGCGACCATGATGTTGCCTTTGGCGACGGTTTGTGCCGAGTTGGCACTAGGGCGGTTCACATCGATACCCGCTTCTTTTACAAATGACGTTGTTACAATAAAGAAGATCAACATGATGAAAACGATGTCGAGCATCGGGGTCATATCAATGGCCATTTCATCATTACTGTCACTGCTATAGCGTCTTTTCATGACCTATACCTCTAATTCCATTTATTGATACCAAATCAGCCAGAGCGATAGAGAGAAAAGGCGATCGCTCTGCCATTGGTATTAGGCAATATGCTTCAACTTATCTTCCAGTTTACGAGTGGTGACTTTCGCTAAGTGATCTAAGCGGGTGCTAAAGAACAACCCCGATAGCGATGCCACCATTCCTGCAAGTGTTGGAATGGTTGCCTTTGAGATCCCTGACGCCATGGCGCGAGGGCTTCCTGTTCCGACGATGGCCAAAATATCGAATACTTGAATCATGCCCACCACGGTGCCTAAAAGACCAAGCAGTGGACAGAGGGCGATCAACACTTTGACGATCGGTAACCCTTTTTTATTCTCGATATCCTGACGGGAGATGATCTCCTGTCTGATCATTCTGGCGTTCCAGCTGGTGTGCTCCGTGCGCTCGGTCCAAGTGGCAAGAGCTTGCTTCATGGCACGAGGAGCGACGGCGATAAAGTAGAACCAGCGTTCCAGCAAAACGACCCACAGCATGAAGCTGAGGACAAAGATCGCGACCAGTACGTCGCCACCCATGCCAAGGAATCGTCTGATGGACTCTAACTCTTCAATTAACCACCACATAGCGCCTCCTTAGCGTTCGGCTGTGTGCAGTTTTTCCTGGTAGCGAGCAATAAAGCCAGCGCTTTGCTCTTCAAGGGTTTGCACTAAACGACGGCCTTTACTGTGCACTAAGGTGTAGAAGAACAGCAGTGGGATGGCCACAACCAGACCAAGCATAGTGGTCACAAGTGCTTCCGAGATACCGCCGGCCATCAGTTTCGGATCGCCAGTACCAAAGAGAGTGATTGCTTGGAAGGTGCCGATCATCCCCATTACCGTACCCAAGAGGCCCAGTAGTGGCGCAACGGAAGCAAACAGTTTGATGGAGACAATGAATCGCTCGATCTTAGGCGCGTTGCGTAGAATGATTTCATCCAGTTTCGCTTCTAGATCTTCCAAGTTGTCGCCTTTGTGATCTTGATACGCTTGAATCACTTCACCCAGTGGGTTGCCTTCAATCACCGCATCGGATTTGGCTTGCTTACGCATTTTGCCGCCGATCACCAGTAAGCGTAGGTAACAGAATAGGGCAATCAATGCGCCTAATGCACCCATAGCGAGAATCACGTAACCCACGATACCACCTTGGTCGATGCGCTCTTTTACGGTCGGGCTTTGTACCAGTAGAGACAAAATGACGCCGCGAGAAGGGTCAATAAATAGCGGCTCATAGCTTGAAGACGTGGATTCAAATCCCGCTACATGACGGGTGATATTGGTACGTGGTTGACGAGACAACTCTTCGAACTTGCCGGTTTGAGGGACGTAGGTAACGTATTTGCCATCAGCGATGGCGTTAAATTCGCCCACCAAGGTGACATCACGTACGGCTTCTTTACCTTCGCCGTAAACCACGGTTGCAGGTGTGGTTGAGGTTTCCCCAGACACAATGATCTGTTGTAGCACGGTGTGCCAGAACGACTCCAGTTCTTCGGTGGAAGGCAGTTCTTTGCTCTCGGCCAGTTTGGTGAGCAAAGCGTCACGTTGTGGGAACTGAACTGCGTTCTGTGAGGCGTTGAATAGGCCTTTGAATTCACCCGCATACTGACGAACCACGCCAAACATTTCGCCCAAAGTGCCTGAACGTTGGCGTAACGTTTCAGTCAGTTCGGTTAGCTTTTTGTCGTTGTCGTCAAAGGTGGCTTTCAGTTGCTCACCCAGTGCCGTTTCGGCTTTGAGTTGGGCTTTTGCCTGCTTGAGCAGTTCCGCTTGTTTGTTGCGATCGGCAAGAAATTCTTGCTCACGCGCTTTGTTTTCTTTTGACTCAACGATGCTTTCTGATTTGACGTTCTTGAGCAGTTCGTTGAGTGATTTTGGTGCTTCCGCATGCGCGCCAGAGACCATAAACAGGCTAGCCAGCAGTGCGGCGGCGATGGTTTTGAATCCTTTCATGATTATTCCTCCCCAGCAAACACTGGCAATTTGATCAGAGCCGGTGGCGCTTGTTTCTTCGCGATACGAATTCCTTGCTGCACGGCAATACGGTAGCTTTCAGGCAGCGCTTCCCATTGGCGGGTTTGCTGGTTCCACATACCGGTTTCAACACCGTCTGGCGATTGGTAGAGCAACGCGGTACGACCAATGCGTAGGAAGTCGTAAGTCACCACTTCACCATTGCGATCTAAGCTGGCTTTGTAAGATTCGATAGAACGAGAGAAGCCTTCTTCGATTTGGTACGCTTCCATCACTTTACGGAATTTTTCCGAGGTGGTGACGTCTGCGCGATCCATCAGCTCGCGTAGTTCGTTGATTCGTTTGTTGCGTTCTTTGGTTTGGAATGGCAGATCGAGCGTGACGATTTCGTCGAGCGCATCAATCATTTTTAAAGTCAGTGGCACCACTTCCATCGCGGTTTGGTCAATCTGCGCGATTTGGCGATCTAATGAATCCAGTTCGCCTTGCTGCGATTGCACCATGCGATTGATCTGCTCGTTGTAGACTTTCATGCTGTCTACTTGGCGCATGATGGCCTTGTATTCGGCGAGCATGGTGTCGGTACTATCCGCGTAGCCATCGATTTTGTCTTGAGAGGCTTGAGCGGCTTTATTGGTGCCTGCCTGAGTGGAAATCACGCTTCCTGCGTCTGCGGCTAACGCGCTGCCTGTTAGGCTCAGCATCGCTGCGGTGAGTGCACTCACGCCAAATTTCTTTAACGTCATGGTTGCATCCTTGTCAGTGTTTTTGTCAGTCGAAAAGGGCGCGGGCATTTCCCGCGCCAAAAGGGTTTACAAAGTGTTGCTATTTAGAAGTCGTAAGACGCCTCAACATACACTTGGCGACCAATTGGATCGTCATAAGTGTCCGCGTAGAACGGAGAAGTGTCGTTTAGAGGATCTTTTGGCGGCTCTTTATCAAACATGTTGATGATGCCTAGAGTGACACGACCACTTTCGTTGAATTGGTAAGACGTTGTTAGGTTCCACGTTGTCATACTAGAGATCTTAGTTTCGTAACCCGCTTTTTTCGCAGCGTCACAATCTTCGAAGTAGTAGTCGTTCGCGTAACTTGTACACATCTCGTCGCGGAACTTACCAAATAGGTTCACGTTCACGTCTTGATATGCCCAGCCTAGGTTCAATGTTGCGGTATATTCCGGTAGGAAGTCACGCTCATCGATCACTGGCTCACTGCTGCTTTCTTGAGATTCTGCAATCAAGATCTTAGTGATAGAGAACTTGGTTGAGAATGAACCCATGCTCACCGTGTCGTACGCATAACCCAATGACAAGTCGATACCCGAGCGAGTTTCAAACGCTTGGTTTACTGGGCCATAAATAACGGTTTTGATGGTGCCATCTGGGTTACGAACCACTTGGGTACCTGGGTACTTTGACGGATCGTTGATAACGTCTTGGTAAGAAGGTGCGGATACCACGTTTTCCATTTTTATGTGGTACCAGTCAACGGTTAAACCAAGATCATCCACAGGTTCCCACGCTAGGCCCAAGTTGATGTTGGTGCTGGTTTCTTCTTCAAGCTCGGCGTTTGGACCGTTTACCGTATCAAAGTACTGTGTTGAACACTCAGGAATGGTGTCGTTAGGACCAGTACCGCCGACAGAAGCACAAAGTTGTGGATCGAAGCCTGAGCCAAACGCTTTCGTTTCTTCACCAAACAGACGTTTTAAGTCTGGCGCGCGGAAACCAAGGCCGTAGCTACCACGTAGCAATAGGGTATCGGTAGGACGGTAAGCGATCGACGCTTTCGGTGTAAAGGCACCGCCAGTTGCAGAATCATCAAAGTAGTGGTCATAACGACCCGCTAGCGTCACTTCTAGGTCTTCCAGTACTGGGATAAGTACTTCCACACCTAAACCGATTTGATCACGCTCACCACCACCAGAGGTGCCGCCTAGACCAGAGAATCCGCCTGATTTGGTGATCGCATCGATAGATTCGTTGTAATCGGTTCGGTTCCATTCACCGTAAACCGCAAAGCCAGACATACCGGCAGGCAGTTCCACTAGATCGCCAGCAAGTGAGCCGTTGATAGAGTAGAGTTTTGAGTACGCTTCTTTGGTTGAGCGGCCGCTGTATTTGGCAACGTCGGCAGCAGAGATCGTATCGAGTAGGTCGATGTCACCGTTTTGAACCGCTTGATCGAGAGTGTTCAACACCGCAGGGTTGTCGGTCTCGACTTTTTGCTCAGAGTAACTGGCGTACACTTCCCAATCGTAGGTATTTGCCAGTAAACCAGTTAAACCTGTGGTCAAGCCGAACGCGTTCGCTTCCGTGTTGCTTTCACGTGGGCCAAATTCCACCAAGCGACGAGTGTATTTACCTTCGCCACGGAAGTGTGTTGCGTCCGTTTCAATGTCGTATGGGTTCGGTTCGAAAATGGAAGAGGTAGATTTGTAACCGAAACGCGCTTCTGCCATCGCCGTTAGATCATCATTAAGATCCATTTCACCACGAAGTAGTAGGTCGACTTGTTTGTTTTCTGGTTTTAATGAGCGATACGCAGAGCGGTTAAAACCACACTTGCCATCGGCGCGATCGATACCATGTTCACCCACAACGTCTTGACACGTTTTGCCATTGACCGCAGGTGTTAGAACGTTGCCGGTGCCTTTTTCAACAAAGCTCGCACCGTAGCTTGAGTAAGCGCCAAAGGCAGAGCGATCAGAGTTATCGTCACCCGCCCAGCTTCTGTCGCTTTGTTGCAGCATTTCGTTGCCCGCTAACTGCGCAACAAACAAAACACGCTTATCTTCCATGTCTTTACCCGCAACGATATCAAGACGGCCGTTTTCGTAGCCACCTTCAGTCGCATCGCCATAACGCGCTTTCACTGACACGCCGTCGAAATCTTTCTTGAGGATAAAGTTAACCACACCGCCGATCGCATCAGAACCGTAGATGGCCGAACCAGAGTCAGTCATTACTTCCACACGCTCAATCGCCGATACAGGGATTTGGCCGATATCTTGGAAGTTTGAAACGCCGTTTTGTGCCAGTGGGTACTGCGGCATACGACGACCGTCGATCAAAATCAACGTACGTGAAGCGCCTAGACCACGAAGGTTAACGGACTGTGCTGCAGGAGTGAATGAGAATGAGTTGGTTTGCGCGAGTGTACCACCCGTGTTTTGCGTCAAGCTGTTGAGAATGTCTTGTGCGCTGTTAAAACCTTTCGCCGCAATATCTTTGCTGGTAATGACGGTGACAGGAGAAGGTCCTTCCATCTCAGTGGTTGAGATTCGTGAACCGGTGACTTTCATCTTTTGTAGTTGCTCGACTTGCTGCTCTTCTGCGAAAGCTATCGGGGACATGGCTGCTGTACCCAATGCAAGGCTGATCGCAACGGATAAGGCTGTTGTGTTTTTATACATCCGTGTTGCTCCGTGTTGCTTAATTCCTATGTTTGGTCTGAACGACGACCAAATGTGACGTTAATGTTTCGTTAACGTTTCGCGACAGATATACATGAGATGAATTTTGCAAGTCAAACCAGTGGGATGCACGGCTAATGAAATGTAAAAAATATGTAAAATTTTAAATTAAGTTATATATACAGCATGATTGTCTGTGATTTGGCGCACTTTATTGTGAAATGTTTCAATAAAACACCGTATTTTGTGTTGTGCGCATTATCTAATGGTATGTGTTGGAGGGTGGATCTATTGTAGTGAAATGTGTTGATTAATCTCATTTGGCTGAAGCTTTAAACTGAATGATGTTTTATGCTTCATTTTTGTGCAAACTGGTAAGATGAGTCTGGTGGTATCAAATTATGATACCCCTTGTATCATAAGGGCTCATCATGGTTTTTGCGTTTTTTAACTGTTAGAATGGCTGACTGTTTATTGTGCAATATTGCATTTTTATGTAGTGCAAAAGCCCCATTCATTACAGTTTGATATTCTGTGATTGGAAAATGAGCAGTCTTTTATATTTTTTTACAAATTTATTTATAGAATTTAGATGTGGTTGGTAATTTGTCATGCTTTCATCACAAATACTTGAAGCTTTGGTTATTTCAAGATACATATGGCGCTTAATATCTGGCGTTGAACTTGAATTCCAGAGATTGAAGCTGTTCAGGATGAACATTTCGACCGACTTATTTCAATTAAGTTCCTAATTCTCTAGATAAGTTAGAATTTGATTATTTATTAATTTAACAAACTCTAATTTATAGGCAGTCGACATGGAGTAGTTGTATATGCTGTCATATTTTCTGCGCCGACTGGCGCTGGTCATTCCTACTTTCCTAGGAATTACTATTCTTATCTTTGCTATTACCCGTTTTGTTCCTGGTGGTCCAGTGGAACGCATGCTGTCTAAAATGCAGGCACAAGGCGATGGTGCGGCGGCCATGACCACTGCCGGGGGCAACTCGGCACTGTCTGAAGAGCAAATGGCGGAACTCAATGCCTTTTATGGTTTGGATAAACCTGTTGCACAGGCGTATTTGGATTGGCTAAGCAAGCTGGTTAGGTTAGATTTCGGCGAGTCCACTCGCTATTACGAACCGGTGGGAGACATGATCGCAGAGCGTCTTCCGGTTTCTCTCTTCTACGGTGGAATGACCTTTTTTATCAGTTACTTCATTTCTATTCCACTGGGCTATTACAAAGCGCTTCGGCATGGCTCGGTTTTTGATTCCGCCTCGTCGATTTTAATTTTTGTTGGCTATGCGCTGCCCGGTTATGTGGTCGGTGTTCTGTTGATCACACTCTTTTCCTACCATTTGGAATGGTTCCCTATGGGGGGCTTTGTCGGCGATGATTTCGATGATTTGGAGACGTTTTTTGAGCGTGCGAAAGACGTCATGTGGCACGCGGTGTTGCCGCTTATCTGTTATTTGATTGGTGATTTCGCTACGTTGACGTTGACGATGAAAAACAACCTGATGGAGAACTTGTCATCGGATTATATTCGTACCGCAATCGCCAAAGGCTTGCCGTTTAAAACGGCAGTACGCAAACACGCTTTACGAAATAGTTTAATTCCTATTGCTAGCCATTTTGGTAATTCCTTACTCTTCTTTATGACTGGTGCGTTCTTAATTGAGGTTATTTTCAATATCGATGGCATAGGCTTATTAGGCTATGAGTCGATCATTGAGCGTGATTATCCTGTTGTAATGGGTATTGTGGCAATTAATGCGGTGCTTCTCCTGCTAGGAAATATCATTTCCGATGTTTGTGTTGCGCTGGTCGATCCTCGTGTGAAGTTTGGAGCTTAATATGATCAAAGTGAGTCCGTTAACTCAAAAGAAAATAAGAAGCTTCAAGGCGATCAAGCGTGGCTATTGGTCTTTCATTCTTCTTTCTGCAATGTTGGTGTTATCGCTGTTCGCTGAATTGCTGATCAACAGCAAAGCCTTGATGGTGAAATACGATGGCCACTATTACTTTCCCGTCATCAGTGATGTGAGAAGTGGCAGTGAGTTTGGGCAAGAGTCTGCGGGTGAAGCCAACTATCGCCAGTTGCAAAAACAGTTTGCAGCGGAAGAGTCCGGCAACTTCGTGATCATGCCGATTGTGCCATGGAACCCCTACGAACAGGACTTTTCGGGCGATTTTCCGCCGACAGCGCCCAGTGCAGAATCAAAACACTATCTCGGCACCGATGTGATTGGTCGCGATATTCTGGCGCGACTGGTGTACGGTTTTCGGACCGCGATGGGGTTCGCACTGCTGACGATGGCCATCTCTTATGCGATTGGTACGGCGGTGGGCTGTGCGATGGGCTATTGGGGCGGCAAATTTGACCTGTTTGTCCAGCGACTGATTGAGATCTGGTCGATGGTGCCGTTTTTGTACGTCATCATGATTTTGGTCTCGATTGTGCAACCGACTTTCGCGCTCTTTGTTGGCATCAACGTTCTATTTGGTTGGATGGGCATGACGTGGTACATGCGCACCATGACCTATAAAGAGTCAGCGCGCGAATACGTATTGGCGGCCAAAGCGCTTGGTGCATCGACAGCACGGATTCTCTTCCAGCACATCTTGCCAAATACCATGGTGATGATCGTGACGCTGGCGCCGTTTACCATCGCTGGCAATATTACGGCATTAACCGCATTGGATTACTTAGGGCTAGGATTGATGCCGCCAACGCCAAGCTGGGGCGAACTGCTGCAGCAAGGGAAATCGAACTTGGATTCGCCTTGGATTGTGGCGTCGGTGGTGAGCTCTATCGTGGCTGTTTTGGTGATGGTGACCTTTATTGGTGAAGCCATTCGTGCAGCCTTTGATCCGAAAAAATTCACCCGTTACGTTTAAATGGTCAATACTGTTGGAACGGATAATATAGGGACATAATGATGAAAAAAACCTTACTAACCACAGCGTTATCGCTGATGAGTGCCGGTGCTTACGCCACCACTTTACCCGCGGATGTGAACTGGCAGACCAACTGGGATGAGCCGTTGTTTGCTTCTTCGGATGCCAAATTTGGTGGGACATTCCGTACTTTCATTCAAAGCTTTCCACAAACTTTACGCAGTGTTGGACCTGATTCTAACTCAGGATTGCGTTCTTTTTTCCTCGATGAGACGCCTGCGCTGGTAGATCAGCATCCAGACACGTTGGAGTGGATCCCAGCCTTAGCCAATGAATGGGCCTTTGCAGGGGATAACCGTACGGTTTACTTCAAATTAAATCCCAATGCCAAATGGTCGGACGGCAAACCTGTGACGGCCGATGACTTCGTTTTTATGCTCAAGTTCTACCGCTCAAAAGATTTGGTGGCACCTTGGTATAACGAGTACTACACCAATGTGATTGACGATGTGCAGAAAATTGATCAGCACACCTTCGCGGCGGTGAGCAAAGTTGAAAAAAACCAAGAAGATCTTCTCTATACCTTAGGTGCGCTTCGTCCGCGACCTGCGCACTTTTATGCGAAACCAGCAAAAGATGAAAATGGCGATGGTATTGACGATAACTTCGTACGCAAATACAACTTCAAAGCTGAGCCAACCACCAACGCTTACTACCTTGATGACATTAAGAAGGGCAAAAGCGTCACCTTCAAACACGTTGGTCAAGATTGGTGGGGTTACAGCAACAAGTATTATCAACACCGTTACAATGTGGAGAAAATCCGTATCACGGTGATCCGCGATAACGACATCGCGATGAAGCATTTCGAAAAAGGCGATTTGGATACTTTTGGCCTGATCCTGCCGGATTTGTGGCACGACAAATCCAACACAGAACCGTACCAAAAAGGCTACATCGAGAAGTTCTGGGGTTACAACCAAACGCCACAAGGTGCGGGTGGTCTATGGATGAACGTTGCCACGCCTCTGCTGGATGATCTCAATGTGCGCAAAGGGATCATGCATGCTACCGATTACGATGGCATGATCGATAAGATCACCCGTGGTGACTACTCACGCAAGCCGCACGCGCTCGGCTCTGGCCATGGTAAATACGACTTGCCTAACCCTGTGCCGCCTAAGTTTGATCCGGAATTAGCGATTCGCTACTTTGAAGCGGCGGGCTTTAACCAAATTGGTGCCGATGGGGTGCGGGTCAACGATAAAGGCCAGCGTCTCAGTTTCGCTATCACGTATGGTTATGCTCACCACACGCCACGTATCGCGTATTTGAAAGAGCAAGCGAAGAAAGCGGGATTGGAGTTTGAACTAAAACTGGTGGATGGCTCCTCTGCGTTTAAGTTCATCCTCGAGAAAAAGCATGAACTGGCGTTCTTAGATATGGGTACTTCCGATGTGCCAGCTTATTGGGAGTACTTCCATTCGGCCAATGCGAATCGCCCACAAACCAATAACCACACCAATTTCAGCACGCCTGAACTGGACACGTTGATCATGGCGTACAAAAACGAATTTGATTTGGAGAAGAAGTACAACTATTCCCATCAAATCCAGCAAATTATTAGTGATGCGAACCTGATTGTTCCAGGCTACATGGTGCCGTATACCCGTGTGGGTTACTGGCGCTGGTTAAAGTACCCTCAAAAGGCGATGACCAAAAAATCGGAAGTTTTATTTACCAGTGGTGGTGCGATCGGTTTAGGGACATTCTGGATCGATAAAGACGCGAAGAAAGAAACCGAAAAAGCCATTAAAGCAGGGAAAGCCTTTGCCCCTGTGACGGTGATTGATGACACCTATAAACTATAAGTTGGCCACAAGAGGGAAGCACGATGCAGGATGATGTGATTCTGAGTGTCAGAGATCTCGAGGTCTCTTTCACTACCGATGATGGCCCAGTCAAGGTATTGCACGGCGTCAACTTTGATGTTCGTGCAGGACGTACATTGGGATTGGTTGGCGAGTCTGGCAGTGGCAAAAGTGTCACTTCCATGTCGATCATGGGGTTGTTGCCCAAGCCTTATGGTCAGATCGTGAATGGACAAATTCTCTATCGCGGCACCGATTTGGTGACGCTGCCTGCTGAGCAGATGTATGCTATGCGTGGTGATCGAATCTCCATCATTTTTCAAGATCCAATGACGGCGCTTAATCCAGTTCACACCGTTGGTCGCCAGATTAACGAAGTCTTAGAGTTGCACCGCCCTGATTTGGATAAACGCACTCGCAATGAGTACGCCCTTGAGATGCTGAAAAAGGTGAGAATTCCACTGCCAGAGAAGCGCCTCAATGAGTACCCGCACAACCTATCTGGTGGGATGCGTCAGCGAGTGATGATTGCGATGGCACTGGCGTGCAAGCCGGACATTTTGATCTGTGACGAGCCAACCACCGCGTTGGACGTGACCGTTCAGGCATCCATTTTGGAACTGATGAACGAGTTACAACAAGAAACCGGTATGGCGATGATTTTCATTACGCACGATCTGGGTGTGGTGGCGGAAGTGTGCGATGACGTCGCGGTCATGTACGGTGGTCGGATTGTTGAGTACGCAGAGATTTTTGAACTGTTTGATCATCCTAAGCACCCTTACACTGAGCGGTTGATGGGCTTAATGCCAAGCTTGGACAGTGAGCCTAAGCAGCTCATCGACATTAAGCCGATGGATAGCAGCATGTTTGAAGTAAGTCAGAGGAGCTAAGAAATTCAGGATGAGTAAAGAAGTATTAAGGATTGAAAACCTCAAGCAACATTTTGTCTCTGGCAAAGGCTTGTTTCGCAAAGGCTATACCGTCAAAGCGGTGGATGGCGTCAGTTTATCGGTCAACCAAGGGGAAACCTTAGGTTTGGTTGGCGAGTCGGGTTGTGGCAAAAGCACCTTAGGGCGCACGCTGCTTAAACTGTATGAACCAACGGAAGGGCGAATTTTCTTTGAAGGGCGCGATATCACCAAGCTTTCTCCCAAAGAGATGCGCCCACTGCGCAAAGAAATGCAAATTGTTTTCCAAGACCCAATGGAATCACTCAATCAGCGTCACACCATTGGCATGATATTGGAAGAACCTTACATCATCCACAAAATAGGCACTCCGGAGGAGCGTAAAACTTGGGTGAAAGAGTTACTGGTGAAAGTGGGATTGCCCGCAGAAGCCGTTAATCGTTATCCACATGAATTCTCCGGCGGCCAGCGTCAACGCATCGGTATTGCGCGCGCGATTGCGTTAAAGCCTAAATTGCTTATTTGTGATGAGTCCGTTTCTGCGTTGGATGTGTCCGTGCAAGCACAGATCCTCAATTTATTGCTGCAGCTTCAGCAAGAGATGAATTTGGCGATCATTTTCATTTCGCACGATCTGTCGGTGGTGAAACACGTCTCCGACAAAGTGGCAGTGATGTACTTTGGTAAAGTGGTGGAAGAGGGCAGCGCCAAAGAGGTGTACGCCAATCCACAAAACGATTACACCAAAAAACTCTTGTCTGCGATTCCAATTACCCATCCCAAATATCGCAAACACAAACGCAAAGCCGAGCAGCAACAAGATGTGGCTTAAGGTATTAGAAAACAGCAGCGATTCGCTGCTGTTTTTGTTTCTATTCGCTTACAGGACGTGAACGATAATCGGTGCTGCGACCTTTAAACAATAGGTATTGCGAAATGGTGTTGTAGTAGTTTGCTTCATTGAAGAGTGTTTTCGCCCAAGGTTGAGTCTCACACGGCACCGTATGTTTGGTCACTCTGTCTTGGCCAATATCAAAACATTGAGCCAGCTCTCCCGTTTCGACATTAATGGCAATGCCATGTTCTTTTGTCATCCAGAAAAAACCAGTGCCAAATGCAAAACTGGCGCGCCCAGAGTAATTTGAGTCGAGGAGTGAGTGGCCAGTAAACCAAGGCGCGTAGCCTCCAAGCCAATCTAAGATAGTGGCACCGACATCACGTTGAGAGGCCGTGATAGGGAGATGTTTCGCTGGTAGAGACTGGTCACTTGAATAGATAGCGAGTGGAATCGCATTTTTTACAAAACCACCTTTGACGGTTTTTGCGGTGTGATCGGCCACAAGCACCACCAGTGTAGGCTTATCGAGTCTCGCCAGTGTTGCGTCTAGCTGAGGGATAAATTGCCGCAATGATTGATCCGCATGTTTCATGACACTGCGACGTTCGTTGACTTGATTGTCACGGCCAAAGGCATAACCGTCTTCCTCTGGTAAATAGGCTCCGTGAGTCGTTCCGGTGTTTATGGTGATAAAAAATGGCTGTGTTGATTGGCTTAATCGCTCTATTTGTTGCAACGAATAACGGTAGATATCATTGTCCATATAGCCCCATTCGTTATGCATTGCTTCGAAGGGATAATCGTGTTTACCGAAAGATTCAGCAAAGCCCAGCGTTTGGGCAAAGGAGCCAACTTTACCTTTTGCACTGCCCTGAATAAAGGTGGTTTGCCACCCTTGCTGACGCAAAATATGTGGTAAACAAACGTACTGTGCATTTTGTAATTGGCTGGTAGAAATAATGCCACTGGTTGGATTTGGGTAAGAACAAAAGGTGGCAAACATGCCTTGTACCGTGCGATAGCCATCCGCGTAGCTGGAATCCGTCGTCAGTGAGCGCTGACGGAGCTCATCAAAAAACGGGGTTGCATTAGCAACGCCTGCATAACTTTGCATGTCGTACGCTGGCCAGCTTTCGAGCAATATCATGACGACATTAGCTTGTTTCAGTTTCTCTAACTGAGCTTCTCGCCCAGCTTGCAGAGCCTCTTGCCACTGTGCAAGCTGCTCTTGAGAGGGATCTTTCGTGATTTTCTTTATTGCGGCTCGATCACCATTTGAGAGATAGTAGGTAATGCTATAGGGCGCACTCCAAGCAATAAAGGCTTGCTCGCTGTTGCCGATATTGTATGCACGCATTGGCGTTTGCGGAGCGTCACTCCAGCCACCTCGAATAAGAGTAACCGTGCAGAGTAACCAGACTAAACCAAAGCTAATATTGGTATACCACGCATGATGATGTTGATTGGAAAGCGCTATCTTGCTCCAAACGACATACTGGCACAGAACAAGCCAAAGCATGCCAACGCAAACAGTGCCCCAATAACTTCTCATTGCGGTGATCAGCAATTCGCTTTCCATTCCATCTGCCGTAAACAGTTCGAAAGTGACGTGTTTACTGGCGTCTTTGGCATAGATCGCATCTGAAAATGTCGTCGCTACAATCCAGAACACAAACAGGCTCAATACCCCTTTCATCCATCTACGGCTATCAAACTTGATAAGAAGTAGAGGAATGCTCAGTAAAAAGATCAGAGCTGTCAACATGGCCGAGATGGTAGCGTCAAAGCGCAGGCCAAAAAATATCGCTTCAACCGATGGAGTTGAAAAAAGTTCAATAGGAAGCTGTGTGAAGGTGGCAAGAGCAATCAATTTGCTGCCAAGTGCAACGACAAGTAAGAAAAAAAATGAGACGAGCGTATTGTGAATGAACATTAATAGACAGATTTTTATAATTAATGAATTGCGCGAGTTGACAACTATATCGCAACACAAAATATGGATGCACAAGATTCTTGTATTCTTTTGTCAGGAACAAGAGATGACGCAAGCTGTAGTGTTTACGGTGGTTGGGGATAGATGGTGTGCCTCTTGGCTTCTTCTTAGTTAATACCGCATGTTACACTGCCAGCTTAATTCATTGTTTTGCTTGGAATGTTACAAGTGCCGTCACATCTACCTAAATCATTCAGTCGCCCATTCTTAAAAATCTTTCATATCTTGGAAGCGGTCTTGCTGGTTGCCATTACGCTGGCCACGCTTTATGCCATGGTGCAAGAATTCATTCATGTGTTTGTGGAAAAACGGGTGCTACTCACCGACATCCTTTTGATGTTTATTTATCTCGAAGTGCTGGCGATGGTGCAGCAGTTTGTGATGAACGGTAAGATTCCAGTCCGCTATCCGATTTATATAGCGATGATGGCGATTGCACGTTACATCACGTTAGGGATGAAAGAACTCGATGCGACCCTTGTTGTGTGGCTCTCTGTTGCTGCGTTTGTTTTGGCGGCTGCCACGTTGCTGATACGTGTGGGTCACCACTACTGGCCGTATGTGGATAATCACACAGCAGAAAAAGACGAATGATTATTGCCCCGCCATCGTGCGGGTTTATTTCACTCCGAATGGATGGTGGGAGTGACTAGGGTAAAAAAGTGTAAAGTCATCTCAAGGCCGCTTGTCTCTTACTCCTTGGATGAGTATCGTCACAGTGACCCGTTTCACCGCTGAATGAGAGAGTGTGATGCTGCGTAAAGGCACCGCGAACCTGTTGCTTCTGTTGAGTCTCTTGATGGCATTGTTGCTATCAAGCGGGTTTGCACGTGCGCAGACGGAGCCACCATCAAACCTTCATCATAAGACGAGCAACGACATCACGAATGTGAGCTACTGTGATTGGTCGTTGGAAGCGGTAGAAAAGGACGAGCCAGGCTGTTGTGAGCCCGGTGGTCGCTGCTATCAAAACCAATGTTGTACCCATTATGGACATTCGATGGGGGCTGCGGTGATTGAAAGCCAGCAATATACTGACGAAGCGCCATATCGCAATGAATGGATTGCAAGCCCGATTGTCATTTACACCAGCGCAGAGATGCGCACCCACTATCGTCCCCCAATAGCGTAATTCCTATCTCGCAGTGGTTTACTGCCCACAACCTTATTGCGCGCTATGCCGTGCGAATTAGTCATGCGTGTGAATAGATTACTATTTGCACCACCTAGTGATAGGAATTCAAAAATGAAAACTCATCGATTTACTTTTGCTGAGTCTCTACCTGCGTTGTTGTTTCTCTCGGTATGTTTAATTTGGGGAACCACATGGTTTGCCATGGAGATTGCCGTGCAAACTATTCCGCCTATTTTCGCTACTGGGCTACGATTTTTGATTGCCGCCCCTCTGCTGCTCATACTCGGGCAACGTCTTAGACAGCCACTCTTTTTTCCAAAAGGAAAAATGCATTGGATGTTCATCGTCGCGATTTTTTATTTTGCGATCCCGTTTACCTTGATGATTTTTGGTGAACAGTATATTTCGTCAGGTTTGGCTTCGATTATTTTTGCCACCATGCCTATCGCGGTGATGATCACGTCGAGATGGTTTCTCGGATTGACGTTGCGTCGTTTGCAAACGGCTGGGCTGTTGATCGCCGTACTTAGTTTGGTCCTGATTTTGGCGAAAGAGATGAGTCTGGGCGGAGACGACTATCTACTCGGTTTTCTAGCGCTTGGTGGCGCAGTTGCCATTCATGCCGTGATGTATGTGTGCGTGCAGAAGTATTGCCAAGACATTCCAGTGTTGACTTACAACGCGCTGCCGAGTTTGATGGCATCCATGCTGTTGTTGACGGCATCTTGGATAATTGAGAAGCCGGCGTTTTCAGTCTTCTCTCAAGTGTCGATGTTATCTGTCATTTACTTGGGGGTCTTTGCCAGCGTGGGTGGCATTGTGGCTTATTTTAAACTGGGCCAGGTTTCAACGCCCTTTACCGCTTCGATTTGTTTCTTGTTTTTCCCGTTGATCGCACTGAGTCTTTCTACTTGGATGGCAGGCAACAGTATTTCCTCGACCTCGGTGGTTTTGTTGTTGCCACTGCTCGGTGGGATTTTTGTGACCAAAGCAGAACCTCAGTTTTGGGCTCGTTTTGGCCGCAAGCGTATTAAGTCAAAGCCAGTGCTGTGCGAGCGATGTATGAAGGAGCTGAACGTTTAGACGAGAACGTTATCCAAAACAAAGCCCCGAATCTCGGGGCTTTATCAAATCGTTATAGAGTCAGAACCTACTCGATATTTTGGATCTGCTCACGCATTTGTTCAATCAACACTTTAAGCTCTACACCTGAAGCGGTGATGTCAGTGGCGATCGATTTTGAAGCGAGCGTGTTGGATTCACGGTTGAACTCTTGCATCATGAAATCCAAACGACGGCCAACGGCGCCGCCTTTTTTCAAAATGTTAGTGGTCTCTTTGACGTGAGAGTCGAGGCGATCCAGCTCTTCTGCCACATCCGATTTCTGCGCCAAAATGATCAGCTCTTGCTCTACGCGAGAAGCATCCAGTTCCACCTTGGCTTCTTCGAATTTCGAGAACAGACGCTCACGCTGCCACTCAATTATCTCTGGCATGCGGGCGCGTACTTTCACTACTTCCGCGGTGATGGCTGTTAGGCGCTGCTCAATCAAGGCTTTCATGTTGTCGCCTTCACGGCCGCGCGCTTCGATAAACTCGTTAAGTGCTTGATCAAAAGCGGCCAACAATTGCTGATTAATCGCGTCCATATCTTGCTCTGGCGTTTCCATCACACCAGGCCACTGCATTACTTGGAATGGGTTGATGCGGCTATCTTCACCGGTGAGCTGCATGATTTGCTTTGCGGCACCAATCACTTGGCTCGCTAAGGTCTCATTGATCGTCAGTTCGCTGCGCGCCGCTGGATTGGCTTCGAATCTTAGGCTGCATTCCACTTTGCCGCGAGCAAGGCGTTGGCGGAAACGCTCACGCAGCACGGGTTCTAGACCGCGGAACTGCTCTGGCATGCGGAAGTAGGTTTCTAGGTAGCGTTGGTTAACACTGCGGATTTCCCATACCGCGCTGCCCCAATCGGCTTTGATCTCTTTGCGCGCGTATGCGGTCATGCTGTAAATCATCGAATTTTCCTGTTTTATCATCTTTGAAAATAACGCTTGGCAATAGTAGCACAGAATGGCGTTGCGGCTAGGCGTGAAGCATTGTTGCTAAAACTGTGAGCTAAAAACATGAGCTAAAAACCGTGAGCCTTTCCCTAGTGCCTTGCGGTGGTTTCCGCTATACTTCACCCCCAATCAAATCGATCCCCAGAAAAGGTATTCATCCATGCGTCCAAATGATCGCGCGGCAGACCAAGTGCGCCCAATTAAAATTACTCGTAACTACACGGCTTATGCAGAAGGTTCCGTGCTGGTTGAGTTTGGTAATACCAAGGTGCTGTGTAATGCGACCGTGGAAGAATCGGTGCCTCGTTGGCTAAAAGGCCAAGGTAAAGGCTGGGTGACGGCGGAATACGGCATGCTGCCACGCGCAACTCATTCACGTACTCGTCGTGAAGCGGCCAATGGCAAGCAAGGCGGTCGTACCATGGAAATTCAACGCTTGATCGCACGTAGCTTGCGCGCAGTGGTGGATCTGGAAGCGATGGGCGAGTTTATGATCACCGTCGACTGCGATGTGATCCAAGCCGATGGCGGCACACGCACTGCGTCAATCAGTGGCGCTAGCGTGGCGATGGCGGATGCATTCCAACACCTTGTTGACAGTGGCAAGCTAAAAGCAAACCCAATGAAAGGCCATGTGGCTGCGGTTTCGGTCGGCATTTTGGGTGAAGATGTACTGTGCGATTTGGAATACGTGGAAGATTCGGCGGCGGATACCGACATGAACGTGGTGATGACGGAAGAAGGCAAGATGATCGAAATCCAAGGCACTGCAGAAGGCGAACCATTTAGCCATGAACAATTGCTGGCTCTGCTAGAGTCGGCCAAAAAGGGCATTAGCGAGATCGTCGCCGCGCAGAAGGCGGCGTTAGCCAATTGATTTAGATAGCTCCCATTTGGGGGCTATTTTTTTGTTTTCTGTATAGAGAACTGAGCCGCGTTGTTCGCTTTAACTTTTCACGCCATCACATAGCGCACTCTGCTCAGGCGCTGAAAAGTCTCGCTGCCTCGCGTAAAGACATCTATTTTGAAAACACTTTTATAGTTTTAGTTATCTTTCTAGGGACTAGAAGCTAGGAACTAGAAACTTATAGACGGAGAAAGTAATGAAAGCATACCAGCGTGAATTTATTGAGTTTGCACTAGAGAAACAAGTCCTTAAGTTTGGCGAGTTTACGTTGAAATCTGGCCGTAAAAGCCCATATTTCTTTAACGCTGGTCTTTTCAATACAGGTCG
Source organism: Vibrio sp. CCUG 15886 (assembly GCF_028570825.1). NCBI lineage: Bacteria > Pseudomonadati > Pseudomonadota > Gammaproteobacteria > Vibrionales > Vibrionaceae > Vibrio > Vibrio sp. CCUG 15886. Next base: position 7,163 of record NZ_JAQQBT010000011.1, on the reverse strand, counting down.
CGACTTGGCACGCCTAGGTCGTTTTTATGCGGCGGCGTTAGCGGATTCTGGCATTGAGTTCGACGTACTCTTTGGCCCTGCATACAAAGGTATCCCAATCGCGACTACGACAGCGGTTGCACTTGCCGATCACCACGATATCGACACGCCTTACTGCTTCAACCGTAAAGAAGCCAAAGATCACGGTGAAGGCGGTAACTTGGTTGGTTCTGCGCTAGAAGGGCGCATTATGCTGGTGGACGACGTGATCACCGCGGGCACAGCGATTCGCGAATCGATGGAAATCATCCAAGCCAATGGTGCCGATCTGGCTGGCGTACTGGTTGCGATTGACCGCCAAGAAAAAGGTAAGGGTGAGCTGTCGGCGATTCAGGAAGTTGAACGTGATTTCGCTTGTGCGGTGATTTCTATCGTTAGCCTGTCGGATTTGATCACGTTCTTGGAAGAGAAAGGCGATGCAGCAGAGCATCTTGATGCGGTGAAAGCGTATCGCGCCCAATACGGGATCTAAGTAAAGGCAGAGGCTAGATTCTAGGAAAAGCAGCTCCTAGAATCTAGTTATCTAGTTATCTAGTTATCTAGTTATCTAGGCTTCTAGTCCCTAGTCCCTAGTCCCTAGTACTTAGTCCCTAGCAACCTAGAACCTAACTATTTATAACGAATGCCGCGTGGTTGGCTTGGATCAGCCATGCTCTTAAAGCGTTTGTGCAGCCACATCCATTGATCTAATCCACGCAAAATCACTTTCTCAATCGCTTGGTTCATCACCGTTGCCGCACCAACCGCGTCTTTACGTGGGAATTGGTCGCTGATATCCGGGTCGATTTCCAGCGTATAGGTTTCGCCTTTGCGGAAACTAGACGCGGTGATCACCGCACACTTACTCGCATCCACTAATACGCCTGTTCCTGCCGTTGTACACGCATCGGGTACGGCAAAGAAGGGAACAAATACTGCGTGGTTGTTGCCATAGTCATGGTCAGGCAAGTACCACAAGCGGCCACCACCGCGTAGAATTTTCAACATGCCTTTGACATCTTTACGATCCACCATTTGGTTGCCACAACGGGTGCGGCCCCAAGTTTGAATAAAGTCGTAAGCGGGGTTGTCATGTGGGCGATACACACCATAACCGGGCGCAAACAATGAAAAGGCACGCGCGGTAATCTCAAGGTTAAGTGAGTGCGTACACACCACCAACACCCCTTTTTTATTGGCATCCAGTTCCATTAGCTCACGGGTGTCACCAAAAACAACATGACGTTTGATACGCCAATCTGGCCAAAACCAGGCGATGCCCGTTTCAAACAATGCTAAGCCGGTGTTTTTGAAGTTTTCAACCACAATGGCCTCGCGCTCTTGCTCGCCCATTTCTGGAAAGGCCAGCTCCAAGTTACGATGAGCGACATGCACACGGCTTTTGGCGAAGCGCATGGAAAATTGCCCAAGACCGCGACCTAGCCAAAGTTGCAATTTGTACGGTAGGATGGTGACAGGGATGGCAAGTAAGCCAAAGCCTAGCCAAACTGGCCAGTATTTAGGGTGAAGCAGCGAAATTGAAAACGCAGGTTTTGTTGCAGTTGCCATAAATTACTTAATCTGTGCACTGAGCAATGCCCAGTATTCCTCAAAATTTTCAGTTGGTTGGTATTTAAAATCGGAACGAACGAAGCGATTCAAACTGCCTTCCACTTGGCCTAGTAACTGAGCGGCGAGGATTTTCTCTTCGACAGGGAAGGATTTCCCCTCACGCAATTTGCGCTCACGTAGAATTTGACGCAGCTGAGTTTCGATGCGTTCAAACAGTTGGTTAATGCGATCGCGCAGTCGTTCATTTTCAAACATCAGCGCATGGCCAGACATAATACGCGTTAACCCTGGGTTGCGCTCCGCAAAGGCGAGCAGCAGTTGCAGTACCAAACGAATACGTTCTAGCGTGTCTTTCTCTTCATCTAAGATACGGTTGATACGCGACATCAAGGCTTCTTCAATAAACTCAATCAAACCTTCAAACATACGCGCTTTGCTTGGAAAATGGCGATAAAGTGCCGCTTCTGATACGCCCACCTGTTGTGCCAACTTCGCGGTGGTTATACGCGATGCCCCTTCCGCAGACTCCAACATATGAGCAAGAGCTTGGAGGATCTCTTCACGGCGGTTTGATTTTTTACTGCCTGCCATTGATTAACTTCCTTTTGAATAGACGTTTTTTCGTCAGCGATTATATCAGCATGCCCAGTTCAAGACATCAGGTATCGATCAGGTTTTGTGAGATCGTTTAGCAAAAAGCTGTACGAATAACCTGATCGATAACGGAGGGCGATATGTCGATTAGTGACCCATCAGGGTTTGGATCTGTTTCAAGATCTCCATACTTAATGCCGCTTTGCTGTTGAGTGGCAGGGCTTTCTCTCCCTGTGACCAGTAAAGCGTAATCGCATTGTCGCTGCTGTTGAAGCCTTGCCCTTCCACGGACACGTCGTTCGCGCAGAGCAGATCGAGCTTTTTCTTTTCCAGTTTACGGCGAGCGTACACTTCAACGTCGTTGGTTTCTGCCGCAAAGCCGACTGTAAAAGGACGATTCTCTGTCATGGCGGAGACAGACGCGACGATATCGGGATTCTTCACCATAGTGATGGTCATTTCATCACTGTCGTCAGTTTTCTTCAGTTTTTGCTCAGCAATTGTAGCTGGGCGGTAATCTGCCACGGCCGCGCAACTGATGAAGATATCGTGATCAGATGCCTGAGCCATCACGGCGTCATACATTTCTTGGGCACTGTCGACGTTGATGCGGTTGACATTGACGGGGGTTGGCAGAGAAACCGGGCCGCTGACAAGTGTCACATTCGCACCCAATTGCATTGCGGCTTGCGCCAGCGCATAACCCATTTTGCCTGAGCTGTGGTTGGTAATGTAGCGCACAGGGTCAATGGCTTCGCGAGTTGGACCCGCAGTGATCAAAATCGATTTGTCTTGCAGCGGTTTTGGCTGGAAGAATTGTTCGCACAACGCAACCAACTGCATCGGCTCTAACATACGGCCTGGGCCCACATCGCCACACGCTTGTTCGCCAGCCGCTGGGCCCCAGATTTCCATACCGCGTCGGCTCAGAGTCGCAATGTTCTCTTGGGTCGCGACGTTGCGATACATCTGTTGATTCATCGCTGGAGAGACTGCGACAGGGGCGTCAGTGGCCAACACTAAGGTGGTCAGTAGGTCGTTGCCCATGCCAGCGGCCATGCGAGCAATCAGATCGGCAGTGGCAGGAGCAAGCAAAATTAAATCGGCCCACTTCGCTAGCTCGATGTGGCCCATTGAGGCTTCGGCGGCGGGATCAAGCAAGCTATCCGAGACTGGTCGGCCAGAGACTGCCTGCATCGTGAGCGGGGTAATAAATTCTTTCGCGGCTTTAGTCATCACCACTTGCACCTCTGCGCCTCTTTCTTTAAGACGTCGGGTGAGGTCTGCACATTTGTAGGCCGCAATACCACCACTGATACCCAGTAGAATCTTCTTTCCTGCCAATGTTTGCATTTGATTACTCTCCAAAATAACTGTTGCCGATCCTAACACAAATTATCTGCTCAGGTGATTGAAAGATAGGCGATTGATAGTGCAAGGTTGGGATCGGATTGTTCACCTGAATAATAGAGAAACGACCAGGGCGGTTTTACTTCTCTAATTGAAGACAAACTCGACAAAGAGATCAGAGAAACAGCACGTTGCTCACAGACATTGACTAAATAGACACCAGATAATGTTTGCGATACCTCTTAAAAATTAAAACAATCATATGGATAGCGACGGAACTTGTTATGAAGAGTCGGAACAAATTATTGCTGCTAACGTTAATCCCATTAGTCCTGCTGACAGCGATGGTGACAGCGGTTTTCTATTTTAACAGTGTAAAAAGTTTAGACGTTGAACTCAGCGAATATCGAAATGAGCTGATTGAAACGCGCAAAAGCGAGCTAAAAGCCTATTTGATGATGGGCGTCACCGCCATTAAACCTCTGTATGACGCGGATGTGAATGGCAACAATCAACAACAAGCCAAACAGATTTTGAAAGCAATGCGCTTTGAAAGTGATGGTTACTTTTTTGCTTATGATTCCAAAGGCGTCAACACACTGCACGCGATCAAGCCAGAGTTGGAAGGTAAAAATCTTTACGGCATGAAAGATGACAATGGTGTCGCGGTGATCGCGGGGCTGATTGACGCTTCACAAAAAGGCGATGGCTTTCTTTATTTCTCTTGGCACAAGCCGACCATCAATGCGCAAGCGCCTAAATTGGGTTATGCGGAATATCTACCAAAATGGGATTGGGTACTCGGCACAGGGATCTACATTGACGATATCGACACGCAAGTGGCAGAGCATCGTGTACAAAGTATTGCCAGTTTGAATGAGCATACCTTATCGGCGATTGGATTCACGTTGGTGGGGTTATTGATTGCGTGTGGTGTGATCAGCGTGATTGTTTCTCGGGCGATTTTACCGCTGCAACATATCGCGGTCTCATTGCAAGATGTAGCGGCAGGCGGTGGCGATTTAACCGCTCGTTTGAGTGTCGAAAGTCAAGATGAAGTGGGGGAAGTGGCCAAAGCGTTCAACCAGTTTATGGACAAATTGCATCCTTTGATGGTCGATATTCGCAGCTCGGCGCAAACAGTGCAAAGCGCTGCCACTGGGCTGGATCAACAAACCTCGTTAGCCAGTAACCAAATGCAAACGCACTGTTTGGAGACGGATAAAGTAGTCACCGCCGTGACGGAAATGAGCGCCACGGCGAGAGAAGTCGCCAACAATACCCATGCCACGGCGCAGGCCATTGATTCTGCCAATGCGCAGATCTCAGAAGCGCAAGTCGAAGTGAATCACGCGATAGAAGGGATTGGTAAATTGGTCGACGAAGTGAACATCACCTCAGACGCCATTTCTCAGCTTAGCCAACAGACCGATCAAATCACCAAAGTGTTGCAAGTGATAGGCGAAATTGCCGAGCAAACTAACTTACTGGCATTGAATGCCGCCATTGAAGCTGCGCGTGCGGGAGAGCAAGGCCGCGGATTTGCCGTGGTTGCCGATGAAGTTCGTTCATTAGCGAGTCGCACACAAAACAGCACGCTGGAAATTGGCGATATGCTTAAGCAGTTGCAAAATGGTGTGGCCAGAGCGGTCACCACTATGTCTGCCAGCCAAGAGCGTGGCGAGCAAACGGCGCTTGAGTCAGTGCAAATCAAAGAATCACTTGCTGGTATCCAGTCGGCGGTGGAAATGATCCGTGATATGGGCATTCAAACGGCATCCGCCGCTGAACAACAGAGCGCGGTCGCTGAGGACATCAATCAAAACCTGGTCACCATTCAGCAAATCGTTAATGAGATTAATCACAACTTACAAGAGTCGGAAACCATTAGCACACGCTTGAGTGTGTCTGGCCAAGAAATGCATGATTTGGTCGGTCACTTTAAGCTCTGATAAAACGCTCAGTTACATTATCTTCTTCTATTAATAACGAACCAGCATCGTCATACTAGACTTTGCTGGTTTTCTCGTTGCAATAGGTGCATCTAAGATGACTGAGAGAGACGATGAGCCTAAAAAACCTGCCTAGTGAATCCATGCCAAGAGAAAAGTTGCTTCAGCGAGGGCCTCAATCTTTGTCTGATGCCGAGTTGCTTGCGATCTTTTTGCGAACAGGCACACAAGGAATGAACGTAATTGAACTCGCTGATTTTCTGCTGCGAGACTTTGGTTCGCTGAGAAAACTCTTTTCTGCCGATGAACAGAGCTTTTGTCGTCACAAAGGATTGGGGCAGGCAAAATACGTTCAATTACAAGCTGTTTTGGAAATGACGCAACGTTATTTGGCCGAAACATTGCAACGTGGTGATGCGCTCACCAGTCCACAGCACACTAAGCTTTATCTCTCTTCCATGCTGCGCGATCGCCATCGAGAAGCGTTTTATGTGTTGTTCCTCGATAATCAAAATCGTGTCATTAAAGATGAGGTGATGTTTGAAGGCACCATCGATGCCGCCTCGGTCTATCCTCGGGAAGTTGTTAAAAGAGCCTTACACTATAATGCGGCAGCTTTAATATTGGCGCACAACCATCCCTCAGGCGTAGCAGAGCCAAGCCAAGCAGATCGGCGAATTACTCGACGTTTGAGTGACGCATTGGGCTTAGTGGATATACGGGTATTGGACCACTTTGTGGTGGGCGATGGGGAAGTGGTTTCCTTTGCAGAAAGAGGCTGGATTTGAGTTAATAAAATCATCGCTCTTGACAGGCAAACTTTTTGTTGTTCATAAGTGAGTTTCTGCTACAATCCTCGCCACTCAAAATTTTTAACTTACATTCAGCTTGGACTACTTGAAAACGTGCTGTCTAAAAAAAGATCACGAAAACCTGTAAAAAGGATCTGTTCGGGTCTTGAGCAATGCATGGCAAGTTAGTATAATGCGCGACCTTTGATAGCCTTGTATGGATTTTCCATAATGGTATTTGACCTCTAATTGATGAGGTTCGGCCACCAAGGTTGATATCGAGCTGAAACGATTTGGAGAAGACATTCATGTCCCGAGTATGCCAAGTAACTGGTAAGCGTCCTGCAGTTGGTAACAACCGCTCACACGCACGAAATGCTACTAAGCGTCGTTTTCTGCCGAACCTACAAACTCATCGTTTCTGGGTAGAGAGCGAAAAACGTTTTGTTAAACTACGCCTGACTGCAAAAGGCATGCGCATCATCGATAAGAAAGGCATCGATGTTGTTCTAGCTGATATGCGTGCACGCGGCGAAAACGTTTAATAAGAGGAATTAGCAATGGCTAAGAAAGGCATTCGTGAGAAAATTCGTCTAGTATCTACTGCAAATACTGGTCACTTCTACACAACTGACAAAAACAAGCGCAACATGCCAGGCAAGTTCGAGATCAAAAAATTTGATCCAGTAGTACGCCAGCACGTTGTGTACAAAGAAGCGAAAATCAAGTAATTGATTGAGTCTCTTTGAAGATTGTAGAAAACCCAGCTTTCGAGCTGGGTTTTTTATTTGTTGTTTTTTTAAGCTCCTCCTAGAACCTAGAACCTAGAACCTAGAACCTAGAACCTAGAACCTAGAACCTAGAACCTAGAACCTAGAACCTAGAA
>NZ_JAQQBT010000010.1:0-128644 GCF_028570825.1 Vibrio sp. CCUG 15886 | reverse complement strand
CAACAGCAACAGCAACAGCAACAGCAACAGCAACAGCAACAGCAACAGCAACAGCAACAGCAACAGCAACAGCAACAAAAGTCTTCCAATCGTGATAATCAGAGTCAATCAGAAAATCGCGAAAATGCGCCAAAAGAGGCGAAAGAAAAGTCTCAAGAAAACAATGAGCAAGGCGATGCTCAACGACAGAAAAAACCATCCGAACAGGGTGAAGAACAAGTTAAGCCGAGCGATAAACCCGCGCAAGAAAGAGCCCCCAAAAGAGAGACGGAGCCAGAAAGCGTAGAAGCCCAACAACCTGCGCCGAAAAACGCAGACGATCCAGACTTTAAAAAACTGGAATCCGTTGAAAACGCACGCGATCCTGCTTATCTGCTTAAAGCACAAATGTTGCTGCAAGCGCAGCAGAAACCAGCTCCTGATAATAAAGATAAAACGTGGTAATGAGTAAGCTATGAATCGAATGACACCCTTTTTCATTTTGCTATCGACACTGCTTTTTACGCCTTTTCTGGCGGCAAAGAGTCTGGTTGCGAGCGTAAATAAAACCAAGGTTTCGAAAAACGAAGTGATTCAACTCACGGTGCGAGCCGATTATTCACTCGATGCCAATGACATTGATTTTTCTGCGTTAAGCCAAGATTTCTTCACCTCAAGTCCACGTTTTGTCAATTCAAGCAATTACATTAATGGCCAATCTTCAAAGCTCAGTGAGTGGACACTTTCCATCGCACCCAATCGCGCTGGTATCGTGACGATCCCTGCATTCTCTGTTGATGGCGAAAGCACTGCGCCAATCCCACTGGAAGTGTCTGTCGATCAACACGAACCAAACGTGTCAGATATTATTCAATACTCGATGCAACTTGATACAAGCACGCTCTATCCTCAGCAATCCACGCCGTTAAAGGTGGAGATTCGGATTCTGGCGGATCCCCGTCGACTCGAAAATCCGCGCATCACCCCACCGTCCATTCAAGGCGTAGAGATAGAGCTAAAGGGGCAAACTCGCCAATTTCAGCGTGTTGAACAGGGTCTTCAAATCACTGTCATTGAGCAGAATTATCAACTTACCGCCAACCAACCCGGTTTTTTTGAACTCAAAGGCCCGTTATTACGCGGCTCTTATATTTATGGTGACAGCTTAACGGGCTCTACCAAAATATTGACCTTAGATGGCAAGCCGCAAAGTCAATCGATCAAGGTAAAGGCCATTCCTAACAACGCCGCGCAGCCTTGGCTGCCCGCTCAACAACTGTCGCTTGTTCAACAATGGCATCAAGATGGCGGCGAGAACAACACCGTTGAGCAAGGTAGCAGCATCACGCGTGAAATCACTCTGACAGCAAAAGGGCTCAATGAAAACCAGTTACCAACTCTCAAGTTCGACTATCCCGCTTCAGTACGAGTGTACGATGAAAAGCCTGCATTTAAGACTCTGGACAACGGTACAACCCAAATGACACTGAAGCAGGTACTGATCCCAACCGAAACCGGTGATTTAACCTTACCTTCACTGCAATTGGTGTGGTGGAACACGGTTTCTGACCAACAAGAAACAGCCGCACTCGAGGGGCGTCAACTCAAGGTTAAACCGGGCTCGGCGCAAGTGTTTACTTTGCCTGAGCAGCCAGCGCAGGCTAGTGAGACAAACCTTCGCCCAGACTCTACCCACCAAGAGCCTATTCAAAATACAACCATTTGGTTTTACTTAACCTGGACGTTTGCCTCACTGTGGATTCTTACCCTCATCGCCGCTCTCTACTGCTATAAACATCGCGGAACAAGTGCAGATAAGCCTCAGAATACAGCCTCCAATAACGCGCTTGAATCGATGCAAGCATTGCAAAAGGCGATTGCTGACAAAGATGCCGTCAAAATCGAAGCCCTCGTTCGCCAGTGGATGAAAACCACCACGGTTTCTCAACCAGTAAAACAGGCAATCGAATCAGAATTAAAAGCCATGCACCAAGCGACCTACTCGCACGCACCTTCACCATGGCAGGCGGAGCACTTACTTACACTGATCAAGCAAAGTCGCTCAGCCTCAAACGATAAAACCTCTTTTGACATGCCGAAGCTCTAGCTTCGTTTAGACAACACAAAAATAACAAGGGCGAACAACACTGTTCGCCCTTTTCTTTTTCGCTCGCTTAAGCGGCAGCAGAGTTAGATCGCTTCAACCGACAGTGATTGATAACTGCAAACTCGGTTTCGCCCCTCCGCCTTAGCACGATAGAGAGCAACATCAGCCTGTTGATAGAGTTTATCGAAATGCAGATCGCGAGCTTGAACTTGATCGACCGCCACGCCGATAGAAACGGTTAAACGATCGCCATTTGGATTGACCTGATGCTTAATTTGCTCTTGCTCAATACACTGACGGATGCACTCCGCACGCTGCAAAACACCACTGGCCTCACTGCCAACCATCAGCATCACAAATTCCTCCCCACCAATGCGACAAAACACTTCTTCTTTGCCATTACTGTGGTGCTCAAGGATGTGGCCAATACGCATTAAGACAATATCGCCTTCCAAATGACCATAATGATTGTTGAACAAGCCAAAATGATCGATATCGATAAGGATCAGACCAAACGCGAGCGCTTTTTCCTCTTCACTATGGCAGATGGACTCCATGACATGCTCTAACATGCGTCGGTTGCCAAGACGAGTAAGTGGGTCCAATTTGGATAACACTTCGAGCTGACGGTTTGCTTCTTCCAACTCTTGGGTGCGCTTACGAACCTCTTTTTCCAAATTTTCGTTGAGCTCTCGTATCGCTTCTTGCGCTTGAGTGCGTTGCAACACTTCCGCCAAACTGGAGGCAAACATGCGGATCACTTCCCTAAGCTGCGAAGTCAGCGGTGAGCGAGTCAGCAAGTTGTCCACCGCAATAAACGCAATCGGACCATTGGTATTGCTGGTCAGTAACGTCATTGCCCCCCAGCCAAAACCGACGATATTGCAGTCATGGTAAATCGGCACGGAGTCTTCAAAGGCAACCTCGTTGGGCATTGAACGTGCAAGATTAATCAAAGCAAAGTCTTGTGTCTCACCAAAGAAATAGGACTCATCCACGACGTTGCCTTGAATATCCGTCCCCCAAGTGCCTTGCATATAAGTGCAGTTTTCATCGGTAAGAAACACCGCCATGCGATCAACGCCAAGATGCTGAATCGCAAAGGAGACTGCCGATTTACACACATCACTCACCGTTGTACAACGCGACAATTCAACCATGCTTGAGTGGAGCATTCGTACGTTTTGTTCTTGACGTTTGCGAATATAAATTTGCGATAGCAGCGAACCAAAAGATTGCAGCATCTGCTTTTGATAACTGGTGATCGGCTTACGGTGAATAAAATTATCCAGCGCCAGCCAACCGAACGGTTCATGGCCATCACGTAGAATCAACATCAAGTTCCACCCCTGCCCGACTACTTTCCCTGCGGTGTATAGCGGGGTTTCATTAGAGATCACCAGATTGGTGTCGCGTGAAGAGAGAGCGGTAACAAACTCTTCACCCAACTGATGAAGATCGTATTGCGTGTGAAACTCACTGACGGTGTTGCCGTGTTCATCGGTACCATAAGTACCGTTGAAGCAGCGTTTTTTCATGTCGAGTAACATAAAGGTCGATCGATCAAAGCCCAACCTGTCTCGCAGCGCTTCAACCGCTTTACGATAGAGATCGTTTAACGTGCTGGGGTTGGAGATTTCCAATGCCACTTCTTGCACCAGCTTCATGTTGTCAATAAAGCGTTCACGATGGTTAATTTCGTCAATGTACTGCGCTTCACGGATATCGCGATTTTTGATCTCTAACGACGCCTGTTTTTCCGCACGGATACATTGCCATCTGGCCGCAATCAACTGCATCGCATCGTGGGTTTTCTCGTAGATATGATCGGCAGAGCCCGCTTTGACCCCTTGGATCAGAATGTAAGTTCGCAGCATAGGGAAGTTATCCAGCATCATGATGTAGCTGTTTCCCCCGAAGAGATCACGGTGATCCCAGTTACAGGTATTGATGGCTAAAGGAATTAAGCTCTCCGAGGTATCAAACTGCCTCGCCCATTGCCAAAAAGAGCTGGGAAAATCCACCAAAGGCGCTGGCTGTCCGGACCAAAAACGCAATGACAACGACGTATTTACGCAAGGATCATCAAATATCGCCATCGCATCCACTTCCATCAGTTCTGCGAGATATTCAAACATTGTCTCCGCCAGTAACCTATGGTCTCTGGTCGCCGACACCTTACGCATAAAGCTCCTGAAATTCACTTTGCCAACACCATTATTATTTTAGGGAATTGCGTTTAAAAGTAACCGTCCGACAATGTGCAATCAAACGCATTTCGAATCAGCTGTTAAGTCGTTCGCATTTTTGTCACGACGATTGTCTTAAGCGAGAGAGAGACTGCATTTTGTTGCCGTGCGTTTGCAGTACAAAAACAAAAAAGCCCCTCTGAGAGAGGGGCAAAAGTACCATCGCTTATAGTTATAATTCCGTTTAAACGTCAATTCGCTGATTAACCAAAATCGCCGTTTACATAGCCACGAGTGCGGTCATCACTTGGCTCGCTAAAGATCACTTGAGTATCGTTGTGCTCCACCAGCTCACCCATTAAGAAAAAGGCAGTGCGATCGGAAATTCGACGCGCCTGTTGCATGGAGTGCGTAACGATCACAATGGTGTAGTTCTTCTTCAACTCTTCCATCAACTCTTCAATTTTATGCGTCGCAATTGGGTCAAGCGCAGACGTCGGTTCATCCATTAGGATGACATCCGGCTCCATCGCAATGGTGCGCGCAATACATAAACGCTGTTGTTGACCACCAGAAAGACCAAAAGCATGCGATTTCAAGCGATCTTTCACCTCATCCCATAACGCCGCGCCACGTAGTGAACGCTCGACCACTTCATCAATGTGTTTTTTGTCTTTGATGCCTTGTGCACGCAAACCATACGCCACGTTCTCATAGATGCTCATCGGGAATGGGTTTGGCTTTTGGAACACCATGCCGACCTTAATACGCAGATCCGCCACATCAACGTTGCCATAGATGTCTTCGCCGTCCATTGCCAACTTGCCAGTAATCTTCACCCCTTCAATCAGGTCATTCATGCGATTCAGACAACGCAATAAGGTGGATTTACCGCAGCCAGATGGGCCGATAAGCGCCGTGACTTGACGAACGGGGATCGGTAAGTTAATCGCTTTCAGCGCTTGGTTTTCACCGTAATACAAGTCTAGGTTTTCGATATCAAATTTGTTCATAGTCTTAATCTCTAAATTCTTTTCAATGAGCGTTTTGAGCGTCTTTTGTTGTTCGTCGTTAGTAAGTCGCTGTGTTAAAACGTTTTGCAATTAATTTGGTTACCATGTTGATCAACAGCACCACCACAATCAGTACGGTGGCTGTGCCGTACGCCTGGTTCCACTCATCAATGGTAAACAGCTCTGTCGTCAACTTATAGAGGTGTACCGTCAGTGTTCGGCCAGAATCCAGTAGTGAGTCTGGAATTCGTGCCACCATACCAGCGGTAAGGAACACTGGTGCTGATTCACCAATCACGCGGCCAATACTCAAAATCACCGAGGTTAAAATACCAGGCATTGCACTCGGCAGAATCAAACGCCAGATGGTATAGATTTTTGATGCACCGAGACCATATGAACCTTCGCGGTAGGTTTGCGGTACCGCCATCAGCGCCTCTTCCGTCGTCCTGATGATCACTGGCAGGATAAGAATACTCAACGTTAAGGCGCCCGAGAGAATCGAGAATCCCAGACCAAGAATGGCGACAAAGAAGGTCATACCAAACAGACCAAAGATAATCGACGGAATACCAGCCAAGGATTCGGTACAAAAACGAATCACCTTAACCAATCGGCTGCCCACTTTGGCGTATTCTGTTAAGTAGATAGCCGTCATGATCCCTAGCGGTGCGGCAACAGCAATCGATGCCACAACCATGTAAATGGTCGAAATGATCATCGGGAAGATGCCATGCTCTTCACCTGTACGGGTGTAATTGTCAGAGATGAAGTTCCAATCCACATGCTGCAAGCCGTTAGAAAGGATGTACCAGATAATCCAGAACAAGAAGCCCACCGTCAGAGCGGCTGCCGCCCAAACCAGAGCATTCAGAATGTTGTCTTTTACTTGACGAGATTGTTTTAATTTTGCGCGTTCCATAAATATCACCTTAACTTGCGATTACTTCGCTTTTTCTCGGTTGAGGTAAAGCAGCGCTGCATTCAACACCATGATGAACACCAACAGCACCACACCGGTTGCGTAAAGCGCATTGGCGTGAACACCACTGGCGTATGACATTTCAATCGCAATGTTCGCCGTTAGCGTACGAGCTGAATCCAATAAGCCTTGAGGCATGGCAGGAGCATTTCCCATCACCATGATGATCGCCATGGTTTCACCCAGCGCACGGCCAATACCGAGGATAACGCCAGTCATGATGCCGCTGCGTGCCGCAGGAACGAGCAGTTTAAAAATAGTAAAGATTTTCGATGCACCCAACGCCAGTGAGCCTTCTTTATAAGCTCTCGGCACCGCGCGAATCGAGGTTTCAGAAACGGTGATTACCGTAGGTAGGATCATCACACCAAGCACAATGATACCCGCTAAGATGGTGTTACCCGCAGGCACATCAAATACGTTTTGAATCAATGGAACAATAATCACCAAGCCGAAGAAACCGTAAACGACCGAAGGGATACCTGCCAGCAGTTCAACCGCAGGACGAATGATATCTGCGACACGTTTAGGTGCAATTTCAGCGATGAAAACCGCCGTCAGTACCCCAACGGGCACACCAACAAGAACCGCACCAAACGTCGATACCATCGAGGCAACGATCATGGTGGCGACACCATAAAGCGCCGGTGGTAACCAATCTTGGCCTAACACAATGCCTGAGACGCCCGCTTCTTGGAAAGCTGGAATACTTTCTCGGATGATGAAGTAGGCAATCACGGCTAGAGAAACAATACCGATAACCGCACTGGTCAAAAACAAGCCATGGAAAATACGTTCGCGCCAGTCAATGCGCTTTTGCGTACGTAAACGAGGTTTATCGATAGCTTTAGCTTCACTATTCATAAGCTTTTCACTATTTGTTGCGATGGTCATGAATCTAATCTCACGTTTCGAACAAGTCGAAGTGAATGGAAAACGCTCAGCCCTTTTTATTGGGCTGAGCAAACTTTTAAATCATTACTTAGTTAACTGAGATGTAGCCTTTCTTCTCTACAATGGCTTGTGCTTCAGGGGTCAGCATCCAATCAAGGAACTTCTGCGTTTCAGCAGATGGTTTGCCCTGCTTGTAAAGAACAAGGAATGGACGAGCCACTTTGTACGAACCGTTTTTCACGTTTGAAATAGACGCATCCGTGCCATCGATAGCTAGCGGGTGAACCGACTCATCAACAGTACCTAGCGAGATGTAACCGATAGCGTAAGGGTTTGAAGCAACCATCGTTTTCAGTGCACCGTTACCGTTTGCCACTTGAGCACGTTGAGAGATTGCAGACACTTCTTTACCCGAGATTTTCTTCTTCAGTTTAAGAATGTCTTCAAATGCGCCACGTGTACCTGATGCTGTATCACGAGTAATTGCAACGATAGGTTTGTCTTCACCACCGACTTGTTTCCAGTTCGTCACTTCACCTTTGTAGATGGCAGAAACTTGCTCAGCAGTCAGGCCTTTCAGCGTGTTCTTTGGGTTAACAACCACTGCGATACCGTCGCGAGCAATCACTTCTTCAACCAAAGCGGTTTCTTTCTCAGACGATTTTAGGTCACGTGAAGACATACCGAGATCTGCAGAGCCATTTTTTGCCGCTTTAACACCTGCCGATGAACCTGGTCCTTGAACTTCAATAAAAACTTCTGGGTTTTTCTTCATGTATGTTTCAGAGAAAACTTCCATCAGTGGAGTTACGCTGCTTGAACCCACTGCAGAGATCGTTTCTTTTGCCGAAGCGGTTGTCACTGTCAGAGCACTCATAAGAGCGATTGCACCGATTACTGTCTTTTTCATCACAATATCCTTTATTGGCCAAATTGCCGTTGTGTTTCACTTGAACGATGCTCACTTTAGGATGTGAATATGACAGTTGTGTTTCACTTAATTGAACCCTCTGTGACACATTGCTGACAGTTGTGCGAATAAATCCACCAATCGAGCAGCATCAATGTGTAACAAATCGTATGAAGTAACCCCACCATATCTATCAATAAAGCCGTTATGAAAGCGGTTTTATTGAAAAGCTCATTTTTTAGCCGAGACATTTTACTCTATGAAAAATCGTGCTTTACGCACATTGTGAGCACTCTCTGATAATTGCTATTTACCCGCCAATTTTGAGAGTGACCACAAACTACTAGTGACATTTGTAACTAAATAAGTCATTGAATACAGCGGGCGAATGGTTACAATCATCCACTAATAAAAATAAAACAATAATATTCATTCTCATTAATTATTTGTTCACAGAGGGTCGTTTTTAATGCGTCGTTTTTTAAATACACTTTCGATAAAAGCGCAGGTGTTGGTTCCTGTTGCTTTTACTATCGTTTTGTTGCTCGGGGGGGTCACCCTTGGCGCAAGCAACTTAAAACATGCTTTTGAGCGTGTAACTATTTCCACCGAACAACTCATCGTTCACAAAGGTGAATTAGGTGAAATTGTCGATAACATGTACGGAATGCGGATCAAGGCGATTTACAGCCTATTTCGCCCAGACGATCTGACCACACTGATCCCCGTGTTATCCGACAAGCAAAACGAGATCCGTTCACTGCTCAACGCGATTGAAACCGTACCGGGTCTGAAAAATGAAGTGGAACAGATGCGCAAAGCACTTAACCACTATGTCGATTACTCACGTGATGTGATGTTGCCTTTGCTCAAGGTAAAGCACGGTGAAAGCTACCTCTCTTCCGATTTTCAACAACAGTACGATGTTGCGATGACCGCCTACCGCAAAGCTGGCGAAGAGATGGTCAAAGCAATTGATGTGCTTTCGCAAAAACTCAATCAAATTGCCATTGAAGACGTGAAAGACAACGGCAATCAACACAACGCTACGCTGACTTTCTCTGTTTTTGCCATGCTTGGTATTTTGGCCATCGCAGCCATCATTAGCATGGTGTTGGCTCATATGATCGTAAAACCGATTCGCTCGCTACAAACCACAATGCAAGCGGTCGCTAAAGGCGATCTGTTAGTAGAAGCTCAAGCGGAAGGTAAAAACGAAGTCGCACAGTTGGCTCAAGACGTGAATACCACGATTCATCAACTGCGTAATACCGTGGACGCATTGGTTCGTATTAGTGTGGATGTGGCGTCGGCCTCAACAGAGCTCGCCGCTGTGATGACACAATCAAGCGTCAATTCTGATCAAGAGAAAAATGAAGTGGAGCAAGTCGCCTCTGCCGTTAGCCAGTTAGAATCCACGGCCGCAGATGTCACCGCCAATGCAGTCAAAGCGGATACGGCTTCTAGCCAAGCCAACCAATTGGCAAAACACACTCTCAGCATGTTTGAACAAAATAATCGCGCCAACGATAAGATGGCTGAGCAGCTCAATCAGGCGGCAGGTGTAGTGACTTCGCTGAAAGTTCAGTCTGAGCAAATTGGTAAAGTGATTGAGGTGATTCAAAGCATCTCAGAGCAGACCAACCTATTGGCACTGAACGCGGCCATTGAGGCGGCTCGCGCGGGAGAAAGTGGTCGAGGCTTTGCAGTGGTCGCTGACGAAGTTCGTATGCTCGCCGCAAGAACGCAGGATTCCACCAAAGAGATCCAAGCCATTATTGAAGAGCTGCAAACGCAATCTGGACGCGCGAATGAGAGCATGAACTCTAGCCTTGAAACACTGGCGAGCAATCAAACACTGGCGGGCGAAGTGAGCCAAAGCCTAAGTGAAATTAGCCACTCAATTGAAGAGCTCACCTTGATCAGCGCTCAAGTGGCCACCGCGTCTGAAGAGCAAAACCAAGTGACCAAAGATATTAACCAAAACTTGAGCAACATTTACGAGCTGGTGAGCCAAAATGTCACGGGCATTACTCAAGCGGCAGCAGCGAGCCAAGAACTCTCCTCTCTCGCGGAGAATCAAAAAGAACAGTTAGGATACTTTAAAGTCTAACGTCAACACACTAGTCACACGCCCTGCCTTTTGGTAGGGCGTTTTTTCATCGCCGACTCACTGTGTAAGTCAACTTAAGCAACGCTTACATAGGCATACAAAGCCTATCTTCATAAAAATCAGTCAGATAACTAAATGCCTACGCCAATGATATTGGCGAGACAGGGCCACTCTTCTACTCTCCACTTAAGCTGTTCATCTTTAATCTTTTTCACTACAAGGAAAAAGGTGACGAACAAATAACAGAATGGCATTCCATTAATCAATTTAACAGTATAGAATACCAAACAACTGACCTATCTTTGACCATCATGAAACTATCCATGCTCACTTTGAAAAACAAAATTATCTTGTCTGTTTTGCTCTGCGTCCTCACCATAACGGGTGTCTTCATCTGGCAATCCTCCAGCATTTTGTGGCAGCAGACACGCTCAGGCATCTACGCCCGTGCTACTAGCGTCTCTGAAGCCGCTGCTCCTGCTTTGCAATACTGGTTAGAGAATAATATTCAGATCCTCGAATCCGCCGCTCATATCGAGCAATTGACGCAAGCCAAAGAGACCATGCGCCATGCTAAAGAGTCAGCGAAGTATTTGGATGTCTATTACGCCACTCGTGATGGAAGCCTCTATCTTTCTGGTCAGGATGCGAAATACCCCAACTACGACGCTCGTAATGCTGAGTGGTATCAGCGAGCACTCAAAGAAAATCGCAGTATCGTTTCCGCCCCTTATGTCAGCACTGAAACACAGCAAGCAATGGTCACACTCGCCACGCCAGTCAAAGTACGTGGAGAGATCATCGCGATTATGGGCGCCGATATTTCACTGCAATCAGTTCAAGCCAATATTGCAGGATACAAGGTTGGCGACAACGCCTATGCCATGCTGATCAACGAACAAGGCACCATTGTTGCTCATCCTCAGACCTCACTAGAGATGCAACCCTTCTCTGCGTATTCACGTGAGATCTCGCTAGCGGGTATCCACCAAGCCATGGAGAACAACGAGATCCAACGCCTCAACAGAAATGGCGCAGAAAAGTTGATTTATTTTGACAAAATCAACCACACCGATTGGATCTTAGCGATTGAAATGGATCGTCAAACCGAAGAACAAAGCTATTCGGAGCTGTTGCAAAAATTGTTATTGGAAGGCGTGGTAATGACCTTGGTGTTGATCGTCATTATCTCTCTCTTCATCAATTATCTGCTGAAAGATTTCTACCAAGTCTCACTCGCGTTGAAAGCAATAGCACAAGGTGAAGGTGATTTGACGCATGAGATTCAAATCAGCTCAAAAGATGAAGTTGGTCAGCTTGCTCAAAACTTCAATACCTTTGTGAAAAACATGCACGACATGGTGAGTCAAATCGTCACGCTTTCTCAGCAGCTTAATCACCAAGCGCAAGACGCGGCGCAACAAGCACAACACCGCAGCCAGCGTATTGCGACACAACAAGATGAAATTAATATGGTCGCGACCGCCGTGACTGAGATGTCAACGGCCACGCACGAAATTGCCATAAATGCTGAAAACACCTCAAAAGAAGGCGAAGCCACAGTCGATGTCTCTCGCCAAGGGGTCAGCGAAGTACAGCGCAGTCAACAGTCGATCCTGGCATTAGCTTCCGATGTGGAACGCTCTGCCGCCGAGCTTCAAGAGCTAGAGCACCACGTGCATAGCATCAGTAATATTCTCTCTGTCATTTCAGAGATTGCTGAACAAACTAACTTGTTGGCGCTGAATGCCGCCATTGAAGCCGCTCGTGCTGGTGAGCAAGGACGAGGATTTGCAGTTGTGGCAGACGAAGTCCGCATCCTCAGCCAGCGTACGCATACGTCCACCAGCGAGATTCAAAAAACCATTGAGACATTGCAATCGGCCACGCATAAAGTCGTTAATACCATGACGGCAAGCCATGCCAATGCGCAGCAATCGGTGTCTGATGCAGAAACCGCTTATCAAAGCTTGGAAAAAATCATGGCGAGCGTGCAATGCATTAATGATATGTCGACGCAAATTGCTACCGCCGCGGAAGAACAATCGTTGGTGACCGAAGAAATCACCCGCAATACTCAAGCGGTGAATGACGTCTCCAATGAACTCGCACAGGCTGCCGTCACCGCCACCGAGCAGGCCAAACAATTGTCAGACTATTCCAAGCAGTTGCATCAGCTCGTTTCACAATTCAAGCTTTAATCATACATATACTTATAACAACGTCACTCTTGGCTTGACTATAAACAAAAGCGCATCGAATCTCGATGCGCTTTTTTATTGCAAGTAGACTTAGATAGCCCTTAGTTATTGCTCAGTCACCAATAATACACTCAGGCCCTGAGTTTGTGCGTGGTGATACACTTCGCCATTGGCACTGTCAAAACTCAGTGCTGACGCGCCCTGCGTGGATGGTGTGTTGCTCCAGATATAAACCGCCAAATTGCCCAGCTCTACCGTGTATGCCGAACCCCAAGCTCGAGCATTCAGAGATGGGGAATGGCACGCAGCCTCCGTTAAAGAGACTAACTCTTTAATGTTGGCCATTCGCCAGCCACGCTTACCAGCAAAATTGAACAAGGCGTGGTTGGCGTTTTCGTCATCAACCGCTTGCGCCGTTTGCAACGCACTTTGCCAGTTCTCTAACTGGGCCTCGCCTTCACAGCGATCTTGATCTTGATTCCACTGCTGGCCAACGGCACAACGCATCCAGGTTAAACCCGTCTGCTTGTCGGTTACGGTGCCGAGCTCTGAGTAACTAAAACGGGCATTCGATGCCGTTGGGGTCAAGCTGTCTAAGCATTGCTGCTCTGCCCATACCGAACTTGAAGCAAGAACCAGCGCCAATGTTGTGAGTGTTTTTTTCATCTTAGTTCCCTTTTGCTGCAACCATGCGGACAGGTAGTTGGAAAGAGGTGCCTGAATCGGCTGCCACCATGTCGGAATAAATTTCAAAGTATTCGATTTGGCCTCGGTCTTCACCCAACAGTCGCACCGCCGCCGATTGGATGCTGCCTTCGGTCGCATACGCGTTGTATTGATTGAATTTCACCGTCGATGTCCATACGTAGCCATACGGATCCAGATCGGCATGCCCCAATGATTGCTGAGGGAAGTAACGCTGATTCAATCCTTTTTGTTGGCCGGTTTCCGTTTGAGATTGCTCGCCGAAATCGATGAGATTGTAGAACTCTTGCACCGTCGGTAAGCGCCAGTTGGTTTGCCCACACAAGGTTTGCTGACTCAGCTGCTCCGCGTAATCTTGCGTGGTACAAATGTTGTCGCCCGCATCGTGGCACCCAGACGCAGCAAGATCTTCCGCGTACGGTTCGAAACGAGGTAACTTGAGGGTGAAAATACGATCGCGATATTGAAGCGACTGCGCATCTGCACTCTTGTTTTCCCAGATCAAGCCTGTGCGCAGATCTTGAACACAAGACCACTGCTCAGCGTCATCTGCTAATGGGTTGCCATTGCCATCGAGCTTGACCAGTTTGAAACCATTTTGTGTGCTTTCCTGCGTATCAAGTCGATCAAAACCAAATGAAGCATCTTGGCCCGGATAATGCTCGCTTGGCGCGTTTTCTAAGCTCACACTGTTGCCAGAGAAATGCTTAACAACCCCGGTATCGTTGATCACTTGGCGTTGTATTGGCTGGTTTCTGATCGCTTCGAGCCACTGCTCAATGGTTTGCTCGCTTAACGCATCCGTCGCGAAATGTTGCCCAGCAAACTGCAACTGGTGGGCAATTTGCGCCAAAATTCGCGATTGCTCGTGGCTGTTTACTTTACCCAGCACTCGGCGCACGTTCTCGCTCAACACCTCAAGGCCATTCGGTTGGCTTATCGTCAGAAGATCGTCTCCCACCGCAACGCCCGCATCCGCTAACTGTTGTTGTAATTTTTCTTTGGCAACCGTCACGGTAGCGCCTTCATTGACCATGGCAGAAATCAATGACGTGACTTCATTGATCACCATGCCTTTTTCTTTGCTCTGCCCCGGCGTAGAAAGAAAGAGGGTTTGATTGCCCGCCAACGCCACCTCGGCTAATACCGGACGACGATAGAAAGTTTTGCTCGTCGACTGAAAACGAAACTGGCCATTGCCATCCAATGCGATGGCGCTTTCCGTTTGATCGCAACGCGAGTTCTGGTTGTAGTCCACACACACTTTGGTGTTCGTGCTGTTCGCTTCCGCCAGCGCAACTTGACCGGATAATGAATAAGTGGGCGCCGTGTTGGTGGCGCCGCCACCAGATGATGAACCACCACAGCCTGCCAAGAGCAGCGCGGAGGCAATAAGGGAATAGTGTCGTTTCATGTTGTTTTCTTCTGCTTAGCTTAAATTTTGACGAGAGCAAAACGCTCGAGCCACAAAAATGGAAAAGAGAGCCCAGAGAGCAAAGAGATTGAGTTGCCCACCCGATTTTTTCGATGTGCTATCTGCACGGGTTTCATTGCATTGGTATTGCTCAAACTGGCTGATGCCCCACGCGTTTAACCGACCTTGATTGCCTTCGATGGAATCCATGATCTCTAGACGCCAGCGTCCCCAGGCTTGCTGACCGAGTAAGGGCGCTAATTGCGCGTCGTGAGCCACCGTGAAATAGCCTTTGAAGCCGTTACCCTGACTGATTTGGTGATTCCAAAGCACCAGCTTGTCACCTTTTGGTGAAGTCAAAGTGACGGACAGATCCGCCATTGATGCGTGGTCAATATCGAGATAAATGGCGAACTGTTCGCCAATGGTGACGTCGCGATCAAGAAATGTCTGCGAGAAGATCTGTTGCCCGACGTTAAAACGGCCCTGCGCGTCAGTGCTGGCATCATTCAGTCGCACGTCCATCTGCTGGGCACGGTTGACCAACTGAGGTACACCTCGTACCAAGGTGATCGACTCTTGCCACTGCTGCTTTGCCAGCCAAGGCTGATGACGATAATCAGCCTCCACTTGCGCGACAAACGGCTGGCCACATACCAATCCTTCTGGTAACTCCGCGCTTAGGGTAAATGAATCGGTCAGTTGGCTCTGCTTTTCCACCAAGATCTGTTGCTGAAGAGAAAGTCTTGCTTCAACGTCTGCAGCTCGACCATTGGCCACCAGTTCAATGGAGAGCGGTTTCGCATCCGTGATGTATTTACTTTCAAGACGGCTGATAAACGGCGCTTTTAACAAGCCATGTCGTTTAAAGTGGCGCTGCAAAATCTCAGCATACGGTTTTTCAGGATAAAGAGTGGCGGCAGCCAGCACGGTGCTTTCCGCCAAATCGTGCATCTTTACACCGCGCCCGAGGCCATACATGCCTTGTAAAACGATCGTATCGAACTCGCGAAACACACGCTCATCCCCTTCACCGAGCAAGGAGACCGACTCCTTCAGGGATTGGAACAGCGGCGTTGACCACAATTCATCACCCAACTCACCCCCAACACTTTCGTGCGCTCGATAGTGGCCATGCTCAAAATAGCGCGCACGTTGGTTCCACAAGCTTCGAGTTGAGAGACGATTGCCAAACACGCCATCCCAATTGAATACTGTATCCAGTTCAAACTCTTGGCCACGCCTTGCGGCATCGAGATATTGCTGACGATAACTATTACTGCCAGCCCAATAATCACCGAAACCTTCGCCGATCGCGCCGCTATGGCCATATGCCCAATCGGGCACAATTTGATAGTGAATACCATGGCCAAGCTCATGCAAGATAACATCGGCATCCATCGCATCTGGTGAAACACCGCCCAAGCCAAACATCGCCGCCTGAGGGCCTTTATAATAGGTAGAATTGTTGGCAGACAGCCCACGCCCATCAAACTTGAGTGGATCATTAAACAGCGCATAGCCCAATGTTTTGGTGTATTCGAGCGAATGATCAAGATGGTAAAACGCCATCACTGCCAAAAAACGCGGATCATTGCTCTGCAGCGCTTGCAGATCCGCCAATGCTGCAAAATGGCTAATCCCCGACGGCGCCGCAAAACCGCTTTCGTCTCTGACTGGCACACCATCTTGTGCCTCCACTGAAATCAGCGCTTTCGCATCCACTTCGACCACATTTCGGTTGCGTAAAAAATAACCCTGATCGGTTTTTAGCAAGCTGACGTTTCGGCGTTGATATTCCATCGCGCCAGGGTAGTCATCCATGCTGTTCCAGCCACTGCTTGGGGCCGGAAGTTGTTGTTGCGTGCGAAGATCAGGGTCGAATAGCTGTATTTCAACCGTTTCGAGTTCACCTTGTTCCAGGGCGGGGGGGAAATCCGCCTCTAGTCTTCTAGGGTGTTCCAACTCCACCGCCGTGGTTGGTTCGCCATTGAGCAACACCGTGTTTTCTAAACTACGAAACACGCGCGCCACTCGGTGCTGCGGATCCGTTGTCACCACAAGGCTCTTTTGCTGTTGGTACTGCCCATGTTGCCAAACATCAAAGTTATAGTGATGGCCCAACAGTGAGGTGGTTTGATACCTGAGTTTAAATTCGCCCTGATCAGCATAATGCTGTTGAACGAACTGCTGCACTTGCTCGGCACTATTCAAGGTCACTCGCTCTTCGGGATAGTCCCACTGCGCTGCGTTAGCCAGCGGATTCATCGCCAGTAGCAGGGCAAGTAAGGTGAGTTTGGTCTTCATTTTCAACTCCTTGCGCTTAGAACTGGTATTTCACGTTGGCCGTGAAGTAGCGCCCCGGCTCAGTGGAATAAGTGGTGTGGGCTTGTGAAATGCCCGCCACGTCTTGATAGCGAATGTATTCATTGTCGAACAGGTTGACGATGGACGCGCTCAACGTCAGATCCTTATTCCATTAATAGGAAGCAAACAGGTCGAAGCTGTGCCACGACTCCGTTTTGGCGCACGACACTTCTTGATTGAACTCATTCACACACACCGGTACACGGTCCATACTCGCAGCCCAGTTCCACAACAAAGATGCAGACCAGTTTTGCTTGGCGTAACCCAGCTTAACGTTGCCTTCTACTGGTGTCAGGGTTCGAATGTATTCGCCTTGGTCATTTTTGCCATCGACATAACCGGCTTTCGTCGCCAGTAACCATTGCTCGTTGATCTGATGGGCAGCCGATAGCTCTGCACCATAGGTTTCAACGCCGTTGAGGTTTTGGTATTGCTTCAGCGTCACAGGGCCAACCATACCCACTTCTTTGACATCAATGAAATCATCAAATTGTTGGTAAAACATTGCCACATAAAGGCGTGAGGTACCGTTATCAAACTTATGCCCTACCTCAAACGAATCACTGGTTTCGGCTTTGAGATCCATATTAGGAATGATGATAAACGGAGTGAATGGAATGTCTTCATGAGACACATAGCCGTATGCTTTGTCGTACGTTGGCGCTCGGTAACCATGGTTGTACGAAAAATAGAGCTGGTGAGCGTCAGCCACTTTTCTTGCGATAGAGAAGCTCGGTGACCACTCTTGACTGTCAATATTCTTCTTCGCAAAGCCGTTACTGTGTCCATCGCCATCTGGCGCAAGGCGGTGAGCATCAAAACGCAATCCTAACGTGGTTGTCCAGCGGCCATACTGCATCATTTCCAAGCCATAGATGCCCACACTGAGCGCTTTGGCTGGTGTGAAAGGTTGTTTGCTGAACGCACTTGAACCGCCCGAAACCAAAGATTGACGCTCAGACGTTCTCGAATAGCGGTTGCTGTTTACTTTCAAGCCATAAGCAAGCTGGTGCTCGGTTTGGTCGGTGGCAAACGCTTTGGTCATGTCAGTACGAAAGCCCACCAGCTGGTCGAGAAATTCGTTGTTTTCTAAACTGCGTTTTTGCTCCGTAATGCCATTTTGATCCAGCCTGCCGTAGAGACGGTTGATATCTTCAACATCCGCCATGTCTCGCCAATACAACTTAGCTTTGGCTTCATCGAACCAAAATGCGTCCATAGGCTGATATTCCAGCCCAGCCGAAACACCGAGATCCGTGACGTGCGAGTCTTCGTAATACTGGTTTTGATCCCATTTGCCATCCGCATGTATACCTGAGCTCCCTTCGCGACGAATTTGCCCTTCACGATAGGCATCTGCGGCAATACTTAACATCAGCGCATCACCAACAAAATGGTTGAGCTGGTAATTGGCACTCGCCCCTTCTAACTCGCGTTGGTAGTTATCTTGATTGAAGTTGCGCGTTTCCTTTCCTTGCCAATACGCGACCGTCAACAACGAATCGGTGTTGCCTGAGCGAAAGGCCAAATTACTCATCAGTTGGGTTTTATCACTGATGCCAGAGTACGTGGTGGCCACATCAGCATAGAAATCATCGTTTTTTAAGTAGTCACTCGGCTGCATCGATTCAATCACGACGGTGCCACCCAGCGCGCCTGAGCCATGAATGGATGAACTGGCTCCTTTCACTACTTCAATACTTTTGACGTTGACCAAGTCAAAGGAATTACGCCCCACTTTGTCATTGATGTCATTGGCACCAAAACCATCGGCGCTTTGCACGCCATCACGAACGATCATAATTCGGTTGCCCGTCATACCACGAATGGCGATGTTTTGTGGCCGACCCGCGCCTCCCGTGACACTGACGCCGGGCTCATTACGCAGGGCATCGTACAGCTCCGTTTGGCCTTTTTTCTCTAGTTCTTTACCACTGATCACCGACACAGAGCCCGCCACTTCTGAGAGCGGTTGCTCGATTTGATTAGCCGTCACGACGACCTCTTCCATCACGGCGTGGTCATTTTCGGCGTGCACGAAGTTGGCAGCGAGTACCGACAGTACCGCCGCTGAGACAGGCGTTAGTTTCATTTATTGCTCCGATTTATTCGATGTTTCGATCAGTGAAAGTAAAAAAGCATACTCTTTGGCTTGTTGCGCCAATCCTTTACGCCTGTCCATAGCGTGGCCTGAATCAAAATCCGTTTGCAACAAATAAGGCCCGGTTCCTGTACTAAGCGCCGCCAGTTTTGTCAGGTACTTCGCCCCTTCCCAATAAGGCACACGCTGATCGTGCCAACCAATTTGCACCAGCATGGGCGGATAAGTGGCCGATTGAAGGTTGAGATAGGGGTCGTAATCTTGCATCGCTTTTCGTTGAGCGGGCTGCTCAGGATTACCCCATTCTCCATATTGCTGCTCAGTCAGCGGTAATCGGCTATCCGACATGCTGTTGAGCACATCGACAAACGGCACTTTGAGCACGGCCCCAGCAAACAGTTCTGGCTTTTGGTTGATCGCTGCCGCCACTAATGTGCCGCCAGCACTGGATCCCATTAGGTAAATGTCGCGCTGCACCGGCTCTGCCCCCACCTCATTCAAGCTAACATGGCGAAGTGTTTGCGCGGCGGCGACAAAATCAGCGATGGCGTTGCTTTTGTGGATCCCCTTCCCAGCATCGTGCCATGACGCGCCAAAGTAGCCACCCCCTCGAACGTGCGCCACTGCGTAGATGGCGCCTTGATCAAGTAAGCTGATGGTCTGCGGCATAAAATAAGGTTTCATGGTAAAGCCGTAAGCACCGTAACCATAAAGAATCACTGGGGAAGTTGCCGTGAGCTTGTCACGACGGTACGCCAGCGTGACCGGAACCTCAACACCAGAAGATTGAACCAAAATCTGCTCAGTATGGTACAAATTGGCTTGGTAATTGGCGTAGCGATCTTGGGCAATCTCTTTGATGCTCAGCGAGCTCACGTCTAGCTCTCGCCATGTCGGTGGCGTGGTCATCGACATGCTACGAATGCGCACTTTGTTGCTAGCAAAGTCGCCATTTCTCGAAATCCAAGCCGCTTCACCAGCATGATTCAGGGGGATCTGCTTGCGTAGTTCACCGCGGTAGCTTAATACCGAAAGTAATGAATCCGGACCCTGACTCGCGCTCACCACAACACCTGCCGAAAACAGATAAAACTGATTCAGCGTTGTGACGTGATCGCTAAAGCGTTGCCAATCAATCGGTGCCTGCAACGGAGCCTGATAAAGCTGAAAATCACCGGCATGATTGCTCTGAACAAAAAGCGTTTGCTGGCTGATATCCGCATAATATTCCATCCCTTGCTCAGCTTTACGCAGAACAGTGGAAACTTCTCCAGTGCGCAAGTTGAGGATTTTTTGTTCGCTACTGTTTTCATTGTTGCTTTGCAATAGCGCGTAATTTGCATCGCTGGCGGCATAAAACGACATCAACCAATCTGCTCGAGTTTCCTGCCACAAGCTGTGCTGACGACCCGTTTCTAGCTCAATCGCCATGATGTTCGATGGACGCTGAGCCTGATCTTTCTCAATCACATAAGCGGTCAAACCATCGCGAGAGAGCAGCACTGGCGTGTCCAAACCTTTCGCAATTTCAACCATATGGCCTTGTTTTAAATCGACCAACACCGCTTGATATCGCTCGCTACCTTGACGATCTTCGGTAAAGAGCAAGTGCGTACGCTTTGCCGAGATGGCCCACTCACCCACTTGATAGTAAGCCGTGTTATTTTGTCGCTCGGCAAACGAGAACAC
Organism: Vibrio sp. CCUG 15886; assembly: GCF_028570825.1. Classification (NCBI taxonomy): domain Bacteria; kingdom Pseudomonadati; phylum Pseudomonadota; class Gammaproteobacteria; order Vibrionales; family Vibrionaceae; genus Vibrio; species Vibrio sp. CCUG 15886. Next base: position 107,980 of record NZ_JAQQBT010000010.1, on the reverse strand, counting down.
CACCTCTGCTTGTTGAGTAAGTGGGTCGCGGCGCATCAATTGCAAACTGCCGCCTTGGTTAGTTAGCTTCCATTCCTCTCCTTCGCGATAACCCCATGGTTCTTCACCTTTCTCAGGCTGCATCGCTTGCCACTGCTTCTCCAGCATTTGTGCCAAACTCTCACTTTTAAGCAGTCTTTTTGCTGCAAGCTGATTCTGCTCTTCTAAGTAAGCACGCACTCGCGGTGAACTGCGTGAATCATCTCGCAGCCATTCATACTTGTCTTTAGCATCCTTATCCGTCACAGAGGAATTTTGAGCAAAACTCAACCCTGCCGGGAGCCATGCCAGCATCAAAAGAAGATGAATAAATTTCATAGTTTTGGAAGTTACATTTATAAAGTAAATGAAAGGATGCTAGTTTGCCTTCAAATGCAAATAACATCAATTATCATTTACCCAAAAACAGTGATAGAGATCACAAATTCAAATGAGAATAGATATCAGTTTAAGTAATTACTCAAATACAATTCTCCCGAACCGAGGTAAAAAAAACCGCCCCGAAACATCGGGGCGGTTTGTCATTTAGGCGATAAAGCTAGGAAGGTTACTCTTCCGTTGGTGCGGCAGGTTTTTTCTTAGGAATAAACACTGAGTCACCCACTGCCACATTTTGGTAGAAGCTCTTATCGCGCTTCGCTGGTGCTTTCGACACAGCCTTCTTCTGTGGGCGTGCTTTCTTCGTTGTAGCTTGTTTCTTCGCACGGAAATCGGGTTTACGCGGTTTGATGCCTTTGAACTTGCCCTTAAGATCATCAAATTCAGAGAAAGCGATGTCTTGCTGAAGGTAAGCTTCTACACGTTTAAAGCTATCCCAGTCTTTGGGGCCGACCAAGGAGATGGCATCGCCTTTGTTACCAGCACGGCCAGTACGACCAATACGGTGTACATACTCTTCCGTATGCTTTGGCATATCAAAGTTGATCACGTGCGTCACGGTTGAAATATCCAAACCACGCGATGCCACATCCGTCGTCACCAAGATCTTGAACACGGTGCGTTCAAATTGGCTCATGATGGTATTGCGCTGGTTTTGATTCAAACTGCCGCTTAGCGCGATCGCTTTCAGCTTTTTCTCATTCAGTTTTTCAGTCAGACGATCGGTATCCGAACGTGTCGCCGTGAAAATGATCACCTGACGGTATTCTGCTTCGCTCAACACACGCTCGAGAAGCGCTTCTTTGTGGTCTAGGTGATCACACAAGTAGAAACGTTGAGTGATGTCTTTGTGCTCTTCATTCGACACACCGATGGCGATACGCTTTGGTGCATCCAACATTTCTGATGCGATATCGTTCACTTCTGCGTGATCCAACGTAGCAGAGAACATTAACGTTTGACGACGACGGTGCTTCGCTGCGTTGTGGATACGACGTAACTCTGGTGCAAAGCCCAAATCGAGCATACGGTCCGCTTCGTCTAGTACCAAAGTCTCAAGACCTTCTAAGAACACAGATTTGTGCTCTAAGTGATCCGCAAGACGTCCTGGAGTCGCGACAATGAATTTAGGATAGCGTGCCAGCGCTTTTACCTGATCGTTGAAGTTCTCACCACCCACGATCAAGGTTGCGTCGTAGGAAAGGCCGCCCAGCATGGTACGAAGCTCGCCATACACTTGTTTTGCAAGTTCACGAGTAGGCGCAAGGATCACACCACGCGGGTCACGTGCTGACAATGCTTTTGTTTTTAAAGACTTATGAAGCATAGGCAAAACAAACGCCAGCGTTTTGCCAGAACCTGTTTTTGAGGATGCCAGCAAATCTTTACCAGCAATCGCAACTGGAATCGCTTGCTGTTGAATTTTCGTCGCTTTCTGAAAATCTAAGTGCTTTAGGTTCTTCAGTAGGCGATTATCTAAGCCTAAATCTTTAAATTGCAAAGGTTTCTCCACTATTTTGCACTATCTTGGCCGCTTATTTTGCCGCCGAGAGGGAATCAATAAAAACGCGCAATGATACCTTAAACCGCACAATAAAGGATAGAGATCACAGAAAAATTATCCACATTTCACAGGAAACATCGGCCTAAAAATTCGATTACCCAAGTTCATGTCAAGCAATAGGCTAACCAGATCCGACACACAACACAGAAAAACGTCTCATCTCTGTTAGAACTCGGTAAAAATCCTTCAATATGTGGACGTTGCTCACTTTTTAATTCGCTGTTGTCATTTATTGTCGCTACAATCAAAGAGTCATATGACATTAGTGTCAATAATGACAGACAATTATAGAACAAGGAGTTTTTATGAATAAGATCCTAATTGCAGCTGCCACCTCTTCTGTTCTTTTACTTGCCGGTTGTGCATCGGGGCCAGATGAACAAACCAAAGCAGCAATGGCGCAGGTAGAAGATCTTAAGAATCAAGTCGATGTACTGACAAAAGAAGTGGCTGCACTTAAGAGCAATCAAGCGGACGCTGAGATGAAAGCCAAAGAAGCTGCAACAGCAGCCATGGCAGCTCAAGAAGAAGCGGAACGTGCGAACGAGCGTATCGATAACATCGCTCAGTCGTACACGAAGTAATTGCTGTAAACTGCGTCAGGTTACTCAAAACCTGGCGCAGCTACCTCTACTGGTACACCATTTTGTGCCGCAATCACCGCTTTCGCTTTCGAATCATTCAGATTTAACTCGCTCAACCACCAATCCAACTCTATTGGCACAACTAACTCATCCTGAACCCCATTGCTTCTGGTGAGTGGCTCGTGCGCTTCAAGGTAAACAATTCGCCCCGGCTCAAGGGAGACTTTCACCGGCTGGTTGATGATCTTCACTCTCTGTCCTTTGTCCACTTGAGAAAACAGCCATTCAATGTCCTTTGGCTCCATACGAATGCAGCCAGCACTGACGCGCAAACCGATACCGAAATCTTTGTTCGTTCCGTGGATCAAATAATCACCGCTGCCATACGCTAAGCGAAGGGCGTACTCGCCCAGCGGATTGTCTGGCCCAGCCGGGACAATTTTAGGCAGCTCGATGCCTTTTTCTCGATATTCTTTACGAATGGAAGCAGGGGGTGTCCAAGTTGGATTCGGTCTTTTTTCACGAATTGACGTCACCATTTCTGGTGTATCACGCCCGACTCGGCCAATTCCGACCGGAAAAACGTGCACCTTACCCAACTCGGGCTCAAAATAATAAAGCCTTAACTCCGCTAAATTGATCACTATGCCTTGGTACTCCACGGGCGGAAGCACCATTTCACTAGGGATGGAAAGCACATAGCCTTCCTGAGGCAGAAATGGGTCCACCCCTTTATTGGCTGCCATCAAGGCCAGAAAACCCACATCATATTGCTTGGCGATGTTCGCCATGGTTTCGCCTTTTTCAACAACATGATGCTGGATGCGTCCAATCAACCGACTGCCTTCTGCGGGAAGATCATAAGTCGCTGCGTCACTCTTCCAACTCATCAATGCCGCACAGAAAAGCGTAATCAATGTGGGTTTTGGCATTTCCATTCAGAGACAATCCTTGGCTTGGGTATACAAAGACAAGGTTATCTCTCTTTCCTGTTTGTGATCAACCATTGGCGCTGGGTAATCTAACTGCATGTGACCTAGCCAATTCCACGGCTGATGAACAAACTTATTCGGCACCTCTGCTAGTTCTGGTAGCCAGTGCTTCACAAATTCGCCATTCGGGTCAAACTTCTCTCCCTGCGTAATTGGATTGAAGATCCGAAAATAAGGTTGACCGTCACACCCTGTCGAGGCACACCATTGCCATCCACCATTATTGGCCGCAAAGTCACCGTCCACCAGTTTTTGCATAAAGTATTGCTCTCCCAACCGCCAGTTGACGTGCAAATCTTTGGTGAGAAAACTGGCCACGATCATACGCAAGCGATTATGCATCCATCCCGTTTGGTTGAGTTGACGCATCGCGGCATCCACAATGGGATAGCCCGTTTCCCCTCGACACCAACGCTCAAACCAGTCCGGTTTTGCTGGCCACAACAGATGTTTTTCCCACTCGACAAAGCCCTGCCCTTTGACCAACTTGGGTTCAAAATGAATCAGGTGATGATAAAACTCTCGCCAAATAAGCTCGCTCAACCACACTTCACGTCCGTTCGACAGATAACTTTGCTGCCAATACAGTCGTGCAATGCATTGCCTGACCGAAATGGCGCCAATCGCCAAATAAGGAGACAGCACGCTGGTGCCTGCCGTGGCAGGGAAATCTCGCTGCTCATGATAGCGATCCACTTCCTCATGACAGAAGTGTCTTAACGTCTCACGAATCTGTTGAGAATCAACAGACCATGCCTCGCTGCTTTCTCGTGGATAGCTAAACGGCGCCTGCTCATGCCAAAGTGATGATTGCAGCGCTTCAGGCAATACAACCGGCTGCGCCGCTGAGGTTTTAATGATCTGTGGTGGAACAAACGATTTCAGCCACGCTTTTTTAAACGGTGTAAAGACTTTGAAATAGTCCCCCTGTTTATTCAACACGCAGCCAGGTGCCTGCACACACTTATCTTCAACATCTAGAACACCAATCTCTGATGATGCGAGCTGATTGGCTAGCTGTTCGTCACGAACACGCTCATTGACTTCATATTCGCGGTTAAACACCACTTCACTAACCGCCAATTGTTCAGCCCAGTTTGCAACGCGTGTTGCGCTTTGTGCGTAGTCATCCACTTCGTCGTACAACAGCGGGATGTTGAGCGCGTTGAGTTCTTCCGCCAACACCGCCAAACGCCGTGCAATGAGATCGGCCTGCATGGGCGCCATATGATGTTCACGCCATTGCAAAGGGGTGGCCACAAAACAGGCAACCACCTCTTGTGATGTCGCAATAGCATGATTGAGCGCAGTGTTGTCCACACTGCGCAAGTCTCTGCGTAACCAAACCAGCTTCATTGCCATTCCTACCCAAATTGGAGTCGAGCCAAAACATCGCTCAACGTAACTTTGTTGTTATCCAGCATGGACTTAACCATGTTGAGTTGTTTCTCTTGCAACGCTCGATGCGAGAAAATATGCACACGCTGATAATGTTCGGCGACATCGGCAAAATCGAGCGCAGAAAGATCTTCCACTCCATCAATCAAGGTGACATACCAACCTTGCTCGCTTAACGTCACCGCCTCCATCCATCCCGCGATAAAGTCTCCGCCTTCATAGGAAAGCAGTAGGCACTTGCCTTTCGTGGCCGCTTTCCGCTCCGCTTCGACAATAAAGGTGAGACGAGTATGCAGCATAGAGCGAAGTAAGCCTTTTTGTAGGCTACGAGTGGTACTTTTAACCCGCTCCAATGCCGTCATGACCGGATATAAGAACTGATCGCAAACCACCGTAAATGGATACTCTTTCAGCACCGTATTTAACACCGACTCAGCCTTACCTGCGTTCAGTACAGACAGAGCCGACAACATTCGTTCAACTTCATCTAACTCACGACTCTCCACCGCTAACGCGCCTTCGGCGTCGGGATTTGCCAGCAGATCTTTCACCTTGCCGATGGCAATGCCTTTGGCGAGCCAACCTTGAATCTCGCGAATCATCTCAATATTGTCTTCGCTGTAGAGTCGATGCCCTTTCTCAGTACGCTCTGGCTGGACCAAATTGTAACGTCTTTGCCAGGCTCGGAGCGTCACAGGTTTTACCCCTGTTAACTCTGACACTTCGCGAATGGCATACAGTTTTTTGTCCATTGGTTGTTTACAATCCATAACGCAGTTTCAACTCCTGAGGATAAGGTTTAAGGAATTTCTGGCTTTCTAAATAGCCATCAGGATGGGTATTTAAGTAGTGGCGAATCAAAGTCAACGGTGCCAACAGTGGCAATAAACCTGTTCGGTAATCATGAATAACTTGAGCCAATTCACTTTTCTGCTCTTTGTTCAGTGCCGTCTTAAAATAACCTTGCAGATGCATTAACACATTGGTGTTGTTTTTGCGGCTCGCACGATGGGTTAAGGCTTTCATCAGTCCTTCACGATACTGATAGGCAAACTCTTGCAAATCGTACTCCGCAATGGATGCCACCATACGCCCTAACGAGCGGTACGACGCCGGATGATGCGCCATCAAGGTCAGTTTGTAGCGAGAGTGGAACTCGACGATGCTTTTGCGCGACAACTGATTTAGCACGTTGGTATTAAAATCATGCAGGCAATAAACACGAGTGATGAAATTTTCACGCAGCACAGGATCATTTAGGCGACCATCTTCCTCTACCGGTAACCAAGGCATTTTGCGCATCAGCGTTTGAGTGTACAAACCAACGCCCTCTTTTTCCGCGCCATGAGCTTTGTAGACCTTGACCTTCTCCATGCCACAGGTGGGTGATTTTGCGCAGACAATGTAACCACTCAAAGAGTGCGCCATTAATCGATCAACTTGCTGCTCAGAGTAAGAGAGCATCTGCTCAGTGTAATCTTTGTCTGGATTCTTGGTTTCCACCATCGCGATTCGTTCTTCATTCGAAATAAGACGAATCGTCGGGCGTGGTACAGGCATTCCCATCCCCACCTCAGGGCAAACGGGTACAAAGGAGAAGTGTGGCATCAGCTCCTGAACCACAAAACGACTCTGTTTGTGTCCCCCATCAAAACGGACTTGATCACCCAACACGCATGCACTGATACCGATCTTTAATGTAGAAGAATTCATGCTCGCCACCCTTGTACAAAAAAATTACTTGTACAATTTATAGCAAGCAAACTTGAGTTGTACAAATATTTTTTTTGTACACATAAAGAAAAAATCCACAATTAACGTTACTAAACCATGTCATTGGTTATTAACATGTAACAATTACCCCATAAATTGCGACGCTCCCATCCCCTCCCAGCGCCCCCGTGACGCGCTTCAACCATGGCAAATCGATTGCCCTTTAAGTTTCAACATTTTTAGTTATCAATCGGGGTTATAAATGTATAATCAGGAGCTTTTGTGAGCCACCTCTCATGGAATGGCGAATTATCTAGCTAGTATTGCCTCAACGAACGAAAACAGTTTCAACAGAATTGGTAATTTGACTCTGTTTTTGATGACAATTACCTCAATAGAAATATTGGAGAATACTATGGCAACCCCACACATCAACGCACAACCAGGTGATTTCGCAGAAACCGTACTGATGCCAGGCGATCCGCTACGCGCTAAGTACATCGCAGAAACCTTCTTGGAAGATGTAAAACAAGTTTGTGACGTTCGTAACATGTTCGGCTTCACTGGCACTTACAAAGGTAAAAAAGTGTCTGTTATGGGCCACGGTATGGGTATCCCATCTGCATGTATCTATGTTCACGAGCTTATCGCTGAATACGGCGTGAAAAATGTTATCCGCGTTGGTAGCTGTGGCGCGGTGCGCGACGACGTTAACCTGATGGACGTTGTGATCGGCATGGGTGCTTCGACGGACTCTAAAGTAAACCGTATCCGCTTTAACGATCACGATTTCGCTGCACTGGCGGATTACGGTCTGTTGGAAGAAGCGGTGAAACAAGCACGTGCGCAAAACGTACCAGTAAAAGTCGGTAACGTATTCTCTGCAGATCTTTTCTATACACCAGAAGCAGACATCTTCGAGAAGATGGAAAAACTGGGCATCCTAGGTGTGGATATGGAAGCAGCAGGTATCTACGGTGTGGCTGCGGATCTAAAAGCAAAAGCACTGACTATTCTGACTGTTTCTGACCACATCATCCGTGGCGAGAAACTAAGCTCTGAAGATCGTCAGAAGTCGTTCAACGACATGATGAAAGTCGCGCTAGAAACAGCAATCAATCTTTAAGTTTTTTGGCTGGGTTCGCCCAGCCATCCGAATAATCCCGAGGGGGCGATCGTGTCTAACGGCGAACTGCCAAAAGACGCAGATGGGTTACAACTCAACTTTTGTAAAACATTGGCGTGTGACAACTTTGGTCTGAGCGATGCAAAACGATACGTTTTGCAACATGCGAACCCTAAGCGTCCAGCGATGGTCTGTCGTGAATGTGGAGCTTTCCCCCCCTTACTTAACAACCGTGAAGTGTTGAATGAGCTGCATCGCTTACGTCAACTTCACAGTGATGGTTTGCCAGCGTGTCGTAACGACGACTGCGCAAACTTTGGCCTTTCTGTTCATACCCACAAACATCTCTACCATGCCTTTGGCTATAGTGGTGATCGCCAACGCTATCGCTGCAAATCCTGTCAATCCACGTTTGTCGATAAGTGGTCTGGCGCCAACAAGAAGCTTCAGTTTCAAGAAAACTTGATGGGTTTGTTGTTCACCGGTTACTCGGTGCGCGAGATTTGCCGTAAACTGGCCATCAACCCAAAAACGTTTTATGACCATGTTGAACACATTGCCAGCCGTTGCCGCCGTAAATTGGCAACGATTGATGCGCGATGGGTCAATCATGCGCTCAATTACGAACTCGCTTCTCATTACCAACGCTTGCAACCCAATAGCGACAATGGTGTGTATTGGATGGCCACAGGTGACGCGCATTCTGGCTATATTCTTTGCCAACATGTGAATTACTCTGCCAAAGAAGAGCCATTAGGTACGGTTGATCACAACCCCTATGAAGCGGTTTCACGTTTCGTTTCTCCGCAGTACACCGCTGAGGCAAAAGAGCCAGAAAACACACCGTCTGATTATCTGCGTGAACGTATTGACCAGAAATACCAAACCATTTTGGCCCGCGGCAACGTTGAAGATCCTATGGGAAATATGGCAACCTTCAACTACCCGACGAAAGGAGCCGTAGTTCGTCCGCCTTACACCTCTTATGCGCATTATTTGCATGTGCTGGATATGTGCAACGAAGCTGGACGCGTCTCACTTTACATGCCACAAGATCCGCTATTACGCTCTGCGGCACTGAGTGTTTGCCTCCCTCGAATTCAAAGTCAAAATGTTGACCTACTGTATGTCGACGAAGATCCTAGTTGGGATTTAACCCAATCATTTGAAAAGTTTGACATTGTCTACATGAGTTGGTGGCGAGATCGCTGGGCGATTGCCAACCAAGGCAGCAAACTCAAAGGTATTTGTTATCTTGCAGGTAACAAAAATCAGCCAGAACAATGGTTTAACAAAGCAACCACGCGAAATATCTCGTTCTATCAGTCACGTTTTCAGTTGTTATTTGAAGGATTTGTCAACGAACCAAGACGAAAACTTAGACCGGGTGGCGTCTTACCATTACTCGACATCTTTAGAGCTTGGCATAATTTATGCTACCAAGATAAACATGGACAAACGCCAGCCCAACGACTAGGTGTTACAGATAGCCCATTGACCATTAAACAGCTTCTGTCCTAGCACTATCGTCTGTCTGGGTTAAGATTATGTGAAACGACACCCAATATTGTCATTCATTTAGTATTAACTCAGTAAATTATTGCGGATGAATGATGCGAATTTTTGACACGTCAATATAATGAACGTGTTGTACGCCAACTGAATCGCATGGATGTAAATTTTGGATAAAAGCCAACTTCAGTTAGACGCTGAACTCAGACAAATCAAAGCTCGCGTAAATAGTGAGCCTGCGGAGGTACTGAAAGTTGCCGAGCAGTGCTACATCCGCGCCGAGCAAATTGTCTACCCAGAAGCGGAAATTGAAGCCCTTTTAATCCAGTCCCACTGCTGTTGGTGTTTGATGGATTACCGCCGTGGCTTAAAACTCATCAAAGAAGCCCACAGCAAACAAAACCGCCTCGACAACGACGATCGACTACCACAAATTCTCCACTTGCATGCCCTACAATACTGGGGGCAAGCCAAATATTACTCTGCTCAGCAATACTGGATTAACGCGCTGGAGCAATCTGCGTTAATTGATGAAACCGAGATACAAATTGAAGCGTTAATTGGTTTGGGCAATGTTTGGCGCATCACCAACGATTACAAACTGGCTGCGTCGACACACGAACTCGCAGTTAAAGTTGCAAACAATGCACGTATCAACTGGGCGGAAGGCAAAGCGCGTATTTTGTTGGCTTGGGATTACTACCTGCTCAATAACTACGTGGAAATGCTGACCATCTTGGATGGGGCTAGCGAAGTACTCAAAGACTACCCCGACAACACATGGCAAGCGGAAATCTGGGATTTTCGCGGTCTGGCCTTACTCGGCTTGGAGCGTTTGGATGCCGCCGACGAGGCAACCAAAAAAGCACATGATCTTGCGGTTGAGCACAACCTCACTTGGATGAAAGCCCATTCCTTTATCAGCCGCGCGCGTTTAGAGCTGCTACGAAAAAATACCCTTAATGCTTCGGTCTTACTCGATCAAGCTGAAATCTCTGCGTTGCAATTTGATAATGGTGAGCTGTTAAGCCAAATTTGTTTCCAGCAATCTAAAGTGGCGGAAGAGCAAGGCAACTTTGAGGTGGCTTATCAAGCCTTTCGCAAGTATCGCCACTACTCTCTGCAAATGCTGCGAGAGCAAACTAGCCGCGTTGGCCTAGATAAAGCACGTAGCTCCAAACGTCAGCTCGAACAGCGAGCTCGCAAACTCATTAACCGCATTCGAGCCCAGCACGAATACGATCCAGAGCGTCAGTTTTCTAATGTGGTGTCTGAAACCTATTGGTGGGAACAACTGGTCTTATTTAAAACCGAACTCAAGCAGGCCAACCATTCCATCATCATGATCCAACATGCTGAACCTGCGTATCTGGAAGTGTGTACCGAGTTAGCGCATAGCTTGTCGACACCAAAAGATCTCATCTCTCGCTTGAGTAGCGATCGCGTGGCCATGTTAATCAGTGAAAAAGACGAACCTGCAGACGCCCTTTTTCATGTCGTCTCCACCATGATTTCGATCTACCCGTGGCAGCGCCGAGGGCTGAACGGCCCGCTACCTCAACTCTCTTTGCAAGATATCCTCACCTTCCCATTCACACTGGAACAATTAGAGGATTCACACAGAACCAAGACCAAGGGAAAGAAAAAACATGGAAAAGCTGCTGAGTAAAGTAACTGATGCCGGTTTTGATCCAACCTCTGTGTCTGGTGAAGAAGCGATCATCTTATGGAACCACGTGAGGCAACACGTCGCCTCCACCAATACTGAAAAAGCCCACTGCTACATCATCAGTGCAGAATATCGTTTCAAGTTGAAACAAGTACAGCTCAGTATTGATGAATTGAAAGAAGCCTTGTCGCTGCTCACTCTACCGGAAAATGCGGAAGACATTTTGACGGTCAAAGCCAATCTCAGTGAGCGATTAGTCGACATTGGGGATTACGCCGGTGCGCTCAATGAATACGTTGGGGCATCAAACATTGCCGTCGAACACGGTTTTCTCGATGAATATGTGACCTCAGTATTGGGGATGGGCAACTTGTGCGACGCGTATGGCGATCATCAACGCGCACTGCGCTATTACCAAAAAATCGATGGTATCGATCACGCCATCAGTAGCCGATCATTACGCCTGCGTTACAAGCTCTACATGCTCGCTTGTTACATTAACCTCGGTCGTATTAGCGCGGCTAAGGATCTGCTCAAAGAGTGTGAAGAACTGAGCATCCTCGTCAGTGACAAAATTCTTTCTGGGCAAATTCTTCTCTATCAGGCGAAAATCCATCGTCTTGAGAAAGATTACGTTTCAGCCCTGCTATCGCTTTCCAAAGTTCAATACATTTCAGGCAACTTGAACTCCACTTGGTTATCGGTGATGAACCGCATTGAGATGACCTACTCGCTTTGTGCCATTGGTAAAAAAGAGTTGGCAAATCTGCTGCTCACCAGTTCATCCAAAAACATCGAGATGAAAGCATCCCCTATCATTGCCAAGCAGTTTTATCAGGCAATGAGCGAAGTTCTTGCCGCTCAAGGGCTGTTCAAAGAGGCGTTGGTCTTCGAGAAAAAAGGCTTCCGTATCGAAAGCGATCTGATGAAACATATTCCCATCAGTGAGTTGGGGTCAGCTCAACTACGCCGTATCTCTCGTTTTGAATTGCAGTTGAAATTAATCCTGTCTGAAATCGAAAACAAGGAGCTCAAAGAGACCACTCAGCAACACAAGAACACCGTTGCTCAACTACAACAAGACGTTTTCACCGATCCTCTTACTGCCTTGCATAACCGTCGTTGGTTGGATGTCAAACTGAAGGATCTGTTGCTACACGATACTCCATTTGCCTTGATGGTGATTGACATCGACCACTTTAAATCGATCAACGATGAGCTTAGCCATTTGGTGGGCGATAAAGCGATTGTCAATGTGTCATCGGAGTTGGCGGCGTATTTCCGCTTTCGTGGCGCTTCTTGCGTGCGCTTTGGTGGGGAAGAATTTCTGGTCATTCTTGAAAATACCGATTTAGCGAAAGCAGAGCTGCATGCCGAAAATTATCGTGAACGTATTTTCCAGTTTGGTTGGCGAGAAATTCTTGGTGAGCGTGGCCTAACGGTGTCGATTGGCATTACCATGCATCGTGACGGCGAAAATACCCAGCGCACCTTCTATCGCGCCGACAAAGCGTTGTATCGCGCCAAGGCCAACGGCCGTAACCAAGTTTGTATTGAAGAGTAACCTTTTCATTTCGATTAAAGGCGGCGCAGCCGCCTTTTTTGTTGCACTCAATACCCTACTTATGCACTCCTTGCGCTCCATCCCATAAGCACTTGATAGTTTTCATTATTGCCTTGCGTGAATGAGAGATTTCGCGAATACTTATCCCACTTGGTTCACCTTTTGTTTACCAATTTTCATCAATTCAATTAGAGCAAGGAAGTAAGATGTTTCTCGATTATTTCGCATTGGGATTGCTTGTTTTCGTCGCTTTAGTGATTTTCTACGGCATCATCGTGATTCACGATATCCCTTACGAAATCGCTAAAGAACGTGAACACCCACATCAAGACGCTATTCACTACGCAGGCTGGGTAAGTTTATTCACTCTACATACCATTTGGCCTTTCCTTTGGATCTGGGCAACTTTATGGCGCAAAGAGCGCGGTTGGGGCTTCCAAAAACTCGAAGAAGAACAGCACGACATGCACCATCGCGTTGATCAATTAATTGATGAAGTCAAACAGCTTCGTGAGGAAGTGGATCAATTGAGAAATGCGCAACGTGCGCCTGCCACGCCCGTCATTACCAGTGAAGAGGAGAAGCAATAATGGATTTACTGTTGATCCTCACTTACACCGCATTGTGTATTGCGATTTTTAAGATTTTTAAGATTCCATTGAATAAATGGACGGTACCTACCGCGGTTTTGGGTGGCGTTGTGCTCATCGGTACACTGATTTTATTGATGAACTATAACCACCCATTCACTCAATTGGGCAATCAAGTTTACTCAACCACTCCAATCGTGTCGGGCGTTCGCGGCCGCGTGATTGAAGTGCCCGTTCAAGCAAACCAACCGCTCAAGCAAGGGGATGTGCTGTTCCGTATTGATCCTATCCCATTTGAAGCAGAAGTGGCCAAGCTCGAAGCTAAAGTCAAAGAAGCCAGCCAAGGAGCACTTGGACTGGAGTCCACACTGAAGGAAGCGGAAGCGGCCGTTATCAAAGCCATCGCCGAGCGTGATAAAGCGAAACGCGAATACGAACGTTATAAGCGTGGCTACGAGAAAGGCGCATTCACAGAGCAACAAATGGACACCACTCGTCAAGCGTTCAAAGCTGCGCAAGCCGCTCTTGAAGTCGCACAATCGAAGCAAGAGCAAGCGCAGATTGCTTTGGATTCCGAAGTCGGTGGTGAAAACACTCAGGTCGCACAGCTATTAGCGGAGTTGCGCAAAGCACAGTTTGACCTTGAGCAGACCGTTGTGCGCGCTCCGACCGACGGTTATGTCACCCAATTGGCGCTGCGCCCGGGTGTAATGTCAGTGCCATTACCACTGGCGCCTGTGATGACGTTTGTCCACAGTGAAGAGAAAATCTACACGGCGGCATTTCGTCAGAACTCACTTCAACGCCTACAACCGGGTTTTGAAGCCGAATTCATGTTCCGCGCCTTGCCAGGTAAAGTCTTTAAAGGTGAAGTGATTGAGGTGCTTCCAGCCATTGGTGAAAGCCAATTTCAAGCTCGTGGCGCACTACTCGGCACGGAAGCGCTGCGCACCAGTGGCCGCGTATTTGCGACGTTGCGAATCACCGATGATTTGAGCGAGTATCATCTGCCAATGGGCACTGCGGTGGAAGTGGCGGTGTACTCAGACAGTTTCACCCACGTCTCCATCATGCGTAAAGTGCTTATTCGTATGAAGAGCTGGCAAAACTACCTCTATCTCGATCATTAATTTTACGTTTTATTGTAATCAGGGGCTGACATTAAGCCCCTGATTGCTTTCTAGACATCCAGACAGATAGCATTCCCACTTGAGGGTTTCTTCTGTATAATGCTCGCCTTATTTTTCCACTTGCTGAAAAAATAATCCAAGGCGCAACATCGTGCCACTTCTTGGTTAAAGCCTTGAAGGAAATAACGAAAACAGCAAGTTACGTTCTTTAGACAATTGAACTGAGGTTATCTATGAATCTTTCCGCTAAAACCGTTGTGGTGATTGCCATCGGTGCTGCTCTTTATGGTATTGGTGGGTTACCCATGTTTGGTATCCCCGTGTTTGCAAACACCACCCTCAAACCAGCCATGGCGGTTCTTGCCCTATTTTCGGTTCTGTTTGGTCCTTTAGTGGGTTTCTTGGTGGGCTTTATTGGCCACTGGGTCACGGATCTTTTTGCCGGCTGGGGCGTTTGGCTAACCTGGGTTCTTGGTTCGGGCATTGTCGGCCTTATCATTGGTCTATTCCCTTCTCTTACTCGTAATCGCTTAGAGAAAGGCGAATTCAATCTCAAAGATTTCTCTCTCTTTGTTGTGCTCGCACTGCTTGGCAACGTATTTGGTTACGGCTGTTCCGCGTTTCTCGACACCATTTTGTATGCAGAACCGTTCACTAAAGTGTTCACGCAGCTCACCATCATTGCTTCTGGTAACACCGTATTAATCGCTATCGTTGGCTACTTCATTTTGAAATCGGTAGCGAAACGCAATAAACAAAGCCGCAACCTAACAGAGGCTTAATGTCGAATGACAATCGAATTTTCTAACTTCTCTTTTAGATATGAGTCGCTGGACAAACCGACGCTAAGAAATATCAATCTAAGGATAGAGAAAGGAGAGAAAATCGTCATTATTGGTCCAAGTGGTAGTGGTAAATCTACCCTTGGCCAGTGTTTAAATGGGCTTATCCCCCACGCAATCAAAGGTGAAGTGTCCGGCTCTTTGACCATCAACGGTCAAGAAACAGCGACGTTCGCCATGCACCAATTCACCGAACAGGTGGGGACAGTGCTGCAAGACACCGACAGCCAATTTGTCGGTTTAAGCATCGGTGAAGACATCGCGTTTGCACTTGAAAACCAGCTCACCGCCAATATTGAGATGTACTCGCTGGTGAAAGCCACCGCGAAGATGGTGGACCTTGAGCAAATGTTGCAACGCTCGCCACACGATCTCTCGGGCGGACAGAAACAACGTGTTTCACTGGCAGGCATTCTCGTGGATGATGTCGATATTCTGCTGTTTGATGAACCTTTGGCAGCGCTCGATCCAAAAACCGGCAAGCGCACCATTGAAATCATTGATGAGCTCCACCGCAAGACAGGCAAAACCGTGGTCATCATCGAGCACCGTCTCGAGGATGTGCTGCATCGTCACGTCGACCGCATCATTCTGATGGAAGGCGGTGAGATCATTGCTGATGCCACGCCAGACGAGCTGCTTGCTTCGCCATTATTGGCACAATATGGTATTCGCGAGCCGCTTTACCTAACGGCGCTAAAATCCGCTGGTTGCCATCTTGCGCTAGACGATCACCCCTCAAGCTTAAGCGAGTTACCCTTGGCCAATTATCAGCACGCAATGGCAGATTGGTTTCACCAAGCGAACACGACAAACAACCACATTCGTTCAGAGACTTTGCTTGACGTGCGCAACTTAACCTACTCCTACGATGGTGAGAAAAACGCATTAGAAGGGGTAAGTTTCAATGTGCAACGCGGCGAATTTGTCTCGATATTGGGCAAAAATGGTTCCGGTAAATCGACCATCACCAAGCTGATCATGGGCGTCATTGAACCCGATGACGGCGCGATGTACTTAAACGGCCAAGATCTTAGCGAGCTGACCATTTTCGAGCGCAGTCAAAAAGTGGGTGTGGTGATGCAAAACCCTAACCACATGATTTCGCACCATATGATTTTTGACGAAGTCGCATTTGGCCTGCGCAATCGAGGTTGGGACGAGCAGCAAGTCAACGACAAGGTGCTTGAAGTGCTCGAATTGTGTGGTCTCAGCAAATATCGTCATTGGCCAATTGAAGCACTCAGCTACGGCCAGAAGAAACGCGTCACCATCGCTTCGATTCTCGCCCTAGAGCCTGAACTGTTGATCCTCGACGAGCCCACCGCAGGTCAGGATTACCGCAACTACACCTCAATGCTGAGTTTCATTGAAAAACTCAATCGAGAGCTAGGCATCACCGTCGTGATCATTTCTCATGACATGCACTTGGTACTGGAATACACCACACGCTCCATCGTGATTGCAGATAGCCAGCTTGTGGCCGACGCGCCGATGACGGATGTTTTCAGTAACCCTGCATTGCTGGATAGAGCGAACCTAACCACCACCAGCCTGTATGAGCTTGCGACGCGCTTAAACATTGCTGAAACCAACGCCTTTATGCAGCATTTTATTGATGTAGAAAAAGCTTCTCGCTTAGAGAAAACCGTTGAGAGAAATGTGGCATGAAAGACAACAAAATGAAGTTTGGTATCAATTACATCGATACCCAATCTCCGCTGCATAAGCTTAACGGCATCACCAAGTTTTTGCTGTTCATCGCTTGGGTGACGGTCGTCTTAACCACATTCGACCTGCGCTTGATCAGCGTGTTGATCATCGTTGGCCTTGGGCTACTCAAAATGACCAAGGTGCCTTTTCATGTTTACAAGCCATTGCTACTCGGCACCGCCAGCGTATTGTTGATCAATGCCTTGTTTATGTTTGCCCTTGCACCACAGCAAGGCAGCGAGTTCATGGGCTCAACGACGGTCTTATTGCCATTACCCGGTCAATACTCTTTGACGCAGGAAACCTTGTTCTATCTACTGACGGTCACGCTCAAGTATTTCAGCATGTTCCCGATTGCGTTGGTGTTTGTTTTCACAACCCATCCAACCGAGTTTGCCGCCAGTTTGAACCGTTTAGGCGTGCCGTACAAAATCGCTTATGCGGTGAGCTTAACACTGCGTTATTTACCGGAAGTGAAAAAAGACTTCGTCAATATCATGCATGCACAACAAGCAAGAGGGGTCGAACTGAGTAAAAAAGCGCCCCTGTTCACACGCATGAAAAACGTCGCGAAAATTCTTGGTCCACTGATTTTCTCGAGCCTCGATCGCGCCGATCAAATCTCCAACGCGATGACGCTGCGTGGTTTTGGCCGTCACAACCAACGAACTTGGTACAGCTTAAAGCCGCTGAGTCGCTCCGATAAGCTGTGTATGATGGGCATTGCGCTTATCGTAACACTGGCCATTGCCAAACGCGTCCTAGAGCCTCAGCTCTTCTGGTACCCGTTCTGATGATCACAAAGGGATGCGCACTGCATCCCTTTATTTTTGCCCCAATAGAACAAGCCTGTTAACTCCACTTTAGAACCCGAGTCTCGTTGCCCTCTTCCGGTTTAGCGGGAATATTGAAAGAAAGCAGCAAACTTATCGCCGCCATAAACGCGCCAATGTAAAACACGCTGGCAGGCGACACGAGCCAAATCACACCGAATGTTACTGGGATCACCACCGCGGCAATGTGATTAATGGTAAAGGCGACGCCAGCCGTTGACGCCATGTCCGCAGGGTCTGCAATCTTTTGAAAGTACGTTTTAATCGCCAACGCCAAGGCAAAAAAGAGATGGTCGATGATGTACAATGCGGCCGCCCATTCAGCGGATTGCACCAGCGCATAACCGACAAAGACAAAGATCAAACCTACGTATTCAAAGGTCAATGCTTTGCGCTCACCCACCACACCGATAAAACGGCCAATACGTTTGGCAAACAAAAAGTTGAACAGGTAGTTTGCCAAAAACAGCAAGGTGATATCGGCAGCGGAATAACCAAACTTCTCCACCATGAGGAAGCCTGCGAAAACAGTAAAGATCTGTCTACGCGCCCCGCTCATAAAGGTGAGCGCGTAGTAGAGCCAATAGCGTTTCCGCAGTACCAACTTCTTGTTCTGCAC
The DNA here is from genome assembly GCF_028570825.1 of Vibrio sp. CCUG 15886. Lineage (NCBI taxonomy): Bacteria > Pseudomonadati > Pseudomonadota > Gammaproteobacteria > Vibrionales > Vibrionaceae > Vibrio > Vibrio sp. CCUG 15886. Next base: position 89,714 of record NZ_JAQQBT010000010.1, on the reverse strand, counting down.
CACCGTCGTTTGAAACTGAGGAAAAGCAAACGCCATGACCATTACCAGCACAAAGCCAACCCCACCCGCCAACAGATAGACCATCTGAAAACTCAGTTGCCACACCTCAAGCAGTAGCCAAATCGCACCGTAAGTGACTAACGACGCCAATGCGCCAATCGAGACCAGTTTACCCAACATCTCCGGTGCTTCTTCTTTGCTTAGCCACTGTAGTGACAGCGATTGTTTCAACGTTTCGAAATAGTGGAAGCCTGTCGACATCAGTAACGTCGTCGCTAACAAGCCAAACAGCGAAGGAAAGAACCCCGTCAATGCCGTCCCCAACGTCAACATGGCCAGTGATATCAGCATGAAGCGCTGCTCTCGTACAAACAGCAAAACAAACACAACCGTAAAGGCAAGAAAACCGGGGATTTCCCGAACACTTTGCAGCAAACCAATATCGGCACCATCAAACTGTGCCTTTTCAATCACAAAGTTATTGAGCAGTGCCATCCACGTCGAAAATGCGATAGGGACGATGATAGAAATGAGCAATAAGAAATTTTGCGGTGTCTGCCAGCGATGGCGATGTTCACGCATGGGCTATCCTTAGTTCTGCGTTAGGTAGGAGCATTGTTATGCCACCATCATACCCATGAGATGCACTTCAAGAAACCATCGGGATGAAAAAAGCAAAGGCTCAATACCACCTTCGTTGTATTGAGCCTTTGGTAACGATAACCCTAGAGCGTTACTGCGTTTTGTCTAATTGTGCTAACAAGCTTTCAATCGCAACTTTCAGTTGGCGATCGTAATTGTTCGCAATGTCTTCTGGTGAGTTATAAACCAGCACATCAGGCACCACTTCTTGGTTTTCGAACCATCGACCTTGGTCATCTTTGAAGCCGAGCTGCGGAATGCCATACACCAAACTCTGCTCTTGTTGTGGTTCCCACAACACCGCCGTTCCAGTACCCGGCACTCGTTCACCCACCAACTGACCAATACCCTCACGCTGGTAGAAATAAGGCACAATCGAGCCATCGGAATAGCTCGCAGCGTTTGCTAGCATGATGCTCGGTTTTGCCCAACGGCGCTCAGGGAATGTCGACAGTTGATAGCCATCACGCGTCACTTGAGCACTATGGCGCGTACCGGAAAGGGTTTCCATCAGTTGATCATGTAAGTTCCCGCCCATGTTGTAGCGGATATCGATGATGACCCCTTCTTTGTCGTTGTACTCACCAAATAACTCATTGACTAAGGTTTCGTAAGACGCCGGTCCCATCTCAGGAATATGGATATAACCCAGTCTGCCTTGCGAACGTTCTTCGGTCAGGGCTTTGCGTTGTTCAACCCACAACTCATAAGCCAACTGAGCCTCTTGTTCAAGCGACGTCGGCACCAGCAGCACATTTTGCGCGGCTTTATCACCCGGTTTGAGCACACTTAAACGAACGCGTTTACCCGCTTTGTTATCCAGCAGCGGATAGATATCCATTTCTGGAGCCACCTCTATGCCATCCACAGAGTAGATGATACTGCCCGCCTTGATCGGAGATTGGTAGATGTCCGCAGGACCACCTGGAATCACCGCTTTAACACGAACCCCTTTGCCGCGGTATTGGTCATCATAAAACAACCCAAGTGACGCAGGCTCCGACCAAGTTGAATGGTAGCTACTGTAACTTGCTCCGGTGTGTGACGCATTCAACTCACCCGACATTTCACTCAGTAACTCCGCAAAATCTTGGTAGTGATGAATCCCTGGCAGATATCGTTTATACGCCTCGCCATAGCCTTGCCAGTCCACGCCATGCATGCCTTTGTCATAAAAGCGGGTATCCGTTTGACGCCAAGCGTGATCAAAGATGTATTCCACTTCCGCACGGAAATCATAATTGGCGTCTGCTTGGTAATCGACATAGTTGCCCTCACCACTTGGCAGATGCAACTCTTCAATACCGTGCGCACCGATAATCACCAAGGTTTCGATATCCGGCTCCATCTTCACCGCAGCAACATCTTCACTGCTGCGTGTAAACAGAACGTTCGTTTCCCCGGTTTGGGTATTGATGTCGGTGAACTCTACCTCGTCGCCGACCAAGTTTGCCACCAACAAGGATTGATTGTCCGGAGAAAGGTAGCTGAAAATTGGCGTCATGGAATACGGGGTAACTCGATAGGTACGATGTTTGAGCCCTTTACTTTCCACCAAGGTCTCTTGTGGGGCTTGCTCGCCTGGCTCTTCGCCGGAATCCGCTGCGCGCTCCTCTTCGAGCCAACGTTGCTCATCGTCCTTCTTCCAATTGAAATCCGCTTCTTGGTTGAGAACCGTCAGATAGATGTCTGACTGCACCGCCCACTTATCGATATCTCTCAAGCTATTTCGATCAGTGCTCCAATAGATCATCTGCCCGTCGTGGCTAAACTTCGGCTCACCCTCAATAAAACCGGTATTGGTAATTTGCAGTGGCTTTTCACTGCCATCCGCTTTTAGCAGCACAATGTCAGAGTTGTAGGAGGCACGATTACGGGTCACCAAGTATTGGCTATCTGGCGACCATTCATAACTCAGATCCTGATCGACGTAGGAATAGAGTTGCGAAGAGTCTAACAGCACGTGATAACTGTCGTTTTCGATGTCATACACCTTGATCGAATTGCTGTTTTCGCGATAGGCGATCTTGGTCCCATCAGGAGAATACAGCGGCTGAGTTTGGTCAACCGCTTCATCCGAAAGCTATTCTTCCACCACATCAAACGAAGTGGAAAAACTTCTGCCCGTATCATTGATGTAGCTGTGGAAGACATCCCAATTGCCATTTCTCTCCGATGCATAAAGCAATGAAAGGCCATCATTTGAGAAAGAAAGATAACGCTCTGCTTGCGGGGTCTTGGTTACGCGCTTAGTCGCCCCTGAGAGCAGAGAAACCACGTAAACATCACCTCTGGCGACTATGGCAACTTCTGGCGCCACCGGCGAAACCGCAATTTCAGTCGCTTCATGATTGAGGTTAACAAATCGCTTCCCTTTGCTGAGAAAGGATTGCCGAATAGTCACCTGTAATGGTTTAGCATCCGCTTCATCTTTGCCTTTAAACCAAATATCGCCATCGTAGCCATAGGCGAGATCACCTTGCTGGCTAATCGATAAGAAACGCACGGGTAAAAACTCGTGTTGGGTTATCTGTACGGGTTCAGCCGAAGAGTCGGATAACACGCGTTGCCAAACATTGAAGCTGCCTGAACGCTCAGACAAATAGAACATAGAGCGGCCATCTTCAGCCCACACCGCATTGCGGTCTTCACCACGATAATTGGTCAGTTTTGTGTGCTTACCCGTTTTAGGGTCAAAGCGCCAGATATCGCGCGCGGCGTCAGAGACATCGCGTTTACGCCACTCTTGCTCCATCGGTGACGGCAAATCGGTATAGAGATACTCGCCTGTTTGCCCATTAATCGACAAACTGCTGATTGGATTGGCAAGCAGCAGCTTTTCACGCCCTCCACTCACATCCACCGAGTAGATCTGCGCTGACGCGCTACCCGCGAAGCCATTGTTCACACTGCTCTCGATATCACCGATCCGCGACGATCGAAAATAGATTTCTTGTCCATCCGGACTAAAAGCGTAAGGAACATCTTTGCTAAAGTGGTAAGTCAGTCGCTTTGCGTCTCCACCGTTCGCGCTCACCAAAAAAACGTCACCTGGCCCGAAGCGATCGGTCGTAAACGCAATGGATTCCCCGTCCGGTGACCAAATGGGATTTTCACTGTAGCTGTCAGCAGAAGTGAGAGGAATGGCTTCTCCCCCTTTACTTTCGATAAGCCAGATCTGTCCTGCGTAGGTAAACGCGATTCGTTGACCGTCTGGCGATAAAGCGATGTCTCGCAACCAGGTGGGTTGAGAGTTTGTGGTCGTTGTAGCAACACTTTCTTGAGCTAAGCTCAGATTTGAAAGACTGGCCAGTAAGACCAATGCAATCGAGTTGGCAGTAAAACGTTGAATTCGCATCCGTTTTCCTTGCGTTATTGTAATAAGAATGAGCTTGAATGAATCAAACACTGTTTTTTATACAGGTTTTTGACTATAGATAACAGGGAAAAATTCCATCAAAAAATCAAATAGGACCAGTGAATGATTGAACATTAATACAGCATTCACTAATACACCTTAATCCATAAGGTCCTGAGGGTTATTCACTATTGCCATTTCTAACCTACTCAGTTTGTTAATAAAAATCTGGTTTTCATTAACAAATGCCGTTAGATTGATAAAACAACAACAAACAAGGAGAAATGCATGGAGATTACTATTCGTCCAACCTCAATCGAGGACGCCGAAGCACTCGTTGAGCTTTATTCTCAACCTAAGGCACAACGTGAGACCCTGCAGCTCCCAAAACCGTCAGTGGCGATGTGGCAGGAAAGGCTATCGAGCATACCTGCGGGTGTGTATAGCTATGTAGCAATAGTTGATGGGAAAGTGGTTGGCAATATTGGATTTCAGCACTCACAAAGGCCAAGAACGGCGCACTGTGCTTCATTTGGCATTGGCGTACACGATGATTTTCACGGCTTAGGCATTGGTAGCAAGTTGATCGAAACCGTCACGGAACTGGCAGATAACTGGCTCAATGTAAGAAGAATTCAGATCGAAGTGAATGTCGATAATGAAAAGGCGATTTCTCTCTATAAAAAGCATGGTTTTGTGATTGAAGGTGAAGCCGTCGATTCCTCGTTTCGCGAAGGGCGATTTATTAACACCTACTATATGGCAAGAATCAACCCAAATACCCAGTAGTTCACTTCAAATCGAGACGATTTAGCTCAAAAAGCCAGCTTTCGCTGGCTTTTTCATGCTTTCAGGTGATGCCACTCAGAGTGTCGCTCTAAATAATGTTTAACATAGCTACAAACAGGGACGATCTTGTAGCCTTGTGCCTCGATAATCGGCAATACGGCTTCCATCATCAATTTACCATACCCTCCTCCACGCAGCTCTTCTGGGACGCGAGTGGAAGTGATGGACATAACATCATCATGCAGCTGATAGCGAACCGTTGCGTAGTACATCCCCTCTAAATGAACTTGAAAAAGCGCATTTTTCTCATCATGAGTGACATGATTCACAATTTCTCTCCCTATTTTTGCGTAATCAGCATTGAATCAATAACAACAGCTAAATAAAATCTTTAACTGAACATATACACTAAACTTATTAAGCTAGATTCATTCAGTGTAGATGAACTTTTGCACTATGAATCCGCACAATTACAACGTTGCAGGCCGTTTCATTAGGATAAGGAACAATGAATTTACCTATGGCTAAACTCCAAGGACGCAATCACGCATTAGCGCCAAATCATGCTCAGCGCTTAACGAGCACTTTCAACAGTACCGATGCGCTTGCAATGATTGAACATGGTAGTGAAATCACACTCAATGTAACGACGCCAGTTGGAACCAAATTTTTAACCACAAGCCTATTTGTTGGGTCACATTCTGGCAATGCCATGCTGGTTGAGATACCGCAGATTTCTGAAGACGATCTTAAGTTTTACTTCCAAGAAGGCTTTTGGATAAACGTTAAAGCCCTTTCTCACCGAGGTGAAGGCGCCATCATCCATTTTCGTAGTCAACTGACTCACCGTTTAGGCGACCCATTCCCCGTTCTCGTACTCAGCGTGCCAAGCACCATGCAAGTGGCTCAGCTTCGCAAAGAGACACGCTACGAGGTTAACCTCCCGGCGAAAGCTTACGTTAATGACTATAAGGTGGAATGTGAAATTCGCGACCTATCTCGTGGCGGGTGTCGCTTTGTCACGGCACCAATGAGCCGAACTTTCACTGTGGGTGATGAAGTGTCATTGGAGATTCTACTCGGGAAAGCAGGTGGGCCAACCTTAGCGCCGCTGAAAGGAAAAGTCTGTAATTTACAGCGTTCAACGCATTACGCGCGTTACGGTGTCGAATTTGATGATTTCGGTAAGCACAATGCGAAAAACTTACTTGGTCATTTGAAGTTTGACGGAACCAAGCTTAAGCTCAAACGTTAGGCGTGCCGATAAGTGACTTGTCGATAAAAGAAAACCGTCGCTAGGACGGTTTTCTTCGTTTTGAATGGTGATTACAGACGGAAGAAGCTCAATTGGGCTTTTTGTTTTTCCGCTAGATGAGAGAGTTCGTTACTTGCGCTGGCGCTTTGGCTGATACCCGCTACGTTTTGGTTCACCAGTTCAGACATGTTCACGACGTTGCGGTTGATGTCTTGTGTCACTTGTGATTGTTCTTCCGCTGCCGTTGCCACTTGTGCGTTCGAATCATTGATGTTCGCGACAGCTTCAGTAATACCAACCAAGGCATCGTTCGCTCGTTGAGTCAGTTCGTTGTTGCGCTCTAGCATGTTCAAGCTCTCTTGCATGCTGTCATTGGCTAGGCCAGATTGCAGTTGAAGCTGCTCAATGATCTCTTGAATTTCTTTGGTTGAATCTTGCGTACGAGCCGCCAACATACGTACTTCGTCTGCCACTACCGCAAAACCACGGCCAGATTCACCAGCACGGGCAGCTTCAATTGCCGCATTCAGCGCTAGCAGGTTGGTTTGCTCAGAAACGCCACGAATCACTTCAATCACATCGTTGATCTGCACTGACTGTTCTTTCAAGGTCAGTACCACGCGTGCGGCATCGTTCAGTGCCGATGACATCTGTTGGCTTGCTTCGGCACTCTCTTTAAAGATAGCCAAACCCGATTTCGCTAAACCGTCTGTTTCACGAGCAGTTGCATCCGCCGAGGTCGCGTTATCGCTAACGTTGTTCGCGGTACTTGCAAGCTCGTTCACGGCAGAAGCGACTTGTTCAATTTCCGCCAACTCTTGTTGCGCGTTTGCTTCAGATTGTGTCATGACAGCGGCAAGCTCTGTTGATGCCGATGCCACTTCTTCAGAAATACGGATCAGGTGCTCCACCGTGCTGTGCAACTGGCTCGCTGTGGTATTCACGTCTTTGCTAAGGTGCGCAATTTCATTGTCGCCATCGACATCCGCACGAACCGAAAGGTTACCTTGTGAGAGTTCACGCATCACCGCTTGTAACTTGATCACCGGTGTCACAATCATGCCAGAGAGGAACCATGCCACCAACAAGGAGAGCGCCAACACACCAAGGACCGTAATGGTTGCCATGTTTTGTACATGAACGTTATCACGGTTACTTTTCGCCATTGTTTCAGAAGCAACACGGTTCACTTTCTGCGACATCGCGTTGATAGCTGATACCATGTCATCGCCCACTTTGCGGTAATCCGCGATAAAGCGGTTGTATTCTGCCGCCGAGACAGTGCCTTGATCATGGCGACCAAAGAAGCTCACTGCACTGGTCGAATAGTCGATGTAGTTGTTGATCGCTTTACGCACTTCAGCCGCTTCTGTACGGAAGTCGCCCTGCTTCGCCATCTGATCCAAATCCAGATTGATCTCTTTCGCACCTTGCTTAAGTTGCGCTAGGAATGCATCACGACGGTTCGCATCGTAAATGGCGTAAACCGCGCTAATTCGCAACGGGTAAACCGCGTCGTCAATCTTTGCCAATGTGTCTTTGTAGAAAACCAGAGAATTGGTGTTATGAGTGATGATATCTTGCTCTGCTTGCAGCTTGTCTTTGGTGATCCAAAGAGAAACCAGCAAAGCCAGTGCAGTCAACATAACAGGAACTAAAACTTGGGTTCGAACGGACAAGTTTTTTAGAGAAAATTGCATTTAACGCCTCAATCTATCAAATGTTCGCTTCCGTGCTCTGGGAACAAAGCCAAAAGTTGGAAAGACGAAATTCTAGATCTTGGTCACGTTTTTGTCTATATAAAATGCTAATAATTTCATAAGGTTAACGCCATAAAAATGACAAACGCCAAATTTACGACCATATGAAAGCAAATGAAGAAATGTAGAAGAATATGTATTTATAGCATCAATTAATGGGATGCTCATATTCAATAATGACCTGATTACCTTCCACATACACGTTGCGGATCACCCCATCAACCGTGACCTTGTTTTGCAAAAAGATCGTCTGCGACGTTGAGAGGTCACGACGAGAAAGTGAAGGGATCACTTTGAAAGGTTGCACGTGTAGCTGCTCGCACAGTTGGTTGATAAAACCCAATGTCAGCGGCGTATCGCCACGTAAATAAGCAGAGAATTCGTGATGATTAAGGCCCAGACGTCGCGTCATTTCCATCTGCGTAATATGCATTTTTGCTTTTTGCGACATCCAGATATCGTAAAGCGCAATACGATCCTTCTCAGTAAATTCCATCACTTTTCCCCAATCATCCAATCTGAGTAGAAAACTCTCATGAATTAATAACTAAAGTGTTAGTTATAAGTCAAAAAACAGGCTGTTTTCTGCTTCAGAAACGGTACTTGTTGCACAAAACTCGATCATGTTCACACACAGCGGCTATAGGCCAAGCCAATCATTGACCCGCAAATCACTTTTTCTCATCGCTTTTTTGGGTTATTCATCGATTTTCTGATACCTTTCGGGTTTTGATTCAAACGATGAGTTTTTCAATATGAATGATTGGTTAATTGAGCTGCAACGAGCACTCTTTAGTAATCACAAGGATTGGTTCGGCAGTGTCCTGTTTATTACAGGTTGCAGCGCCATCGCATGGATCGTCTGGCGCGTCGTCGCATCGCGCTTGCATCAGTTGGCAGAGAAAACCCGACTTCACTGGGATGATCTTCTACTAGAAGCTTTTAGAACCCCTATCAGCACTTTTATCTGGCTTTGGCCAGGAACCATCTCCCTTGGCATTATCGTCCAAAGCCAAACTGGCCAAAGCTTAGCTTGGCTTGGCACTGCGAAACTCATCATGGTGATTTCGCTGCTAGTTTGGATTGTCATGCGCTTTGTCAATCGCGCAGAAGAGTATGTTTTGGCGGCTCAAAGCTACGACGAGACCACAGTGCAAGCCACTGCTAAGGTGGCGAGGTTATTTATTCTTACCATCGGCACGCTGACTATGATGCAGGTGTTTGGCCTGAGTTTGTCTGGCTTGTTAACCTTCGGTGGCGTGGGTGGTTTGATCGTCGGTTTAGCGGCCAAAGACCTTCTTTCAAACTTCTTTGGTGGTTTGATGATCTACTTTGACCGTCCATTCAAAGTGGGGGATTGGGTACGATCTCCGGATCGCCAAATTGAAGGCACCGTTGAGCGCATCGGTTGGCGGATGACCATTATTCGCACTTTTGATAAACGCCCTTTGTATGTACCAAATTCGGTGTTTAGTAACATTGTGGTGGAAAACCCTTCGCGCATGCTCAATCGTCGTATTTACGAAACCATTGGTGTGCGTTATGACGATTGCAATAAGCTACCTCAAATCATTGAGCAAGTGCGTGAGATGCTGAAGCATCACCCCGATATCGATGCAAATCAGACCTTAATCGTGAATTTTAATAGCTTTGGTTCTTCGTCACTCAACTTCTTTGTCTATACATTCACCAAAACGGTGAACTGGGTGGAATACCACGGTGTGAAGCAAGATGTGCTACTCAAAGTGATGGAAATTATTCAGAAAAACGGGGCTGATATTGCCTTCCCTACTCAAACATTGAAGTTTGACCCCGTTCAAGCTGGGCTGATGGAATCCAACCGCTCTCAATCGGAGTAACGTTCACCTTAGAACAAAACACCAAATAAAAAACAAAGCCCGTGCTTGATGATTCAGCGCGGGCTTTTTAATAAGAAACGTGACGGCAACTGACAGTAAATCGCCAGTCAAAACGCCATCTTCAATCGTTACTCTTTGCTTAACACAACACGAGCATTAAGTGGCTGAACCGGACGGTTGTTTTCGCCCATAGCCTGCATCAATACGTGCGTCTGAGTGGGTGACAGCTCACTGGCTTCCTTAATCACGAGCCAACGAACGCCCTCGCTACAAGGAGGCGTAGTGAGTGAACCGTTAAAGCGATAGTACTCGGCGTGCGCAGGAATCAAGTCGTTAACGTCAAACGCTTGGGCAAGTTTTACTTCCTCACCCGCTTTTGGCACTTTTGCAATCAACGAGTTCAACGCTTGGTTTTGGCTACCCGACTCAAACATCACAGCAACCACCGCCAAGTTGCCCGCTTTGTCTGCATGCACAAAGTGCGCCTCTAGCGGATATTGCTTACCTTGGATCAAGTTTTCAGATGGCGTATGGAAGTGAAATTGCTTCAGTTCAAAGCTTTTACCGTCAATATCCAGTACATTCTCGCCAGATAGGCTTCCCTGTAATGTGTGACCATTGTTACTTAGCGCAATCACTTGGCCTGAATAGTGCAAATCTAAGCCTTTGAGATCAGCTTGTGTTGGCTGACGGATATCAATCGGGCTTTGGTTTTTCCCCGTCGCACACTCTTTGGCAATCTCTCCCCAGTGCTCTGGTCCATGTTTACCTTCATAACCCCATTCGGCGGCATGGCATCCCATCGCCGTTAGACCGGTCGCAAGCACTGCGGCTATCACTGTTTTTTTCATTTTCTTTCCTTGCTTTCGTTGTGTTTTATAGAACCGCGCCATGGTAATCACAAACGATCAGAATCGGGCAACGTGCAATCTTTGTTTGCTGTCGAGATTTGGAAGCAGACACAATCATGGTGTAACTGAGATGATGATTAATTGGTAAGCGAGTGAGTTCGATTCCATAAAATAAGCCGAGATTTCTCTCGGCTCATCGTGATCATGTTGCTTCTATCTGCACGTTTTAAGGCTACTTGTAGCCACCATACACAATTGGTGCGTCAAGCGAGAGGCGGACTCGATTACGATGAATCGCCTCTGGCGGCAAACTAATAAAGCCGTGCTCTGCAATGGTTTCCTGCCCCTCTTCCCCTAATGTTAAGCCGACAAAATACTTCTCCGCGTCGGTGAGGTAATTGCGATTGGGTGGCAAATTAAGGTAAAGATAATAGACGTTAGACAACGGATAGCGACCAGACAAAATCGTTTCTTTGTTGAGGTCAAAACGTTCGCCATTGCGGTTGATGATATCAAGGCGGCGTACACCACTCTCAAGCTCTGCATAAACGGTATAACCCATCAAATTTTTGTCGTCGGCGATCGCGTCGATAAGTTGCTCACGCTCAGAATAAAACTGGGTAAGCGAGCTTTGAGGCGATTCACACTCCACCAGCTTAGCGAAGTTCAGATGCTTAGCCAGTTCGTTTTCCACCGCCACAGGTTTGATGGTTTGATACTCTTCACCAAGAATCTTATTCCACTGCATCTGTTCAGGTTGCTCATGACAACCGAAGATCAACTCCAATTCGTCAATGGTTACCCCACCAATCGGATTCTCCTCATTTACCAAGATGGTAATGACGTCTGAAGTGAAAAACAGTTCAGTCGGGCGATAACCATACTTGTGTTCAAACAAGGCGATTTCACTGTCGAGCCATTTGCGTGAACTGATACCCAGATGCGCTTGGTTGTCGATCATTGCGCCTTGCACATCGGCACTTTTTCGCGCGGTGATATCGAGCTCTGCCGATTGGATTAAATCGTTAGCAACCGCCATCAATTCTTGTTCAACCAAAATACGCGAGCTTTCTTGTGCCCAAGCCCCCGCACTCAACGACAACCCTGCCAATGTGGCGATACAACCATTGATTAATTTCATTTTTGCTCCCTTCATGATTGCCACCGTTATTGACGAACAGTTCGTTTGAGATTGGACGATTCTTGCTCTGAGGTATAAATCGTCCATTTCGCTTCGGTTTTCATATCTGGCTGGGTGATCACCGCGATGGTACGGCGTTTGCGGTCTTTAAGTTTCTCCGTCAATGCGGTCACTTGGGTAAATTCCTGCTCAGAAATACGCTCTGGTGCAATGCCGTTTTCGATTAATGCCTCTTTTAACACCGAGGTGCGCTTTTTCGCCAACACTTGGTTGTACTCGTCGCTACCTTCAGGGCTGGTGTCACCGACCAGAATGACTTTTGCTTCTGTGCCTTGATTTAAAATTGCCAGCAACTCGTCAAACTCGCTCGATTGATCGAGACGAATATGGGCGTCGTCAAAATTGAAGTAAACGGTTTTGATGTCCACTTTTTGATAAATCGTCCAACGAGTACAACCTTTGCTGTCCACTTCTGCCCCCAATGGCGTGTCCGCACAAATGTCACGCTGGTTGATCACCCCATCTTTATCGCTGTCGCGCAGATCATCGATTTGATGTCGAGTCATGGTGGTATCCGGCATTTGCGCGCAAGCCGCAAGCAACACAGGCAACACTGCGCAGGCTAATAAATTCAGTCTCATATTATTTCTCCTTTGCCTGCCATTCTTGTGGATGTTCTACACGTAACGCATAGGTAAGCAGCCCCATTGCATTGAGTAATCGATACGCAGACAAGGTGTGGTCATACTGCGCAGCCACGTAGTTTCTGCGGGCTAAGAACACTTCCACTTTCGCATCCAGCACATCCAGTAGGCTGCGTCTTCCGACCGAAAATTGTTGGATGTAGCCCTGCTCAGCCACTTTGGCGGAATCCACGTTTTGTTGCAGCAGTTGCTTTTGCTTGACCAACATGTCGTAGGCGTGCCAAGCCAATTCCGTTCCTTCTCTCACTTGACGTTCTGTGCGAATGCGAATTGCACGAGCTTGCTCTGCTCGCCATGCCGAAGACTCCACCCGCGCATTGGTTGAACCACCATTAAACAGATCGTAATCGAGGGTCAACATGATGCGCGCATCTTCATCACGCCCTTCCGCCCCACCGATGTTCTCGTTTTTGTTGGCTTGCAGCTCCAGTTTGATCTCTGGGTAATAGCCACTTTTCTCACGCTTGATCTCTTTACGCGCCGCTTCAATATCTTGAATGGCGGCGCGAATTTCTGGATGGTTGTCTACCGCTTGTTGCACCGCAACCTCACGACTGGGCGGCAGTAGCGCAAGATCAAATACCGGATCCACCAACTCACGAGCGGGTTTGCCGACCAGACGAATAAACTGGGTTTCTAAATCATAAAGGTTGTTCTGCGCGGCAATCATGGACGATTTACTGGTCGCCACTCGCGCTGAAATCTGCGCCAAATCAGAATGGCTACTCAAGCCTTTGCCCGTTCTTTCCAGAATATCTTGATAGATCTCTTCATGTTCGCTGACATTACGCTCGGCCAGATCCAGCATGGTTTGCGCTTTAAGGTATTCTAAATAAACCTTCACCACATCCAAGGCAACGTTTTCTGCATCGGAGAGTAATGCCAAACGTTCAGATTCCGCTTCAAAGCTGAGACGGTCGACATTGGCGGTGGTTTTCATTCCATCAAACAACAGCTGCGACACTTTCACCCCAAGCTCACTGCGAGTGAGACCACGATCTTCGTCATCGATTTTTCGACCACTGTTGTAGTAGGTTTCCTCGTAGCCGATCGCGCCGTAGAGCTTCACTTGTGGCAGATAAAAGCCCTCGGCACCGTCCATGTCTCGGATGACCGATTGATAGCGCGAGTACTGGGCAAGCACTTCTGGGCTGTAATCAATGGCCGCAGCCACCGACTCCTCCAGTGAGATTGCATGCGCATGTGGCAGCGCCAGTGCCCATGACACCATGAGTAATTTTGAACGCATTCCCTTTCCTTTTCTGTTTAAGGCTCTCTTAACGCCGTCTCTTTGGCTCTGAGAAGCGGCTTAAGCCAATAGCTCAATACGGTTTTCTCACCCGACAATATGTCGACCATCGCCTGCATACCGGGGATAATTCTAAAATTCTGTTGTGATGCGTCATCGGTCATCAATTCAATGTGAGCACGATAATGCGGGTCGCCTTCTTCGGTTTTGAGTGAGTCAGCACTTACATACACCACTTTGCCTTTCTGTCCACCGTAGATTACGAAGTCATAAGCGGTAAACTTGACCGTGGCTTCTAAACCAACTTTGACGTACGCAATATCTTGTGGCGCAATTCTCGCTTCCACAATTAAGCGGCTATTGAGCGGCACCAACTCCATAATCGGTTCACCTGGGCGCACCACACCACCAATCGAGCGGATCAAGACATCTTTTACCGTGCCATCCACCGGTGACAAAATTTCCGTGCGGCGTAATTGGTCGGCTATCGCCGATTGGCTCTCCTGCAAGCGCGCGAGCTCCGCCACCACTTCATTCAACTGACCCCTCGCTTTGGTGCGAAAATCGAGCGCAATACCGCGATAATCCGCAATCGACTCGGAATAGGCCGCTTTTTGTTTCTGAGCCAGCACTTTCGCGCTAGAAATATCGCCTTGCAGTTTGACGTAGTCGCGCTTGAGTTTAAGCAGCTCCACTTCGGCTACCGCCCCCGTTTTCACGACATCTTCCAGCATGTTGAGCTCTTTCTGCACAATCGCCATGCTGTTTTCCAAGGTGCGAATGCTGTTTAACGTATCTTGATAGGCTTGAGACTGCTGCTCAATACGCAGGGCGGATTCTTCCAGTTCTGAGTCCAACTGCTCCAAACGTTGATGGTAGTTTTCTCGCGCATTAAACTCGGCGCGAGTGACTTCATCTTGTCCACTTGGGTAAGGTTGCTTGGCAATGCGCACTTGTTGCTGCCAATCCGTGGCTCGTCCATCAACCACAATGCTTTGCAGCTCGAGATCCAAACGCTTTTTCTGCGCGAGCAAGGTTTGCAATTGCTGATCCGACTCTTGGTAAGATGCGCGAAAACGGGTGTCATCGAGAACCATCAACGGCTGCCCTTTCACCACTTGTTCCCCTTGCGACACCAGCACTTGCTTAATGATGCCGCCTTCCAAACTTTGTATGGTTTGAATCGACAAGCTTGGCACCACTTTTCCGTCACCAACCACCACCTCATCTAGGGTCGCCCATGAGGCCCAAACCCCTATCGCCAACACCAACGCAGCGCAAAGCCAAATGAGACGACGAGAACGGTAAGCAATGCGGTTATTCGACCACATGATCTGACTGCTCATGACTGCCCTCCTTTGACCACACTCACTGATTTCACTCGGCTGCGCACTCTTGCCGAACCTTGTTGCGTGAAGATCTCATGCGGGGTGCCTTGTGCCACCAATTTACCTTTATCAAGCACCAAAATGCGATCGCAAAGGGTAAGAAAACTCTGCTTATGTGAACTGATGACCAAGGTTTTGTCCGCTGGCAAACGCTGTAAAGCGTGGAAAAAACGCTCTTCTGCCGCTTTGTCTAATGCACTGGTGGGTTCGTCCAAAAGCAACATTGCAGGATCGCGATAGATCGCGCGAGCGATCGCCACTGCCTGACGCTGCCCCCCAGAGAGAAAACGCCCCTGCTCGCCCACCTGAGTTTCTAAGCCATTCGCCAAGCGAGGCATGTAATCATTGAGGCCAGAGAGCATCACCGCGTTGAGTAATCTTTGCTCATCAATGCTTTGGTCGCCAAAGGTGATGTTTTCATAGATGGTGCCATAAATAAGCCCTGGGTTTTGACCAACCCAGCCAATCCCAGCACGAATAACACTGGGCGGCCATAACTGCGCATCAATGGTTTCGTAGTACATTTGCCCTGCGGTTGGCAGCAACTGACGAGCAAGCAACGCCATTAAAGTAGACTTCCCAGAGCCAGCATTGCCGATAACACCAATTTTCTCTCCCGCTTTGATATCCAGTGAGATCGCTTCCAATGCTTGGATCTGCATATCGGGGTAGGCGAAGCTGACGTTTCGCAAAGCAACATTACCGTGGAACTCGCCTCTGTCCATCATTTGATGTGACGTGGATTCTTGAGGCGTGGCCATGATCTGGTTGAGCCCTTCCATTGCGGTTTGCGTCTGCTGGTAACGCAGCATCAGCATAGAAAGCTGGTTGATCGAAGATGCGGCGCGCCCGCTGAGCATCACAATGGCAATCAAGCCTCCCATGCTCAATCGCCCTTCGGCAATCTGATACACGCCGAAAATGATCAAGGCGATCGTCACCACTTGCTGGCTCGACATAATGGAGTGAGAAACGATGTTGGAATAAAAACGCGAACGGGTTTGCCATTCCGACAACGCAGAAACCGTCTGTTCCCAGCGTTTTTGTGTCATCCCTTCAGCATTGTTTTGCTTGATGTCCGTCAGCGCTGACAGGCTATCGTAGACATGGGCTTGGCGTTGCGTAGAAAGACGCGCCGATTCGGTAAAGGTTTGTGCAAGACGCCCTTTCATCACAAAACTGAGCAGCAATAACGCCGCCATGACCGCCAGCGGGATCAACATCATCGCGCCGCCTAACCAGCCAATCAGCAGGAGGAAGAACAGCGTAAACGGTAGATCCACTAAAGTAACCAGTGACACTGAGGTGAGGAAATCTTTTACGCTATCGAAATCTTGCAACTGGCGGGCAAATGCCCCCACCGACTGAGGTCGCTGCTCAAGGCGCATCCCCAACACTTTTTGGAACAATTGCGCTGACAGTTTGTTTTCGACATAGCGCCCCGCCATATCGGTCACTGAGCTGCGCGCTTCTCGTAATACCCAATCAAACACCACCACGATGATGACACCGACAGAAAGCACCCAAAGGGTATGGAAGGCTTGGTTCGGCACCACGCGGTCGTAGACATTCATGGTAAACAGTGGCACCACCATCGCCAACAGGTTAATGACAAACGAAGCCAGTAAGAGATCACGATACCAAGGACGCACTTCCATCAGCACTTGGCGAAACCAATGAACGGGCTTTTCTTCAATCAAACTTTCAACACGGCCATCGGCGGCAACCAGTGTCGAAAGCTGCCATATGCCCTCTTTCACTTGCGTTTTCAGCTCATCCAAGCTCAAGGTCACGTCACTATTGGCCTGATGTGGCGATAAACAACGGTAATGCTCGCCTTCTCGCCCCAAAATCAGCAGCGGGTTGCCTTGCTTTTCCACGGCTAAACAAGGGAAAGTGGCCTGTTCCAGCAGTGACAAGCTGGTGAGGCCGACCTCTAGCTGCGCTTGCTCTGCCGCTCGTTGAAACAAAGCTTCACTCAATTGGCCATTTTCAAGGGGCAAACCATTGACCACCTTCAGAGCGTGACAACGAATACCAAAATGTTGGCATGCCCAAAGAATGGCCGTTAACCAGTGATCTTGTCTCTCTTCCACGATAGTGTTCATACCACTCCCAACTACTGAACAATCAGATTTTGATCATCGATCATTTGCTGAAGCACCTGCGCTTCGGTCAACCCTACGCCGTAGTAATCCTCAAGATTGAGGTCACTCAGCAAGATGGTTTGCACCGCATTCACGCCATCAGTCTTGATGTTGATATGCAGATCCGCACCGGTTTGCACCAAGTCGACAAACTGATCGGCGCTCGCGCCGTCGCTCACACCCAGACCAGACAAAATCGCACTGAGATCAATGGTGTCGCTGTTGGCAGACATATCAAACCCTGCGATGGTATCGACCGTCGCATCCCCCACCGAACCTAAACTGTCAGAGTTGAAGACAAACAGATCATCGCCACTGGTGGCAGTTAAGCTGCTGTCCCCGGTTGCCAGTAACTGCACATCCAACACTTGGCTAAGTCCTATCGCCGTCTGACCACCCAACTGCGCACTTGGCGTCAGTGTGAGGGTGAAACTCTCGGCGCCGGTGTAACCGGAGACAATACTGAGGTTGGCCACATCGTTAACCGGAACGAGCCATTCGCCCGACTCTTTGCTGCCAGCCGACAGGACCAAACCATCGGGTAATCCCGAAATGGTCAGATACCCTTCTTCTCCATCGGCTGGGTTAACCATGCTCATATCAAGATTGAGTGGAATGGCACCACTCGCTTCCGCCACGATGGTGACGTAATCCAGCGTCAAAATGGGCTCATCGGGTACCGGAGATAATTCAACAACAATAGTTTGTGTTTGCGCCTCACCCAAATCTGTCGCCAGAGAACCCAACACAATGTTCTTGTCGAAGGTTTGCGCGGTCATGGTCAAGTTGAGTGTGCCAAAGGCATTGCCTGAGTAGAGTTCGATATTGCCGACCTCACTGGCTCGCACAATCACTCTCGCCACCCAACTACCATCACCGAGCTGAGTGAATGACGCTTCATGACCATCGACGATGATCTTATCCAGCCCGCTCAATGCGGAAGGATCGGAGGTCAATTCGGCATGCAAGGTCAGCACAATAAACTCATCGCTGTTGGTTTCATTGCTGCTGATGGTCACAGGGATAGAGAGCGCTTCTCCTTCCGTGCCTGTGTATTGGCTATCCAATCCAAAGAACTGTACATCATCACCCACCGGCAGCACGCCCACTGTCATCGTGCCAGAAGTGTGGACAATATCGGTGGTGCCGATTTCTTGCGTAATGGCATCAATAGTCAACAAAATATCGCCACTGAAATCCAGCGGAGGCAGAAGATAGAGTTCACCCAGTCGGCTTGGATCTAGCTGCCATTCACTGGTTGGCTTGCCGGCAAACGTGCCGCCATCGAGACCATTATTTGGCAACAGTTCATAGCTCTCACCCACTTTGTAGACCAGCACAGCGCCATCAGGCACGCCCTTAATCATCGCCGATAAGGTCTCGGAACCATCTTGGTCTATCAAACTGACATCCAATCCAGACAGGGCGATATAGCTATCTTCATCACCTTGAACATTGTTGGCCACGATGTTGGCTGCATCCGTTATCGGTTCAATGTGAATGGTGACGATCGATACCTTGTCTTGCGTGTCGGTTTGCGTGACGCAATCCGCAGCATCGGTAATGTTCGCGTGCACTTCCAAGGTAATATCACCACTGTAATGCGCCGGAGGGACAAGGCTGATATCGGTCAGTCGCGTCGCGTCGTTAATGGTGTACGTTCCATCACCGTTGTCGGTGAGCAAGCCAGTGTCCGCTGGAGTTTCCACTAACGTGACGCCACTTGGTACTTTGATCATCAGGCTATTGATGGTCTCTTTACCCGTTGCACTGTTACCCTCACCACTGATGGTTTGTCCCGCCTCAACGCTGTCTCCCAGTACAACACTGAGGTCTAACTGAGTGACCACATCTTCATCCATCGACGTGATCGAGGAGACCACTAAGTCGTCAACCACTGGCAGAATTTCGATATCAATGGTTTGCGTTGTAGTGACGCTGTCACCATTGCAGCCAGAGGTTTCTTTGATTTCCACTTCGAGAGAAAGGCAACCCGCAAAGTCTTCATCCAAACCGGTGATTTTTAAACTCGCCATTGCTTCAGGCGGAATAACAAAACCGACAATGTTACCGGCGCTGTCATACTCAATGGTGACCCCTTCTCCTTCAATCATCACGCCGTCTGGCAGTTTATCGGCGCTAATAAAGAATGAGAGTTCGTTATTTGGATCACTGGCAATATTACCATCGAGCAGACCAGACAAATCGAGGTCTTCTCCTTCGTTAAACTGCAACGCGTCATCACCCGGAGTCAGATCGCCAGGAGGACCGACCGGATCACAGCTGCCGCCACCATCATCATGGCCGGTAAATTGCACTCGGATCGGCGCGTCGATAAAGCGGGCATCCTCCCCATCAATCACACGTGCTGAAATCACCAGATTAATAATCTCAGTATTTTGTGTCGACGAAATCGTCGCATCCTTGAGGATCAGCGCCGCCATCTCTCGCACGCTATCACTGGTTAGGCCATGCGCTGGGATCACCCAGTTTCCTGCGCCGTCTTGAGTGGCCCCATTCGGGTGCTCGACAATCAAGGTTAAACCTGCCGGGACTTTGATGACGATATAATCAAGATACTCTGAGCCATCCACGTCCATATCAACAAAACGCACCGCGTAAGTGAGATCGACGGGTCCACCTTCGGTGTTAGCCAATACTCTTGGATTGCCTTCTAAGCGTGTGTCGAGTTCAACGCGGGCATCAAAATTCACTGCGATGGTCGCATCAACATATTTCTGGTCAATGGCGCCTGTACCAGAGGTATCCTGCACCAAATAAGTCACTGGAATATCGAGCGTACCACTGAAATCCATCGGTCCTTTGGCGGTTAAACGGCCACTGGTTAACAACGATTCCAGATCGGGGGAAAGAGAGTCCGTCAAGCTTGCAACATCTAATCCCTCTTCTGGCACGGTGATTTTTACGCCATCAAAATAGAGCGTAATGCCCTGCTCTGGCGCATGAATCACGTAGCCAATCACCTCTTCGCTGCCATCGTTATCGGCTCCCAGCGAAGGCCATAAAGTAAGAGGAACGGCGTTGTCTTCCACACCCAAGGAGCTGAGCGTTGAGCCAGAGTTCTCATCCACTTGCGGCTTGATTTCAATATCTACCGTCATAGGAAACTCGCCCGAATCACCATCTGGCTCAGTGGAGATCACTTTAAGCGAGAGTTGCAATTGACCACTGTAATCCTCTGGTACTTTGAGATACAAGTTGGCCAAATCGCTATTAGTCACTTGATAAATGATCCCTGTGATTGGGTCTTCACCCGAGATCGGCAAACTCACCGGCTGCCCAGCAGCATCCACGAGCATCACGCCATCAGGAATGCCAGTGATCAAAATGTTGATCACTTCGGAGCCATCGTCATCTGAGGTCACCAAGACAAAATCAAGCGGGATCAATTGATCTTCGATGAAATCGACCTGGTTACTGATCACTTTTGTTTCTGCGTCATAGCGCCAGTGGCCCTCTCCACCATCGACCGCCAACGGTTCATCAACCACGCCAGTGAGACGAATGGTAATGGTCTCTGTCACACTGTTGGCGCTTGGGTTTACAGGCACTAATCCATCAACATTGGACTCCACCGCAACTGCGGTGACTTTGACGCTCAACGTTTCGGTCACTGAACTGATATCTTCTTTCGGCACCAGATAGATGTGACCAGCCACCAGCTCAGCATCCGAGAACCAATACGTCCCATCTTCGAGCCTTGAGGAAGTGCCCCCTTCGACGCTCCAACCCTCTGCCACTTCAAGCTTGTAGTAGAGCGTTTCAGAACCATCCGTATCGTTAAGATGTCCTTTAATGGCATCGTGGAGGTTCAACTGCTGATCTTCTAAGCCGGCAATGTTTTTCACGGATAGCGACGGCGTATCGGCATCCGGTCGGACATTAATGGTCACTTGCTGAGAAGCAACTGCGGTTTGATCGCTTGAACTGGCAAAGCTACTACCTGCTTCCGTTGCTATGGCGGTGACCGTAAAGGTGAATTGTCCAGAAATATTGGTATCGGATCGAATCGTCATGCGATTCAACTCTTCTTCGCTATAGGCGGTGGTTTCGTTGACTTGGCTGCCATCGAGCCAAACGGTAATTCCCGCTGGAATGCCGGAGATCAGATAACTGAGGCTCTCAGAACTGTCGCTATCGACAAGATCGGCGTTCAACGTCAACGTTAATGGCTCTGAACTGTCTTCAACAAGGGTGTAGTCATACTGTGAATCAGCTTGCCATGTCGGTACATCCGCAACGGGGAACACATTGACATTAATGGTATCCGCCAAGGTTTCACTGCCTGTGGTACTGGCGATGATTGCGCTGACCGCCAAAACGATCGTAGCAGTATTGCTGGCTAAATGCGTGGCAGGTTGATAGGTCAGTGCGCCTGCCACCGTCACTTGGTTGCCAATCATCAACAACTGACTACCCGAGAGAATAACTTTGCCACCCACCGCATTGAGCGCGACGCCATCAAGATATAAGGTGCCTCCTTGCAGAGAGTTGGCATCAATCTCTATCGAGTCCACCACTTCTCCTTGATCGCGATCGCCCAGTGCAACGGCGATCAACAACGTCCCTTGTTCATCTTCTCGCATCTCGAGATCTTCAACGCGCAGTACGCCAGCGGTGTCATCCAAGACCAGCGTTGCGGTGCTGGTCACTTGGTCGCCGTCGCCATCAATAACGACATAGCTTACCGTGTCTGAAATCGCAGGAACCGTGGTCACACTTGGGTTGGTGGTTAATTCAAATGTGCCATCTTGATGCACGACTAATGTGCCGTACACCTCGCTTGGTACATTCGGGTTAACGAGCTGAATGGTCACTGGCGTACCATCCGCAGAGAGCGGATAGGTTGTACCGCGATACGTAACGCTGCTGATTTCAGCGCCATCGGCGCCCATCACCGAATCTGACAGCAAGTTGGTGGTGTAACTGTCTCCTTCCACCAGCTCGACACTGGTGTTTTGTGCAATGGGCACATCATCGGTCACCGTCACAGTTAAAGTTTCGGTGGAAGAGATGTCGCCATCGGCATCGATGACCCACATTTCAAAAGGCAAATCGAGTAAGTTGGTGCCGTTACCATCAGGGTGATCAAGCGCCCCTTGTAATGAAAAATCAACCTTACCATTGTTGTTTGGACGGATTTTAAACACCACTTCCCCAGCACTGTTTTTAGCAATAAACCAGCCGTTGCTGTTTTGCGCGTGCAGTGTGATGGCTAAGCCACCGCTGGTGAACCCGTGTGCATTAAACGCCGCGACATCAATTTGAATGTCGGCAACGTCATCGCTGCCACCATCGATGCTCAAAACGTGTTTAACGCTTTCTATCCCATTCTCGGTTCCGTCACCGACAATGCCATGTTCATCGACAGTCACGTTGCCTGCCACCGTCAGCACTGGCGTTTCGCCATCGTAGATAATCAAGGTGCTGTCACTGGTGACAAACGTGCCATCAGAATCCGTTGCGGTGACTGGCAGAGAGAGAGAAAGCTGGTTGTCTGCCTCCGGTTTATGGTGATCGACAGGTAAATAGAGATGAACAGAAAGCTCAACGTTGCTCGCGGTATCCGCCTCAACATTCACATCATCAGGCAACGTCACGGTCAGCACTCGTGTACCATCGGCTAGAACCGCATCGTAGCTACCATCACCGTTGACTCGCCAGACAATCGCTTCACCATTGTGCGTCAGTGCCACGCCATTGCCATCAATCACTGCTTGACCATTGGCCACGGCTAATGTCACCGCCACAATGGGGTCGGTATCGGCGGTGACCACCAGATTCACACTCGCTTCAGCGGTGATACCCGACGGGGTTAAATCATCTTTCGGCAGCTCGGTAATCACCAGCGTGCCTGAGCTCAATTCACCTTGATGGCCGTCTTGGATTTCAATGTCGAGAGGCAAGCGTTGAACATCACCATCCGTATCCCTCACGCTGATCACCAGCGGAATCGTGTCGATTTCATCTGCATCGTGTTGGTCGAGTGCTTGATACAAGGTGAACTGATAGTTGATCACAGAGTCATTTTCTGAACTCGGCTCTTCAATCACCACTTGGAAAATCACATTGCTGATATCGCCCACATACGCTTGCAATATATTGCCGTTTGGCGAGATGGTATACGCGATCTCCTCACCACCACTGGTTAAGGTTGGCTGACCAGCCAAATCGAAATACAGCTCAGCGATCGGATCACTGCCCACGGTGACGTTCACCGTACCGTTGTCGACAAGACTGGATTGGGTTAGCAGCCCTTCTTCATTAAGGAACACCCCATCACCATTGGCGAGCATAGGGTTAGCGCCATCGTTGATATGCCATACAAAATCACCGGAAATCAACGTGGTACCATCGCTGTCGGTGCCTGTGATGGTGACTGGTAAACGAGTCACATCGTCACCATTCGCTTGATTGATCGGACGATTCAACGTCAGTGTTAAGGTGGCTTGTACGTCGCTGCCACTGAGCACCGCGCCGCTGATGGCAAGGGTAAAAATCACCTCACCGCCCGTCGAACTGGCGGTAATGGTTTTCCCATCGCTGCTCAGTTGGTAGCTCAACTCGAGTAAACTTTCCCCACTGGTCAGGTTCAATGCATCAAAATCCAGCAGCGCTGATTCATCAAAACGCAGCGAGTCCGGATCAGGATTATCCGAACCACCCGTCACATGAATAGTGCTGTTCACCACCTGCGCATCCGCCGTGATTAGAGACTCGGTCACCGTTTGATTGCTCGATTCAATGCGCCCAGCTTCCCCATCACGAATATCGATCACCACATTGGCGGAGTCGTAATCGTAGTTTTTATCCCCCGCGATGTAAGAAAACGTCACTTGCTGGCTTTGGTTATGGTCGAGATCTCGGCTGACGGCCATGGTCCAACGACCATCGGAATAGATAGTAAGGATACCCTCTGGCAGCGTTAAGCTCAGTGGTGTGCTTTGCGAAACCACATGTGTTTCACCGTTAATCAAAATGCTTTTCACCAGCAGTGGCGCATCAAGGTCAAAATCGTTGGCAAGCAGGTTACCAAACTCATTGTGCCCTTCTGTTGCCAGGTAATGGTCATCAAACGAAATCGGTTGAGAGTCGAGCACGACAATGGAAACGGGGGCAACGACGGTTTCACTGGTGCCATCGGCATCCGTTTGTTTGGCCTGAATGAGTAAAGACGTATGAGTGGAATCAAGATCGCGAAGTTCATCGATCGGCTTTTTCAGGCTGATCTTCACTTGGTCACCTACTATCTCGGCCGTCAACACCTGCTGACCATCCGTGCGAGTAGCCGTCAATGTTTGACCATCGGGCGAAATGACCAGGGTTAATGCCAAGCCTTGCGAAGTCAAAGAAGCAAACGCACTTTGATCGCTGTGGAACGTAAATTCACCAAATTGGATATTGAGATCAACCGTCGCATTTTGCTCACCTAGAATGCCGACGAGCGCCTCGACAAACACGGCGCCGTCTGGGTAGATCACCGTTGGCATGCCGTCGTTAGCTGGGTTACCAGCCAAATCTGTTACGTCAGCTTGAATTTGCCACTCACGGTTTTGATCTAAAGTCGCAATATCCACGCCTTCAACCTGCCATGAGCCGCTAGCGCTGACTAAGGTGGTGTAAGTCAGCGTGTTCACCCCATCGCTGATCGTCACCGTGACGGTTTGATTTTCTTCCGCTGTGGTCGTGCCTTGAAGGGTTGTTAAGCTGCCAGAACGAAAATCCACCACGCTCAAGCCATCGAGCGTATCGATGTCAATTTGTGGTGGCAAAGTATCAATCACATGCACCGAATCACTGGCCGTCGCCACGTTGCCCGCCACATCACTGACCGACGCTGTCACCACAATCGGCCCGTCAGCAAGGCTAGAGAGATCCGCATCGGCAACTTCCCAGCGTCCGTTGACCACCGTGGTGCTAAACGTCAGCACTTTGCCCGCTTGATCCGTCACCGTGACGGAAACCGTTTGTCCCTCTTCGACAAAAAAGACGCGACCAAACAGATCGGTGGTGGTCACTTCAGTCGCATTGAGCAGCGCATCACTGCCTGAGGCGACATTCACGCTGATCAGTGCGCGCGTGTCTTTGACAATGGTATCGGTGTCCGTGGTGGGATTGCCTGCGACGTCAATTGTCTGCGTATGCACGGTGAGCTCACCTTCAGCAAGAGCAGAGAGATCTTCGTTAATTGACCAACTGTTGCCACTCACGGTCGTCGTAAAGGTTAAGCGATTACCGAGATGATCCACCACTTCAATATCTATGCGCTGGCCATCTTCCACATTGCTCACTGTCCCAGCGATACCACTGGTGGTGATTTCGGCTTTATTGAAGAACTCATCGCCATTGCCTTGGAAATCGGTGCTGATCTCCGCCAAGGTGTCTTTGATGGTGGAATCACTGGCCGACACAGAATGGCCATAGACGTCGTGAATTTCCGCTTCCACCGTCAGTGGCCCTTCCGCCAATGAGCTGAGATCAACCGGACTCACTTGATAGGCATTATCGGAAACGCGGGTGGTAAAGGTCAGCACCTTTCCATCCACGTCCGTAACGGTAATGGTGACGAGACGTAAATCCTCAACATCCACTGTGTTACCGTGAATACGCACTGCGGGGACTTCAAACTGGTTTTCGTAGCCATCGCCACCATCGTCAATCACCACGGTGATCTCTGCACTATCAACCAGCGGAGGAAAGACAATCGCGTCTTCAATCACGATGGGCAGTGGCGTTAGCACCGTTTCAGTGGTGCCATCGGCATCGGTTTGCGTTCCCGCAATCATCAGGTCCGTGAGCAGACGCTGTGAATCACCGTGGTCCACCGGCAGGAAGAGTTGCAACTGAACTTGTGCATTGGAGGCAATATGCGCCGTCAGTAAAATTTCACCATCGGCACGGGTGGCGGTTAAGGTCAGCCCATCGGCTGAAAGCGTGATCGTAATGCTTTGACCAAACGAAGTCAGACTTTCTAGATCCGTTTGCACCTCATGGAATCGGAATTGCGCTTGTTCCACATTGATATCGGATGTTGCGCCGCTGCTGCCAATCGCCACCGTCAAGTCTTCATACACGGTCACCACATCAGGGAAAGTGAGCGTCGGCATGTCATCCACCGCACTGTTTCCTGCGGCATCGGTCACCGTGGCGATGAGTGTCCATGTCGCGCGGTTGTTCAAGGCGCTTACATCAATGGTTGCAAATTGCCAGTTCCCCGCGGCGTCCACGCTGGTGGTAACACGAATACTTTGAGTGCCATCGCTGATGGTGACCACCACCGGTTGGCCAGCTTCTGCCCCCGTAGTGGTTCCTTGCAACGCGGTGTTGGTCCCTAATTTAAACTGCAGAATGTTGAGACCATCGAGCGTATCAATATCAATGGTTGGAGCCGTGGTATCTACCGTCGCGCTATCCGTTGCCGTTGCAGGGTTGCCTGCCACATCGACGGTCGAGACGGTGGCAGAGATCTCGCCATCCACAAAGCCTGAAAGATCAAGATTATCGATCGCCCATGCGCCACCCACAATCGTGGTTTGCACTGTCATGGTGTTGCCTGCCGAGTCCGACAGCACTACATTCACGCTTTGGCCATCTTCGATATGACTGACCAAACCGCTGACTTTGACCGAAGTCAACTCTGCTGGATTCAATAAGTCGTCATCACCACTGTCAATCTCAACCGTAATGGACGCTTGAGTATCTTTCACTATGGTGTTGTGTGAGGTGGTAGGGTTGCCCGCGATATCAATGGTTTGAGCGTGTACCGTCAGCTCACCATCACTTAACGTGCTTAAATCAACATCCAGAGACCATTGGTCGCCCGATACCACTGTGGTAAACGTCAGTCGTCCGCCTTGTCCATCTATGATTTCAATGTTAATGGTTTGTCCATCTTCCACGTTGGCCACGTGGCCATTGATCGTGGTGGTGGCCACTTCAAACTGATTTAAAAATGCATCCCCTTGGCCATCAAAGGCGACATCAATTTCAGCTAATGTGTCTTTGATGGTGGTGTCGTTGGCGGTGATGACTTTGCCATAGGCGTCATGAATTTCTGCCTCGACCGTGAGCGGCCCTTCGGCAAGCGAGCTCAAATCGACAGGGAAAAACTGATATTGGTTGTTCTCCACTCGGGTGGTGAAAGTGAGAGTCGCGCCCAACGAATCGGTCACGGTTATGGTGACTAAACGCAGATCCTGAACATCTACTGTGTTGCCGTGAATCCGTGTGCCTGGTACTTCGAGAGCATTTTCGTAGCCATCGCCACCATCGTCGATGGTGACCGTCAACGACGCGCTGTCCACCAACGGAGGGAAGACTATCGCGTCCTCAATCACAATCGGTAACGGTGCAATCACCGTTTCCGTGGTGCCGTCGGCATCCGTTTGGGTACCTTCCAACAAAATTTGCGTCAGCAAGCGTTGCGCTTCACCATGATCAACTGGCAAAAAGAGGGACAACTTAACTTGGCTATTGGTTTCAATCGCAGCGGTCAATACCGTTGCCCCATCGCCACGCACAAGGCTCAAGGATAGGCCATCGGTTGAAATCACCACTGACACGGATTGACCAAGGGACGTTAGTGCGGCGAGATCCGACTGCGTGTCATGGAAAGTAAACTGGGCATTTTCAATATTGATATCCGACAGCGCCTCGCTGCTGTCGAGAATCACGGCTAAGTCTTCCCACAACGCCACGGTGTCTGGAATATCCAGCGTTGGCGTCTCATCGGTGGCGCTATTGCCTGCGGCATCGGTCACCGTGGCGGTTAAGCTCCAACTTTTCGCAGCATCCAGCGCACTGACATCGATGGAGGAAAACGACCACAAGCCAGCCGCATCCACCGTTGTTGTCACCGAAATGGTCTGAGTGCCGTCGCTGATGGTCACCACGACTGGCTGTCCGAGCTCAGCCCCAGTGGTACTGCCTTGCAGTGCAGTTTCTGTGCCTTGCTTAAATTGCACAATCTCAAGGCCAGTTAAGGTATCAATGTCGATCGTGGGCGCGGTGGTATCCACGATCGCTGTATCTTCTGCTGTGGCAGGGTTACCCGCCACATCGATGGTACTTGCGGTGGCACGGATTTCGCCATCAGTAAGAGAGGAAAGATCGAGATCTTTGAGTGACCACGCACCCGAGACGACAACGGTAGTGAATACTAACTTCGCCCCAGAGGCATCCGTTACCACCACTTGCACCGCTTGACCATCGTCAACATGACTGACGACGCCAGAGAGCGTCACAGCACTCAGTTCGGTCGGATTCAGTGCCTCATCCTCGCCACTGTCGATGACGATGGTAATCGCCGCTTGCGTATCTTTTACAATGGTGTCACTCGCGGTGGTCACATTACCGGCAACGTCGATGGCCTGCGTATTGAGCGTCAATTCGCCATCCACCAGCGATGAAAGATCGGCTTCGATTGTCCACGTATTGCCCGCCACAAAAGTCGAGAACGTTAAGGTGTTCCCTAGAGCATCGATCACCTCGATATCAATGCGCTGACCATCTTCTACCTCAGTGACTCGGCCTGTTAGAACGGTTTTGCTCACTTCAAACTGATTGAGAAACTCATCGCCATTGCCTTCAAACTCAGCGGTGATGTCTGCCAAGGTATCCTTGATGGTGCTATCGGTGGCTTGAATGGTCTTGCCATAGACATCGTCGATATAAGCCTCGACGCTCAACGGCCCTTCGGCTAAGCCCGTCAAGTCAACTGGTGAGATTTGGTAACGGTTGTTTTCCACTCGGGTGGTGAATGTCAGCGTATTGCCATCCACATCGGTCACCGTGATCGTCACTAATCGGAGATTTTCCACATCGGTGGTGGTGCCATGAATGACAACGGCGGGGACTTCTTGCGCATTCTCGTAACCATCGCCACCGTCATCGATGGTGACGGTGATCGCCGCGCTATCAACCAGTGGAGGAAAAACGATCGCATCGCCAATCACCACCGCCACCGGCGCAACCACCGTTTCGGTTGTACCATCACTGTCAGTTTGCGTGCCTTGAATCATCAGCTCCGTCAGTAAGCGTTGGGAGTCACCGTGATCGACTGGCAAAAAGAGTTGAATTTTGACTTCTTGATTATTGAGAATGCTGGCCGACAACACCACTTGACCATCGGCTCGCACCGCCGAAAGAGAGAGACCATCGGCAGAGATGACCACAGAAATGGATTGACCAAGCGAGGTCAGCGAAGACAAGCTGCTTTGCTCGTCGATGAAAGTGAAATCTGCATTATCGATATTGATTGGCGAAAGCGCGTCACTGCTGCCAAGAACAACGGCAATATCTTCATTGACGCTGACCACATCAGGCGCAATCAGGCTAGGCATATCGTCGCTTGCGCGGTTGCCAGCGAGATCCGTCACCGTTGCGTTCAATTGCCATTCCAAATTGGCATCCAACGTCGAAAGGTCAATGCTGTCGAACGACCAATTGCCAGCTGCATCAACTTGGGTGAGCGCTTCAACCGTATTCACTCCATCGGTGATGGTGACTAAAACCAGCTGCCCAGCTTCTGCGCCCGTGGTGGTGCCTTGCAAGGCCGTGTCTGCACCGGATTTAAAATCGACGATCTGCAGACCGGTTAAGGTATCAATATCGATGGTAGGAAAAGTGGTATCTAGCCCTGCGCTATCGGTCGCGACAGCGGGGTTACCCGCAACATCTTTCGTCACCGCCAACACGCGAAAATCACCATTGGCAAACTGAGAAACATCGATATTATCGATCGACCATTGATTGCCCGACACAGAGGTAATAAACCACTGGGCATGGCCTGCTGAGTCTACTAGGACAACTCGAATCGCTTGTCCATCTTCAACATTGGCCACCTCGCCGTAGACACGAACGTTGCCACTCTCAGCATCGCTCACCAAATCATCATCGCCAGAGTCAATGGCTACCGTAATGGAAGCTTGCGTATCTTTGACGATGGTATCGCTTGCACTGGCAGGATTGCCTGCCATGTCGATGGTTTGAGCATGAATGGTCAGTGGGCCTTCCGCAAGGCTGCTTAAATCTTCATTGATCGACCAGGTTCCACCATTGACCGTAGTGGTAAAACGTAAGGTTTGGCCCAAGCTATCAATCACTTCGATATCAATGCGCTGCCCATCTTCAACATGGCTAACAGTGCCTGTCAGCCCCGAGGCAGAGATTTCAAAACGGTTAAAGAACTCATCGCCTCGGCCATCAAACTCGGTGGTGATCTCCGCTAAAGTATCTTTGATTGTGGTGTCAGAGGCTTGAATAAAGTTGTCGAGTTCATCGGTAATGGTTGCGGTGACAGTCAAGGTGCCTTCATCAAACCCACTGGCATCAATGCCTTCAACGCGGTACTCACCTTGAAAAACAGTGGCGCTAAATACTTGCTGTTGACCGGAAGCATCGGACAAAACCAACTGAACGAGGCGGCCATCCTCAACGTCTGTCGTGGTACCGAAAATCGCAATGCTCGGCACTTCCAGCGCATTTTCGTAACCATCGCCACCGTCGGCAATCGTCACCGTGATCGTGGCGTCGTCATCCAAGAGATAAAATTGCGCGTCTGGGCTTTCACGCTCAGGCGTGTTTTCATAATCTGTCGGCAGCGTGTCATAACCGGATTGAGCCAACACCTCACGCAGTTCAGGGCGAATGAAACCGAATAAGCTCGCGCTTTCAGAAGAAAGGTCCTGCTCCGAAGATGGCGCATCGTTTGGCGTTGTAGGGCGTTGGTATACTGGCTCTGCGTCAATAGGATCGTCAATGTTAACGGCATCACTATCATTGACGGGTAGCGGTGTTTCTTTAACGTACTTCACCGTTGGGTCAACCACCTCATCGGCTTGTACGGCAACCCACTGACCGTCCGGCATAATTTTCCAAACTACGCCATCAATTTCGATATAAAGTACCGGTTTCATTGTCATTTCCCTATGCCACTGCGCTTACTGCTATAAATTTAATGCATGCCAAACAAACTCACAAGGTTTGACCTATCATTTAAGCTTATGTTTTTTAAATTAAATCCACACTTCATTAACAGATTCACATATCAAATAAGCCTCTCTCAATTATTGAACAAATTAATACCATTAAACTCAGTTAGTTTCATAACCAAGTCCATCACTCAATGTTCATCTAACTCTTTGTCTTAGCAAAAAACTTCACGATTACTTCACATTTGATGATGAATAATCAAAACCATCAAAAAGAGGAAGTCATTATGAAAAAAATCCTATTAGTGCCATTTGTTTTGCTTGCATCTCACTCCGCTTTTGCTGCTTTCGACGCTCAACAGCAGCAAGGTGGTTTTACGGGTCCAAAAATGGGCGGCGTCAACACGGTAGCCAATGCACTGACCGCGCGCGATGATACGGCCGTTGAACTGACAGGGAACATCGTTCAATCCCTAGGAAATGAAATCTACCTATTTAAAGATGCGACTGGCGAAATTCAGGTGGAAATCGATCACGAAGATTGGCGTGGGCAGAATGTCGCTCCAAAAGATAAAGTGCTCATTATCGGTGAAGTAGACAGTGAACTCGTGTCGACAAAAATCGATGTGGACTCTATCCAAAAACTGTAAATAACATCTGCCTCTGTGTTGCTCTGCGTACCAAACGACGTTGAAACGCCATTACTCAACTCGTTTGGTATTCCTCAAATTCGCAAACGTGTATTTTGAACAACATTGACATACACACGCACTTTCATTATTTTCTTTCGCCAACTTTCCCATGTTCATTAAACGTAAATAAAATTCAAATTAATATAATCCTCACCTATCTCCATTTGTAATCCTATTACGATTCCTCTGTAGGAACATTCTTACATAATCAAAATTTATTTTTAAAATTCAAAAGGTTATGTGAATTTATTAAAATCTCAAAATTTGACAAATTCTCACATAATTTTAATCTTATATTCCATATTTGAGGAATATAAGATGTTGAACGCCCACATTAGATTCGTTTCATTTCTAATTTTACTATCCGGACTGTTATTTTCGGGTAATGCACTGCCACAAGAAGAAAACTCTGAACAAGAAACGAATCCTCCATCAACAATAGTGATCGGCATCACCTCAAAATCGATCAACCCATCACTGGATAGTGAATCGTTGGGCGTTTATTGGGGCGTCAATGTTGAATACCTAAGAAATATCGCCAAAATTCTCAACATCAATATTCAACTGAAACATTATTCAAACGTCGTTGAGCTGCTGCATGACGTTGAAACCGGTGCAATTGATGGCACAGTAGGTTTTGCAAAAACACCAGAAAGGATGAACCGTTTTCTCTTTTCTAAACCTCTATTTAAAAGCAGTGTTTCCATTTGGTTCAAAGAAAGTTTTTATCAAACAAGGCCATTTAGCACGCTCAATTGGACATGTGTGAAAGGCACTTCTTACTGCGAATATTTAAGAATCAAAGGCATCAAAAACATTCATTATGCTCTGAATTTTACTGACGCCGTTGCGATCATGAATAAAGGGCAAGCGAATGCGTTTATCTCGTCATTTGTCACGATTAACGAATATCTCGACAAGCATGATGTTGTACGTGGTGCAGTTGAAATACCCGATTGGATAGAACCAGAAGAGATCAGTTTTATTACCGCGCAAAACAACGTCGCATTAATGGAGAGTATTGACAAAGTTTTAGAATGGGAAGTGAAAGGCAAGAATATTCGCTCGGTTGCATCGAATAATCTTTACCATCTTAATGACAGGCTTCTTTCTGAATATCGTAGGGAGCATCATGACGATGATGTCATCACATTCAGCACCAGCAATAACGCCTACCCATTTTTTGAAATATCAGACAATGGTGAACAAAGAGGGTTATTAGCCGATTTTCTCGATTTGATCCAGTCACGTTCTGGTTTAGATTTTGAATATAAGAGCCCTATATTTGAATACAACCAAGAGCTTGCTACGTTCAATGCCAATATTATTCCTGTTGCCTACATTGATCGTGTGGAATCACCTAATTGGCTCCTCACTAAGCCTTTTATGCAGATAAAGTTTCACAAAGTGGGGTTGGCTTCAGCTAAAGCCATTAATAATAGCAAACCGATCTCTGGCATTTTACTCAGCTTACAAAAGCAAGGGCTGATCCATATCAACGCTTGGAACAATGAAAACTTCAGAGAATATTCTGACATTAAAAAACTGATGAAGGATTTGGAAGACGGAAAAATTCAATCGGCATATATGTCTGATGATGTGCTTTACAGCCTTCTATCTCAGTTTAATAAAGGGCATCTGAAGGTCGACAAATCTCAAGAAAAACATTTTTCTATCGCATTTTCGGTGTCTAACCATGACGTTAAGTTAAAGAAACTGCTCGATAGCATTATCGACACCATCGATAGTAAAGAAATCGAGAAAATAAACAAAAGCTATCGAGACTTTAATCTCACGTATGGCTACGACTCAGAAAAAGTTATTTTTTCCGCCATTATCATATCGGTTTTATTAATCATTGTTGCGATCATTATTTATTTCGTGATTAGCAATATGAAGCTCAAAGTGAGCTTAGCGGAAATTAACGCCGACAATGAAGAGAAAGAGAAACAGTGGTTAACCCAAATCATTCAAGAACTGAATAACAAAGTTTTTATTCATGATGATAAGGGACAACTGGTTCTTAGCAACTGCTCTGAGTATCTCAAAGGCAACTGCACGAATTGCCAAATTAAGAACTCCGCAACGCAAATCTCACTCGTTGGTGATTTCGAGGAAGTGCAGCAAGTCCTGAGCGGTAAACGAATCAAAGAGTACAGCCAGACCGTCAATTGTGATTTGCAAATCGAGCACATTTATCGCGAGCGCAAAGCCATTCGCTCTTTAGATCATCGCAAGCAGTTCATTTTAACCGTATTGCAAGATGTGACGGCGCAAAAAGAGCGCGAGGCCGCACTGATCGCCGCTCAGCATGAAGCACAAAGTGCCGTTAAAGCACGCGAGCGATTCTTGGCGACCATGAGCCATGAATTGAGAACGCCACTTGCCGCGACTTATGGCTTGCTCGATTTGGTGGCAACCCACTCCACCAGCGAACGAGACAAAGAGTTGGTGTTACGAGCCAAGCAGTCGCTAAACCACCTCAATCTGTTGGTGGATGAGGTACTTGATTACTCAAAACTGGAAGCGGGCGAGTTGCAGATTCATCCAGCGAAAAATGAACTGTTGCGTCTGTTGAGCCAAGCCTTGCGCGGGTTTGAAGCCAAAGCCAACAGCAAAGGGCTGGACTACACGGTGAACATCATTCCGTTCTCATTGAGGTGGGCGATGATTGATGATCTCAGATTTAACCAGATCGTCAGTAATTTGATTTCCAATGCCATCAAGTTTACTGAACAAGGAGACATTACGCTGACAGCGCAAGTGGTCAAAGAGCGATTACTTCTGACCATCAAAGACACTGGTATTGGTATGACGCAAGAACAACTGGCCAATATCTTCAAGCCCTTTGTTCAAGCCGATGACTCCATCACCAGACAATTTGGCGGGACAGGATTGGGATTGGCCATTGTTGAACAACTGTTGAAGCAAATGGGTGGTCACATCGCGTTGTACAGTGCGTTGAATGTCGGGACTCAAGTTGACATTGAACTGCCATTGACCCCGTGTGAAGGCGCTTATCCTGAGCTGAACGCCTTAAGCTATTCGTCACAATTACCTACGGTCATTCAGGATTGGTGTCAATGCTGGGGGCTGGTCAAAAACGACGCTAACCCAAGCGTAAACAAGGGGCTAAGCGCTGAATGCAACACGCTCAGTTGCCAGCCAAGCGGCTGTCAGAGAAACAGCGCACTGGAATGCACGCAATACCCAGATGCGTTATTGGATTGCTTACTAAAGATGACCAGTGCAGAGCAAGAACGCCACATCGAGGATATCCCGATGGACACACTGACAGGCAAGGTGCTCGTGGCGGAGGACAACAAGATCAACCAGCACATTGTCAAAATGCAATTTGCCGAGTTGGGGCTCACCCCCATTGTGGTCAACAACGGCGTCGAAGCGCTGAACTACATCAAACAGCACGGCGATGTTGCCCTGTTACTGACCGACTTCCATATGCCAGAAATGGATGGCTATGAGTTAGTGAGAACATTACGTGCGAACGAGCGCTTTGCCACGCTTCCGGTTGTCGGCGTGACCGCTGAAGACTCGAGAATCGCCAATGAGAAAGCGGTGCAAAGCGGCATCAATGAAATTTTGTATAAACCCTATGACCTGAAACAACTCGGCGCATTATTAGCGCGTTACCTCGCCAAACCAAAGGCTCGAGAAAACTGGCTCGATAAGTTCTCGGAAAACGACGCCCAAGAAGTGGCGAAAGTCTTCATTGTCGAAATGGCCAAAGACTTAACGCAACTGAAACAAGCGGAGAGTGGCCACCAAATGAGAGCGGCAGTGCACAAGGTAAAAGGCGCATGTGGCGCGCTGGGCATTCAGCACATTGTCGCCCTTTGTGAAGACGCTGAATCGGTGGACATGGCGCACAAACCCGCGTTGGTAGAGAAAGTGATCTCTGAACTGGATGCGGAAATTAACCAAACAATCATGTGGATGGAAAGCTATGCGTAATGATTTGAAAATATTGGTTGTTGATGATCATCCGATCCATCTGACTTTGATGAAACAACAACTGGCGAAAATCCCCAATACCCGTATTGCCACTGAGCAAACCGTGGCGAGTGCCTTGAGCACCTTGTCTGATGATCACTACGATTTCGTCTTCTGTGATTTAGACATGCCACACAGCGATGGCATTGACTTGTTGATCTCACTGAATGAACAGAAATACGCCGGCAATGTGGCGTTGATCAGTGCGCTGGACCGTCCGATTATTTCTGCCGTTTCAGCCATGTGCGAAAACTTTTCGTTTCAAGTGTTAGGCAAGATTAGCAAGCCTTACTCCAATAACGACATTCAGCAGTTGCTGGACAACGCCGCCAACGCCCTAAAACCTGCACGAAAATTGCGTCGCAGAATCGATGTGAGCGATCAAGAGTTCTTGTTCGATTTGGCCAATGGCCGCGTAAAAAACTACTACCAACCGTTAGTGGATTGCCGCACTGGTGACGTGGTTGGATATGAAGCACTGGCAAGATGGTTGCACCCTATCCACGGCATGCTCTCTCCGGCGCACTTTTTGCCCATCGTCGAGCGATGCAATCTCTCACATGAGCTGTTTGATATTGTCACGGATAACACCATTCGTGACGCAAGGTACATCAAACAAGGCCAGCGTATCTCAATCAATGCGGATCAAATCAATATCGAAGATGGCAACTTCAGCGAGCGTTTTATCGCTAAGTGCCTAGAAAATCAGGTAGAACCAAGCGTTTTTACCATTGAAATTACGGAAAACACGTCGTTTAGCAACAGCGCGGCGCTGTATAAAAACTTAGCAAAACTGCGCCTCAACGGCGTCAATGTCTCTATTGATGATTTTGGAACCGGGCACTCCTCTCTCGAGAAACTTTCCCTGCTGCCTTTTAACGAACTGAAAATCGATCGCTCGTTTGTCTCCGAAATGGAAATAGACAGCAAAAAGCAGAAAATTGTCAATTCCATTTGCGGACTGGCGAAAAGTTTAAATTTAAAAATCGTCGCCGAAGGCGTTGAAAAACAATCCACTTGGAACATGTTGAAAAAATACAATATCGACGTTTGCCAAGGTTATCTCTTTAACAAACCGATGCCGATTGAGGCAATCAATATATTGAGCGCATAGCATGATAAATAAAGTCAACTGCCTGATCTTTGATGATCACCCAATGGTCTGTTTCGCTATCAAGACGTTAATTGAGCGGTTTTGCCATGTGGAGAGTGTCAGCACTGCGGGCTCGATGAAGTCTGCGATGGCCTTAATCAAACAAGAGCAAATAAACCTCATCTTATTGGACGTTAATCTTTCAGACTGTGATGGATTTGACTTCTTAAGACGCATCAAATCCCACGGTTATAAAGGCAAAGTGATCTTCTTTTCCGCGGAAACCAGCCAGCTGTTTAGCGAAATAGCCTTTCGCTTAGGCGCGGATGGTTATGTGTGCAAATCCGAAGATCAAAGCATTTTGAAAGACGCTATCGACGCGGTGATCAACGGTTACACCTTTTTCAAATTCAAGCCTAATTCTGCGGTCAACCAAGCTCAACCAGAACTTTCAGACCGAGAAGCGGCCGTAATGAATTACCTTTTAAAAGGCAAAACCAACCGTGAAATAGCCAATATTTTATCGATCAGCGATAAAACCATTAGTACCTACAAACGGCGATTGCTGAATAAATTCAATGTCGAAAACATCGTTGATTTAGCAAAACTCGTTTCACTATAAAAATAACAATGACCACCATCAGCCGAGAAAGAAAATGAAAAAAAGTTTAAGCCTGGCCTTTTTGTTTGCCACACTTTCTTTTTTATCGTGTTTAATTGCACTCGCTATTTACGCCGTTTCCATTGAAGTGGAGCGATTTGATAGGCACGCAGACCGTATAGAAAGTATTAAAAACTACGTGGTAACCATGGGCCTATTAACCCAATCTAACATCGATGCCTCTGAGAAAAAGGATAGAAAGAACATCATTCAATCCACTCAACGTTCGTTTGAAGAGTATATTTACGCCATTGACAATTCAGAGTTGGATTATTTTGAGGCGGTTGCCTATAAAACCATGCATGAAACAAGAAACTATTTCATGAGCTTGTTTAATAACAAAAATTCCGTTTTTTATTACCGCTCTTACTCTGGCAAAAAATATCTGCTTGATCGCAAAGTCAATGGCTTCAAAGTCGATGCGCGCAAGTTCAGCGAAAACTGGTGTAAAACACAATTTGTCTGTACTCAGTACGCATGGCCGGATCAACTGTTGGATCGCGCAGTGGTGTCCACCATCTACCATGACAGCGATCTAGGAGAGAACTTAATTTCTGTCTCTAGCCCTGTCTATTCAAGCGAAGAGGAAAATGAAATTGTCGGCGAATACGTCTTTAGCCTTTTTTACGACCTCAAAGACAGGAATGTGGAAACTATCTACAACCAAGGGTTTAAAACCACGCTGTTAACCTACAATGGCTATCCTTTAGCTAAGTTTGCCTACACCAAAACCTACATTGCGGATAACAAAACCATTTTCATGTTTTCTTACCCACTTTCAAAATTGGTGATTGATTATTCGTATTTGTTTTTCGTTTTTCTGCTGTTGTTTTTTGTCTACTTGAATCTGTATGAACAATCCAAAACCAGAAAACAGCAGTTAGATGAAGTCTCTTCCGAGGTGATCAAAGACGAGCTAACCGGGCTGCACAATCGAAAGATCTTCAATGACACTCTGTTTAAAGACACGCTGGAAGATTCTCAATACACAGTAATCGCCATTGATGGCGACGGTTTTAAAAACATCAACGACACCTTTGGCCATCACGTCGGTGATGAAGTGATTTGCCAAGTC
This sequence comes from Vibrio sp. CCUG 15886, assembly GCF_028570825.1. Lineage (NCBI taxonomy): Bacteria > Pseudomonadati > Pseudomonadota > Gammaproteobacteria > Vibrionales > Vibrionaceae > Vibrio > Vibrio sp. CCUG 15886. Next base: position 51,087 of record NZ_JAQQBT010000010.1, on the reverse strand, counting down.
GGCAAATCCATGAAGGCCACATTTCGCCGTGGTGACTTCCTCATTCGAACCGGAGGAGATGAATTTTTGGCGATATTGCCAGATTGTGACCACAGGAAAGCCAGTGAACTGGTTGGAAAGCTCAAGCAGCATTTAAAAAACAGCACTCTACCTTATAAAGATCTTACGATTGCAGTAAGCGCAGGGGTTGCCACGCGAGCACAAGGCGAAACATTGCAAGAATTGATGATGCAAGCGGATGAAGCGCTCTATAAAGTCAAGGAGAGCCGCCGATAGTGGTTTGCTTCACCATCCCCATTGCATTTCGACCTGCATAGCATGGGCTATCTGCACAAATGGGGATTGGCAATTCGCAAACATCTAAACCAGAACTTAGGAGCGATGGACTTCCGCAATTTCGACGATCGACTTTGCGTTGTACTTCTTCAAAATTCGAGCTTTGTAGGTGCTGATGGTTTTGTTGCTCAGCATCAAAAGCTCGGAGATCTTCTGATTACTGTAGCCTTGTATTAGGTAACTCAGCACCGTGACCTCTCGCTCAGACAACGCTTGTTGGTCAGACTGGGCAGGCTGCCCTTTAAACATCGTATACCCTTTCAACACATTAACAATGGCATTGCTAAGTGTTGATTGACTCGCGTACTTGGTCAAATACCCATGTGCACCGATGGTATGCGCTACGTTGGACAGGCTGTCATAGTCATTGGAAGAGACAAAAAGCAGTTTTCCAGCATAGCCATTGGCAAAAATTGACTTCGCTAAACTGATGCCATCTCGGCCTTCAATTAAAACGTCCATGATGATCAGTTCGACATTTTCCTCGCGCACACAGTCGAGGATCTGCTTAGTGTTTGTCGTAATGGTCACTTCAAGGGGATTAATCATCTCTTTGACCAATGAGGAGAGCGCTCTTGCGTAAAGGGGTTGTGAGTCGATAATCAATACTTTTTCTACTGTCATGTTTACTTTCTCTTTTTATCAACAACACTCCTTGTCTGTTTTGTAAGACACACAGCTTAATTGCTTGTAGGAAAATTCTGTTATTGCCACGTCATAAATTATTTTCTGCTCTGACACTTCCATAACACATCGCTAAATTAGCCAACTCTAATTTAGGATAAATTTGGCATAACGTACTGTTTTAAAAACATTTCGCTGTTTTCTTTCGGTCTATTTTTCAAAAATGAAAAATGACATTTTGTAAGAAAGAACAAAAAACAACCAATCCGAAATCAGAAAAGCCCTCACTGCGTTAGAACTATCAATAATCAACCACACATAAAAAAATAATATGTGACACTCTGCCAAAATAAATACAATTGATATTCATTCTCATTTGTTTGTACTATACATTTCCATCTGGGAATGTTCCCAAACTAAAAGAATAGGAAGTATCATGAAAACGATAAAATTACTTGGCCTACTGACACTTATTGCTTCATCTGTTGCCTCTGCAAACACAGCCATTACTTTTCCTGGTGAAGGCAGTTCGGTGCCAGACGCACCAGTCACTTTCCCAACCTCTTCAAAAACACCAATCACTTTTTACAATGGCTATACCATCAAAGATGGGATTTTCCGTTCAGAAGTAAACACATGTGTTGTTGAAGTCGATAATCCTGAATACGAAGCAAAACTCATTTGGGAAGGAAAAACACCGAAGCTGCTTATTGTGGGTAACACCGACCCATTCCCATGCCGCGCTGGCTTTACCGAAGCAATGGAAGTCGACCTAACCGCATTTTTGCAAAACATTCCCACCCATATCTTTGAATATTTGGAAGTGGCGAACCGCGTAAATATGCAGCGTAGCTTCTAACTTCCACACGAACGCCTACCAAATCAGCCGCCAGATCTTCGGATCTGGCGATTTGCATAGAGTCACCGTTTCAACGTGCGTCTTGACGCCCTCACTCAAGTCCTAGATTGAGAAAGGGGGAGAAGTCGAAAGAGCAGTGACCCATCCATTTCATATAAAGCTTGGATTTATATGTCATTTAACCGCCACAACGGACAGGGACGAACAGCGCAACACACATCACCGAGATTACAATGAATAACAAATCAAACACTCCCCCACACATTGCGATTTTAGGGGCCGGTATTTCAGGTTTAGCGGCTGCACACGAATGTATTAAGAAAGGTTATCGCGTCACGGTTTACGATAAATTGCCCTTTAGCGGAGGAAAATGCATTGGCGCGGTGCATCACGGCAAAGTGCATGAGCTGACACATCGGCAGTTCTTCGCCAAAAACATCCATTTACTGTCGTTCTTGCAAGAAATACCAACCGAAAACGGCACTTGCTTTGACTTCGTCTATCCCCAGCAGAAAGTACAGTTTCATTGGGGGCAATCGGATAAAACAATGCAGTTCAAACGCAGCTATTTTTCACCGATAGACAAGCTTATTGACGACATGAAATCTGCCTATGCCATGCACTACGCTGGGGTTCCACTCATTGATATTTATTGGTTTAAAACGCGTTTACAGGACTTGCCTGACAACGCAGAGTTACTCAAAACCCCTCTTGAGCGCTATTTCGAGTACAACCAAAGACCCAAATTGGCGGCCTTTTTGCGCCCAGTCCTACTGGGTTGGATCGGCGCAACAGACCACAGCCCCGCCCTCTCAGTTTTGGATTTGCTCAACAACAAAGAGGGGCCGTTTCACTCCGATGCACCCAATGCCTACAGTTTGGGCTATCGACGCCCGATCTCAGAATCGGTGATAAATCCATTAACCGAACACTTACGCCAACAGTCGGTGCAGTTTAGGTTCGGCTGTGAGATAGAACGGCTGATAGAAGATAGCGAGCAAGGAAAGATTACTCATGTGCTTTCGTCCCAAGGTGAGGTGATTGAGGCGGACTACTTTATTTTGGCGCTGCCGATTCATGTCACCCAATCGCTGCTCTCTGCGACCGCTGTACAGTTCAGCTACCGATATGTTCTTAGCCACGGTTTTCAGTTTCACTTCGCCACCTTGCCCGACATCTTACGCGATAAAACCGTGGGAATTGTTATTGATTCATCGTGGGGCTTGAGTTATCACCTGACTCAATCAGCCCCCAACGGGCTGTACTGCCTCTCAGTCACTGCCACCGATCTCAATATCGCTGCGGGCACCACATTTAACAAGCCGCTGCTCGCCTGCACACCACAGCAAATTGAACAAGAGATCGTGACTCAGATTTTTGGCAATAGCGCATTACTCACCACCTCCGGATATCAGGGTTTTCATGTCGGGCCTGGCTTGTATTGGAAGGAAAAACACGCCGATGAGGCAACGTCGAATCGATTTGTCGGCCCTACTGTCATCGGCGAAAACGGTGTGGCGCACTGCTGGGTGGCTGATCACGCGCTCACCCACCCCGATGCCAATTGCCAAATTCCTATCGAGATCGATAGCTACCAAAACGTCTTTCTGGCCGGGGAATATCTGACCGATCCGCGCCAAACCTGGCGAGTACCTGTGACCATGGAACGATGTGTAGAAACCGCCAAACTGGCAGTGGAATCGCTTGAAAAACGCATTGCCGTCCATTGCCACGAGGAGCCTTACCATGCCGATGCGTAATCACCTTTCTGCGCTTTTGTTTTTCCTGCTGGTGCTGCTCTATTTCAGCGGCTTCTACCAAGCGGTGCAGTCGTCGGTGATTTCCGCCGTGATCTTAATGCTACTGTTACCCGTGCTATTTTGGCGCTTAGTCAAACCGGTTGATAACCAAGCCGAAATCACTCGGATATTGCTGTTAGAAAGTGGCTTCAACCTGCTCTGTGTGGTCGCTCTACTTCATCTGCTTCCTTTGGCACTGATGGATAAAGCGTTTATGGTGTTTTTTGTTTTACAGGCGGGTGGCTTTTTATTGGTGCAGAGGCGCAAGAAAGCGTGGTTATCTTTCGCTGTCTCTGTCTGTTTGTCTTTTGCCATCTTGGTCTGGATCAGCCAAGCCGGGCAAACCCAAGTGCTCGGCTCCGGACAATTGCAGTTGTTTGGCACCGCAGTACCGTGGCAACTAAAGGCGATTTACACCCTGTGGTTATTGCAACTGTTGTTGGTGGAATATCGCTATATTTTGCCCAAAGTGACGATACTGCTGGCACATTTGGCCTCGCTGACCATTGCGTTACAGGCGGAGGATTTCTTCCACGCTCGCATTGTAACCGCCAGTCATTTCTTGTTTTTGAGCCTCTGTTTTGACTTCAAAAACCGAGATTGGGGAGGCAGAGAGTTCGCCGTGCTGCCATCGCTGGTCGCCATTCAAAAACCCAATATTGCCAAGTGGATTAACTACACCTGCCTGGGTTTGGCACTGTTGTGTGCTTTGCACCTCGCCAGCGGTTTAGTGATCTTCCCCCAGTGAAGCAAGCAGGCCAGCATTAAGCATCTGAGGTACAAATTATTGTGCCTCTTTTTTATCATTGCCTTGAGATATTACTTTGAAATTTGACATTGCTAAGCATGCGACTTTGCCGCTTAGCGCCTTGCTTCTATCTCTTCATCCACCATATTTTTGATTTCTTGCCGAACCCACTGGTGCGCAGGGTTGCTGTGGTGAATCAAATGCCAAAATTGTTCAACCTGGAAATCCTCGGTGTAAAACGGCAATTCCGCAACGGTTATCTCATAAAGATGGCTTAAATGGCTGACTAAGCGCCTTGGCAACGTTGCGATCAGATCGGTGTTGATCAACAACTCCGGCACCATCGAAAAATGCGGCAGTGACGCCACCACTTCACGCTGCTGGTTCAGCCTTTTTAACTCATGGTCGATATCGGTTTTTCCCAACCCATTACCAGAGACGATCACGTGTCGGCTTCGGCAGTAACGCTCCAACGTCATGGGTTGATTGGCAAGCACGTGATTTTGGCACATCACCACCGCGTAGTTATCATTGAAGAGTCGCTGCTTAAACACATTGGTGGGGGAATCATCGGTCGAATACAGCAGCAGATCCGCCACTTTCTCCAAGTAATCGTGCAATGGCATGTACGCGTTGTACGGCACAATTTGCAATTTCAACTTTGGGGCACGCTGCTGAAAACGTGCCAACAGCTTTGGCACAATCATCATCATTTCAAAATCCAGTGCGCCTATAGTGAACACACCTGCGTACTGCAACGGATCAAACGCATCATCCACCAGCATCTGCCGAATCGTATTCAATGAGCTTTCTAACTCGCGCCGAAGGTATTCCCCCTTAGCGGTTAAACGGTACTCGCGGTTGACCTTCACCAACAGCGGATCGCCAAATTGTTCGCGCAGACGCATCAATGCTCGACTCACCGCAGGCTGGCTCATGTTCAACGCTTGAGCTGCTTGGCTAATATGCTTATGAATCAATAGCTTTTCTAAAATGGTTAACAGATTTAGGTCAATACTGCGCAAATTGATCTCGGGAGCGACCATCAAAACACCTAATAATTTCGTGCGTAAATGATATACATACTATAACAATCATGCATTTTTGATATATGTGATTCTCATTTATCTTTTTCCTCACCTGATGAGGAGAGAAAAAATGAAACGATTCACCTTTGCTTTAGCCCCAATCACTGCCGCACTGCTGTCTTTCAATGCTGGCGCTGCAAACCATAACCACAGCCACGATCAACAACGTGCGATTGTTTTCCCTGGCGAAACAGTGCAAAGCACGCTGCCTAGCGAAGTCGAACCATCCGCCACTCAAGCGCTTAAAGTGGGCCAGAAAATCAACAATCTCTATGAGCGCCAGTTTGACGACAGCAAAGCCACCGTGCAAAAGCTGGGCAAAAACACCTATTGGATTGGCGTCAACTATTACAATGCCACGGTAATCGTCAACGAAGATTCGGTGATGCTGATTGACCCATTAGGCGATGGCCGCATCGATGCGCTTTTCAAAGGCGTGCAGTCCATCACCAACAAGCCGATTACCACCATTATGTACTCTCACTACCACCTTGATCATGTTGGCGGTGGCAACCAATTGGTCGAGCTGATCAAGCAAAACTATCCGAGTGTGAACAAAGTACGCGTGATTGCCAGCCAAGCGGTGGCCAACAAAATCGCCCAGCATGCAGAAACCAATGAAAACGGCGTAAAAACAACGAAAGTGCCAGCACCAACTGATGTCTACGACCTAAGAAAACCGAAGGTGGTGAAGTTTGGTTCCGTCAAAGTGCATTTGATCGCGCCAGCAGGCTCTGGCCATACTCCAGATAACACCATGATTCTGATTCCGAGTGATCGCGTACTGCATTTCGCTGACATGATTAACCCTGACCAATTGCCGTTTTACAACTTTGCTGGCGCAGAGCACTTCCACGGCTATGAAGACGATCTCGAAAACTTGCTCGGCAAACACCTTGGCTGGCAATGGGACTTCATTAATGGTGGCCACGGCAACATCGGTTCAAAACAGGATGTGAAAGATCTACTGCAATACATCGCCGATGTAAGAGCAGAAGTGGGCAAACAACTTGAAGTGGTGCCTTACACGCCAATGCTCAGCGATGGGAACCATTTCGTTTGGTTTAAACGTTGGCAAGAAGAGATCACCCGCAACGTACAAACGGCTCTGGCGAGCAAATATGGCCACATGTACGGCTTCAACGCTGGTGTCGTAGAAACCCACGCAGCAATGATTCTTGCGGACATGATTGATCATTAATTCATCGTCAAACCACGTCAAAAACACCGCCCTGCCCATCGTGGCAGGGTGGACGCTTCAACAGTAATTCTCTGTTTTCACTCTATTTTATTGGCCATTAACACAACGTCCTTCTGCGAATAAACCGAAAAACAACGAATTAAGCCCACCCTGATGTAAGAAAACCGCCACTTAGCCGTTCTTTTATAAAACGAAAAGAAAAAGGAAGTTAGCCATGAAAAATCTTATGCGCGGCATGCGCGTGTCCATTCCCCTGCTGGTACTGTCTGCTCCTGTGTTGGCACAAGAGCAGTACCAAGATTACGCGTTTGTTGGCGCGGGCGTCACCTACGGCGAATCCGCATTTTCAACAGATGGGGCCAAAGCTGGCATTGAGCCCTCTTTGTTTTACAACGGAAAATACGGCTTTATTGATGGCAGCTTAGCCAATTACTCACTCACCCCTTGGTTGGGTTTGTCGGGCAACCTGCGTTTTGCTGAAGTGTCGGACGATTTCGATGACATTCCTCGCGGCATCAAAAACCGTGATGGTAACGCCGATCTTGGTATCACCGTGGGAACAGTTGGCGCACGCCTCACCTACCTGCAAGATGTCACCAATGTTCACGACGGTTATGAGATTCAACTTCACCTTGGTCGCGCTTTTGATACCCCGTTTGGTCAGTGGGTGCTCTCCCCATATGTTGAAGTGGATTACCGCTCCAAAAAACTCTCACAGCATCTTTACAACGTCTCTGCGCAAGAATCTGCCGCTTCCGGTTTAGCGCAATTTAATGCTGATGAGACTTGGGTTTACAAGGCCGGTTTGATTTCACTCTACGACATCACCGAGCAGTGGCTAGCCATTGCCAAAGTGGAGTTTGAACACCACGATTCAAATAGCCCACTGATTCAAAACGACCTTGCTTGGCAAATCAGCTTAGGCGGGGCGTATAAGTTTTAATAACTCGAATTCCCACAAAACTCCCCCTCTAGGGAATAAGCAAAGCGCTCGATCAACGAGCGCTTTTTATTTTCAACGAACAGCAATAAGTAAGAATAAGTGAGCAAAATCAAACACAAGCATTAATTAACATATACGTATGAGTTCACATTTATACTGCAGTGAGAACAGACGCCCTATTGTAAGATCCTCTCTTTATCTACAAGCCTTTTAACAAGGCCTTGATCTTTTTGAGTTTTAGGTGACTTACATGTTTAGACCATTGATTAGTCTCGCTTTTCTAGCAACACTAACCGGCTGCGTTTCCACCCCTTATGTTGAACCTACAGGAGAAAATGTCTCTACCATCAAGTTTCACAACCAAGGTCGCGGCAACGCGGAAGTCTATATCTACAAAGAAGCGGCGCAATGCACTGGCAAACAAAAGGCTGCTGAGGTAGAAAAAATGGCTTACAAAAACGTCACCGTGTTATCAGACATTCCGCAAAGCTTCTCATTTGGTTTTGGCTTCTCCGACTACGTGAGTCATAAATCCTGCTCTATCACAGGTACATTCACCCCAAAGGCCAAAACGGATTACGAAGTGCTTATTGTCTCCTCTTATGGCGGATGTGTTGTCTATTTGTATGAAATACAAGATGGCCAAAAAGTACCTGCACAAGGCGAACAGAAAGAATATTCCGCACCAGTCGCGGGGGACAGTTGGTGTAAGTAATAAAGCACTTGTATCAATAAGCGATAGGGAGCAAACATGATTAAACAATGGCAAATAGCGTTAGCTGCACTAGCGTTAACTGGCTGTGCAACAACCGATACGACTCCGCAAGATACCACTAAGGAAAGCAACGCTCCTTCAGAAGCAGCCGCTGTAGAAAGCTCACCTGTAACCGAGGAAACTGATGTCTATTTCGTTCTGGGTAACATCACGAGTATTTACGACATCAAACTCTCCCTTGGCAGCGTCGATTTCGAGACCGGGCGTTTTACAGAGGATTGGTTTTCTTCGTTGTGGTATCGCTACACGGAAGACAGGCGTTATATCTTGGGCAAAGCGAAGCCGGGCAGTTTCATTGCCATCACTTCGACAAAAGCCACCGACGCAACGGGGACACATTTGGGCACCTTTACCCCTTGTAACCAAACCTTGGTCTTTCGCTTACCTTATTTGGGGCCTGATTTCTACGTCACTGATGTCAACTACCATTGGCACAATACCTCGATTTCTCCCGTCTATTCTGATGGGATAGAAGAGGCGAAAAAAGCTTTCGGTGTTCAGTACCTTGAGCAAGCCCCTTACCGCCAGTTAGATGCGGATTTGTACAAAGACTGTGAAACACTTAGTGCAGACCCAACCATTTTGACTCGGCCATTTTAACCCGTTCACTTACACACTTTTCTGTCGAAAACCCAACTTCATGTTGGGTTTTGTATTTTTAGTTCAAACGCTTAGACTTGAAGGCAATGTGATATTCATTTTTCAGGAGCGAATTGTGAGAAAAATTCTACTATTGGCACTTTCCATCACACTGAGTGGCTGCCTTGGTATGCCGGAAACCGTCAAACCCGTCGACGAGTTCAACCTACAAAATTACTTGGGGAAATGGTACGAAATCGCCCGCCTCGACCACTCTTTTGAAGAGGGATTAACTCAAGTTACCGCCGAATACACCTTAAAAGACGATGGCGGTGTCGCGGTACTCAACAAAGGCTTTTTGGCCGATGAAAACCACTGGAAAGAAGCCGAAGGAAAAGCCTACTTCGTCAATGGTGACTCTGAAGGTTACTTGAAAGTCTCGTTCTTTGGTCCGTTTTACGGATCTTACGTGGTGTTTGCACTCGACAAAACCGACTACCAATACGCCTTTGTCTCTGGTCCTAATACTGACTATTTATGGCTTTTAGCACGCACCCCGACCGTCGACCAATCCCTCATAGATACCTTCGTCGCTATGGCCAAAGAGCGTGGATTTGATACTGAGCGTCTTATCTTTGTTGAGCAGAAATAACGCCGGACATAAGAACGCTTAATGATCACGCTTTCTCTAGGAGGCACTCTTTACGCTCGTCATTCTGGATAGCGAGGCACGAGCGTGATTCAGAATCCATTGCGCCAAGTGCGCCGGAAGTTCGGTGAGAAACCGCAGTTCTAGCACTCGTCGATGGATGGATCCCTAGTCGCGCTTAGGCTTGCTGGAATGACAGACTGTGAGCTCTGTCTTTATCGACCTCTTCACTTGCATCTCTGCTTAAAGTGCCCCCCAAACACCGCTCTCTACGCTCGTCATTCTGGACAGCGAGGAACGAGCGTGATGCAGAATCCATTCTGCAGAGTGCGCTGGAAGTTTGTTGAGAAAACCATAGTGTCAGCGCTCATTACAAGACGGTCTAAACCTTCAGTTCTTTATAAGTTTTTTCTATATATATCAAATCATTAACTTGCGATAAAAGCATGAGTATAACCACTTAAAGAGTAATGACTTTATTGAGTGCTATGCTAGTATTCGCACATTGATTTGGCATTCATTGTGACGCCTAAAACACAATTACAAAGGTTAGATAAACACAGTGATTGCTAGCAGTAGTTAGCCCTTTCTCCAAATTAGAGGTTCAGATGGAATATCCCAATGTTCAATACTTGTCTAAATATAGAACTCTTCGACACCCTGATGGTTCGATTAACGAGAACACGTTAAATATTCTGCGAAATAAAGCGGTGTGGTATGCAGCGCCACATACGTTTAATGATCCGTTTGACTGTAAGATTCGACCTCTCAAAGTGCCAATGGATGGTGAGTATATTGGTGATTTTAGTGATATGGATAATCTCGAATATTATCTAGCCTCCAGATCCAAAGAAGCATCAGAAAAAGGCGATAGCAAAGAATTTCATGAGTTTCTTTTCAAGCTGACACAACGAAGAAATGACAAGCTAGAAGAGCAATCTAAAAACTATGCGGTTATGTGTTTCAGTGAAATTCATGATCATAGTTTGATGTGGTCTCACTATGCAGATGAACACAAAGGTATCGTAATTACATTTGAGAGAACTGAGGATAATATGCTCGGTCGCTCTAGTTGTCGCCCAGTGAGATACAGCCGACATTATCCAAGAATATCCCATGCAGAATATTGGAAAAGTCGAAAGTTTGCATCTGATGAACACCCCCAAGATCACGATGTGCTATCAATGTGCTTATTTACAAAATATGAAGATTGGTTTTATGAAAAAGAATGGAGAGATATTATCCATAACTCTCAGGGTAATGGTCAGTTAGTCGAGCTTGACGCCAAAATCAAAGGTGTATTCTTCGGGTGTAGAACCCCCGAAGAAGATAAGAAATTAGTAAAAGACATCCTAGGCGACACAGTAGAATATCTCCAAATGTTTCAAGATGACTCGGGGTTTCAACTCAGACCAATGCAAGAGAAGCAATGGAAAGCTGAGACCGAAAGATTACGATTGTTAGGGCAATACGATAACTTTGACGGACATGAAGTAATGACTAGGTATCATGGTAAGCCTACTTATTTTATAGATCCTAAAGTTGCTGAAAGCTTTCTAAAGAATATGAAGTTCAAGTAGCTACAGGGCTAACAAACTGTTCAAGAGGGATTCGCAACGCGTGGCATTTTCACTATGCGTTGGTTTTGGTGTTTAAGGTGGTATGCGGCAGCTTCAGTATTGCGTTGCTCACCCCTTAACAGGGCGTTAGAATATTTCACTAACATTCGTTGCTTATAAAACTAAAAATTCTCGCTGATGATTTTTTGACGTTAGTCGAGATTTGTTGAAAAAGTATGCTTTTATATTGAAAAACTCACTGACCATATAAAAATAACTGCTATTAAATCGTAATTTTTGGAGTTGGCATGAGGTTTAAATTAATTATTTTTATCTGTTTCCCATTTATTCTTCTAGGGTGTGACAATCATCTATTTTCACAGTTTTTCCGCAATCCGCACATTGTAGACATGTTTAGCGCAAAGAAAATTAAATCTGTGGGGTGGTCAAAATTTAATGTTGATGTTACTGCTTTGAATCGAAATCAAATGATAAGGTTGATTTTTGACGGAAGTGAACCAGAGAATTTAACTTTTTCAACAGAAATGATTGCATCAGATTCAGCGTATGATAGGGATGTATTTGTATCGTCTAAATGGCCAAATTTTGAAATTGAAATCGAAATAGTAGCTACCTCTAATGAGGGAAAAAAATACCAATTTCGGCCAAAGGGACAATCTACGGGTATATTGTTCTTTCCTGAAAGCGACATAGATTTAATGGGCCTAAAATTTACCACAATTGATATTAGGTCTAATGTCTCGTTGGATAATGTCAATGCTACATGGATCTCGTATACATCTAAGTAAGGGAATAAAATGTCAACTAAAGTTATCACACTTGGGCAACTCCAAAAAGGTGATGTCATTCTATCGACAACAAATGAAGCAGTTTCAAAGGTCGTAAAATTGGCAACAATTTCAAATTACAGTCATGCTCGACTTTATGTGGGTGGTGAGCATATTATTGAAGCTATTGATCCCGAAGTAGTCAAAGTCAAATTAGTCGATGTTATGAAAGGCGATCTTTATACAGTCGTATATAGATACCCTGGCCTATCTGAAGCTCAAAAAATAAGATTATGACCTATGCCAGAAAACAACTTGGTAAACAATACGATCTTTCAGGTGCTATTGGTTCGAGTGGTACTGGTAGAGCAGCAGTGGGAATGCTACCAACAATGGCTAACCTAATTTCACCAGAGAGCGACTTTTATTGTTCTGAGCTAGTAGCATTTTCTTATAAAAAGGCAGGAGTACCATTGGAGTGGTTTTCAAGCCAAACAACACCGAAAGATCTAGCAAATAACTCCAAGCTCATATATGTAGGCCATCTCAAAGTGTCAGGTATGAATGCTCCCTATAGGCAATATTCTAACAAACTGTTTAAGAGTGATTCGCAATGCGTGGCATTTTTGCTATGCGTTGCGTTTAGTGTTTAAGGTGATATGCGGTGGCTTCGGTATTGCGTTGTTCACCCCTTAAGCGGGCGTTAGTTCCCAAGAGGAAGCAATCAATCCGTAGGGAATTTTTGTTTCTGGTGGAGGACACGCATAACTCGGATGATATCGCCCTCGACCCAGTAAGAGATAACCATCGAAATCTCAGGAATAATGAGTAATCGACCGAGGATGCTATCTCGTTGTACACCCATTAAAGGTTGTTCAAGCAAGTTTTCTACTTTTGCTTCAATGAGGTTGTCAGTTTTTTCTGCCGCATCAGGGTTGAAGTCATAGAGAAACTCGAAGATCTTTTCACGATCATTAAGTGACTCTTCTTCCCATAAAATCATTGCTTACCTCGATTACGGATTCTGGCTTTGCGCTCTTCCATTCGAGATTTAGCAGTTTGGTGCTCAATGAAAACGGATTTTCCTGAGTCAAACTTCTCAAATGCTAGATTTACTTGTTCAGTTAGCCATGCATCGTGAGACAATGTTTTTCTTTGTTGTTCAGCGAGTTGCTCAGTAAGTTCACGGCATGCGTCACTAAGAGTGCGACCTTGGCTCTCAGCCATTTGTTGAGCTAGGCGTTTTGTTTCTTCATCAACACGAAATTGAATTCTAGTGTCCATGATGTATTCCTTTGTTGGTGTGTGTACAAATGTTAGCACTAGGCTTTGAGATGGGCAATTAACAAACAATTTAAAAGTGATTCGGCACGCGTGGCATTTTTCATTCCATCGTTGGGTTTTGTATTTACGGTGGTCTGGTTAGGTTTCGTGGTTGCGCCACCCACACCTTAACGCGGTGTTAACTGGCAATTGGTCGTTATTTTAGAGAGGGTAATGTGGCAAGAGTTGTTAGTATGTTTTTTTGGATTGTAAGTATCAGCTGTATCTCTTTGAAAGTGTATGCAGAGAGTCAACTTACTATTTTAGAAATGATAGATGTTCCAAAGGGTAACGTTGATCTTTATACATGTCCTGATGATGCGAGAATTTGCAGCGAACCAGAGTTTATATTACGCAATATTGCAGTTCCTTCTTTTCGCATCGGTAAATTTGAAGTCACAATGGAACAATGGGACGCCTGTGTTTCTGATGGAGGCTGTCAAAAGCCTAAATCTGACTGGGCATATAAAAATCGTCCTATAAAAGCGCCATGTGTAGAGGGGGAAGTCTGTCAATACCCTGATGATATGGGTTGGGGTAGAGGAACTCGTCCCGTTATCAATGTAAGTTATTCTGATGTGCAAGGTTATATAGACTGGGCTAATGCCAAGTTTGGTAAAAAATACCGCTTACCTACGCGTGCTGAGTGGGAGTATGTTGCGAGAGCAGGTATGTCGGAGAGTTATGACTGGGGAAACCCACCTAAGGCCAGCAACGCTAACTGCAATAACTGTGGCACAGCTTGGAGTAATAAACAAACCGCACAAGTAGGCTCTTTTCCTCCAAATCGGTTTGGCGTTTTTGACATGCTAGGAAATGTAGGAGAGTGGGTAGAGCAATGTTTACCTAAACGAGAAAAAGGAAGTCAAGAATGTGCAGTTTACTTGTTTGTCGGCGGAGGGTGGTTTTTACCGGGACAAGATTTAGTTCCTCATACCTACTGGGCAAGGCATATTGATATTCGAGAGCCATATGTAGGTTTTCGACTTGTTGAAGAAAAATAATATGATCATGCGTTCTTGCCATTCGTGAGCGTGAATAGTGAAGCGCTCAGTTAACAAAGCATTTAAGAATCCCCAACGCATCCCCACATGCGTTGGGCTTAGAACTCAAATCGGCAACCCCCACATCACTACATACCCGCCCTGCGGCGTGGTCTCTGTCGCTTTCATGTGACCAAGCAATCACTATGCGCAACAGAGAACTTATAAAATGGCTAAAACTCCTAATATTAGAGTGTGCTATGGTTTTTACTAGCAAAGTTAAAGTCGTGATTTCTGCCACTGCTATCGTCTTGTCTTCCATTTTGATTTCGATTGATATGTTTGGTGTGATCCCGTTTTTGGTGCTTGTTGTGTCGCTTTTTACCCTGATCATTCAAGGCGGTTTATGCTTGTTAGGGTACAAAAATGGCGATGCTTTTGACGCATACCAAGATCTTGAACGGACAGAAGCAACGGCACTTACAAACTTATTCAAAGATAAAAAAGAGTGTGAAAAGCGTTAGCCACCGTTTCACTGTGGCGTTGTGAAGGCTTCACTCAAAACACATTCCCCCACTACAGAGTTTTTACAGGATTTTCAATGAGTGAGATTGCTCGTTTCATCTCTGGCGAAGCGCCAGACAAGTTTGGTCGCAACATAGAACAGTTGCTGGCTTACAACCACTTTTGGTTGGAGCACGACCACAAATACATACAAGTGCTGTTTCCGATTGACGAGGGAACCAAGTTCAATCAACACGCTCCTCTTGTAACAGCGCAAGACAGAGAGCAATTTGCCAACTCTTTAGCCCTTCGCACCGCACATTTGAAGGCTCTCGATCTTATGCTCGAATTTTGGGGCATGGTGAGAAATGGCGATGAAATCTCATCGTTACTGCCGCTCAGCCCTACTAATCATGTCTGGCTTAAACACCACGACCACAACCAACTACGATTAACGCGAGCAATTCGCAGCTTGTATCTATTGGGTAATGAGCGCATTGCAAGCAACCTGTGTGATTTCCTTCTCTCTGCCGCCAAGCAAGTGGGTAGTGTCTCGGAGAAAACGCTGCGGTATTGGTGCCATGCTCTAGAAGAGTGAGAAACGCGAAGCATACCGATGGATGACAACGAAAAAGCGCCCCTTTCGGAGCGCTTTCGTTATTTTTGGCTAGGGCCGATTATTCCCAATCAAGAATCACTTTGCCTGACATGCCGCTGCGCATGATGTCGAAGCCTTGCTGGAAGTCATCCACTTTGAAGTGGTGAGTGATAATTGGTGTTAGGTCAAGGCCAGATTGAATCAAGCTTGCCATCTTGTACCAAGTTTCAAACATTTCACGGCCATAGATACCTTTGATCACCAAGCCTTTGAAGATCACTTGGTTCCAGTCGATACCCATGTCTGATGGTGGAATGCCGAGCAGTGCAATACGGCCACCGTGGTTCATGGTTTTCAGCATTGAGTTGAATGCTGATGGGTTGCCCGACATCTCTAGGCCCACGTCGAAGCCTTCTGTCATGCCTAGCTCTGCCATCACATCGTCAAGCTTCTGCTCAGCAACGTTCACTGCGCGAGTCACGCCCATTTTGCGTGCGAGGTCTAGACGGTATTCGTTCACATCGGTGATCACGACGTGGCGCGCACCAACGTGCTTCGCGACCGCAGCCGCCATGATGCCGATTGGGCCAGCGCCGGTGATCAGTACATCTTCACCAACCAGATCGAACGACAGTGCAGTGTGTACTGCGTTGCCAAACGGGTCGAAGATAGACGCAAGATCATCAGAGATGTTTGCAGGGATCTTAAAGGCGTTGAACGCTGGGATCACAAGGTATTCAGAGAAACAACCTGTGCGGTTTACGCCCACACCAATGGTATTGCGACACAAGTGCGTGCGGCCGCCACGGCAGTTACGACAGTGGCCACAAGTGATGTGACCTTCGCCAGAAACGCGGTCACCGATTTCAAAACCACGAACTTCTTGGCCAATGCCAACCACTTCACCCACGTATTCATGGCCAACCACCATAGGTACTGGAATGGTTTTTTGTGACCATTCGTCCCAGTTGTAGATGTGTACGTCGGTACCACAAATCGCGGTTTTCTTAATTTTGATCAGCAGATCGTTGTGGCCAAGAACAGGCTTGTCCACTTCGGTCATCCAAATGCCTTCTTCTGGCTTTAGCTTTGATAGTGCTTTGATTTTCATAATTTAGCCTTAAATAAAGGTACTAGGTACTAGGTACTAGGTACTAGGTACTAGGTACTAGGTACTAGAATCCTAGATGATACCCATGTCTTTGCCCACTTCGATGAAGGCATCGATCGCGCGGTCTAGTTGCTCGCGTGAGTGCGCCGCAGACATTTGCGTACGAATACGCGCTTGGCCTTTTGGTACCACAGGGAAAGAGAAACCAATGACGTAGATGCCTTTTGCAAGGGCACGCTCAGCAAACTCTGCGGCCACTTTGGCATCGCCTAGCATGATTGGAATGATAGCGTGATCGGCACCACCCATGGTGAAGCCAGCCGCTTCCATACGCGTGCGGAAGTGCGCTGCGTTTTCCCATAGGCGCTCACGTAGATCGCCACTTTCTTGTAGCAAATCCAATACGCGAATTGAGGCGGCAACAATGGCAGGTGCCACTGAGTTTGAGAATAGGTATGGACGAGAACGCTGACGTAACCAGTCGATCACTTCTGCTTTTGCGGATGTGTAACCGCCTGATGCGCCACCCATCGCTTTGCCAAGCGTACCAGTAATGATGTCGATGCGATCCATCACATTGTGGTACTCGTGCGTGCCTGCGCCGTTTTTGCCCATAAAGCCGACGGCGTGAGAGTCATCCACCATCACAAGCGCGTTGTATTTGTCCGCAAGGTCACAAATTGCTGGTAGGTTCGCAACCACGCCATCCATTGAGAACACGCCGTCAGTGACGATCAATTTGTGGCGAGCGCCAGCGGCATCCGCTGCGATCAATTGCTCTTCTAGCTCGGCCATGTTGTTGTTTGAGTAGCGGAAACGCATTGCTTTACATAGGCGCACACCGTCGATAATAGATGCGTGGTTCAGTGCGTCAGAGATGATCGCGTCTTCTTTATCTAGCAAGGTTTCAAATAGGCCCGCGTTGGCATCGAAACAAGAGGTGTAAAGGATGGTGTCTTCTTTACCTAGGAATTGAGAAAGCTTTTGCTCTAGCTCTTTGTGGATGTCTTGTGTACCACAGATAAAGCGCACAGACGCCATACCAAAACCGTGGCCGTCCATGCCCTCTTTTGCCGCTTCAATCAGCGCAGGGTGATTCGCCAAACCTAGGTAGTTGTTGGCACAGAAGTTCAACACTTCTTCGCCACTGGCAATCTTAACGGCTGCTTGCTGGTGAGAAGTAATAATACGTTCAGATTTGTAGAGACCTTCCGCTTTCACATCTTCAAGTTGATCGCGAATTTGCTGGTAAAATGCAGACGACATGGAGAATTTCCTTCCAGTTTGATTGGCCAACCTTGAGGTCGGCTGATTATAGGGCAGCCTTTATGTGACAAGGGTCACAGGCGAATGCGCGTTATTACTTTCAAGTGTAATCCATGGCAGAGAAAACGATTATCCCAGTATTTGGAAAAGCATTAGTGAATTTCAGGCACAAATGAAATTTATCCCCCTCCCCCCTTCCCTACCGAAAAAGAAAACGGAAGCACTTGGCTTCCGTTTTCATTGTTAACGCTAAGAGGTATTAGGCTCTGTTGACCTAAAAATTAAAGCGTTGCATGCCTGCCCCTGGTGCGAGCATTTTCTCGGCGATGTATTTGTGCACTGCCGTGGTGGGATGCGTCACGCCCCAGAATACGTATTTGTCTGAGCTGTGAGTGGCACAATCGTTGGTCAAGCTGTGGCTGTATAGGTAGTCCGCTGAAGAGGCACGATTGATGTTCAAACAAGCGTCGCTGGCGTTTACAAAACCATGTTGCTGTGGGTTTTGCGTCAGTTGTTCAAACAGGCCATGTGTATCGTAAAGGGTGATGTTGTAACCCTGAATGATGTAGAAGGCCGCTTGTGCTTTGATGAATTCGTTGAACTCGACGATCTTCGCGCGCACTTTCTCTATTTCCGCTTGAGTGGAGTATTTGAACTGTGGCGCTTTGGTTGCATCAGGCAAGGTCATCAGCATGATGTTCTTCGCCCCTGCGTCAGTGAGTTTGATCAGCGCGGTGCTGAAATCGGTTTTCACATCCACCACTTCGCGGTTGTAGTTCATGAAGTCGTTCAAGCCAAACTCCAGTGTGAACAAGGTGTTTTCTGGCTTGTAGTTTTTCGCCATTTTGGCGTACGTGAGGTAAGAAAGTACCTGATCTTTCACGCCAGTTAGCGCCACGTATTGGTTGGAACCGGCCGCGCCACCCACTGCCCAGTTATAAAGAGGCAGTTTCTTCGCCTGCGCGATGTATTCCGTCCAAACAAAACCGTTAGAGAAATGGCCAAGGAACCAGGTATCCGGGTTCGGGAAACGCCACTGCGCCGCGTTGAAGATGTTGCCGGTATCAGAGAGGCTGTCACCGAATGCGACAATCTTGTTGATTTGATCGGCTTGCATCACCGGATCATTGGTCCAAATGGTGTGGTTGTATGACCAACGGTTGTCCGCAGCAAAATAGGTGATGTCTGCGGCATCGTGCGTGACGCCTAGCGTCTCTTCACAACGTTGCTTAATCACGTTTTGTGATGTGTTGGTGTAGAACATGTTTTTCAGGCGAACCGAGCTCCACCAATAACCGTCGATGGTAAAGTAGCTGCCGTCCGGATTTTCCGCCCATTCCCAATCGGTCGCCGATTCGTCATGAGAATTGCCCGTTCGATACCAACAACGTACATAAGTATACGTTTCTTTACTTTGCGTACTGAACACCTGTGCTGAAGTGATCGCTTCAGGAGAGAGAGCTGGCTCATCCGCCACTGCAGATGTGAAGGGCAACAGAGCACCCAACAGAATAGTTATCTTCTTCATAGAACTATCTTCTTATGTTTTGATTATTAATCACCAGTTGAGAGAATTTCTCACTGGGAACCTTCTCATTTTGAGTACAAACCCTATCAAGTCAACTAACTAAGTATTCAATTTTACAAAACTGGTACCAAAGTCAAAAAGCATTCATGGGATTTATAGCGCCATAATTTATAAATTTAGAATAATTACTCACTCACAATAATTTAACATTCATTTTTTCGTAATTAAGCTTTTGCTTTATAAGTATTTTAACCGAACAAATCATGTTCACTCGTTCTGTTTAATCGGTGACAACCTGTTCATTATCTGTTCTATATGATGCGATTTTTTTGGCATTTTATAACCAAGCGTTATAGCTAAGTAACGCAATTGAAAACACATGAAGTGACTTTTCATTGCGCATTTACGCATAAATAACCAGCTCAAAAGGAATGGAGCAAATGCATTACACAACAACAAAAGCTTCCGGGATTTTATCCCTCACTGCCCTTGCTGCAGCCATCATGACGTCCACATCGGCGCACGCAGTTCCGCCGATGGCCTTCGACGAAAGTGATCTTCCCACCAAATACATAGTGAAATTTAAGGAAGGCAGTAACGCTCGCTCAGCAATGACTCATAACCGCTTCTTTGCGCCAAACATGGTTCGTGAAGCGGTGTTGGATAAAGTCAAAGCACGAAAAGTCGAAAGGCTTGGCAATCAAGCCATTTATAGCGTTGAAATCGACAACTCAGAACTCAGTGAACTGAGAAGCCACACGGATGTGGAATATGTCGAAGTGGATCCACCGCGCTATTTACTTAGTGAAACGACGCCTTGGGGTTATGGCGCGGTCAACGCCCAATTGTTGATGGACAGTGACGCTGGCAATCGCACCGTTTGTATCATCGATTCAGGCTACGATTTAAGCCACAATGACTTAAGCGGTAACCGCGTCAATGGCAGCAACGACAGTGGCACAGGATCATGGAGCGATCCGGGTAACAACAACGCCCACGGCACTCACGTTGCTGGCACCATCGCAGCGATTGCCAACAATGAAGGCGTGAAAGGCATTATGCCGAATCAAAACGTCAATCTGCACATTGTGAAGGTGTTTAACGAATCAGGCTGGGGATACTCTTCGAGCTTGGTGAAGGCGATTCAAACTTGTGCTGACAACGGCGCGAATGTTGTGAACATGAGCCTTGGTGGTAGCCAATCTAGCCGCACGGAAGAAAATGCACTGAAGACGATTTACGATCAAGGCGTATTATTGATTGCTGCGGCAGGTAACTCGGGCAATACCGCTCACAGCTACCCGGCTTCTTACGATTCTGTCATGTCTGTTGCGGCGGTGGACAGCAACAACGACCACGCGGCGTTTTCTCAAGCCACTAACCAAGTAGAAATTGCCGCGCCAGGTGTGGCGATTCTTTCAACTGTCACCGTGGGTGAAGGGGTACTTTCCGATATTTCACTCAATGGCAGCAGCTACTTTGACCGTGGTGTGGTGCCACATAATCGCCTCATTGTTAGCGGCAGCAATTATGTGCCAGCCCCCGTGGCAGGCAATGTTACCGCAGCGCTCGCCTCTTGTGACATCTCTTCCGGCCAATATGTGTGTGGCGATATGAGTGGCAAAATCTGTTTGACTGAGCGTATCGACAATCAAACCGCTTCCGCCCGTCCAGAAATCAACGCAGTGAAAGCGTGTCACGATGCAGGAGCCAGCGCGGCGATTGTCTACAGTAATTCAGCATTGCCGGGCTTGCAGAATCCATTTGTGCTCGATAACAACGACAGCTACCGCATGGTCTCGATGACGGTTGATCGCACATTGGGTCTGGAGCTGGCGAACGCGGTTGGTCAAGCGGTGACGGTTTCCACCACCACAGGTCGCGATTACGAGTACTACAATGGCACGTCAATGGCGACGCCACACGTGACCGGCGTTGCGGGCTTGGTTTGGAGCTTCCACCCAACTTGTACTGCGCAGCAAGTGCGTAAGGCGTTAACCGCAACGGCAACCGATATCGATGTCGCAGGACGTGACAACCGCACAGGCTATGGTTTGATCAATGCAGATGCAGCCAAAGCGTACCTAGATGCCGGCTGTAATGGCCCAGTAGGTACGGGTGGAGATACATACACCAACAGCAATGTGGTGTCGATCCCTGACAATTCGCGTGCGGGCGTGATCAGTGTTTTGGATGTAGCGCGCTCTGGCGATGCTGGTGTGGTTAGCATCGATTTGGATATCAGCCACACTTACATTGGCGATCTTAAGGTCACACTCACCTCACCAACTGGTGGAGAAGTGGTGCTGCACAACAACACTGGCGGTTCAGCGAATGACATTCGTCAAAGCTACCAAGTGGATTTCAGCGGTTTTGAATCTCAAGGTGTTTGGGAACTAAAAGCAGTAGACAGTGCCAGAAGAGACACAGGGACGATTAACAGCTGGACATTAACCTTCCAGTAAGGAGCCATGATGAAGAAGTTCACCGCAAAAACGACCGCGATGACGACAACGATTCTTGCCCTCTCCATTGCCGCAGGGTATTCCTTCGCCAATAACAAGGGGTTTCCTGTCGATGGTCAAAACGAAGCGTTCGCCACTCAACAACCGGCAAGGTACTTTGTTAAGTATCAAGCAGGTAAAGAGAGCGAGGTCCGTGAGCTTCTTCGCTCGCTCAAGATCGAAGTGGTGGATGCCTTGGTCAAACAACGTGTGTTGGTGGTGTCCGGTAGCCAAGAGCAAATGGATAAACTGGCTCAAAGCGAATGGATAGACTACACCGAACAAGAGCCTGTTAGGCAGTTGTATACCCAGTAATCGAGCGCATTGAGCCAAACAAAAACGCCCCAGCATGTTGGGGCGTTTCGTCTATTGTTGGCCACTGCTTATGGTTCGCGGCCATTTATTGCGCCTGTCATATTTGTGCCCACCATGGAGGGTCACTGCGCGATGGCTTGTTCTCTTTCCACATTATCTTGGCTGTTTTCGGCAAGCCAGTAGAGCCAAATCATCATTAGGCATAGAGCGAAACAGAGCCCAAATAACCAGTTTGAGTTCAGCGAATCGATCACCATACCGCCAACCAATGGGGACACCGCAAAACCCAACGAATAAAGCGCCGATGCGCCAAAATAGGAGCCGCGCAAATGCGCCGGTGCCAAGCGGTCAATCTGCACATTCAAGGTTGGGAAGGCTATCACTTCGCCTAAGCTCATCACAAAACAAGCCAGAGCCCAGCCCCAAGGTAAATCCGCGGGTGTGAGCATAAATCCGATTTGTGCCAGCGCCATCAACATCATGCCAATACGCGTACGTAAAAAGAGCGGCACGTGCTCTAGCCATTTCAACATCGGAAACTGAAAAATGATGATGGTCAACGTGTTCACCAGCACCAATCCGGCCACCAGCGTTGCCGCATCGGTAATGTCGGAACGTACGATGACCTGCGGGATAGACGATTCCAACTGGGCATAGACAAACATCATCAAGAAGTTGGCAATCATCAATTTAACAAAGATGGCATCGCGACTGATGACCTTCATCGTGGCACGGAAGTTAGGCAACAAAGAGGGATCGGGCTTGGTAAAGGTCTGTTTGCGTTCAATGCCAAAAAACAGCCACACGGTGTAAACCAAATACGTCACACCTGTGATGTAGAAAAGATGTTGTGGTGAGCTCAAACCAATCGTCACCCCCAACAGCGGGCCAATCGCACCACCTAAGTTGAGCAAAAAGTAACGAATGTTCAGCGCCAGTTCGCGGTCTTTCACGTTGGCAAGATTATCGCCAATCACCGCTTTGGCGGGTGCTTCGATCATCGGCCGCATTAGGCCCGTCACCAGCATCAGAAAGTAGAAGTGCCACAATTGATCCGCTAAGGCGATGCCAGTGTACGCCGCAGACGCCACCAAACTGCCGATCACCATCACCCACTTGCGGCCAAACTTATCGGACAGATAGCCCGAATAGAGCCCTGTCACCGCGCCAACAATCGCCGAGCCAGCCAGCATGCCGCCAATTTGCGCCGCACTGGCGTTGTAATCTTGGTATAGGAAAACAATTAAAAATGGCCACGCCATAAAGTAACTGGTGCGCGCCAACAAAGTCCCACTGAGCACCGTCCAGATGGAAAAATTAAAACGCCTTATTCTCTCTCTTTGAAATAAACTTTCTCTCTCCATACACCTAGCCTCTCTCGTCCGTTTTTCTGTTTTTTTTAAGTTTGTGCCAACCTTCCCATCACAGTACCCACCGCAAGCGTTGAAAGCGCGCCCTTTCGCAATCGGTTGCTGATCACAATTTGGCCAGTATAGAGAGCTAAGTCACAATATGTAACCCCATTGTTAAAATTATTTTTCCCTCTTATACCGCGAGCTAACGCACTGCCCAAAATGCGTTTTTTTAACCAAGCAAACGTGAACTGTTGCGCGCGAAAACAGGCGGATTTCTGTTACACTGCCAAGCCAAATGGTGTTGTAAAAGAAGCGCATTCTCATGGTTAACCCGAAACTCATCGCCCTCCTGCCCGATCTTGCCAGTTTTATCTTGGTGGTGAATGAGGGCAGTTTTACCGCCGCAGCAAAAAAGCTCGATGTGACCCCTTCCGCGTTAAGCAAGTTGATCACCCGCTTAGAACAGGCATTGCAGGTGAAATTGTTTGAACGCACCACGCGCAAATTGCTCATCACTCAGGCGGGACAAAAGGTGTATGACCAAAGCATTGCGATGGTGAATGCCGCTCAGCAAGCGATTGAGATTTCTGCCTCTGACCACAGCGAACCAGCAGGAGCCTTAACCGTGGCGGCACCAGAAGCGTTTTTGAATTCCGTGTTGCAACCCTTTGTGGTGCCCTTTTTACAGCAATACCCGAATATCCAACTCAAACTGCGCGCCGCAGACGGCGAGATTGATCTGTTTCGCGACAATATTGACGTGGCGTTTAAACTGACCGACAAACCGGATGAAAATTTGGTGCTCAAAGAGCTCAGTAAAACCCATCTGGTTTTGTGCGCCTCTCCGGATTACCTAGTGCAGCGCGGCATGCCCAGTCACCCGACCGAACTCACTGAGCATGACTGCTTGTATTTGGCGGAAAACGACAAAGACAACCTGTGGTCATTCTTTAAAGATGAAGCGTTTTATTCGGTAGCCGTTTCTGGTCGCTATGCCGTTAACCATTCGCAAATGCGCCTCAACGGCGTCAAACAAGGGCTCGGCATCGGCATCTTCCATGATTTTGTGATTCGTGATGCGCTTGAACGCGGTGAAGTGGTTAAGGTGTTGGACGATTGGATGATCAAAAGTAATTATCACGGCGCGATTGCCATGCAATATCCGCAAACCAAATACATGCCCGCTCGTTTGCGCGTGTTTATCGATTTTATTAACCAGAAGTTGGTGTTGTGATGCTGAAAACCGTTCATCATGTCGCGATTATTTGCTCCGACTACCCCCGTTCGAAGCAGTTCTACAGTGAACTGTTGGGGCTGACGATCATTGCAGAAAATTACCGCGAAGCGCGAGACTCTTATAAGCTTGATCTGGCGCTGCCTTGTGGTACGCAGATCGAACTGTTTAGTTTCCCCAATGCGCCAGAGCGGCCCAGTTTCCCCGAAGCGCAAGGGTTAAGGCATTTGGCGTTTGTGGTGGAAGACATTGTGCAAATGAAAGACTATTTAGAAAGCCACGATGTGCTGGTCGAGCCGATCCGGATCGATGAGTTTACCGGTAAGCAGTACACCTTTTTTGCCGACCCTGATGGCCTGCCGTTGGAGCTATACCAACAATAGCTTTACTAACGATAGCTTTACCCACACTAGTTTTACCAACGATAGCGTTATCGCGCTAACCAAGGTGATTTGGGCGCGAGTACCCAAATCACCTAAGAACGCATTCTGCAATCTACTCAAAACGCGCTATTCAAACCTCTCTATTTCAAATAGATCGATTCAAATAACTCGATTCAAACCAATGGGCTTAACGGCTAGCTAAACGCCGTTTTCAAACGTTCAACACGATTAAACAGCAGCCAATCGAGTAGCAACACCACCACAATGCTTGCGCCCGCCAGCGGGAAGAGCACACCGATCACCACGAGCGTCACCAACGCTGTTTTCCACACGCCATCGCTGGCAAATTTTGCGGGCACGCCCAGCTTACCCTGACCAACAGGACGACGAAGCCACCACATGATTCCCCCTGTCACGGCAATCACCACAAAGCCCAAACACAATAGCGCGTTGGCCACTTTATTGAACACACTGATGTCTCCTTGGTGCAGCGCAATCCCTGCCGCCATGGCTTTGGCGACGAGGTTGTAATCTTCCCATGTCACATCAGCCAATAACGCACCACTGTATTGATCAAAATGGCTGGTGCGATCCTGCGTTGGGTCGATAATGTCGCCGCTCATGGTGTTGGCAGAAAGGGTAAAGACGCCTGTCTCTGAGCGAGGAAAATTGAGTTTGTAGTGGGTAAATCCTAACTCACGCGCTTTGCTCACCATGGCATCAATGCCGATGTTTTCCATCATGGTGTGATGCTCTGAATCCGCCATATTGCTGTGATCGTGAGAGGCTGGCAGTGGCGTTTGTTCCAGATTCCACGGCATTTCTTCTTCGCTGCCATGGTTCAGATCTTGGTGTGTGAGGGTAGAAAGCGGCACATCGTCCCATTTCTGCGCAGGAAAGCTACTCCAAGGTTGCACAAACTTGCCTCCCCAAATGCCTGCCCACGCCAAGCCGGAAAGCAAGAAAAAGAGCAGAATAATGCTGGTTAGCCCACCGAGATTGGCGTGCAGATCTCGCATCATCACGCGCTTGCCTGAGTTCAAACGCAAGCGCAAAAAGCCCGCACGGCTGGCATTATCTCGTGGCCACCACAAGTAAATCCCCGTCACCAGTAACAAAATAGACAAACTGGCTGCCACTTCGATGAGGTAATCGCCATACTCCCCCATCAGCAGCTCTCCGTGGATATCATTCGCCAATTGGTACCAACTGTCACTGCGATCAATCGTGCCAAGTACCGCACCAGTGTAGGGATCCACGGTGACAAAGCGGGAGGTGCCGTCGACAAACTTGACGTTAAAACGGTTAGCTAAATCTGCCTGTTTCGCAGGCACAAATTGGGTAACGGTACCCTCTGGATAACGCGCTTGCACGTTGGCCAGCTGAGCCGATGGCAATACCTCATGATGTTGAGGCGTAACTTGAAGAATGGATTGATAGCGAGCAAATTCGATTTCATCATCAAACAGCATCACAAGCCCAGTGACACTGAGCATCAGCATAAAGGGGATAACAAAGAGCCCGGCATAAAAATGCCAACGCCAGGTGAGAAAGTAGCGAGATTTTGCACGCGAGCTGGGTTTGGCGGTCTTAGAGTGATCGCTCAACATTTTATAAATTCCTTTTGCGAACGCTAAAAAACACCGTAACCGAAGAGGAAACAGTGCGCTATGAGCGTGTTGACTTTACTTAAATGAGTGTTGTTTTAGGTTTTGTATTAAGTCAGCGTCGTGAAAGGTGGCGCGCGCGGAACTTGCCTTTCAAATCGTACACTTAGAGCCAAAAAAGTGTAGCTGTCTGAAATAACCAAGCTCTGTCGTGTAAGAACAAGTGCAGTTGGAAGCGAATCTTGATGGAAAGTAGAAAAATGGCTAAATGGACAAGGCTTACCGCTGTGAGTAGGCACCTCTTCGCCTTCTTCTATTTGAACCAGTTCAAAGCCATTAACGGTACAAAGCGTCGCCCATACGCCTGCTCTGTTACCATGAGCATTGATAACAGGCATTAACGTGACTAACACCCAGCTTAACGCGGTCGCCACGAGCATTGAACGATGGAAAGAAGATAAACGCATCATAACCGTTGTTTAACAATTTGCTAGAAATGTTATAGCAAAGCGTTAATCCTTGCAAAATGGAGGTGAATAAGTGATTTGTTTATCACAAGAAATCACGCATTTCGTTACGATTCTCACCTCCGCATTCTCTTCCTTTTAAGTTTGATCTTGCTTCCATAAAGGCTAAGCGATTGGATTTACATCGTTTTTATCTATTAAATCTATCGATAATTCCCATTAAACAAATACGGTTTATAGGGATATATTTCCCTTGGGCAGAAAAGAGCTTTTGATAACCAACTTGGCATAAATAGACAAGTAAGTTGGTGCAACGCATTGGAGAGCAACCATGCATATGTCAAAAAGCTTTTTATTAATTTCGATGGGTTTGGCGAGTATTTCGGTACACGCTCAAACGCTTACTCGTGACAATGGTGCACCCGTTGGTGACAACCAGAATTCGATAACCGCAGGGGAAAACGGCAGCGTATTGCTGCAAGACGTTCACCTGATCCAAAAACTTCAGCGTTTTGCCAGAGAACGTATTCCTGAGCGCGTAGTGCATGCTCGCGGTACAGGTGCGCATGGTGAATTCGTCGCATCTGGTGATTTCAGTGATTTAACTCTTTCTTCTCCTTTTGCTCAATCAGGAAAAGTAACCCCAGTGTTTGTACGTTTTTCTACTGTGATTCATTCCAAAGGTTCACCAGAAACTCTGCGTGATCCGCGTGGATTTGCGACAAAATTTTATACCGACCAAGGCAACTGGGATCTTGTTGGCAACAACCTACCCGTCTTTTTTATTCGTGACTCGATCAAGTTCCCTGATATGGTGCATTCATTAAAACCGTCTCCGGTCACCAATCTTCAAGATCCGAATCGTTTTTTTGATTTTTTCAGTAGCCAACCAAGCGCAACCAATATGCTGACTTGGGTTTACACCAATTTAGGCACCCCAGCGAGCTACCGCACGATGGATGGCTTTGGTGTGCACGCGTACAAATGGATCAACCAAAAAGGCGAAGTGAACTACGTTAAGTTCCACTGGAAGAGCCAACAAGGTGTGAAGAGTTTACGCCCGGCGGAAGTGACCAAAGTGCAAGGGGAAGATTTCAATCACCTGACTAACGATCTCTATACGCAGATTAACGCGGGGAACTTTCCGAAGTGGGATCTTTACGTCAAAGTGCTTTCTCCAAAAGCGTTATCAAAACTCGATTACAACGGTCTAGACGCCACCAAGGTTTGGTTGGATGTGCCTGAGAAAAAGGTTGGCACCATGACGCTCAATCGTGTACCCGATAATTTCTTTTTAGAGACAGAACAATCTGCCTTTGCGCCATCCAATATTATTCCTGGTATTGAACCTTCGGAAGATCGTCTGCTTCAAGGCCGCTTGTTTGCTTATGCCGATACGCAGTTGTATCGCCTTGGTGCCAACTTGTTCCAGTTGCCCGTCAATAGCCCGAAAAGCCCAGTGGCCAATCACAACCAAGATGGCCCAAGCAACAACTCTACTGGTTTAGGAAATGTGGATAGCTTAGACGTGAATTACGAGCCGAGCCGTTTGGTTAATCTGACCGTGGATAAACAAGCGAGAGCAGTAGAAACGCCACTTTCTGGCCATGTTCAACAGCAGGCAATCCGCAATCCGCGAGATTTCTTCCAAGCCGGCGTGCTTTACCGCAACTTGAGCGAACAAGACAAGGCGGACTTAATTCACAACCTGTCTGGCGATTTAAACAAGGTAAACGATGCCGAAGTCAAAGCCATCATGGTGAGCTACTTCTACCGTGCAGACAAAGAGTATGGCACTCGTCTAGCCAAAGCGACTGACGTCAATTTAAAACAAGTCACTAAACTGGCGTCGATGTAAAAAGTTTTGGCCCATAGAAGAAAATTCTGCTCTTTTCTGCCCCGAAAAACAGGGCTTCTATGGGCCAAATTTGCTCAATGGAGAGATACCAATGAAGCGATTTACTCACATTATTTTGTTTTGCTCACTGACGATCTATTCCACCTTTGCGATTTCGAGCGAAACTGACACAGTTCAAGAAGATCTTTATCAATCCCTCATCGGTTTATTTTTTGATGCCACTAGAATAGGTAATGGCGAAGTCATCAATGAGTTTTTGGATGCCGGTTTTCCGATTAACCAACGGAATTACCAAAGCTATACCGCATTGATGGTCGCAGCCTATCAAGGCCAACGAGAGATTGTTCAACTGTTGTTGGCAAGAGGTGCCAATGCTTGTTTACAGGATAAGAGAGGCAATACCGCGCTGATGGGGGCGTTACTCAAACGTGAAATTGGTATTGCTAAGGATCTTTATCAAGCAGACTGCCCCAGCGATTTGCTCAACAAAGCGGGACTGGATTTGAAACAATTTGCCGAAATATACGGTCAATCTGAAGTGCTAAAATCGCTAGCGAAACAATAACCTATAACATCTATTTCCTCTGGAGGAAAATAATGAATAAACACACCTTACTTGCTGCCATTTTGCTTTATTCGACCTCTTCATTTGCGCAGAGTTTGAGCGTTGACATGAAGGACTTATCCAGCAATCAAACACTCGGCACCGTGACCATCAGTTCAAGTGACTACGGAACGGTGTTTACTCCTGATCTTAAGGGGCTACCTAGTGGCCTGCACGGTTTTCATCTCCACGCCAATGGAAGCTGTGAGAGCAGCAACAAAGACGGCAAAGTGGTATTAGGAGGGGCGGCTGGTGGGCATTATGATCCGCAAAATAGTGGCAAACACGGCTATCCATGGACAGAAGACAATCACCTTGGCGATCTACCAGCACTGTTTGTTGATGCATCAGGTAACGCGTCACAGCCAGTGCTTGCCCCTCGTGTTGCGTTAAAAGATGTCCAAGGCCGCGCTCTGATGATCCATGCTGGGGCTGACAATCACTCTGATCACCCAATGCCTCTGGGCGGCGGCGGTGCCAGAATTGTGTGTGGTGTGAGCAAATAACCCAGCCTTAGCCTCCCAACATGGCCCTTAGATTCTTCTAGGCTCAGGGAATCTTATGAGCCAAAACAACAAAGCCGCCTTTGAGTAGTCAGGCGGCTTTTATTGCTAAAACGGATTCATATTATGGTAAGCGTAGTGCTGACTTACTCAGTATCGAGATTGGCAGATCGGCTTAACCAAACAATTTGCCCCAAATGCTGGTTTTCTTCTTCTCGTGGTATTCTTTACGCAACTCATCCACTTCAACCAGAGCTTGCTTGGCAGCCTCAAGATTTCCCTGCTCAAGCTCACCATTCACTTTATCAAGCGCCACTGTCAGTTTGTTAAAACCTTCATGATACAAGTCGTTTTTCTCCGGTGCGTATTCGCCGGTTTTTGAGTTTTCCACCAGCGAGCGCAATTGGTTAACAGCCGCTTGCATAGACTCAATATCCTGAGCTTCCGCAGCTTGACGAAATTCCAACTTCATCTCTTTCATGTTGGCTTTTAAA
Source organism: Vibrio sp. CCUG 15886 (assembly GCF_028570825.1). NCBI lineage: Bacteria > Pseudomonadati > Pseudomonadota > Gammaproteobacteria > Vibrionales > Vibrionaceae > Vibrio > Vibrio sp. CCUG 15886. Next base: position 20,502 of record NZ_JAQQBT010000010.1, on the reverse strand, counting down.
TCCACTTTGCTTTCTTGGTTGGCCAAGCCAGTAAAAGAGACCATCACCAATGCTGAGCCTAACAATACTTTACTTAACTTCATTACTTCTCCGAGTTTTGTTGTCTTTATTTTTCCGCAGCAAGTGTACTCTATGAAGTCTGAAAATAGGGTAAAGAAATTGTAAAGATCACTGACGTAATGACACCAACTCGTCGATAGGCCCTCTACCCCTTAACTCAAGAAAATCGAGAAATTGCGATGGGCTATGTGTAATCACACGATGTGAATCAATGCCGACAGAGTCCAGTAGCTCGCTAGCGAGATCCAACTTGCCAACATCCTGACAGAAATGAGCATCACTGCCCGTGGTAAAATAGACGCCAAGTGCTTTGCCTACGCGTGCAATCTCGTAGCAACGCTCGACACTGCCGACTCGGCTGTGCCCTTTCAGAGTGGAGTTATTGATCTCGATGGCCACGTTATGATCTTTGGCACAGTGCAGTACGGCATGGAAATCAAAGTCAAAATGAGGGTTACCTAAATGCCCTAAGGCATCGATTCGGCCACCTTGAATCACATTGAGCAATGCTTGGGTGTGCGCTTCTTTGTTGGACGGCGCAAATACTGGCTCGTGGAAACTGGCGATCGCCCAATCCAAGTTGGGGTCTACGCTGAGAGGGAGATCAATCTCGCCTTCGGTATTGAGAATATTGGCTTCCACGCCACGTAAAATCGCCACGCCTTCGAGGAAACGAGGCAATACACGCTGGTTGGCGAAAAACCAATAGTGAGGCGCGCCTGGCATGGATTCTGCGTGGTCGGTGGTACAAAACATGGCCAAGCCGTTTTCTTTTGCGCTACGTGCATTTTCAATCAGCGTGCTATAGGCGTGGCCACTCGCATAAGTATGACTGTGCGTGTCGATCTTCAGTTCCATTTCACTTCTCTAATTCACTTAATCGGATTGACATCAACATTGTACGACACTTCGTAGTTCAACGATCTGATGTGAAATAAGTTTACTCTTCACTCAGCGCTTTTATCAGGGGCAGCGCCTTTTCCCAACCATGATTGAACATGGAAACAAAATCGCTGTGCGTGGTGATCGTCACCATCAACAGCAGTTTGTCATCCTTGGGGCGCAGCTGATAACTTTCCGTCGAGCCAATCCATTTCATGGCAACATCGCTGTCTATGTCTTGAATATGCTCAGGGTTAAAGATGGCAACATGATGAAGTTCGATCCGCTGCTGCGGTTCAATGGCGTCAATCACCGCACGCGTGCCTCCCATGTCTGGGTCAAAGAACTTGATGTCTTCCCCTTCTTGCCAGACACCATCAAATTGTGAGTGAGGAGAAAACGCTGTCGCCCACTGTTTATACAATTCAAGATCCGTCAGCACTTGCCACACTTTCTCCGGTGTCGCGTCGATTTCAACATGATAATTCAATGTCAGCATACTCTAGCCTCCCTGCTTGTTTAGTTAACACGCTAGCCTATACAGGCTAAAAATCAACCAGTTATTTTTTGGCAAGCGGCATAATTTCGACAATACTTATCCAAAGTAGGCGCGATCTCTCGATTTCGCCCACAACACCGAGTGGTTGTTTGGTGACAAGGATTGAAACGAAGACGCGAACCTGGAGCGCTCATGAAGAAACAACGTTACCCGCTGAGTATTCATATCACGAGTCTGTTTTTAGTGCTGACAACGGTTGTTGGTATTGTTCTGATCACCATCAGCTACAACCACTCGCAGACCTTGTTGACTAAAAGTGCCGAAGGGCTGAGTAACGAGCACGCTCACAAATTGGAATCGGCATTTCAAACCTCTGTTGGTCCAATTTTAACCACGTTGGATTTTATGGCTGTGAGTGCTTTTCTTGATGAATACAACAATGAGAACAAGCTAAAACCGTGGTTAAGCGCTCTGGCCCATATTTTTGAAGAAAATCCCAATTTGGTCGCACTGTATCACGCATCTGAAAGCGGGACTTTCACCCAATATCGTATGCTTAATTCGCCCACCATACGCCAAAGTTTTTCCGCTCCAGCGAACGCGCTTTTCCTGATTAACAATACCCATGTGGATGGCACCAATGAGTTCATCTTTCTCGACAGCCAGTTTGAACGAATCGACTACAAAAAGACCAATGACAACACATTTGATCCTCGAGTGAGACCTTGGTTTATCAACGCCGAAATGGACGGCGAGATCAGACTGACAGAGCCATATTTTTTTTACTTTCTGAAAACCAACGGGGTGACGCTTTCTCGACGCTCGGTGAATGGGCAATATGTGGTGGGAGCCGACTTCACTTTGGCCACCTTATCAAACCAGCTTGAACAGCTCGCTTATTCAGATCGAACTCGCCTTGCCTTGCTCGATAAAGAGGGACGTTTACTGGCTCAGCACCAAGTTGGCATAGACATTCAAGCCGATGTCAGCGAACAGCAACAAGCGCTTAAAACCAGTATTTTTGCCTCGCTGCTTGCTAAAGTTGGCTACCCGACCACCCTATTTGAAACCGCCACCTTCAACGGCTTGGATTGGTCAATCACCATGACGCCGGTTTTTCTCACTGACAAAGTGCAGCTTTCACTGGCGGAAGCCTCACCCACCGATGAGATCTTGGCGGATCTACTCTCGATGCGTGACAAACAGGTGCTCACGGCGATTCTTCTTCTTGCCGTCTGTTTTTGTGTGGTGTGGCTAGTGGCCAATCGGCTTTCAAAGCCCCTGATCAATCTTGTGTATCTGACAGACAACATCGCACGCTTTAACTTTAAGAAAACACGCTACCCTCAGAGCATGATCAAAGAGGTCTCTAACCTCACCAGCTCCATCGAGTTGATGGAACACACGTTGCACGATTTATTGCGATTATTGCGTGATACCGCTGGTAACCAAGAGTTTGAAGTGTTAGCCAAAACCATTGCGCACCAAGCGTATTTGGTGACCAAGGCTGAAACCATCTTGCTCTACATTCAGTCGGAAGAAGAGAAAAAGCTGGTTTTGGCCGCCAATCACGCCATCATTCCATTCAAGGTCGACATCAATGATTTCGTCAATGAAACCCCTTGGTTGATGGCACAACTCAAGGAGGGCGATACCATCCACCTTGATCGCACCACCAATGCGTTAAAACGCCATCAGGACACGATTTTTAACTCAGATATTTTTCTTTTCCCACTCCTTAACCGTGAAAAACAATTGGTTGGCATTGTCACGGTAGGCTACGAGCGCCCACCCAGTGAAACACAGCTCGCCAAGCACGCATTCTTACGTGAGCTGCTCAGTTTTGCCGAAATCGCTAAAGACAATATTGACCAAATGCAACAACAAAAAGAGATGCTCAACGCCTTCATCGAGCTCATTGCCTCCGCGATCGATACCAAATCGCCCTACACTGGCGGGCATTGTCAACGCGTTCCACAGTTAGTGACTTGGCTGACGGAAGTGGTGGAGAAAGACAACAAATACTTCCCTAGCTTTAAGGTAAATGCCAAACAATGGGAAGAAATCAGACTCGCGGCATGGATGCACGACTGTGGCAAAGTCACCACACCAGAATACGTGGTGGATAAAGCAACAAAACTGGAAACCATTTACGATCGCATTCATGAAGTTCGTATGCGTTTTGAATTGCTCAAACTGCAAGGGGAAGTGGACTATTGGCGTGCACGCTGCCAAGGGGAAGATCCCGATGCGGCAAAAGCACACCTCACCATGCTCCATCGTCAGTTGGACGATGAATTTGCTTTTGTGGCACGCTGTAATGCGGGGGGTGAGTCAATGGCCGAAGCCGATATTGAAAAACTCAACACAATTGCCCAGCGCCAGTGGAAGCGAACGCTTGATGATCAACTGGGCGTTTCTTGGATTGAACAGCAACGGCACCGCAACAAACCTGAATTACCCGTGATGGAGCCATTGCTGGCAGATAAAGATGTACACAAAGTGCCATGGGAAGCAGGATTCCACCCAAGCCAACACTGGCAGCAAGCGTATGTACTCAAGCCGGGAGCGTACAAGTACGATCGTGGCGAACTGCATAACCTGACGGTTCGCTACGGCACGCTCACGGATGAAGAGCGCTTTATCATTAATGATCACATCATCCAGACGCAGATTATGCTTAATCGCCTACCTTACCCTGAGCATTTAAAAAACATCCCTGAAATCGCCGGGGGGCACCATGAGCGAATGGATGGTAAAGGCTACCCACTCGGTCTTCATGAGGAAGAGCTCTCCGTACCCGCACGTATTATGGCCATTGCGGACGTCTTTGAAGCGCTCACCTCAGCGGATCGCCCTTACAAGAAAGGCAAGACATTAGCAGAATCGCTGGAAATCATGACCAATATGGCAACATCAGGGCACATTGACCCTAAGATCTATCTCTTGTTCCTGATCCAAAAAGTGGACCAGAAATATGCCAGCGCATTTGTTAACCGCAGCCAGTTGTCTGAGATAGACCGAGAATCGCACATTGAGCGGGTGAAAAACTACATGCGCAACCAGTTCTGATATTACGCCTGCCTCTGTTTTAGAAACGGAGGACGCGACATGATCATCGGCTACAATACGTTGAGCATGGTGGCGAAAATGATCAATCCCAAACCGGTGATTTGCCAAAGAGAAAACGACTCATCAAAAAACAGCCATTGCCAAGCCGAGGTAAACAGTAAGTTGGTAAAAATCAATGGTGCTAACTGAGAGCCGCTGCTCGCTAACCGGTACGCTTTAGCTCTGTTCACTTGGGTATTGATGATCAAACAAGAAATCGTCAGCAAGGCGATAGCCACGGGCGCACTGAGCCAAGTTTGCAGCGTTGATGTTGCCTCTGGCGCTGCGATATCGACAAACGCTAAAACAGGCAGGAGCAACAAGGCGGCAAAACTGAATGTCCAGAAGTTAATCTCCTTGGGTGACAGCGCGCTCTTACTGGCTCGATAGAGCGTCAGTTGAGAGCCCGAGTTGAACACTCCCCCAGCTAAACCTGCCAGCAATTCGAGCCTCAATGAGAACTCCCCTTCTTTCCCTGCCAATAGTATTACGCCGGCAAATGTAGCCAACAACGCCGCTATCGTCAGTTTCGACACACTGGTTTTGAACAAGAAACGCTCAAGCAACGGCATAAACAATGGGCCTGTGGCAAAGAGCACCACGCTTTCCACCAAACTCAGATGTTGAAGCGACCAAAGGAAAAAGAGTTGGCAGAGGGCAATACACAGTGCGCGGCCGAGCAAGGGTTTCATTTCCGCCTTATTTGGCATTTTTATTTTAGTTATTCTTAACAGAGCCAATAGTAAAACGGCTGGCAAAGCAAAGCGCAGAAAGCTAAACCATTCGATAGGAACAATATCGACTAAATATTTGGAAATCAGACCTGTCACCGATAAACTCAATGTCGACAGGAGCATATATAAGATAGATTTGTCTAATGTGTGCATTTCACTACTCCTCATTACCCGCTCATTTTAGGCGGATATGCGGGGTGAAAATAGCGAGTAATACTGACCATATCTGTAAGGAAAAATAACATGAGAAAACAAGTGCCACTCAAATCTCTCTATGCTTTTGTCGCGGTGGCAGAAACGGGCAGTATGACCGAAGCGGCCAATCTGCTTCATGTTAGCCATTCTGCAATCAGCCAAGCGGTAAAATCACTAGAGATTCAAGTCAATCGGCCGCTGTTTGAAAGAGTGGGCCGACACGTTCGCTTAAACAATCATGGTAAGAAATATTACAAACAAGTCGCGCCAGCACTAGAGCAGATCGTTAAAGCAACCGAAGAGTTGGCGCAGTCCAATGACATAGGACGAATAACTCTCAACATGGTGAACTCCCTCGCTCTGCACTGGTGGATCCCACGTTTGGATGACTTACAACAATTTGCGCCAAACCTAGATGTTCGGCTCTCCAATTTGACGGGCATTTTTCATCTTGAGCAACAAGGGGTCGACGTAGCACTGGTCCATGGTAGCCCTGATGAATGGCAAGATTACTACTGTGAAAAACTCAGTGACGATGAACTGATCCTGGTTTGCAGCCCAGAGTTACTTGCTCATCAGCCTTCGGTGCCCGAGCTGCTGGCCCAATCGCGCATCATCACCGTAACGAATGAGCGGAGAAAAAACGATTGGGATATTTGGTGCCAAGCGCAGCAGTTCCCACTACCTAAAACCGATAAGCATTTGCAGTTTTTAGTTTCGGTTCAGGCGGTTCAAGCAACCATAAGACGATTGGGCGTGCTAGTGACCCATAAACTGTTCGTTAAAGATGACATTGATGCCGGACTGCTCACTCAAGTAGGCCCGAGTGTGGTGAATCCTGATCTCGCTTTCTATTGGGTGTGCCATCCTAGCAAACTCAAAAACGAAAGTGTTTTAACGCTGCGCAATTGGATCAGGAATGACTTCATACCAAAATGAGAAAAATTCCTGCTTGCCATGCATCAAGACGCAAGTTAGATTAAATCCATTCCCTCAGTGAATACTTTACATTGCATTTTTAACCAAAAGAGGGTGACAAATATGATCGTTACAACGACTCAACATATCGAAGGCAAAAAAATCATCGCTTACAAAGGCGTTATTGCAGGAGAAGCCATTTTGGGTGCGAACCTGTTTAAAGATCTCTTTGCCGGAATTCGAGACATGGTTGGTGGACGTTCTGGTACGTATGAACGCGAGTTGGAAAGAGCAAGAACGATTGCTTTTCAAGAGCTGGAACAAAAAGCTCGTGAGTTGGGTGCCAATGCGATCGTCGGTGTTGATATCGACTATGAAGTCTTGGGACAGAGCAATGGCATGCTGATGGTTTCAGCCAGTGGTACGGCCGTCTTTATAGAATAGAAATTCATAATAGCGCATCTAATGCGCTATTTTTATGCATAAGAACTAAGACTTTAGTTCAGGAAATATGAAATTATTATGAAAGCTTGTCTTAAAGTATTTACACCTAAAGGAAAAAGCTTTTAAATTGCATGCATATCCAATGTGATGCAGATTTACGACGCTTTCGCTTGCGCGTCTGGAATTGGCCGAGTTCAACTGAACTCGGCCTTTTTACTTTTTCTTACCTGAGATTTTCTTACTTAAGAACTACGGGCGCGTTGGATTAATCGTCAAAGGCTCCAACGTCACCACCGCATTGACCCCAGCACCTGGATGATCCACATATGACGTATCTTGCATGAGCGTGTAGTACACGTCGACAAAGTCGTCATCGTTGGTTAAAACGCCATCAGGGATCGCATCAATAATTTTATTGGTGATCTGCGGGATTATCGCGTATGCCTGAACTTCTGGATCAGGAATCGCTTTCAACACTTCTTCTGCAACCTGAACTAGTAACTTAGCTAGCTGTTTGTAGTCCGTGCCATCATCTTGTTCCATCAACACCATATCCGCGGCACCCCAGCGATAGCGGGACCAATGGATCACAATTTGATTGGGGTAATAATCTTTGTTGTCATAATCCAGATAAGGCATCTCCACAAGATCCAACGCTGGCTCATCTCGGCTCGGATTCACCCCCGTCACAATGGCATAGATCTCAGCTTTGCCTGAGATCCAAGGCTCTTGGTCGTCAGATAAGCGGATTTTCTTAAGCTGTGTGGTTTGGATTGGCGCGGTCGTTTCTGCAGAAAGGTTGTACTGCGGTGCCATGCGAGGGGCTGCATCGCGTCCTTTTTCCACCACATAAGGCTGAATCTGCGTTGGTTGCCCTAGGCGTTTCATCTCCGCCTGCATGGCTTGTAGGCCTGCTTTAAGCTCTTTTGTACTGTTGTTATCGACAACAATGACTGGCACATCAGGCATGTTGTAAACATCCAATTGGTGGATCTGGCCGTTGATATCAAATGCTTCAATGTACTGCCAAAGCTCATCATCACCACTGGGTTCAAAAGCAAACAGTGGTGAAACGTCCCCTTTCTGCCAAACCGCGAGCATCGCTTCATTGGCAAGGCGAACTTCAAGCAGCTCGTCGGTGTACTCACTCACGCCTTTCCATGTTCGAATTTGTTCATCGGCTTGAACGAAACGTCGGCTCATTTGCGCCTGTGGTTTCTGCTCAACCAAAGTGGAGATGGGAACATTGAGTTGCTGAGCGTTGATGTTTTGACGAAGCGTGGATTCAACCGAGCTGTAGTTTTCGCCCAGTTGCTTGGCAAGCTCACGTTTGGTATTGACGATATCTTCCGCTTTCTCATTAGAGATGTTGGTCACTTTTGTCTCTTCAGACTGGCAGCCAACAAGCGCTAAAGTACAGAGTGCGGACAGTATTATTTTCTTTTTCATCTGTTGTCCTTCTATGATTTGATTGGATACAAATAGAGCTATTGCTCCATTCATATCCAAAATACCACCGAACACCATTCATTCAATTCGCTTTTATAAAATTGTATAAACTCTGCCCACAGGATCAAATTTCACATAAGGAATTGATAAAGTAGATTTATCTAAATCAACATAATTTGTTAGCTTAAACAGTGAGTTCGTCTTGCAAACAGCAATATTGGTTTTTCCCAAGTCGCTTAGCAACATACATCGCTTCGTCTGCATGATGTATCCGCTCCTCAAGAGAAACGCCATCTTTGACTGCCCAATGGCTCACGCCAATACTCGCAGTGACATCACATAAGCATCCATCAATGCTGATTGGCTGTTGTAGCTGCTCTAAAATGCGTTCCACCACAGGCACGTAAGTATGCGCATCTCGAATACCAATTAAAAATTCATCGCCCGCGAGACGAGCCACCAAATCGCGATTAAACACGCTGTTCTTTAGCCGTTTTGCGACCACTCGCAACAGATCATCCCCAATAGCGTGACCAAACTGATCATTGACGGCTTTAAAACCGTCCAAATCCAAAAAGAGCAGATATTGATCTTTGCCTTGGTCATGCTCAGTTTGCAAAGATTGAAAGGCGTGGGAGCGATTGGCTAAACCCGTCAACGGATCGTGATTCGCCACATAATTTAAACGCTTAAGCTCTCTTTCCACTGATAGATCACTTAGCGTCACCACGAACGCTTCTACACGCCCGGAGGTGCTTTTGAGTACCCTGAGTTTCAGCTGACAAGGTAACAGACTGCCATCTTGACACTTCACTTCCATGGCTCGAATCAAACAACCGCTTTTCATCAATACTTTGAGTTCTGCTTGAGTAAACTGCAAAGAGTCATAACCGTGAATCTCTTCTAATCGGTGTACTTCGCCAAACCAACGCAGACTGGTGAGATTTTGTGTTTCAACCGAGAATGTACGTGAGAGTACCAAAATCGCGTCTTGGTTTTGTTCAAACATCAAGCTAATAAGCTTACGGCGCTGCTCAGCCAAATAGGCTTCTGAGATATCTTCGAACTGAACCAATGTCTCTTTGCCTTCCGACATTGGGTGACAGGTGACTCGGTATCTTCGCTCCCCATCACGAGCACGCAGTTCCACCGCTTTGCCTTTGCAACCATTGACGATGGAGTGCATTAACGCATCCACCGCCATTTTAGGCTCATAATAAGCCTCAAGTCGCTGCGCGATGTTTTCTCCTTCGCGTTCAATCTTCAGCTCTTTTTGCGCCGCCGGATTGAAATAGCTGATGGTTTTGTTTTCAGACACAACCAATACCCCTCGGCGCATGGCACCCAGCGCTCGTTGGATATAGCGGTTGCGCGCTTCCAAGTCATTGAGCACGTTTTGCAGATCGCTTTCTCGATCTCGCAGACTGATCACCATCTCGTTAAAGCAGCGGGTTAGCTTGCCCAGTTCATCATCGTGGTAAATCGGCAGCTCTTTTTTCAACACGCCAAAACGTGACATCTGCTCCATAGAGCGATGCAATGAGGTCAGTGGCATGACAAAGACATTGTGCAGCACACGAGCAAACCACCACACCATAAATGATAAGGTCACGGCGATCACCCCAAGCGTGAGCCACATTCTGCGTTTTCGTTCAAAGTAGGCTTCCAATGAGACCCACACTTCCAATTCACCCAGCACTTCACTGCCCAAGACGACCTCTTGACTTAAGCTCATGATCTCTTGGTTGCGGCACAGCACATTGAGGTCATCCCAGTAACAGTCTTGTGGTAGACGATGGATCGCGGCCTTGGTCAGCAAATCGGTACTTTTGACTTGTGCCGCGATGATGTCGGGGTCAAAGGTCAAAATGTTCAGCTGCTCTTTTGCCGTTGCTGCGTCGGCGAAAGTCAACGCCGCTTGTAAAGTGCTGGCCACCCCTTGTGAAAGGATCTTAATGCGCCCATGCAAGCCTTCGTAGTGAGACAAGGAGATCACTTTGATGGCCGCCCCACCGACGCAGACAAATATCACGGTAAACAGCAACCATGTCGGCAGCGTCATCTTGTAGCGCAGCGGTAAACGGGCAAAGCGTTTGGTCATCATTGAGTGGGCTCCTCATGCAACTGAGCAATACTCAACAATTGGGCTCTCAAGCGAATCTGGCTTGGTTCAACATGCTTACGAGAGATCAATGGCAAAATGCGATTATTCACTTTAATAAAGGCGATCATCCCCCCGAGGCGAACAAACTTCTCACCATTTCCCACCAGCAGAGCGTGAGGGTAGCGCAGCTGGAGTGTCGGCAGTGCCGTCTGAGGATTGGATTCGACAAACACCAAATGGCAGGACTCTTGCGGGTCCACCTCCTCTAAGTATGAGAAAGTGGCCGCCTCAGGCTGAGTTTCCACTATGGCTTTTAAGCGTTCGGCGATGACGCTATTAAATTCACCACAATAGCGTGTCTTCTGCTGCGCTAAAGGCGTCGATTGCCAATCGGCCAGCGAGGCAAAACGATACAAATACACCGCTTTCAAATCTTCATCGCTGTATTTAGGCCAAGCGGGGGCAGCAAGACAATACACCCCCCAAAAAAGTGCGACTCGACAAAGCAATTTCGCGCTTAGCCTACTCTGCCTCATAGGGCACTACCCTGCTCCATGGAAGGAGACCAAGCTAGCGTCAGCCAGTACTGCACCCCATTTTGATAGGGGGAAAACGCTTGTGGAAACTCTGTACTTTGGTCTGCTCCAAGGTTTTCCACCACAGCAGTCAACCTCGGATACGCCTTGCTGTGCTGCCAGCTCAATGCAATATCCACACTGAATACTTCCGGCCATTGGTAACGCTCATCGGAGGTATAGTCCGAGTGCATTTGTGACTCTGAAATGTATTGAAGTGTGCTGCTCGCCCACCATTGCGGAGTGATGTCCCACATGAGCTGAGCGTTGACAAAATGGTTAGGTTGGTTCTCTAACTCACGTTTCACGGCTTGGTTTGAACCACAAATCGCCCCTTCACAATGACCAATAATGCGCTTGTAGCTGTAATTCATGTTGAGTTGCACAGCATCAATCGGTGCCCACTTGAAGGCTAATTCGCCTCCGACGGTTTCTGACCAAAGGGGATCCACCAACTGTGAAACATACTGCTCGATCACGGTTCCGACCGTGCCAGGTGAGGAGTTTCCAGGCAACACAATTTGACTCGAAGCAACACCCGCATACGCTCGAATATTGTGGTGCTTACTGTAATAAGTGCCTGCGCTGAACTGCCACACTTCATCGGACCAAATTCGATAGCCCAGTTCGTAAGTTTCCACGTTTTCTACACGTAAATCTTCACTTCCTTGATAAATGAAGGAATAGAAATAGTCGTATCGATTGCCGTCACTAAATAGTGCACCTTCAATGTAATTGTTACTTTGCAGCGCAGTGGTCAACTCAAGGCGAGATGGCGTGACAATCGCCTTGCCCCAACCTGCCCATATGCGCTGATTGTCAGCAAGTTCATAGCTGGCGCGCACCTGCGGTTGCGCATCTACCTCTTTGGTCAGGTTATTGTATTGCCAGCGACTGCCTAAAATGAGATCGGTTTTCTCCGTCACTTCTAGATTCCAATTGACATACACACCATAGCTTTGGCTGAAAAAATCTGCTTGTTGAGCAATACGCAAGTAAGGCATGGAGAAATGTTCTTGCGGCGAATAGGTACCAAATTCTTCGTCGATGAGGCGGACATTTCCCCCAATCGTCAATTGGCTACCAAACCAATCTTGCACCACAATATGAGAATCGAGGTCGAGACGAGTGAATCGGGCATTTCTATCCGTACTGTCGTTCGCGCTGTATGTTAGCCACGCTTCGTTATGCCAGCGATTCCCTGAATGGTGGTCATAGATATGTTGCACGCCAGCAAAGTACTCTTCCATCGTCATTTTGGTGTCGTAGAAATCAATATCGGCTCTGTCTGGGAAGAGAAAATAGGGATTAAGCGTTCCCCACTGGTAATCTTCTTTTGAACGAATCCCACCCACTTGTGCACTAATCGTGTTAGCCAAATATTGGTAATCCAAACGTGCACCAAAACGCTCGGTATACACCGCATAATCTTGGTGCGGTTGCACGCGAGCTTCTTCGCTGGTCCAAGGTTTGTGTTCGACAAATTCCAGATAACCACTGACATAAGCATATTCACCAAGCGGTGCAGCATGCCGCATTTGATACTCTTGATAGTCGAAGTTACCCACTTGCGCGGTCAGTGTCGCCTTGTCAGCCTCTTCTGGATCTTTGGTAATGATGTTCACCACACCAGTCACCGCATTGCCACCCCATATGGTACCTACTGGACCAAGGACGATCTCAATTTGCGCGATATTGGCTAAACTGACGGGGATAAGATCCCAGTCAACACCCGAAAACATCGGGTTAAACACACTGCGTCCATCAACCATCACCAATAGGGTATTGCTTAATGGCTGATTACTCCCACGTGCGGTAATACCCCAATCATAATTAGAAAATTTAGCCACATGCAGTCCTGGCGCCAACGCAAGCACATCGGCCACCGAGCGAGCACCTGAGCGGTTAATTTCTTTAGCGGTGATGACGTAAACCGAGGCAGGGGTATCAGCCAAGCTTTGTGATGTTTTGGTTGCGGATACCACTTTTGTTTCAGCCAAAGAAGACAGTGGCATATCTAATAAGCTGAGAAGATCCTCACTTGCCACACTGGATGGCAAGATAAGAATGGATGGCAATAAAACGGAATAGAACGGTATTGAACGCATGCTGTCTGCTACTTGTGGCGACGACGAATCGAGCTAAACACTCATTGTGTCACTTTATCAAAATAATCAGAACAATGTACCAATAAAGAGGTACACAAACATCAAGACACAGCTCATATTTCTGTTTTTGTGAGCCACTAAGACAAAACTTACATCGCCAACGAAAAGCTTCAATAAGCCATTTATATCAATTAGTTAAATGCATTTATTGTGATTATTGAAATGGAATTTTTCGGGAAAATAAAAAAGGAGCGCATTGCGCTCCTTAGGTATAAAACGTGCTTATTGTGTTCTTAAACGCTGCCAGTATTTCTCATAAATGGCGAGCGCTTCTGGACCCACATCATTAATAAACTCCCCTTTCTTCACATCAGCATCCGCTGGGAAAATCGTTGGGTTGTTTTTTAGCTCATCAGGCAACAGCGCTCTGCCCGCGTTTGTAGCCGACGCATAGCCTAAGCTGTTAACGATTTCTGCTTGATGCTCAGGCTGGTACATAAAGTTGATGAACTTATGTGCGAGCTCTTTGTGCTTGCTGCCTGACGGAATCGTGAAGTTATCCATCCACATAACCGCACCTTCTTCAGGCATGACAAACTTAAGCTCTGGCATTTCAACTTGACCTTGGTAAGCATTGCCATTCCATTGCATACCAACCGACGTTTCTCCAGAGACGTAAGGCACTTGAGGTGCGTCTGAGTTATAAAGCAGGACATTGTTCTTTAGCGCAACCAAGGACTCGTAGGCTTTTTTGATCTCATCTTCGTTTTTCGTATTGATGCTGTAGCCATTTAGCTTTAGTGCCATACCAAATACGTCACGGATATCGTCAATGAGCATAACTTGTTGTGCGTATTTCTTGTCCCACAGATCAGCCCAACGTGTCACTGGGGCATCAACCATGCTTTCGTTGTAACTGATGCCCGTAATACCCCAAATGTAAGGCAACGAGTAATCGTTGTTTGGATCGTGGGCTTGGCCTAATAGGCCATCCATGGTGTCTTGCATGTTTGGAATTTTGCTATGATCTAGCTTCGTCAGTAGCCCTTCACGTCCCATTTTTTCAATGAAATAGGCCGAAGCGAAAACCACGTCGTAACCCGTCCCTTTCAGCAACTTAAGCTTAGTGTACATCGATTCATTATTTTCAAAAGTTGAATAATTAATCGTGACACCTTCTTGTTTTTCGAAAGCCTTTAATGACGCTTCAGGTAAGTAACTTCCCCAAGCATAAACGTTTAGCACTTCATTCTCTGCCTGAGAAAGAGAGCTAAATGAGAGCGCGCTCAGAACCAATCCTTTGATGAACATTTTCATAGTTTGCAATCCAAACAGTACCAGCACCATGCTGGGGGTCACGCGCATAATTAGGCAATTGTTAATGATTTGAAAGAAAAATAAATTTGTCGTTACGAGTCAACAGATTTGTCGTTTTATTCATCACGCGCTGGTGGGTTGCCAGAGTCTTCGAGGGGGCTTTTTTTGAGATTAATTCATGAGTTATAAACAAAAATCGCCTGTATAAATCAGGCGATTTTGCATAGGTTGCTTTACGCTTTTAACCCTGTTACTTGGGCCACTTCATTCACAACGGCGGTAACATTCTCCGCAATCCGCGCCAACGTTGAGAGCTCTTCGTCGCTAAAAGGGTGCATCAAGACTTTTTCTGCACCTTGCTTACCCACCACCGTTGGTAAGCTCATGAGCACATTGTCGAGCCCATATTGCCCGGACAACATGGTTCCAACAGGCAAAACGGATTTCTCGTTGATCATAATGGCTTGGATGATACGAAACACGCTGGCAGAGATGCCATGAGTGGTGTTGTGCTTTCGCTTGAAAATCTCATAACCCGCTTGTTTGACTGACTCCAGTAACTCATCAGCATCAATACGCTTGATATGATTGGTATCGCAGTAATAATCGGCAGGTTGTCCAGCAATAGAAATCAAACTTTTCGGTGTGAAACAGTGACTACCATGTTCCCCCAATACGTAACCGAAGACATTTTTGGGATCAAGTTGCACACGGTTAGCAACGATGGTCATCAGACGTGCGGTATCAATCACACAACCACTACTGATCACCTTGTTTGGTTTAAAGGTCGTGTTACTAACGATAAAATGACTCACCAAATCACATGGGTTCGAAACAACGATTAAGATGGCGTTAGGTGCAACTCGCTCCACTTGACGTGCAATATCAACCCCAATTTTGGCGTTAATTTCTGCAATATCAATTCGAGTTTGTCCTTGTTTGATCTGTGCGCCTGCGGTGATCACCACAATGTCGGCCGCGAGTAGATCGAGATAATCTTTGGTGGGAATAATATGGGTGTTTTTCGAAAAGGTCAGCGCCGCTGTATGGCGAAAATCAAACACTTCCCCTTCCGCCCGCTCTAAGTTCTGGTCCAATAGCACCAACTCACTGACGCTTCCCATCATGAGAAGGTAGTTACAAATGCCCACGCCCACTGATCCAGCGCCAATTACCCCTATTTTCATCATTCATTCCCTGACATAGTACAACTTAGATCACAATTTTATGCTGATTACGCCAACCACTTCCATTTTATTTGGCCAATAAGACATAATTAAGTTGAAACGTCTAACCACTCTTCCCTTCACGATATATGAGTCGATAAGTTGGCGATTTTTCACGCTCTCTATACGGATTTTCGACTCTTCACTAACAAGCTTAGCTTACCGTCTGTCCGATACAAAATCAGTGAGAATAAGATCAGACCGCAGCCAACAAGCTTGTTGGTCGAAAGAGATTCGCTGTACCACAGCACACTCAGTATCACAGTCCAAACCGGTTCGAGGATCATGATAAGCGCCGCATTGCCAGGATTGATCTGCTTTTGCGCCATTGTCTGCATCACGTATCGCAATGCAGTAGCGAGAATGGTACTCGCCGCAAACCAAGCCCAGATCGTTGGCTCTATATGAGTTGGCACGCTTTCGAAGAGCAAACTGGCCGACAAACCAATCACCCCCGTCACAAACAGTTGAATACAGGTTAAAACCAAGATGGGGAGTGTTTGCGAATATTTGCTGTTGATATTGAAGTGCAAAGCCAAAACAACCGCATTAAACAGAAACCACAACTGACTGACCGAACTCTGCCAACCATCCGCCAAAGAGAGGAAAGCCAACCCCGACGCGGCAATCGGCAAAGAGACCCAGAAAATGCGTTTGGGTCTTTGCTTAAACAGCACCCAAGCAACAAAGGGCACCATCAACATGGAGAGGCTGAGGATAAATGCCCCTTCCCCCAAGGTGTCGCTGATGGAAATCGCATGAATCCAACTCATCAGGGCCGTGGCTAAGAGTAATCCCACTAACGCTGCGGAGCGAACATCCCCCCAACTGGCTTTAAACAGAGAACGGTAGCAAAAGGGGAGTAAGCAGAGTGAGGCGATTAAAAAGCGCAGACCGACAAAACCAAATGGCGGCAGCCCTTGTATGGTCTCTTTAGAAAAAATCCACCCAAAGGCAGAAAGGATTGTTGCAAGAATTAAAATGCTGGCAGCTTTACGTTCAGAATTCAAAAGTTTTACTCTTTTACTTGTTCGAAGATGAATCTCTTCGTTGGTTATTATTTCCCGACATAAGCAGGATATTTATTGAGCAAAAACATAATGCCAAAACGCAACCGATATCGCGACACGGTGGGCGAGTAAATTCTCACTCAGTGAGAATTACTTAACCATTAATTAAAAAGAAAACGAACTGTTGTCGATGGATTGAAAAGATCACACAAGAAACATTTGCAACCCGAATAACAGAAAGAGATGGATTACCACTCGATATGAATAGGGGTACCCATCTTAACTAAGCGGATAAACTCATCCATCTCTTGGTTGGTGAGTGCAATACACCCGTTCGTCCAATCAAAGCTTTGCACAAATCGCGGATCTCGCTGTTCACCATCACGCAGGCCATGCACCTTGATATCACCACCAGGAGAGAGCCCTTTTTCCTTTGCCAGTAAGCTGTCTATCGGATTCGGGTAACTGATGTGTACAGAGCGATAAAAGGAAGACTCTTCTGTCACATAGTCCAACGTGTAAATCCCTTCAGGGGTACGTTGATCCCCTTCTTGAACCTTATGCCCTTTTGGTTGTTTGCCCAATGCGATTCGATATTCACGTATGACTTCCTCACCCGACATGAGGTAAAGTCGCCGTTTTGATTTATCCACTTTCACCCAATCAACTTGCTCGTTTGCAAAGCAAACTGAGCCAGTGCTGAGTATCAATAGCATCAACAGTAATCGCATCATTCACCGTTTAAGAAAAGCGTTTCCCACACTATACCGGACGAGCAAAATAACAGACAGCTCTCTCCTAGGGCTAATTTGAGTTTGGCACAAGCGCTGTAGAAGCGGCGAGCTTAGTTTGGCAGCAGATCAGTAAAATCAGTGCTAAAGAAACGCCAAATAAGCTTACGTAAAAACTGCTGTAGTAGTTAAATAGCTCGCCAACAACGCCAACCGACAAGCTCGAAACCAGCATGCTAAGCTGTAACATATTGGAAAACAGAGTGGAAGCGGTGCCCAATTTGTCTTTCATCATATCCTGCATGACAACCATCCCCAGCGTTGCACAGGTCCCGATAAAAATGCCATTCAGTATTTGAGCAACAATAAGGTGCGTGTAGTTGGTCGCCAATAACATCACGCTGTAGAAAAGCACTCCTGAAGCAATGCCGACTTTCATTATGGTCAATGCACTCCATCTCCTGGCCAACTTCCCAGCCCACAACATCACTGGAATCTCGCACAGCGCAGCCACTCCAAACAACACGCCAAGCCAGTTTGCATCGACTTTCAATTCTTGAGACAAGTACAACGGCATCGAAACGATGTAGAGATTGTTTGCAGCAAACGCGAGCACGATAATGAGGCAATAAATAGACACCAACGGATTCACTGAAGATACCCAGCCCCCATTCGTCCTACTAGGCTCTTTTTCTACACGGAGGTTACGTTCGACATTAGGGATACCAAGAAATATCACTAAAATTGACATAGCAATAATGGTGGCTGCGACAGTAAATGACGCTTCAAAGCCATAAGCCGCTTTGAGCAAAAAAGCCAACGGAGGACCAAATACCCAAGCGATCGCTATTCCCGCTCGCATAGTGGAAACAAAGCTCGCGCTGTCGGTCACATACTTGTCGCCATACTCTCGTCCCAGAGCAAAAAGTTGCCCAAATGCCGCACCACTGATGCTGCCTAATAAAGAAACCACGACAATCGCAATCCAGTACTCACGGATAAAAATAAAGCTAAATACGGTCACAAGCTGACAACTGACCGAAATCAACAAGATCGTCTTGCGTTGCCAGCCTCTGTCTGATTTGCCTGCGATCATTTGCGAAACCGACACAGAGCTTATTACCGCAACCACCATATAAAGACTCAGCATCATCGGTGAGGCATTCAACTGTTCAACCAAAAACAAGCTGGTGAGTGGATAAAAGAACGCGCCACACAAGCCGATAATGGTGGCGGTAATCACAAATAAAATGGCGGTACGATCTTGCAACATACTCATTTCCGACTGACTTCATAAATGCTGAATATGTCGGCTAGTTTATTCTCATGAACCCGCGTAAAGTGGTGCCATTCCTTCGTTAACTAATATCATTCCGTCACTTTTCATTAATTAGGTGACCGAAATAGCCTAGCAACATGAAGCCTTTCGTCGAAAACGTACTGCTTGAAGAGAGTTTTAATTGGTTAGTAAAAAGGTATCACTGTGAGGTTCCCTTAGAAGAGTTCGCATGCCCATGGCATTACCACACCGAATATGAACTGGTTTTCTACCTCGACTCAGATGGCATCTTTGAAGGGAAATATTTTGCGGGTGGTGCCATAGGAACCACATCTCACAATACCTTACTGCTCTATGGGCCAGGACTGCCTCATATGGTTGCAGGCCAGTCGACCAGTCACGTAGCCAAACCCCTAGACACCGTGATCATATGGTTCAGTCATCAGTGGATACTGGATATTGTGAGTACGATTCCAGACGCACAAAGCATTGTCGCTCTTTTAGAGGAATCAAAGTACGGCTTACTCTTCTCTCCAAACATCGTCAACGAGCTATCAGCACGCCTAATCGGATTAGAGCAGAAGCCGAGAAAGTACCAAGCTCTTGATATCATTCATATCCTAATGTGCCTATCAGACGACAAGGCAGCGCAGAGAGTCTCTTATACGCCTTATCAGCTAAAAGCGGTGAATGAACAAGGTGCAACCAATAAAAGGCTGCAACTCGCCAGAGCATTCATCGAAAGCCATTACTCCAAAAACATTCGAATGGACGATTTTTGCCATGCTTTACATCTTAGTGAAAGCTCTGCCTATCGCCTCTTTGCTAAACACTATGGCTGCAGTTTCTCGGAGCATTTGAAGCAATATCGAATCGGCAAAGCGTGCGAAAAACTCACCCGGACGGACCTACCCATCCAATTAATTGCGGAACAAACTGGTTTTCAGAATCTCTCTAATTTTAACCGTCACTTTAAAGCCTTGAAACAGATGACACCGAAACAATTCAGGACGCAGTTTCGCTGATGTTCGTTACCTACGCTTAAGCACTTGTTAACCGCACTCTCTTTATAGCGAGTCTTTTTATCAATGTGATATACTTCACGACCATTTATCACAGAGAACACACCCATGAGCTTAAAAACTGATATTCAACAGCTGCACAACCGTCTTGATGCTTGCCAGCGTAAACTAGACGCAGCCCGTTCTCGTGGCGATCATGAAATGATCAGCAAATTTACCGATGAAGTGGACCAAGTTAGCAAGAAACTCTCTCAACTCAAGCACAAGCAAAGCTACGAGCGTAACAAAGAGCGCAAGAGTATTCTCGACTTACCTTTCTCTCGTGAGATCACCAAAGCAGAACAAGCCGATATCGGTAAACTGAAAAAAAGCGTCAAAGGACTAGTGATCGTCCATCCAATGACCAAAATGGGTAAAGAACTGCGTTTGGAAGTCATGACTGGCTTTGCACCTAAACCATTTTAAGTTGCTCTACATATATGACTGTAGATAAGGCCTGAGATAACTCTCAGGCTTTTTATTTGTCTGCTAGTTTGCCTGTGCCTATAACGCCACTTACCCATCTCGATAGCCTAAAATTTAGAGCTTAGAGTGTCATCATGCTAAGTACGCTTAACACAGGCTCAGGGATTATGTGAAGTTGCGATGATCTGTCTTCAATGTGACATTTACTTCAGGACTAGACACAAAGTCATTTCAAGCCAACATCCAAACGTCAGAAATGACGAAAGCCTGCAAATTACTTTGCAGGCTTTCTATGTAGTGGCGGAGAGATAGGGATTTGAACCCTAGGTACGCTATTAACGTACGCCGGTTTTCAAGACCGGTGCTTTCAACC